>NZ_JBXVVU010000001.1:1766381-1958881 GCF_057219955.1 Curvibacter sp. T50
GCGGCTCCGGCGAAGAAGGCTGCGGCTCCGGCGAAGAAGGCTGCGGCTCCGGCGAAGAAGGCTGCGGCTCCGGCGAAGAAGGCTGCGGCTCCGGCGAAGAAGGCCGCGGCTCCGGCGAAGAAGGCCGCTGCTCCGGCGAAGAAGGCCGCGGCTCCGGCGAAGAAGGCCGCGGCTCCGGCGAAGAAGGCTGCGGCTCCGGCGAAGAAGGCTGCGGCTCCGGCGAAGAAGGCCGCGGCTCCGGCGAAGAAGGCTGCGGCTCCGGCGAAGAAGGCCGCGGCTCCCGCAAAGAAGGCTGCGGCTCCGGCAGCACAGACCACGCTCAATCCGCAGGCTGCCTGGCCGTTTCCGACAACCAACAAGCCCTGAGCGGTACCGGCCTGTCGTTATGACCAAACGGCGCCGAGAGGCGCCGTTTTCTCTGATTCGGCTTCAGGCTTTATCCATCCCTGTGCCGCCGCTCGAAGACCGTCATGTCGGCGGGACTGAGCTCCGAAGTGCATCCGGGATCGCATAGTTCTGGGGACCACGTTGGGCAATTTTCAGCGCGCCAACCTGATTGCCGAGTCGCGCACATTCCACCAGACTCCATCCACGCTCGAGGCCGAAGAGCAAGGCGCCGCGCCAGGCATCACCGCAACCCGTCGGATCGAGCACCCGCTCCGGTGCTACCGGTTCGACCATCCGCCTGTTGCCGCCCTCCCAGACCTCACAGCCCTCGCTACCCAGCGTGATGAACATGCCCTTAACCCGAAGGGACAATTCCGCCGGTTCCAACCCGGTTCGGTCACAGAGCATCTTTCCTTCGTAGTCATTGACTGTGACCCAGGTAGCGAGTTCGACAAAATGCCGCAATTCCTCGCCATTGAACATCGGTAAACCCTGTCCGGGATCGAACACGAAGGGAATACCTGCCCGGTGCAATTGCTCCGCATGCTCCAGCATGGCCTGCCGCCCGTCCGGTGCAACGATGGCCAGGGAGACCCGTCCATCGACCGGAACCGTCGTTCGATGGGCCAACGCCATGGCACCCGGGTGAAACGCCGTGATCTGGTTGTTGTCCCTATCGGTCATGATCATCGCCAACGCCGTATAGTTATCCGGCAGGACGCGAATCTGGTCACAACAGATCCCCAACGCCTCAAAGCGCGCCAGGTAATCCGCCCCATCGGCACCCACGGTCGCCATCGGAAGCGGCTCCCCGCCAAGCATTTTCAGGCTGTAGGCGATGTTGCCGGCACAGCCGCCAAAATCCCGGCGCAATGCCGGCACCAGAAACGAAACATTCAGGATGTGCAACTGGTCGGGAAGAATCTGCTCCGCGAACCGCCCCTCGAAACCCATGATCGTGTCATACGCCAGGGACCCGCATACCAATACCGCCATATCGTTCCATCTTTCCGTTGCAAGTAAGAAATTGTCGGCCGACCGAGATCCGAACACCGATCAGGGATAAAAGACCACGACCCGATAGCCACCGATCACCGTCCCTGGTGGTGGGTCAACCGCCAAGGTGAGCGAGACCGACTTCTCTGTGGCCGCTGGGAACTCCGTCGCCCAGCCAAGTTGAGTGGAGTCAATGACCTTGCGGATGACGGCGCGGTCCTGCAGGTCGGTCAGGGTCAACTCCACGGCCGGCGCAGCGACCGCGAAGGCCGAAACATTGCGCACGCCCACTGTCAGGCGGTAGATGTCTGATCGCAAACGACTGAAAGCCGATGCGTCAATGACCACCGAATCGATCCGGCGCCAAGGCCGGACGACACACCCGATGGGTGCGCAGAGCGCATCCAGCCCGGGCCGAAGTCCCGGCCACTGTGATGCCAGGCGGTCTCGCTCCTGAAGCGCAATCTGCAGGAACAAACCGGCAAACAAGAGTACCGCCGAAAGAACCATGCCCAGACGGACTGAGCGACGGCGCCAGAATTCCCGCTGCCGGGCCTGCCGAACAAACGATACATCCGCCGTCTCTTCGACCCCGGCTGGCGCAATTGCCGGCGCCGAGGCGACGGTGGCGCGCGCTGCGACAGGCGCAGGCTCCACCCGAGCGGCGGGCTGCGCATTGCCCCAATCAGCAAAATCGATATCGGGTGCTGCCGGAGCCGGGCGGCTCGCGGTGGTATCGGCCCGCGATGACGGTGCTGCAGTGGCAGTACCGGTCGGAACCGACCGGGTCGCAACCTGCGCCGGATCGGGCTGCTCACCGGGCGATACGGCAGGCCCGGGTGTGCGGCTCGGCTCCGGACTCACGGAGTCCTTCAGGTACAACCGGGCGTCGAATACATCGCCACAGTGCCCGCAGCGCACCCACCCTTCGGAGATGCGCAACTGGTCCGGAACGACCTTGAACATCGTCGCGCACGAGGGGCAGCGGGTGATCATGTTCATCGGCAACCCATTGTACGGAGCGCCCCGGCTCAATCAACACTGCGCCGCCATGAGAATCCAGCCTTCTTCCCGATCTGCGACGTGCAGGGCCGCCCAGGGTCGATAAGCCTCGATCAATTCGTCAGCCTGGCGCTCCAGAATGCCGGCAAGCACCAGCGCGCCGCCCGACGCGACGTGAGCACACAGCAGCGGCGCGAGCACCTTCAGCGGTGTTGCCAGTATGTTGGCCAGCACCAGATCGTAGTGACCGCTGGCCAGTTCCGGAGAACCCGCGCGCAACACAACTCCGTTCGCGTGGGCGTTTTGGCCCGTGGAGGTCACGGCAGCGGGATCGATATCGACCGCGTCTACGTCGGCGGCCCCCATCAGCGCCGCACCAATGGCCAAGATTCCCGATCCACATCCATAGTCGAGCACGCGGGGACCCGGCAAAGGCCGCGTGGCAATCCATCGCAGACACATGCGTGTTGTCGGATGGGTACCCGTCCCGAAGGCGAGCCCCGGGTCCAGTCGGATGACCTCGCGGGCTCCGGCGGGCGGCTCATGCCAGGTCGGAACAATCCAGAAACGGGGGGTGATCTCGACCGGCGAGAACTGCGACTGGGTCAACCGGACCCAATCCTGGTCGGGGACTTCGGCCACCGACACCACCTGGCACCCAACGAAAAAATCCTGGGCGGCCAGCAACTGCGCCGCGTCGCTGGCGGCAGCCGCCGAATGAAACAGCGCCCTCACCCGCGAGCGCTGCCAGCCATCGGCGGGCGCCGGCATACCCGGTTCTCCGAACAGGGCCAGTTCGGCATCCGTATCGGCGTCGGCGTCTTCCACCGAAACACTCAGGGCATCCAGCGCATCCAGCGCTTCGCCGATCGGCTCGACTCGGTCTTCGGGGCACTGTAGCGCGAGTTCAAACATGGGAGGATTTTCCAGAAGTGGGAACACGGCGACCGATACAACCCGAGCGTCGGACCGAGGTCCGTCGCCTCAGCAGCAGCGGTGCATCACCGTGCGCGGTGTTCGAGCCAGTGCTCCAGATAATGGATGTTGGTTCCACCCGCCATGAACTTGGCATCCACCATCAGGTCGCGGTGCAGGGGAATATTGGTCTTGATTCCTTCGACGACCGTCTCCGCCAGGGCGGTCTGCATGCGCGCCAGCGCCTGTTCGCGGGTGTCGCCGAAGACAATGATTTTGCCGATCATCGAATCGTAGTTCGGCGGAACAAAGTAATTGTGATAGGCGTGGGAGTCCACCCGCACCCCCGGACCGCCCGGCGCATGCCAGAGGGTGATCCGACCCGGAGAGGGTGTGAACTTGTAGGGATCCTCGGCATTCACCCGGCATTCGATGGCATGTCCGCGCATCTGGATCTGGCGCTGGGTGAAAGGAAGCTTTTCCCCGGCGGCGACCAGAATCTGTGTGCGGACAATGTCTACACCGGTGACCCATTCGGTCACGGGGTGTTCCACCTGGACCCGGGTGTTCATTTCGATGAAGTAGAACTCGCCGTCTTCGTAAAGAAACTCGAAGGTTCCCGCGCCGCGGTAGCCGATTTTCTTGCACGCCGCCACACACCGGTCGCCAATACGTTCGATCAGACGACGCGCGATGCCAGGGGCCGGTGCCTCTTCGATCACTTTCTGGTGGCGCCGTTGCATCGAACAGTCCCGCTCGCCCAGATAGACAGCGTTCTTGTACTTGTCGGCCAGAATCTGGATCTCGATATGGCGCGGGTTCTGCAGGAATTTTTCCATGTAGACCGCCGGATTGCCGAACGCCGCCCCTGCCTCGGAGCGTGTCATCTGGACTGCGTTGATGAGCGCCGCTTCGGTGTGCACTACCCGCATGCCGCGCCCGCCGCCACCGCCGGCGGCCTTGATGATGACCGGATATCCGATCGTCTTGGCAATCCGGCGGATCTGCACCGGGTCTTCCGGCAGTTCACCGTCTGAACCCGGGACACACGGTACGCCAGCACGAATCATGGCCTGCTTGGCAGCCACCTTGTCACCCATGATGCGGATGGACTCCGGGGTCGGCCCGATGAACTGAAAGCCGCTGCGCTCCACCCGTTCGGCAAAGTCGGCGTTTTCACTCAGGAATCCGTAGCCGGGGTGTATGGCCTCCGCATCCGTTACCTCCGCGGCGGAAATGATGGCCGGCATGTTCAGGTAGCTCAGCGACGACGCTGCGGGCCCGATACAGACCGCTTCGTCGGCCAGCTTGACGTATTTCGCGTCGCGGTCGGCCTCCGAATAGACCATGACCGCCTTGATTCCGAGCTCCCGGCAGGCACGCTGGATACGCAGTGCGATCTCGCCCCGGTTGGCGATCAGAATTTTCTTGAACATTGCGCTTTCGCGGACCGGGTTACTCGATGATGAAAAGGGGTTGACCATATTCGACCGCCTGACCGTTTTCGCCCAGAATCTTCGTCACCGTACCACTCTTGTCAGCCTCAATCTCGTTAAGGATCTTCATGGCCTCGATGATGCACAAGGTGTCACCTTCCTTCACGGCGCTGCCCAGTTCGACAAACGGGGCAGAACCCGGGCTGGCGCTGCGGTAGAAGGTGCCGACCATCGGCGACTTGACCAGGTGGCCTGCGACTTGCTCCGGCGCTGCGGCAACCGGCTCGGTCGGCAAGGGGCCGACGGCAGTCAGTGCTGACGCGACGGGAGCCGCTGGCAACACGGCCCCCGGTGCGGACGGGGCTGCTGCCATGACCACGGGTGCGCCTGCCGAAGGGACCGCCTTGACGATACGGACCTTCCCCTCGGCTTCGGTGATTTCCAGCTCGGATACGTTGGACTCCGAAACCAGATCGATCAGCGTTTTGAGCTTGCGTAAATCCATTGTGGTCTCCAAAAGATGACTTGCCTGGAATTTACATCAATTTCCGTCAATTTCAGACAATTCCCATGAAACGCAGTGATTTGCGCCCATCACGATGGCGATCAAGACGATGCGAGCGCCACCCAGGAGCGCAGGTCGTCTGCGGAAACCTTGCCCATTTTACGGTGCTGCACCCTTCCGTCCGCGCCAAAGACAACGGTAAACGGCAATCCGCCGGACAGATTGCCCAGCTGCTTGCCCAGTTCCGCACCGGACGATCCGGCTATGGCGACAGGAAACGCGAGCGGCTGGCGCGCGAGAAAAGCTGCAACCGCCTCGTCACGATCGACGGCGATACCAACAACTTGCCATCCTTTTGCGATGTTTTGACGATAAAAGTCGTTCAAAAGGGGAAGCTCCTCGATACAGGGCGGACACCACGTCGCCCAGAAGTTCACCACCAGCGGACGCCCCTGAAACCGGCGCAAATCCAGCAAGGCGCCGTCGGGTTGGGGAAGTTTGAGGGCCCAGACCAGTGAGGCAACACCCTCGTCGACGGCAGGCAATCGGTAGCGCCACCAGGCGAGGCCGGCGCCGGCGCCAGCGGCTGCCAATGCAACTCCGGACATCAGCCAGCGGCGGCGGGAACCGACTTCAGCCGGTATTGAGTGGGCGGGAGTGGTCACGGCGCGTCCTGACCCATTCGCTGGAGCAGCGCCGCACGATCACCCCGCGGCCGCCTCCCCTGACGGTCGGCGCGCAGCGCGCCACGAAGATCATCGTGGTCATGAATCATCAGATGTATCCCCACGTGTTGGGCCAGCGCGTCACAGCGCACCTGCAGACTGAGCGCGTCGACGGGATCGCCCTGGAATCCCGTCACCCGGGTGACCTGGTACGCCAGACCTTTGTCAATCAATGCGATTTCCGCCGATTTCGGATCATCACAGAACAATTGCAGATAAATGTCGCTATTTCTGGTGGCAATCCCAGACCACACCGCCCCACCGATATGAGGCCGAAACTCCTGCAGCCGCTCCATCCAGGTCAAGGCCAGCTCGCGCAGGCTCTGCAATTCCCGAGGCTGGGTGTCCGCACAGAACACGGCAATATAGTCGCGCACCGCGGCTTCGACCGTGTCGTTGTCCGGCAAGGCGGTTCGTGGCGGCAGGCGTAACTCCCGCAGGGCTTGCCGCTTCGCTGCGCCCATCCCGAGCCCGTCCTGCACCACCAGCCGCGCTGCGACATGAGCCAGTTCGCTTTGTGCGTTGTCCATGGGAGCGATTGTGCCCGCTGCCACGAATCCCCGGTCGCTTGCGGTCATGGGCAGCGGGTGAGCCCACAAACTGCACGCCGTTTCTTGATGACGGATCGCACCAACGAGGGCGAAATTCGCATTTCGGGCAGGAGGATATTCATCGACAGGCGCACGACAACTTTATTTTTCATAGCATCAGATGACCTTTCTACGCTGGGTACGACCTCAAAATGAACCAAAACGGCGATCGGGGGGCGGTTTGGCTGCCAGGGCGCGGCGCCGACCCGTCTGACGGTACCTGGCAACCCTAGAATCGGCCCATGCACATTCATATTCTTGGCATCTGTGGCACCTTCATGGGCGGGCTTGCCGCCCTCGCGCGGGAGGCTGGCCACACGGTCACCGGCTGTGACGCGGGCGTCTACCCCCCGATGAGCGACCAGTTGCGGGCTCTGGGCATCGAACTGATCGAAGGTTTTGATGCCGACCAGATGGCGCTGCGGCCCGACATGTTTGTGATCGGCAACGTCGTCAGCCGCAGCCGGCGTGCCGACGGCAAGCCGAAGTTTCCCCTCATGGAAGCCATCCTTGACGCGGGCGCGCCCTACACCAGTGGCCCCCAATGGCTGTCGGCGCAGGTTTTGCAAGGCCGCCACGTACTGGCAGTCGCCGGCACCCACGGCAAGACCACCACCACGTCCATGCTTGCCTGGATTCTCGAAGAGGCGGGCCTCCACCCCGGCTTCCTGGTCGGCGGCGTTCCACTCAACTTCGGCGTCTCCGCTCGCCTGGGTGGACCGCAGGCCCGCCCCCAGGACGGATCAGCCCCCTCGGGGGGCAGCGACCCGCGCAGCGGGGGAGCGTGGGGGCCCGGCGAGCCGGCGCCGGGCCGTCCCCAAGACGGATCAGCCCCCTCGGGGGGCAGCGACCAGCGCAGCGGCGGAACTTGGGGGCCCGCGTTCGTCATCGAAGCCGACGAGTACGACACCGCATTTTTCGACAAGCGCAGCAAGTTCGTCCACTATCGGCCCCGAACCACCATTTTGAACAATCTGGAGTTCGATCACGCGGACATCTTCCCTGATCTTGCCGCTATCGAACGGCAATTCCATCATTTGCTGCGAACCGTCCCATCCACCGGGCGCATCGTGGTCAACGGACTGGAAGAAAGCCTGGCCCGCGTGCTGAGCCAGGGTTGCTGGAGCGAGGTGCGCAGCTTCGGGGCGGCCGTCAGCGATTTTCAGGCCCATGGCGAACCGGGCCGGTTTGATGTGGTCCGCCACGGCGATCACGTGGGCACGGTGGCATGGCAACTCGGCGGGGTCCACAACCAGCTCAATGCGCTGGCCGCCATTGCCGCAGCCGAACATGTCGGCGTGCCACCCGCCGTTGCGGCCAACGCGCTGGGGCGTTTCCAGAACGTCCGCCGCCGCATGGAAGTGCGGGGCACCGTCCGTGGCATCACGGTTTATGACGACTTTGCCCACCATCCGACCGCGATCCGCACCACGGTGGACGGGTTGCGGCGGCAGATCGGGTCCCAAGGCCGCATCCTGGCGATCTTTGAGCCCCGCAGCAACACCATGAAACTGGGCACGATGAAATCCCAGCTACCCTGGAGCCTGGAGGGTGCCGATCTGGCGTTCTGCCACAGCGGCGGACTGGACTGGGACGCCCGCGCCGCCCTGGTGCCCATGGGGGACCGCGCCCATGTTGCCGACGATCTGAACCGACTGGTGGCCGAAATCACCCGCTGCGCCCGACCGGGCGACCACCTGCTGTGCATGAGCAACGGCGGGTTTGGCAGCATTCACGACCGCCTGCTCAAAGCACTACAAATTCAGTAGCAATAAAAGACCGTTTTACGCTGGGTAGTGCCTGAAATAGCCTGGAATCGCCTCTTTTGCGGCACCCAGGCACCTGCGAAGCGCCTGCGGGCGGGTCAGAAGGACACCGCCATGGTGGCCAGATCGACCGTGACCGCCGGCTTGGCCAATGCGCCGCTGACTGCGCGGGCAAACGCGCCTCCCCAGGTCGCATCGGCCAGTCGGGTGGGGCCGGCTGCCTGTGCAATGACCAGTACCTTGTCCGCCAGAAGGACTTTGCCACTGGCGCGAAGCGGCTCGCATTCCAGCGTTGTGAACTGCTGGTCCAGCCACAACCGCGCCGCCTCGTGGGGCATGGGCTGGACTTCTTCCAGATCAAAACGGTAGTCATGGTCGGCATCCACGAACACCCGGACAAAACTGTGCATCTTTACTCTCCTGCGTCACAAATCACTGTCCGGTACTGTAATGCCGCCATAGGGCAAAACGTCGGTTCGGCTGCGAGGCGGTGCGGTTTTCTTGATTTCGGGCAAGAAACACCGCCCCTGCCCACCGGGGTTCACTGCCCGCGGCGCGCCTTGACCCCCGCAGCAAGGATTTGCAAGGCGGTTTCCGAGTCTTCCCAGCCCAGGCAGGCATCCGTGATGCTCTTGCCGTATTCCAGAGCAGACACCTCGTCTTTGCCCGGGGTGAACTTCTGCGCGCCGGCACGAATGTGGCTCTCGATCATCACACCGAACACCTGGTGCGAGCCTGCGCTCAACTGACCGGCAATGTCACGGGCCACTTCCAGCTGGCGTTCGTGCTGCTTGCTGCTGTTGGCATGGCTGCAATCGACCATGAGCGAAGGTCGCAGGCGGGTTGCCTCCAGCTCCTTGCATGCCGCAGCCACACTGGCAGCGTCATAGTTGGTGCTCTTGCCGCCGCGCAGGATCACATGGCAATCCTTGTTGCCGTTGGTGCGCACGATGGCGACCTGCCCGTTTTTATGCACCGACAGGAAATGATGCCCCCGGGCTGCGGCCTGGATGGCATCGGTAGCAATCTTGATGTTGCCGTCGGTTCCGTTTTTGAAACCGATCGGCGCCGACAGGCCGGAAGCCAGTTCGCGATGCACCTGGCTTTCCGTGGTTCGCGCACCGATGGCGCCCCAGGCGATGAGGTCGCCAATGTACTGGGGGCTGATCACGTCGAGGAACTCACTGCCGGCCGGCAAGCCCAGGCGGTTGATCTCGATCAGCAACTGGCGCGCGATCCGCAAACCTTCGTCGATGCGGCAGCTTTCGTCCAGGTAGGGATCGTTGATCAGCCCCTTCCAGCCGACGGTCGTGCGGGGCTTTTCGAAGTAGACCCGCATCACCACTTCCAGGGTATCGGCATAGCGGTCACGCAAGGGTTTCAGGCGCCGGGCATATTCCAGCGCTGCCGCGGGGTCGTGAATGGAGCACGGCCCGATCACAACCAGCAAACGGTCGTCTTTTCCGGCCATGATCTTCTGGATATGGCGCCGGGTGTCGCCAATAAGCCTTTCAACGGCCGTGCCGCGAATGGGGAAGAAGCGGATGAGGTGTTCCGGAGGCGGCAGCACGGTGATGTCCTGAATACGTTGATCGTCGGTCTCGCTGGTTCGGTCGGCCGGATGCGATTGCCAGACATCGGTGGCTTTGGTCGGTTTGGTGCTCATGGGCTGCTCCTGGAACTGAAAAAACGATGGGTCAAAAAACAGAAAACCGCCGGGCCTGGTGGCTGCGGCGGTTGTCATCGAGGGGTCGGCAATCTACAGCTTCGCCTCTCGTCCGCCAAGGACAGAGAACCAAAAGTAAAAGTAGAAAGCGAAGCGACTCACCATGGCGTCAATGTAGCACAGGAGTGCCCATCGTTTCCTGACAGAGCGGCCTTCGCCGACAACACCGGGGCGTCCGGCCCACGGTCAGGCAGTTCCGCCCACCGTCAGTCCGTCGATGCGCAGCGTCGGCTGGCCCACACCGACGGGCACACTCTGGCCTTCCTTGCCGCAGGTTCCGACGCCGGTATCGAGTCGCAGGTCATTGCCGATCAACGAAACCTTCTTCAGCGACTCCGGGCCGCTGCCGACCAGGGTCGCTCCCTTGACCGGGTACTGAATTCGGCCGTTTTCTACCCAGAACGCCTCACTCGCACTGAAAACGAATTTGCCGCTGGTGATATCGACCTGGCCGCCGCCGAAGTTGGTGGCATACAGCCCGCGCTTGATACTGGCCAGAATCTCGGCCGGGTCCCGCTCGCCGCCCAGCATGTAGGTATTGGTCATGCGGGGCATCGGCAGATGGGCATAACTCTCCCGCCGCCCGTTTCCGGTCGGCGCCACCCCCATGAGGCGGGCGTTCATCGCATCCTGGATGTAGCCGCGCAAGATTCCGTCCTCAATCAGCACATTGCGCTGCGTCGGGCAGCCTTCGTCGTCCAGGTTGAGGCTGCCCCGTCGATCGGCGATGGTTCCGTCATCAAGCACGGTCACCCCTTTGGCCGCGACGCGTTGACCGATGCGTCCACTGAAGGCGCTGGAGCCCTTGCGGTTGAAGTCCCCTTCCAGACCGTGCCCGACGGCCTCATGCAGCAAAACCCCGGGCCAGCCGGGGCCCAGAACCACCGACATTTCACCCGCTGGCGCCGGCCGCGACTGCAGGTTGGTCAACGCCGCCTGAACAGCCGCATCCACGTACTCAGCCAGCCGCTGGTCATCGAACCAGGCCAGACCAAAGCGGCCGCCGCCACCGCCGGAACCCAGCTCGCGACGCCCCCCCTGCTCGGCAATTACCGTGACCGACAGGCGGACCAAGGGTCGTACGTCGGCACCCAGGGTGCCATTCGAACGCATGACCATCACCACGTCGTATTCGCTGGCGAGGCCAGCCATCACCTGGACAATGCGTGGATCCTTCGCCCGCGCCATCTGTTCAACCCGGCCCAGCAATGCGACCTTGGCCGTGCTGTCGAGCGTTGCGATCGGATCGCTGCCGTCATACAAGGTCCGGCTGGGGGCCACGCGGCGGGTTGGCGCCCTGACCCGGCCTCCCTGACCGGCGGCCGCGATCGTCCGCACCGTTCGGGCCGCATCCATCAACGAGGACTCCGAGATGTCATCCGAATAGGCGAAGGCGGTTTTCTCGCCACTGACGGCTCGGACACCGAATCCCTGGTCGATGCTGAAAGAGCCTGTCTTGACAATACCCTCCTCCAGGCTCCAGCCTTCGCTGCGGGTGTACTGAAAGTACAGGTCGGCATCGTCGACACGATGCGCCGCAATGGTGGCCAGCGCCTTGGCCAGATGGCGTTCGGTCAGACCAAACGGCTCCAGCAACAAGGTCCGGGCCTGGTCCAGGCGTTCAATGGTCGGTTCGCGCGAAATCATTCAGCGATTGTAGGCAGCGAAAGAAAAAAAGGCCGCAGTGCGGCCTTTCGCCATCGAGCACCGGGGCTCAGGCGGCGCTCTGGTCGTCCGTGACGGCACCGGGCCCGTTGGACTTGCAGGAGGCAATGCCGTCGTCGCGCGCCTTCTCACTGGCGTACATCTGGCTTTGGCCGATGACCTGCCCGTTGCCCGCCTTGAGCGTGAAATAGGGTGACCCGTCCTTGCCGTTCAGGCGAGCATATCGGGCGTCGTCGCCAGAATTTTTCTTGACGGACTCGATGCCGTTGAGCGCGCTGGCCTTGGCCTCGTACATCTCGCTGGTCAACAGCGTCTGGCCGTTGGACGCATTCAGGGTAAAAAAGAATTTGCTGTTCTTGGACTTCTTCAGAACGAACTTGCCTGCCATCGGTTTCTCCTGATTTCGCCAAGGCACAGTTGGCGCTTTCGCATTGTGGCGCGGCACGACGCAGCGGCGCAAGCGCCGCCCCATGCCGCGTGTGGCATTGCACGCCGCTGTGGCGGTTTGGCATCGCCAGTTCAGCTTTTTGCGATGTGCCGAAACAGCACCGAATCGTCTTCCCCGGCCAGGCCATCGTCACAGGCGCGCGCGAACACGGACGCCACAGCAGCACCCAGGGGGCCGTGAAAACCCGAACTTGTGGCCCCCTCCATGGCCAGGCGGGTGTCTTTGGCCAGCAGACTCAGGTGCGCGCGGGGCGCGGCGTCACCGGCCAGCACGCGCCGCAACCGGTCCCCACCGATCCAACTCTGGCCGCTGGATTGCTCGATCACATCCAGTGTGACCGACAGGTCCAGTCCCCAGGCCTGAGCCAGTGCCAGGGCTTCGCAGGCGGCCACCAGGTTGGTGCCGGCAAGCAGGTTGTTGACCAATTTGGTCCGGGCGCCATCACCCAGACGGCTCCCAACCCGAAAAACCCGTGACGACAAGGCCTGCAGCAGTGGTTGATGGGCGGAAAAAACGGGGTCGGAACAGGCCACCATCAGGCTCATGCTGCCTTCTCGCGCACGCGCCGGGCCACCCGACATCGGCGCGTCAATCACCGTCAGGCCGCGCTCCTGCAAGCGCAGGCCAATACGGACGACATCGTCCGCACCGATCGTCGGACACAGCAGCACCGCCGCGCCGGCCGCCAGACCTTCGGCGACCCCACCGGCACCGAACAGGACCTCCCGCGTCTGCGCTGCGTCAACGACCGCCACGATCACGGCGCCCGCGCCGTCAGCGACGGCAGCGCCGTTGGCACATGCTACGGCGCCTAGCGCCTGCAGCGGCTGAACGCGGGCATCGACAAGGTCACACACCCGCACCGTCCAACCCAGCTCCAGCAAGCGCCCGGCCATGGCCCCACCCATATTGCCCACCCCGACAATGCCTACGGGAATGGGTACTGACGCCGTGTTGTGGTCCGGTCTGCTGGCTGTCATCGTGCCCTCTCAGCTTTGCACCAGGCGTTTGGATTTGGCAATGGACATCAGAATCCCCAGGCACAGGCCCAGTGTCACCATCGCGGTACCGCCATAGCTGATGAAGGGCAATGGGACACCCACCACCGGCAGGATGCCGCTGACCATCCCCATGTTGACGAAAGCGTAGGAGAAAAAGATCATCGCGACCGCACCCGCCAGCAAGCGCGAAAAAAGGGTCGGCGCCTCCAGAGCAATCGTCAATGCCCGGACCACCAGGAAGATGAACAGGCCGATCAGCACCAGATTGCCCGCCAGTCCGAATTCCTCCGAATAGGCCGCAAAAATGAAATCGGTCGTACGCTCGGGAATGAACTCCAAGTGGGTCTGGGTACCTTGCATCAGCCCCTTGCCCAGCATTCCACCAGAGCCAATGGCGATCATGCCCTGGATGATATGAAAGCCCTTGCCCAGGGGATCACGCGTGGGATCGAGCAGCGTGCAGACACGGTTCTGCTGGTACTCCCGCAATACGGGCCAGCGAACGCCTTCGGCGCAGATCGAAGGCTCAAAGGCCACCAGAAGACCGATTCCCAACAGTCCCAGCACCACAGGGGGTATCACCAGGCGCCAACTGAGTCCGGCAAAAAATATCACCGACAGCCCGGCGCCGAGCACCAGCAGCGACGTTCCCAGGTCGGGCTGTTTCATGATCAAGGCCACCGGGACCGCCAGCAGCATCCCGGCCACCGCAAAATCCAGCGGCCTGAGCTGCCCCTCGCGCTTCTGGAACCACCAGGCCAGCACCAGTGGCACCGCAATTTTCAGGATCTCGCTGGGCTGTATGACGACGCCGATGTTGACCCAGCGTTTGGCCCCCTTCTTGGAGATGCCGAAAAGCACCACGGCGATCAGCAAAGCAACGCCCAGGGCGTACAGCGGCACCGCCAAGGTCATCAGGCGCTGAGGCGGGATCTGTGCCACCACAAACATCACCAGCGCGGCAATGAGCATGTTGCGGCCATGATCGACGAAGCGGGTCCCGTGGTCGTAGCCCGCCGAATACATGATCAGCAGGCCCGTGCAGCACAGCGCGAAGACAACGAAGGCCAGCGGGCCGTCATAGCCGCGCAAATGCGGGGCCAGCCGCTGCCAGAGAGACGGTTTGTCGATCACGATGGGCATTCCCGATTATCCTGCGCCAGCGCTCCGGTCACGCCTATCATGGACCCATGCGCACCACCCACCTGCTGTATCTGCACGGATTTCGCTCCTCGCCCCAGTCGATGAAAGCGCTCAAAGTCGGGCAACGGGTCCGCGAGACCCACCCCGAAGTGGTCTGGTCGTGTCCGCAACTGCCCCCGTCGCCGCAAGCGGCGATGGCCGGCGTACTCAGCGGGATTGCCACCTGGCCCAGGGAAACGATGGCAGTGATCGGCTCGTCCTTGGGCGGGTTCTACGCCGCCTGGGTCGCCCGTCAGACCGGCTGCCGGGCAGTGCTGCTGAACCCGGCGGTTCACCCGGCACGCGATCTGGCACGACATATCGGCGAGCAGACAGCGTGGCACAACAGCAAGGAGCGCTTCTTTTTCATGCCAGAGTATGTGGACGAACTGCGTTCGCTCGAGGCCGCCGCGGACCCCGACCCGCAACGGATTTTCCTGGTGGCTGCACAGGGCGATGAAGTACTGGACTGGCGCGAGATGGTCGCGCGCCACCCCTCAGCCCGCCGCAAGTTGCTGGCTGCCAGCGATCATGCGCTGTCCGATTTCGACGACCATATCGACGAAGTGCTGGAGTTCCTGGACTTGTGATGACCGGCGCGGTAACGGCCCCATGGGACAATCCTGGTCATGTATGTATTGTTTGAAGAAGCCGGGAAATTTCACGCCGGACGGGTGCTGTCGGAGGCCGACAGCAGCGCCCAGGTCGAGCTCGACAGTGGCAAACGGGTCAAAGTCAAGGCGGCGAATCTGCTGCTGCGGTTTGAAAAGCCGGCGCCGGCCGAACTGCTGACGCAGGCGCGTCAGGCTGCTGCGGAAGTCGAGCTGTCACTGGCCTGGGAATGCGCTCCACAGGAGGAGTTCGGATTCGCGGAACTGGCGCGCGACTACTTTGGCTCGACCGCTACGGCTACCGAGCAGGCGGCAGCGCTGCTGTGCCTTTTTGAGGCGCCACACTACTTCCGACGCGCCGGCAAGGGTCGGTTCCGCAAAGCTCCGGCCGAAATCGTGCAGCAAGCGCTGGCCGCCATAGAAAAGCGGCGCCTTGTCGCCCAGCAGGTCAGCGAATGGGCCGGCGCGCTGGCCGCCGGCACGTGCCCGGGCCCGGTACGCGAGCAGCTGTTCCGCATCCTGTTCCGTCCGGACAAGAACGCGCCCGAATACAAGGCCGTCGTGGAAGCCAGTCGTGCTACCCAGACGGCACCGCTGGCTCTGCTGCAGCGCGCTGGCGCCATCACATCGGCCTACGCTTTTCACTGGCAGCGCTTCCTGTTCGAGTTTTTCCCGCGTGGCGTCGGCTTTGCGCCGATGCGGGCGCCCGCGATCACTGAGGAACTGCCTCTGGCACCGGTGCAGGCCTATTCGATCGATGACTCCCACACCACGGAAATCGACGACGCCCTTTCGGTTCAGGGCCTGGGCAGCGGCACGGTGGTGCTCGGCATACACATTGCCGCGCCGGCCTTGGCCATTGCGGCCGGCAGCCCCATCGACCTTGTCTGTCGCCAGCGCCTGTCGACGGTTTACATGCCGGGCTACAAAATCACCATGTTGCCCGACGAGGTGGTTCAGGAATACACCCTTTCCGAGGGGCGCGCCGTCCCTGCGCTGTCGCTGTATGTCACCCTGGATGAAGCCACTCTCGAAATCACGGGATCGGAAACCCGCATCGAACGGGTGCCGATCGCGGCCAATCTGCGCCACGACCAGCTGGACGCGGTGGTAACAGCCGAATGGCTCGAAAATCCGCGCTTTGAGCATGAAAACGGTCAATACCCAGCGCAAATAGGTCGCGAAACGCTATCTTTTTTATATCGTCTGGCACAATCCCTGAAGGCCCGCCGCGAAGCGGTCCGCGGCAAGCCCGAGACGTTCAACCGCCCTGATTACACCTTCCGCCTTGAAGGCAACGAAGGCGAACCCACGGGTGAAGAGACCGTACGCATCACCACCCGCCGGCGCGGTGAACCGCTGGACCTGATCGTCGCCGAGGCCATGATCCTGGCCAACAGCACTTGGGGCAACTGGATGGCGGAGCTCGGGGTGCCGGCCATCTATCGCAGCCAGGCCAGTCTGGCGCCGGGCGTGAAGGTGCGCATGGGAACCAAGGCGTTGCCACATGCTGGCATTGGCGTCAGGAGCTACGCCTGGAGCACATCGCCCCTGCGCCGCTACACCGACCTGGTCAACCAGTGGCAGATACTTGCCTGCGTGCGTCATGGCCGGGCGGCAGCGCTCGCAGCGCCCTTCAAGCCCAAGGATGCCGAGCTCTTTTCGATCATCAGCGCTTTCGACGCGGCCTACACCGCCTACAACGCCTACCAGGCGGCGATGGAGCGCTTCTGGACGCTCAAATATGTGCAGCAGCAGGGTATTCGCGAACTGGATGCCAGCCTCGTCCGCGAGGCGCCCGGTGGTGCCTGGCTGGTCCGCGCCGATACGCTTCCACTCGTCTTTCCGGTGCTCGGCGGTCAGAACCTTTCGCGGGGCGCCCGGGTACGGGTGCAGCTGGGTGCGGCCGACGAGATCGCGCTGGACCTGTCCGGCACGGTCGTGGCCCTGCTGGACCATCCGATCGCTGCCGAGACGGGCGAAAGCGGCGAGGACGACGAGGTCGCCGGACCGCTGGCCATTGCCGTCGACTTGGACGAGGCACCGGTGCCACCGCAGGATAATCCGGCCCCGTGATCGTGCGAACTTTTCTCGGCCGCTTGAGCACCCTGCAGTGGGCGTTGACGTTTTCGGTTGCCCTCCATGCCGTGCTGCTGACGATCCGTTTCGTCGATCCGGAGGGCTTCAACCGGGTTTTTCAGGACACCCCGCTGGAGGTCATCCTCGTCAATGCCCAGACCCGGGAACGTCCCGAAAAGGCGCAAGCCATTGCCCAGGCCTCGCTGGCCGGTGGCGGTGACGCCGAGCGGGGTCGTGCGACAACGCCGTTACCCCCATCGGTGCAGCTGGAGGCGGGTGATTCCTTCGAGGACATGCAGCGCCGCATTGACGCCCTGCAGGAACAGCAGATGACCATGCTGGCCGACATCCGCCGTGAGCTGGCAACCCTGCCCCGTCAGGACGAACGCAAGAATCAGGAGAATCCCCAGGCCCAGGCGACCGAAGACAAGCGCCGGCAGCTTCAGAAAATGCTGGCCGAGATCGAGCGCCGCATCAACGAGGAGAATGCGCGGCCCAAGCGGCGCTACATCAGCCCGGCGACGCGCGAGGAGGTCTATGCCGTCTACTACGACAGCCTGCGTCGCAAGATCGAAGAGCGGGGAACCGAACAGTTTCCCGAGACTGCCGGCAGAAAACTCTACGGCGAGCTCACCATGATCGTGACCGTCAACCACGATGGGCGGGTGCTGGAAACCGAGGTGGTGGAGTCGTCAGGGAGCAAAACACTGGATCGGCGCGCCCAGGCTATCGCGCGGGGTGCAGCACCATTTGGTCCGTTCAATGCCGCCATGCGCCGCCGGGCAGACCAGATTGTGGTGGTGTCACGATTCAAGTTCACCCGGGATGACACCCTGGAAACCCGGCTGACATCCCGTTGAAAGCCGGTGAGGACGCTTCCATGGATTTCTACTGCGTCATGGGCAACCCGGTGGCACACAGCCGCTCGCCCTGGATTCACAGCCGGTTCGCCGAACTGACCGGCGAACCGGTACGCTACGACCGCATGCTGGTGCCCCTGGAAGGCTTTGCCCAAGCCATCGGGCAACTTCGTGCGCACGGTGGCCGCGGCTGCAACATCACGGTGCCTTTCAAACAGGAAGCTGCGGCCCTGGCGGACCAGGCCAGTGCGGCCGTCCGTCTGGCTGGCGCAGCCAACACGCTGCGATTCGACGCCGATGGCATTCACGCCGACAACACCGACGGGGTCGGTCTGGTCGCCGACATCACCCACAACGCTGGCTTTTCGCTCGCGGGCCGCTCTGTGCTGCTGATCGGTGCGGGCGGAGCCAGTGCCGGCGTGCTCGGCCCTTTGATCGAAGCGGGCGCTGTGCGCATCACGGTCACCAACCGCACCCCGGAGAAGGCCAGCATTCTGGTCAGGCGCCATCAGGATCTGGCCGACCAGCGCGGCGCAGCGTTGACGGCATGTGCCTTGCAAGACGCGTCATGGCGCGAGCCATTTGATGTGGTGATCAACGGTACCGCGAGCAGCCTGTCCGGCGGCGCCATTCCGGTTCCCTCACAAGTCCTGCAAACCGGAACCCTCGCCGTCGACATGATGTACGGCCCCCCCGCGCAGGGTTTTCTGTCGTGGGCGCAGCACCATGGCGCCATCGCCCGCGACGGACTGGGCATGCTGGTCGAACAGGCTGCCGAGGCTTTTGCCATCTGGCGCGGCGTGCGCCCGCCGTCAGGCCAGGTCCTGAGGGAGTTGCGTGCCCTGCTCGAAGGCGCGGCGCTCCCATGAAGACCCGTTCGCCATTGCGCCAGGCCGGATCGGTGACGCTCTGGCTGGTTCTTGCCTTCCTGTCGCTGCAGTTCTTTTTTGTCGGTCGAATCGCGGTCATGGCGGTCCTCGATCCACAGTCGACGAGCTTTCAACGGTCCGAAGCCTGGCGACTTGCGACCACGGGCAGCTTGCGCTGGCGCCAGCAGTGGGTACCGTATCACCAGATTTCGGACTCGCTCAAGCGCGCCGTCATCGCCTCGGAAGACGGTGATTTCACCAACCACGGCGGGGTGGAATGGGGGGCCATCGAACAGGCCTGGCAAAAAAACAGCCGCGCAGAAGAACAGGCTGCCCGCCGTGCCGCCCAGGCCCGTCCCGGACAGACGGTTCGCTCCGCCAAGCTGGTCGGCGGCTCGACCATCACCCAGCAGTTGGCCAAGAATCTGCTGCTTTCCGGCGAGCGCACCCTGCTCCGCAAAGGACAGGAGCTGGTGCTGACACTGGCACTGGAGGCGTTCCTGCCCAAATCCCGCATCCTGGAGATCTACCTCAACAGTGTTGAATGGGGCGAAGGGGTCTTCGGCGCCGAAGCGGCGGCCAGGCACTATTTCCGCAAGAGCGCCGCCCAACTGAACCACTGGGAGGCAGCCCGTCTGGCGGTCATGCTGCCCAGGCCGCGTTTTTTCGAAAAGACGCCGAACTCCCCCTATCTGAGCAGCCGGGCCGGCACCATCGTGGCCCGTATGGGTGACAGCCAGGTTCCGTAACCTGCACCGTCGTATCATGGCGGCCATGCTGGCCAAACTGATGAGCCTGTTTCTGCTGGGCCTGATCCGGGTGCTGACCGGCGCCCAGGCCCGTTGGGTGGGATGCCCGCCGAAGGCCGAGCAGCGGATCTACTTTGCCAACCACCAGAGTCACGCCGATCTGGTCATGATCTGGGCTGCGTTGCCCCAGGAGCTGCGCAGCATCACCCGCCCGATCGCCGCGCGCGACTATTGGACCCGGACACCGTTCAAGCAATGGATTACCACCGCCGTGTTCAACGCTGTCTACGTGGAACGCGAACGCAAGGGCGAAGAGGACCCGCTGCAGCCGCTGATCGATGCACTGGCCGGGGGTGATTCCCTCATCATTTTCCCCGAGGGAACCCGCGGCAATCAGGAAGAGCCGCAGCCGTTCAAGGCGGGCTTGTACAACCTGGCGCAGCGCTTTCCCGACATCGTCCTGGTGCCTGCATGGATTGCCAATGTGCAAAGGGTCATGCCCAAGGGCGAGGTGGTGCCGGTGCCGGTGCTGTGCTCCGTTACCTTTGGTGCGCCGATCCGTCTCGAGTCCGGCGAGGAGCGGCGTGCCTTCCTCGAACGTGCCCGGCTTGCGGTGATGGCGCTGCGGGATGTGTGACGAGGCGACGCGATGATCCGCATGCTGCGCGAGTTGACCGCAACCCAGCAGGTCGGGGCGTTGTTCGTGCTCGTCTTTGGACTGCTGACGCTGGCATCCATCGCCCTTTTCCTGCGGGCGCTGCGGGAACATCCGGAACCGGCGGCGCAGGCGGCGGCACGGTCACGCCAGAGGGAATATGCGGCTTTGATGCGTACCTCCTGGGGCATGGTCACGGTGTTCTGGCTGGCCTGGGCGACGGGCGATACCATGGCGAGCATCCTGTTCGCCCTTGTTGCGTTTCTGGCTCTGCGCGAATTCATGACCCTGTCGCCCACCCGGCGGGGCGACCACCGCAGTCTGGTGCTGGCCTTTTTCGTCGTCTTGCCCCTGCAATTCTGGCTCGCCGGCACACAGCATTTCGATCTTTTCACCGTGTTCATTCCGGTATACGTCTTCCTTGCGATCCCGGTGGTCAGTGCGATGGCGGACGATCCGCAACGTTTTCTCGAACGCAACGCCAAACTGCAGTGGGGCATCATGGTCTGCGTGTACGGGATGAGCCATGTGCCGGCACTGATGCTGCTCGAATTCCCGCGGTGGAAGGATCGGGGCGCTTTCCTGGTCTTTTTCCTGGTGCTGGTCGTGCAGACCAGCATGGTCGTTCAGCACCTGGTCGGGCGGCGTTGGCCGCGCGCCCCGTTGGCGCCCAACATCAGCAGCAGCTTTCATCTGCGCAGTTGGCTCATAGGTATCGTCAGTGGCGGTATCGTGGGCGGACTCATTTCCGGCATTACACCCTTCAAGCCAGGCCAGGCGCTGGGGATGGCCTTGATTGCCTGTATTGCGGGTTCTTTGGGCCATCTGGTGATGAAAGCTTTGCGCAGGGATCGAGGGGTTCCGTTGTGGGGCGCCCAAGGAAGGGGTCTTACCGGTGCGAGCGGTTTGCTGGTACGGGTGGACGCGCTGTGTTTCGCCGCACCGGTGTTTTTCCACTCGGTTCGTTGGTATTTTGGCCTTTAGCCACAGCAAAAAGGTCGTCGGATGCTACACTTAATATAGCAAATGCGGATTCTTGGTATTGACCCTGGTCTGCAGACAACCGGTTTCGGCCTGATCGACCGGGAGGGCGCGAACCTCCGTTATGTGGCCAGCGGCGTTGTCCAGACCACTCGCGAGGAATTGGGCAATCTGCCGGCACGCCTGAAGGTGCTGTACGACGGCATACGCGAGATTGCCGAGCGTTACCAGCCCGATGTGGCATCGGTAGAAATTGTGTTTGTCAATGTCAACCCGCAGGCGACATTGCTGCTCGGCCAGGCCCGAGGAGCCTGTCTGACGGCGCTGGTATCGTGTGACCTTCCGGTCGCCGAGTACACCGCGTTGCAGATGAAGCAGGCCGTCACCGGCCACGGTCGGGCGGCCAAAGCGCAGATCCAGGAGATGGTCCGCCGGTTGCTCGACTTGCCCGGCGTGCCCCGACAGGACGCGGCCGACGCGCTGGGGTTGGCCATTACCCACGCCCACGCCAGCACAGCCGTTCAGAGACTGGCGTCGGCCGGTGCGCTTGAACGGCGTACCAGCGGCATGTACCGACAACGACGCGTTCGCTGAGCAGGAGCCGGGATCTGGCTTGGCCGGCAGTCAGGCCAGGCGCTCGAGAATCAACACGCCGAAGAAGCCCAGGGCGGCCAGAACGGTCCATTTGAGAATCACCAGTCCGTACCGGCGATAACGAGCCTGACCGGTGCCTGCGTAAAACGCGAAACTGACCCCAGCCGCCAGAAGCAGCACCATAAGGAGCCAGCGAAACAACAACATGGCCGGGGTGCGAGACCTTACCAGGCCGGAGCCAGACCGAGAAACCCCGCCGGCGCCAGGCGTTCATCGTCGAAGGTGGCGATTTCCCACGCCTCCGGCTGGGCGAGCAACTGCCGCAGGAGGCGGTTGTTGAGCGCATGTCCCGATCGGAATGCACTGTAGGCGGCAAGCAGAGGCTTTCCGATCAGATAGAGATCTCCCATGGCATCGAGGATCTTGTGCTTTACAAACTCGTCGTCATAACGGAGACCTTCCGCATTGAGGACCTTGTAGTCATCCATCACGATCGCGTTGTCCAGTCCGCCGCCCAAAGCGAGCCCATTGGCCCGCATGGTCTCGACGTCGCGGGTGAACCCGAAGGTCCGGGCACGGGCAATGTCCCGTGCATACGATTGTTCGCCAAGGTCGAACACAACTTTCTGACCTGTTGCATCGACCGCCGGGTGCTGGAAATCGATCTCGAACTGGAGCCGGTAGCCGTGGTGCGGATCAAGTCGCGCCCACTTTGCGGCCGAGCCCAAGCCCTCGCTCACCTCGATAGGTCTGAGGACCCGGATGAAACGCCGCGGTGCATTCTGACGAACAATCCCTGCGCTCTGGAGCAGAAAAACGAACGACGCGGCTGAGCCATCCAGGATAGGCACTTCCTCCGCCGTAATGTCAACGTACAGGTTGTCCAGTGAAAGACCAGCACAGGCCGACATCAGGTGTTCGACCGTGTGGACCCGTGTATCGCCACTGGATATGGTCGATGCGAGGCGGGTGTCGGTGACGGCCAGCGCCGTCACCGGAATGTCGACCGGTTCCGGCAGATCAACACGCCGAAAAACAATCCCCGTGTCCACCGGTGCCGGACGCAGTGTCAGTTCCACACGCTGCCCACTGTGGAGCCCGACGCCCACGGCGCGGGTGATCGATTTGATGGTGCGTTGACTCAGCATCGCGGGATTTTAGTTTTTTTGGTCAACGACCACCTCGCCCGAGCGCATTCCAAAGCGCCCGGGGTTCGGGATTGCCGGGGTCAGTCCGCCTGTTTGCGCAGGAAGGCAGGAATGTCGAGGTCATCCATTCCGCTGGACGCCAGGGCATCGACCCGGGCCGCCGCCTGGGTTCGATTGGTACGCCAGACGCTAGGAACAGCCATGGTTCCGTAGTCCGGCCCGGCACCCACGGTCGCGGCGCCCGGTCCGCCAACTGCAGCATTGACCACCGGCACATTCATTGGCATGCCGGTCGTACCATCGCGGAGCCCCGAACGATCCTGGGCCGTTTCCTTGATCACCGTCAGCGGCTGCCGACGCGAGCCGGGCCGGGCCAGTCCTGTTGCGACTACCGTGACCCGGATACTGTCACCCAAGCTGTCGTCGTATGCCGCGCCATAGATGACGTGTGCGTCGGCGGATGCGTAGGCCCGGATGGTGTTCATCGCCTGCTTGGATTCGCTGAGCTTGAGCGATCCGCGGGCAGCGGTAACCAGAACAAGCACACCCCGTGCACCCGACAGATCAACCCCTTCGAGCAGAGGGCAGGCCACCGCCTGCTCGGCCGCGATCCGCGCCCGATCGGGTCCATTGGCGGAGGCCGTGCCCATCATGGCTTTGCCCGGTTCACCCATGACGGTACGAACATCTTCGAAGTCGACGTTGACGTGGCCGTATTCGTTGATGATTTCCGCAATGCCACCCACCGCGTTTTTCAGAACATCGTTGGCGTGCGCAAAGGCCTCGTCCTGCGTAATGTCATCCCCCAGAACTTCCAGCAACTTCTCGTTGAGCACAACGATCAGGGAGTCGACATTCGCTTCAAGCTCCGCCAATCCCTGGTCGGCATTGGTCATCCGACGCCCACCCTCCCAGTCGAACGGTTTGGTGACGACGCCGACCGTGAGAATCCCCATCTCTTTGGCAACACGCGCAATGACCGGCGCGGCGCCGGTACCCGTACCGCCACCCATGCCAGCGGTGATGAAAAGCATGTGGGCCCCGTCAATGGCAGCGCGAATATCCGCTACCGCCACTTCGGCTGCATCGCGCCCCTTCTCCGGTTTGCTGCCTGCCCCCAAGCCGCTGTTTCCCAGTTGGATAGTGCGGTGGGCAGCGCTGCGGGCAAGCGCCTGCGCATCGGTATTGGCACAGATGAACTCGACGCCCTGAACGCTGCGGCCGATCATGTGCTCGACCGCGTTGCCGCCGCCGCCGCCAACCCCGATTACCTTGATCTGGGTTCCTTGGTTGAATTCCTCGATTTCAATCATTTCGATGGGCATCGTTTTCTCCTGTCAATAAAGGGGTGGGGTCTGGATTTCGATAGGTGGTGGTGTGTTGCCGGCGACATCGCCAGGGTGGTCCGGTACCAATCGCCCGGCGACCGGATCCGGCCCTCGCCGGGGCTGCTGTGGTGTCCATGTCAGAAGTTCCCCACGATGAAGTCTTTGAACCGGCCAAAAGCGGTTTTCACGGAACCGTTCTTCTGCGCCACCTTGTAGCCCCGCACACGAGCCAGCCGAGCCTCTTCAAGCAACCCCATTACGGTCGCCGCCCGGGGCTGGGCAACCATGTCGGCCAAGGCGTTGGAGTACTTCGGCAAGCCGCGCCGAACCGGCTTCAAAAAAATGTCTTCGCCGAGCTCGACCATTCCGGGCATCACCGCGCTCCCGCCGGTCAGCACAATCCCCGACGAGAGAACTTCTTCATAGCCGGATTCACGGATCACCTGCAACACCAGAGCAAAAATCTCCTCGACCCTCGGCTCAATGACACCAGCGAGCGCCTGCTTGTTGAGCAGTCGCGGCGCCCGGTCCCCGAGACCGGGGACCTCCACCTGCTCGTTGGGGTCCGCCAACGCCTGTTTCGCATAACCGGCTTCGACCTTGATTTCCTCGGCATCCTTGGTCGGCGTTCGCAAGGCCATGGCAATGTCACTGGTAATGAGGTCGCCGGCTATCGGAATGACAGCTGTATGCCGAATCGCGCCGCCACTGAATATCGCGATGTCGGTTGTACCGGCCCCGATGTCAACACAGACAACGCCCAACTCCCGCTCGTCTTCGGTCAGCACCGAATGGCTGGACGCCAGTGGATTGAGCATGAGTTGGTCCACATCAAGTCCGCAGCGACGAACACATTTGATGATGTTCTCGGCCGCACTCTGGGCGCCCGTCACGATATGGACCTTGGCCTCCAGGCGGATACCACTCATCCCGATCGGTTCCTTGACGTCCTGGCCATCGATCACGAACTCCTGCGGCTCCACTAACAAAAGGCGCTGGTCGGTCGAAATGTTGATGGCTTTGGCAGTTTCAACCACCCGATAGACATCCGCCGCCGTGACCTCTTTATCCTTGACCGCGACCATTCCGCTGGAGTTGATCCCCCGAATATGGCTACCGGTTATGCCGGTATAGACGCGGGTAATCTTGCAGTCGGCCATCAACTCGGCCTCCTTGAGTGCCTGTTGAATGCTTTGCACCGTGGCATCAATGTTCACGACAACACCCCGTTTGAGACCATTGCCCGGCGCGACACCCAAGCCCGCCAACTTGAGTTCGCCTCCCGGCAAGACCTCCCCGACCACCGCCATGACCTTGGCGGTGCCGATGTCCAGGCCAACGACCAAGTCCTTGTAGTCTTTCGCCATATACGTCTTTCTTTCTTATCGCTGTTGTGTCCTGGCCGCTGCGGACGGCGTCGGGGCCGCTGCGGTGTCCACCCTGCCAACACCGCGGATACGCAGCGCATAACCATCGGCATATCGAAGGTCAACCGTCTCCACATCGGAAACGGACCGTCCGTAGCGGGATGTCACCGATTCGATGGTCCGTACAAAGCGCTCTATCCGCGCGCGAACCTCGGTGAGCTCGCCACGACCCAACTCCATCGATGCACCTTCAACCATTTGCACTCGCCAGCCACCACGAGCCGTAAGCTCAAGCGACTCGACATCCCAGTCGATCTTCGAGAACACCGGTGCAAGAACCTTGTGCATCTCGAAGACCCGAACTGCCTGACTCTCAGGTCCGATGAACCGAACCAATGCCGCGACATCGACATCGCCTGCATTGGCCTCGAAGACTTCGCCATGGGTATTGACCATGCGGTTTTCGCCCTCTTCGCCCCACAACGCAACCGGGACATGTTCTTCAAGCCGAACTCGAAGGCGGTTGGGAAACTCGCGTTGCACTACTGCCCGTCGAACCCAGGGGACCTGCTCGAACGACGCGCGGGCCGACTGCAAATCCATCGTGACGAAATTTCCCGAAAGTCGCGGCACGGCATTGGCTCTCAGTGAGAGCGCATTTACCTTTGCCATCCCACTTTCAATGGTGATTCCAGCCACAGCACCCGCCGGGCTTCGCAAGACTTCTCGCACCAATCCCACCACGAATGCGACTGCGACACCGACAAAAAGTATGGCGGCGCAGAGGTTCATCAGGCGGACGTCCAAGGGAATCATGCGGCGCTCGTTCACACCCTTGCCTCCCTGATTCGAGCGGAATCAAGCGCCGCACGCTCCAACAGGTGAACACACAATGCGGAGTAGCTCATACCTGCCGCTCGGGCCGACATTGGCACAAGGGAATGCGAGGTCATGCCGGGACTGGTGTTCATTTCCAGCAAAAACGGCTTGCGGTCGCTGGCTCGAATCATCAAATCAGCACGCCCCCAGCCTCTGCACCCCAGCGACCGATAGGCCTGGACCACCATTTTCTGGATTTCGGTTTCCTCAGCGGCTGGCAACCCACTGGGAACCAGGTAATGGGTATCGTCGGAAAAGTACTTGTGCTGGTAGTCGTAAGCACCATCCGGCGCCACAATGCGAATGACCGGCAGGGCGCGTGATGAAGCACCCTCGCCGACCACCGGACAAGTGACCTCATCCCCGTCTATGAACTCTTCGCAGAGCACAACCGGGTCCATCCGCGAGGCCAAGGCAACCGCATCGGCCATTTCCGAGTAGCGAACAACCTTGGTCACACCAATGGAAGACCCCTCATGGGGCGGCTTCACGATCAAGGGAAACCCCAACTCATCCGGAACCCGCATGACACGCTCGCGCGTCTGCTCTCCCGGTACCAGCGCAACATAGCGGGGGGTTGCGAGTCCTTCAGCGAGCCAGAGTCGCTTGGTCATGACCTTGTCCATCGCGATCGCCGACGCCATAACCCCCGAACCGGTATACGGAATCCCGAGCAACTCGAGAGCCCCCTGGACCGTTCCATCCTCTCCGTGGCGACCGTGAAGTGCGATGAACACCCGGTCAAATCTCTCCCGCTTCAGGTCAGCCAGATCGCGATCCGCCGGATCGAAGGAATAGGCTTCAACCCCTTCCTGTCGAAGCGCATTTAAAACCCCCCCGCCGGACATAAGCGAAACCTCACGTTCCGCGGAGTCCCCGCCCATCAAGACCGCGACCTTACCCAGTTGCGTTGCGTTTCGCATCACCCTGCTTCTCCCGTTTGAGTTACATCCGCAGCGCACCCCAGCATTTCGACAATCCTGGCCGGCACTGACCCGATGGAACCGGCACCCATACAGAGGACCACATCGCCCGCACGCGCAGTGGTGACGACCACCCCGGGCAGATCATCTATTCGGTCAACGAAAACGGGCTCGACTTTGCCGGCGACTCTCAAGGCCCTGGCCAGAGTGCGACCATCGGCTGCGACAATCGGCGACTCCCCAGCCGCATAGACCTCCGACAGCAAAACAAGGTCCGCGGCTCCCAATACCTTCACGAAGTCCTCGAAACAATCACGGGTGCGGGTGTAGCGATGCGGCTGAAACGCCAGCACGATGCGCCGTCCGGGAAACGCCCCACGCGCGGCGGCCAAGGTCGCCGCCATCTCGACGGGGTGATGGCCATAGTCGTCTATCAATGTCCAGTGCCCTCCCTGGACCGGGTGATCGCCGTACCGCTGAAAGCGCCTGCCGACCCCCTTGAATTCGGCCAGCGCTCGCACGACGGCAGTGTCAGGAACGCTGAGCTCCGCCGCAATCGCGATTGCGGCCAATGCATTCAGCACATTGTGCTCGCCCGCCAGATTGAGCACGACGTCAAGGTCGGGAAGGGTCACTCCGTTGCGCCGTTGGGCAGTGAACCGCATGGCTCCGCCATCGGCGCGCACGTTGACCGCACGCACCTGGGCATCGTCGCTGAAACCGTACGTGGTGATCGGACACGAAACGTCGGGCATGATCTGCCGGATGACCGGATCGTCCACGCATAACACCGCAGCGCCATAGAAGGGCATTCGGTGCAGGAAATCGACAAAGGCACGCTTCAGCCGAGAAAAGTCATGACCATAGGTTTCCATATGGTCCTGATCGATATTCGTCACCACCGCCATCACCGGCAGCAGGTTCAGGAACGAAGCATCAGACTCATCGGCCTCAACGACGATGTAGTCACCGCTACCCAATCGGGCGTTCGCTCCGGCGCTGTTCAAGCGCCCCCCAATGACAAAAGTCGGGTCCAGACCTGCTTCGGCCAGGACACTGGCGACAAGACTGGTGGTCGTGGTCTTGCCATGGGTTCCGGCGATGGCAATCCCCTGTTTCAGGCGCATGAGTTCCGCCAGCATCACAGCACGGGGAACAATGGGAATCTGCTTGCGGCGAGCGGCCACGACTTCTGGGTTTTCGGCCTGCACTGCCGTTGACGTGACCACCGCATCGGCACCTTCGACGTTGCCCTCGGCGTGACCCACATAGGTTCGAATTCCCAGATTCTGCAGCCTTTGCAAGGTTGGACTGTCAGACAGGTCCGACCCCGTGACCCGATAGCCCAAATTGTGCAAAACCTCGGCGATTCCGCTCATTCCGGAGCCACCAATACCCACAAAATGAAGTTGTCTGACCGCATGCTTCATTGCACCAACTCCTCACATGCCGCGACCATCTCGTCGCAAGCGTCCAGCTTTCTTTTCGTCCACGCAGCCTGAGCCTTTGCCCGCAAATCGTCACGGCTCAGCGCCTGCAGCGTCGCGGCCAGTCTGTCCGGTGTCAGATCACTTTGCTGCTCCAGCCATGCTGCGCCGCCTTCGCTGAGAAAACGGGCATTCGCTGTTTGGTGGTCATCGACCGCAAACGGAAATGGCACAAACAGGGCCGCCGCGCCAACGGCTGCGATCTCGGTGACCGTGCTGGCGCCGGCCCGGCAGACAATCAGATCAGCCTTCGCGAAGGCCGACGCCATGTCATCAATGAATGGCACCAGTTCGGCCTCTACCCCCGCTGCCTCATAACTCGAGCGCAAGTTCTCGATCTGCTTGCTCCCACTTTGGTGAACAACGATCGGTCGCTCCTGGGCAGGGATCAACGCCAGTGCGGCGGGCACCAGATCGTTCAAGGCCTTGGCACCGAGACTGCCACCGACAACCAACAAGCGCAGCGGCCCGGAACGCCCGTCAAAGCGCGCCGAAGGCATGCCCTGCTTGTGAAAGTCTTCCCGCAGAGGATTGCCAACCCACCGCGCTTTGGGCAGTACACCGGGAAAGGCGGAAAAGACTTTGTCGGCGATACCCGAAAGAACCCGATTGCTCAGCCCCGCGATAGCGTTCTGCTCATGAAGCAGCAAAGGCTTTCCGAGTAAAACACCCATCATCGCACCCGGAAAAGTCACGTAACCGCCCATGCCGATCAAAATGTCTGGACGAACCCTTCTGATGATCCGGACGCTTTCAAAGAAGGCCCGCAACAGTCGAAACGGGAGCAGTAGAAAGCTGGTTCCTCCCTTGCCCCGCACGCCTGACATCTCGATCGTCTCCAGCGGGAATCCCTTTGCTGGAACAATGCGGGCCTCCATGCTTTCGGCATTGCCCAGCCAGTGGACCCGCCATCCCCGCTGCCGCAGCATTTCCGCGACAGCCAAGCCGGGGAATATATGGCCACCCGTCCCGCCCGCCATCATGAGTGCGCAGGGTTTTCTCATGCCCGCCCACCACGCATCAATTGCCGGTTCTCCGCATCCACACGCAGAACCACCGAGATCGCAATCAGATTCATGAGCACGGCTGATCCGCCGTAGCTCATGAACGGAAGGGTCAGCCCTTTGGTTGGCAGGGCCCCGAGATTCACGCCCATGTTGATGAACGCCTGAAAGCCAATCCAGATGCCAACGCCCTGCGCAACCAGACCGGAGAACACCCGTTCCAGCGCGACCGCCTGCCGGCCGATGTGCATGATCCGTCGGGTCAACCAAAAGAAGGAAACAAGCACCGCCAGAAGACCGACCAAGCCGAACTCCTCACCGATTACGGCAAGCAGAAAATCAGTATGCGCTTCTGGCAGCCAATGCAGTTTCTCGACACTTCCTCCCAACCCGACCCCGAAAACTTCACCGCGGCCGATAGCGATCAGAGAATGGGATAGCTGGTAGCCCTTTCCAAGGGAGTGCTTCTCGCTCCACGGATCAAGGTAAGCAAATATTCGCTCCCTCCGCCATTCGGAAAGGGCGATCATGAGAGCGAAGGCAATAACCAGTACTGCGGCGATGAGGAAGAACATCCGCGCGTTGACACCACCCAGGAAAAGTATTCCCATCGCGATGACCGCAATCACAAGGAAGGCTCCCATATCGGGTTCGGCAAGCAAGAGCAATCCGACGATGGCGACCGCTGCCGCCATGGGAAGTACTGCACGAAAAAAGCGCTCCTTGACCGCCATGCGGCGCACCATGTATCCGGATGCGTAAAGAAGGACGGCGAACTTGGCCATTTCGGATGGCTGGAAGCCCATGAATCCCAGCGAGATCCAGCGCCGGGCGCCATTCACCACGACGCCGATGCCCGGGATGAGCACCAGGATGAGCAATACGATCGATCCGACGAAGAGCCAAGGGGATACACCCTCCCATGTCCGCAGCGGAATTTGAAAAACCAGCAATGCAGCAACAAACGCGACGGCCAGAGAGATCAGGTGACGTACAAGAAAATGGGTCGATGAGTACCGAGCGAAGCGTGGGCTATCGGGCAAAGCGATCGATGCCGAATACACCATGATGACGCCTGCAACCAGAAGTCCGACAACAACCCAGACCAGTGCCTGGTCGATACCCGGGGCATGGGTCATCTCGTCGCCAAAACGGGGAGGCTGGGCTGCGCCACTGGCACGAGAGAAACGTTTCATACCGGCCGAATCTTGCAAACGCAGACCCAACGCAGAGAAATTGGAAGCCCATTGAGTCATGGCACTGACCCCTGCGCTTGCCCTTCATCCAAGGCAATCGCCCTGACTTCATTGAGAAAAACGTTCGCTCGGTGCTCGTAGTTTCGGAACATGTCCAGGCTCGCGCAGGCCGGAGACAAAAGAACAGCATCACCCGGTTGCGCCGCTCGCCGAGCAGCCCGAACCGCCTCTTCCAGGGATGGATGCTGATTGAGCGAAACACCAGTCGGTTGAAGCGTGCGTTCGATGACGGCTGCGTCACGCCCGATCAGATGAACACTGCGCGCGAACCGGGACACTGGACCCACCAGTGGCGAGAAGTCTTGACCTTTACCATCTCCACCGAGGATGACAACAAGCTTGCGATCACCACCCAGCCCGATGAGGGCTGCGACGGTCGCGCCGACATTGGTCCCTTTGCTGTCATCAAAGAACTCGACTCCGTCAATCAGGCCAATCGGCTCCACACGGTGGGGCTCACCACGGTATTCGCGAAGTCCATGCAACAACATCGCGAGGGGGCAGCCCGCCGAAGTCGCGAGTGCCAGTGCCGCCAGAGCATTGCCTGCATTGTGTCGCCCGCGAATTCGCAAGGCATCGACGGGCATCAGTCGCTGTATGTGCACGGGCGCCTCGCCCCCCCCCCCTCGCCGCCTCACCGGCTCTTCCCCCGCTACGGCACGGCAAAGCCAGGTCATGCCGTTTACGCTTTCGAGCCCCCAATCTCCCACCGCCGACGGAGTATCGAGGCCAAAACTGCTCCAACTCCTTACCGGCCGCCCTTTCGAAGCGGTTGGTTTCATGGCCCAAACCCGGGAATCATCCCGGTTGAGAATCATCAGCCCATTGGCACCGAATATCTTGGCCTTCGCGGCTGCATAGTCCTCCATATCGCTGTGCCAATCCAGATGGTCTTCGGATACGTTTAGCAACACTGCCGCCGAGGGTTCGAAGCTTCGCGCATAAGCAAGTTGAAAACTCGACAACTCCAGCACCCAGACTTCGGGAAGGTCGCCGCTATCGAGTTTCCGGGCTAGGGTATCGAGCAATGTTGGCCCGATGTTCCCCGCCACGGCCACCGACAGACCCGCCCGTTCGATCAACTGCCCTGTCAACGACGTGACGGTCGTTTTCCCGTTGGTTCCGGTAACCGCCAGGACAGCCGGGCGATACGCACGCTCTGCGTACAGTTGCGCAAGGGCATCACCGAACAAATCCAGTTCACCGCTGAGAACAATTCCCTCGCTTCGTGCCGCGGCAGCCAGTGGGGCAAGAGCCGCCGGCGAGAGACCAGGGCTGCGCAGTATCAGATCAAAAGGCCCATGACGCAGGAGCCCCTCATCAAGTGCTCCGCCCACCCTTTCAACTGTCGGCAACTCGGACTCGAGTGTCGCGAACCCAGGTGCATCCACACGCGAATCGGCCACCACAACCGAGGCGCCCTGTCGACAACACCAGCGGGCCATGGCGAGGCCGGAGGCCCCCGACCCCAGTACGAGAACATGACGGTCTTTCAGAGTCATCGTGCTCATCGAAGTTTCAAGGTCGACAGACCGGCCAGGCACAACAACATGGTCACGATCCAGAACCGAACCACGACTTGAGTCTCTTTCCAACCACTCTTTTCGAAGTGGTGGTGTAGCGGCGCCATCTTCAGCAGGCGTCTGCCTTGACCATGCTTCCGTTTGGTGTACTTGAACCAGGTAACCTGAAGCATCACAGAGACGGCCTCTGCGACAAAAATGCCTCCCATGATGGCCAGGACGATCTCCTGGCGAACGATCACCGCAACCGTTCCGAGCGCAGCGCCCAAAGAAAGCGCACCGACATCGCCCATGAAGACCTGTGCCGGATGGGTGTTGAACCACAGGAAGGCCAATCCGGCACCGGCCATGGCAGTGCAGAAGATCAAGAGTTCGCCAGAACCCGGAATGTGGGGAAGAAAGAGGTATCGGGAAAAAACAGCGTTGCCCGTGACATAGGCGAAAACACCCAAGGCGGAACCCACCATGACGACCGGCATGATGGCCAGGCCATCCAGCCCGTCGGTCAGGTTCACCGCGTTGCTTGATCCGACGATCACCAGGTAGGTGAGGATCACGAAGCCGAACACACCAAGTGGATAGCTGATTTCCTTGAAAAATGGCACCAGCAGTCCCGCCTTCGGGGGCAAATCAACTGAAAAGCCTGACCTGACCCAGTTCAGGAACAACTCCACAACTCGGGAGTTTGAGCTTTCCGAGATGCTGAAAACCAGGTAAAGAGCCGCCAGCAAGCCGATCGCGGATTGCCAAAAGTATTTCTCGCCGGAGCGCATCCCTTCTGGGTCCTTGTTGACGACCTTTCGCCAGTCATCGACCCAGCCGATCGCGCCGAACCCCAAGGTTACAAGCAAGACGATCCAAACGAACCGATTGGACAGATCGGCCCACAGCAGGGTCGACGCTGTGATCGACAACAGGATGAGAACGCCCCCCATTGTTGGGGTTCCTGACTTGCTCAGATGGGTTTCCATCGCATACCCGCGAATGGGTTGACCGATCTTCAGTTCCCGCAAACGACGAATGACCATGGGTCCGGCAAAGAGCCCGATCAGCAAGGCCGTTACCGCGCCCATGACCGCCCGAAAAGTCAGATACTGAAATACCCTGAAAAAGCCGAACTCAGGAGAAATGCTCTGCAACCATTGGGCAAGGTTAAGCAACACAGGCAACCCCTTTCTCGCACTGCCCCTGAACCCAAGTTCGGGCCAGTTCGACAGCCCTCTCCATCTTCATGAAGCGCGACCCCTTGACCAGCACACTGCGAGCCGATGGAAGCGCCTCCGTCAGGGCGTGTTGGAATTCGTCCCATGAACGGAAATGAGTCGCCTGAGGACATTCCTTGGCGACTTCGGCGGACAGACTGCCCAAAGTCAGCACCCGGTCGACTCCACACTGAGCGGCGTAGCGGCCAATTTCCGCATGCATCGCGGCCCCTTCGACACCCACCTCGCCCATATCGCCCAGCACCAGGAGACGTGGACCGGGGAAACTGCACAACAAATCAACCGCAGCAAGCACCGAATCGGGGTTCGCGTTGTAGGTGTCATCCACCAGGGTCCACTCGACGCCGGCGACAAGCCAGGCCGCCGCCATGGAGCGGCCCTTGACAGGAACAAACCGGTTGAGGCCGATTTCAATTTCCGCCAGAGGCACTCCGGCCGATACGGCACAGGCTACAGCGGCCAGCGCGTTGCGAACGTTGTGCAGACCAGCAATAGCCAATCGGAGATTCACCACCCCTTCGGGCGCATCCACCGACAATTTCCATGTACCGCGCTCCCAGATCGGCGGCTCCGACAGACAGACGTCGGCATTGGGCGCATGCCCTCGATCCAACGCAAACGTGCACATACGACGCCCGGCGACCATTTCACGCCAAAGCCGGGTGAAGCCGTCATCTGCGGGGAAAACAGCTACACCGTTCGCGCCCAATGCATCAAAAACACTGCCGTTCTCTCGCGCCACAGCTTCGACGGAATGCATGTATTCCTGATGTTCGCGCTGGGCATTGTTGACGAGGGCGACCGTAGGCGAGGCCATGTTTGCAAGGCAGGCAATCTCACCTGGATGGTTCATTCCCAACTCTACGACGGCCACCTCATGACTTTGCCGCAGGTTCATCAACGTCAGCGGGACTCCAATATCGTTGTTCAGGTTTCCCTGCGTCACCAATGCCTGGTCCGCTTTCCATGCCCGCAAGATGGCACCGATCATCTGGGTAACCGTCGTTTTGCCGTTGCTGCCAGTCACCGCAATCAGCGGAATCGCAAACTGGTCCCGCCACCGAGTCGCCATCTGTCCCAATGAAATACGTGCGTCATCTACCAACAAACCGGACAGCCCCGATTCGATCAATCGAACACGTTCCAGACGACTGCACAGGGCGGCACTGGCTCCGGCGGCCTTTGCCTGTACGAGGAACTCGGATCCATCAAATCGATCCCCTTTCAATGCGACGAAAAGGTCGCCAGGTCGCAGGTTTCGGGAGTCAGTTGATACCCTGGACCAGCGGACCGATCCTTCGCCGACAAGTTCGCTTCCTGGGAGCCAGTCCCGCACCGTCATCAGATCGCAGTTGTCATTCATTCTGAAACCTGTCCTGGATTGAAGCGCGAGAGCGGGACTTCAGAGCTATACGCGCATGCGCTCTGTCGGAGAACGGAACGCGCAAACCGCACGACTCCTGGTAAGTCTCGTGGCCTTTTCCCGCAAGAAGAATCACATCCTGCTTGTCTGCCGCGTTGATGGTTTGCGCAATCGCCCGGGCTCGGTCAAGTTCCACGACCACCGATTCAGGACCAGAGAATCCTGCTCGAATGGCGTTCACAATCGCCATGGGATCTTCGGACCTCGGGTTGTCACTGGTAATAACGACGCGATCAGCCCCAGCCTCGGCGACCGCGCCCATGATCGGCCGCTTGATCGGGTCGCGGTCACCACCACAACCGAATACGCACCACAGGCGTCCGCCGCGAAGCGTCGCAATGGACCTTGCGGTGGCGAGGGACTTGTCCAAAGCGTCCGGCGTGTGCGCGTAATCGACCAGCACGGTCGGAGAAAGCGCTGCGTCGACCACTTCCATCCGGCCCGGTACGGGTGGAAGGCTGGAACACGCCTCGGCCGCCTCAAAAAGTGAGTGGCCCTGAGACCTCATCGCAGCAATCACCGCCATCAGATTGCTGACGTTGAAAGTCCCAAACGCTTTGGAGATCACTCGTGTGCGTTCGACACCCTCCTGAACCGAGAAAGTGACGCCGGAAGGCAGCAAGCGAATATCGACCGCCACAAGACGGGCGTCACAAGCGTCAACGCCATAGGTCCACAGATCAAGCCCGCGGTCGGTAGCGAGACGACACAACTCGCGCCCTTTGGGATCATCCAGATTGATAACCGCGGCGCCAAGATCAGGCCACTCGAAAAGCGCCCGCTTCGCGGACCAGTAGGCTTCCATCGTGCCGTGGTAGTCGAGGTGGTCCTGAGTGAAATTGGTAAACACACCAACCTGAATCGCGCTTCCCGCCAGGCGCTCTTCGGCTATCCCGATCGAGGAAGCTTCGATGGCACATCGCGTACATCCCCGGTCAACGAAATCGCGAAAGCTTTCCTGAAGGACGACAGGGTCAGGAGTGGTCAGGCCGGTTGATGACAACTGGCCTGCACGCCCAATACCCAAGGTGCCAACGACGCCGCAGGCACCCGCCACACCCGCGACCCGGTCGAATGCGTGCGCCAACCACCAGGTTGTCGACGTTTTTCCATTGGTTCCGGTCACTGCGATCACTTTCAAGGACCGCGACGGATGTTCATGGAAAGCCGCAGCAATCCGGCCCGACGCCGCCTTCAACGAAGGAATGGCGGCAATCCGCGCATCCTCCAGGTCGAACGCTTCTACTCCGTCTTGCTCAATCAGACAGGCTGCAGCCCCATCGGCCAAAGCCCGCAAGACAAAGGCCCGCGAATCGGTAGTTCCTCCTGGCCATGCGAGAAATCCATCGCCTGGTCGAATCCTTCGGCTGTCGGTGAGCAGACGTTCAACCCCAAGGCTGCGCAGCCATTGGGCAGCATCGTCGGCAGAGAGATGCTTGAGCATCAGAACGACTCCTCGACGGAACGCGCAACGATCTGCGGCTTGACAGCCATGTCAGGCTGAACGCCGAGCAGACGGAGGGTATGCTGGACAGTTTCACTGAAAACCGGCGCAGCCACATCGCCACCGTAGAACTTCCCGTTGCTAGGCTCATCGATCATCACGGCGACGACAATCCGAGGGTTCTCAATCGGGGCCATGCCGACAAAGAAGCCGCGGTATTTCTTCGCGGCGTAGCCCTTTCCTTCCTGTTTTCGCGCCGTACCGGTTTTTCCGCCAACCGAATAGCCAATGGTTTGTGCTTTCTGTGCCGTGCCTCCAGGCCCGGCCGCCATGTGCAGCATCTTGCGTGTAGCTGCGGCCTCCTGGGCGCTGATCACGCGCAAACCCGCAACAGGATCGGCCTGCCGGAGCAGCGAAACCGGCATCAGTTCGCCATCCCGCGCGAAAACACTGTACGCCCTGGCAAGCTGGAACAGACTGGCCGATAGTCCGTAGCCGTAACTCATCGTTGCCTGCTCGATGGGACGCCAGGTCTTGTAGGGACGCAGTCGGCCGCCGACAGCCCCCGGGAACGGTACCTGAGGCTTTTGGCCGAAACCGACCTGACTGTAAAACTCCCACATGTCGCGTGGCGCCATCTGCATCGCGATCTTGACCGTGCCAACATTGCTCGACTTCTGAATGATCTCGTTGACCGTTAGAACTCCCTGGGGATGGGCATCGGTAATTGTTGCTCCGCCAAGGGTCAAACGACCTGGTGCTGTCTGAATCAGGGTCTCGGGTCGAACCAGCCCTTTCTGCAGGGCCAGCGCAACAACGAAAGGCTTCATCGTCGACCCAGGCTCGAAGGTGTCGGTAAGGGCCCGATTGCGCAACTGTTCACCAGTCAGGTTCTGTCGACGCCCGGGCTGATAGCTGGGGAAATTGGCCAAAGCCAGAACTTCACCGGAGGCAACGTCCAGCACCACCACACTCCCCGCCTTGGCCCCGTGGGTCTGAACAGCATCGCGCAACTTTTGCCACGCAAAAAACTGGGTCTTGCTGTCAATGCTGAGCACAATGTCCCGTCCGTCCAGGGGCGGTACGTCATCACCCACCGACTCGACCACCCGCCCCAAACGATCCTTGATCACGCGCCGGCTACCCGCACGTCCGGAAAGCTCCCGATCGAACGCCTTTTCAATCCCGTCGATCCCTTTTCCCTCGACATCGGTAAACCCCACAACATGGGCCGCAAATTCGCCCTCAGGATACTGGCGCCGGTACTCGCTTCGCTGGTGGATACCTTTGATTCCCAGCGCATCAATCTGCTTTGCGGTGGACTCGTCGACCTGACGCTTGATCCAGACAAACGACTTGTCTTCATCTTGCAGTTTTCGAACCAGATCCTCTTCGGACATTTCAAGCAACGAGGCCAGCTTGCGCAGGCTGGGCTTGTCGGCATCCACGTCCTCCGGGATGGCCCAGATGCTGCGGGCAGGAACATTCGAGGCAAGGATCAAACCGTTGCGGTCCAGAATCCGTCCGCGGCTCGCCGGCATTTCCAAGGTACGAGCGAAACGCACTTGCCCCTGCTTCTGGAAGAAGTCGTTTCCGATCACCTGGATGTAAGCGGCGCGCCCGGCCAGAACGCCAAATCCCAAGGCAAGACAGGCCACAACGAATTTGCTCCTCCAGACAGGCGTCGGACTGGCCAGCAGGGGGCTGGAGGTGTAGCTGACCCCGCGATTCACTGCTTCCCCCCGGCAGGGGCCGCCACATATTGGGTCACGGCCGGCGAGGCGTGGCGCATTGCCAGTTGCTGGCGGGCCAGCCCCTCAACCCGCTGGGGCGTGGCCTGTGCCCTACGCTCCACTTGCAGTTGTTCTTGCTTGGTCTGCAAACGAGCACCCTCAGCTCTTGCGCGCTCCAGTTCCGATATCAGGCGCCGGGACTGGTACTGAACCTGAACAAGGTAAAGGGCGCTGGCAATGACCGCCAAAAGCAAGACGACGTTCACCCGGGTCATGTGACTGCCCCCGTGGCTGCCGTACGCGAGGCCACCCGCATGATCGCACTGCGGGCGCGAGGGTTCGCAGCGCGCTCATTGTCGCCAGGGCGAACCCGACCCAAAGCCTCCAAAAGCAGGGGCAAAGGAGGCGCAAATGGCGCCCGCCGGTCAAAAGTGCTGGTCGAATGACGGGCAATGAACTGCTTCACCATTCGGTCTTCAAGCGAGTGAAAACTGATGACGACCAGACGTCCACCCGATCGCAGCACCGTCAGACATGCTTCTAACGCCTGTTGCAATTCCTCAAGCTCGGCGTTGATGAAAATCCGAAGAGCCTGAAATGTGCGCGTTGCAGGGTTCTGGCCCGGCTCGCGGGTTTTGACCGCGCCAGCCACGAGTTGGGCCAATTCGGCGGTGGTTGAAACAGGGCCCCGCTCCTGTCGGCGAGCAACAATCGCCTTTGCAATCGGAAAAGCAAACCGTTCTTCGCCATAGTCACGTATCACCTCCGCGATCTCTCGGATGTCGGCTTCTGCAAGCCATTCGGACACACTGATGCCCCGCGTCGGGTCCATCCGCATATCCAAAGGGCCGTCGAAGCGAAAAGAAAAACCCCGTTCGGGGCTGTCAATCTGGGGAGAACTGACACCCAGGTCCATCAGAACCCCCGCCGCCGCTCCTGGCGGAAGTTCAGCAATCTGTTTGAATCCGTCGTGCCGAATCGAGAACCGCGGATCGACGATCTCGGCAGCTGCCATCACCGCCTGGGGGTCCTTGTCGAATGCCAGCACTCGTCCCCCCGGGGCCAGCGTCTCCAGTATTCGCCGGGAATGCCCCCCACGCCCGAACGTCGCATCGACATACAGGCCTTCACGGTCCCAGACCAGGGCCTCAACGGCCTCGTCCAGCAACACGGTGGTATGGGCGGAATCGCTATGCACGTCTGCCTCTCAGAACGCCAGGTCCCGGAAGGCAGCAGGCATCTCCCGCTTCATGGCTTCCGCCTCCTGGGCGTCATAGCTTGCCTTGTCCCAGAGTTCGAAGTGATCACCCATCCCCAACAACATCACATCGCGGGAAATGCCTGCTGCCGCTCGCAACTCCGGGGAAACCAAGACCCGCCCCGTTGCATCCATTTCCACATCACTGGCGTGGCCCAGGAAGACCCTTTTCCACCACTGCGCATCCATCGGCACTGCAGCGATGCGCTCCCGAAACTGGACCCATCCGGGACGAGGGAAAACCATCAGGCAGCCATGGGGGTGTTTGGTGATGGTCAACTGCCCCCCAGCGCAAGCCATCAACAGGTCGCGGTGACGCGTCGGGACCGACAAACGCCCCTTTCCGTCCAAACTCAACGACGACCCGCCTTGAAACACCGCAGAGAACCCTCTTGTTTCGATGAAATGACCCACCAAGGGCACAATTCACCACATTCCACCACTTTTTTGCACTGTAGCAGGAAATACTCCGCCTGCAAGCACGCCTGCAACACTTTTTTTCAATGAAATCAAGTACTTAGCCCATTCAGGCGGGTCGCGAAGCGAGAAAACTCGTTCTAAAGCAAGTACTTAGAGGGCACTATGAAAGTAACGAATGAAACAGCGCGGGCAACGGGCCCTCGCCCGGTGCCCGCGAGCTTTCCGATCAAAGTACGTATCGGGATTGGTCTTCATCCAGGGAAAGCGCCCCCAGTCGATGATCGACATAGTCGGCATCCACGCGAATCACTTCTCCCTGACGGGCGCAAGCATCGAAGCTGACCTCTTCGAGCAGTCGCTCCATGACTGTCGCCAGTCGGCGGGCACCAATGTTTTCCGTGCGATTGTTGACCTCGAAGGCAACCCGCGCAAGCCGGTTGACGCCCTCAGGCATGAACTCCAGCGCCACCCCTTCCGTCGCGAGCAAAGCCTGATACTGGCGGACCAGAGACGCCTGGGTATTGACAAGAATCGCCTCGAAGTCCTGGACGGTCAAAGACTGCAGTTCAACGCGGATCGGGAAACGCCCCTGAAGTTCCGGTATCAGATCGCTCGGGCGACTGAGGTGAAATGCGCCGGACGCGATGAAAAGAATGTGGTCCGTACGAATCATGCCGTAACGGGTAGACACGGTGGTTCCCTCGACCAAGGGGAGCAGGTCACGCTGAACACCCTGACGGGAAACATCGGCACCGGCGGTATCCTGTCGCGCGGCAACCTTGTCGATCTCATCGATGAAAACAATGCCATTTTGCTCGGCGCTGTGCAGCGCCTCGGTCCGGATATCGTCCTCATTGACCAGTTTGCCAGCCTCCTCGTCCACAAGCAGCTTGAACGCCTCCGAGACCCCCATTCGGCGGCTCTTGCGCCTCTGGTTGCCCGCCTGGCTGAACAAGGTCCGCAGCTGCTCGGCCATTTCCTCCATGGCGGGTGGCGCCATGATGTCAACGGAAGTTCGTGCCTCCGCGACCTCGATTTCGATCTCCCGGTCGTCCAACAGGCCCTCCCGGAGCTTCTTGCGGAAAACCTGGCGGGCACCGCTTTCAGCGGTTGGGGTCGCATCGGCCGATGGCCCATGGCGCGGCGGTGGAAGCAGGACGTCCAACAGGCGTTCTTCGGCGGCATCTTCGGCGCGCGTGCGCATCTTGCGCATTTCACGTGCCCGGGTCTGTGTGACAGCAATTTCGACCAGGTCCCGGATGATGGTATCGACGTCTTTTCCCACATAGCCCACTTCCGTGAACTTGGTTGCTTCGACCTTTACAAACGGCGCATCAGCCAGCCGCGCGAGGCGGCGGGCGATTTCGGTCTTGCCGACACCCGTCGGACCAATCATCAGAATGTTCTTCGGCGTGATTTCCGGACGCAGTGCGGGCTCGACCATTTGACGGCGCCACCGATTGCGCAAAGCGATCGCAACCGCGCGCTTGGCCGCGTCCTGTCCGACGATGTGACGGTCCAGCTCGGAGACGATTTCGCGGGGAGTCATGGCTGACATGCGGGTTTCCGTTCAGTCCAGGGTTTCAATGGTGTGGTGTTGATTCGTGTAGATGCAGATGTCACCGGCGATCGTCAACGCGGTGGCAACCATGTCGCGCGCGCTCAGCTCCGAATGAACGACAAGCGCCCGCGCCGCCGCCTGGGCAAAGGCACCACCCGACCCGATCGCGACGATGCCGTGTTCCGGCTCCAGCACATCACCGTTGCCGGTGATGACCAGGCTGGTTTCCCGATCCGCCACGGCCAGCATCGCCTCCAGGCGCCGCAGGACGCGATCCGTTCGCCAATCTCTTGTCAGCTCAACCGCGGCACGGGTCAGATGGCCCTGGTGTTTCTCCAGTTTGGCTTCGAATCGCTCGAACAGGGTGAACGCATCAGCGGTTGCGCCGGCGAAACCGGCCAGAACCTTGCCGTGATAGATCCGGCGAACCTTGCGCGCCGACCCTTTGATGATCACGGAGCCCAAAGTCACCTGGCCATCGCCGCCCATTGCAACCTGCCAGCCTTGTGCGGTGTGGCGTCGAATGCTGACAATCGTCGTTCCGTGGTAGGAGTCCATAGGAATTTAGGGAGTAGGAGAGACACGCGGGCACAAGATGTGGCCTGCGGCGGGTGTCAGCCCGGTCAATCACGCCGAAGGGAAATGGCCGCGTGTTCGCTGATGCCGATCACATTGAAAAACAAAGCCACCAGCCGGTGCACATCGACAAAACGGACATGCCGCCCTTGGGCGTGATGAGCAGTCACCCAGTTGAGCATATCTCCCGCCGCCAGAAAGTCGACACGAATCAGGCCGGCGCAACTGATCTGAACACCCCCTGCTCCAGCAACCCCATTGTCCAGACGGGCCAGCTTCGAGCCGATATCACCCTGAATGTCCCCACTCAGTTCCAACGTGGGCAAGGCCGACATCATCGAATCCATTGACGTAGCGCGGAAGTCCGTTCCCTGGGCATCAAAACTGGAGACTCCGGCGTCAAGCAGTGCGAAGCTGCCTTTGCCCTGCTGCGGTTGCGCCGGCGCAGAGACTTCGGCCTGATTGACCCGTGCCAGGGGCTCATCCCAGGACGGCGGTGAAACTTCGTATGTCACGCAGTAGTTCAGCGCCGTCAGCTCGAAATCATCCATCCGCCGCATCAGGCGCAAGAACGCCATTCGCAGGTGCCACCAATCGACCGGCACGGAGGGGTCGGAGGGCGGGGTACAAGCCTCCAGCACACGGTCCAGCACTTCGACGCCAAGGAGCTGCAGGTCACCCCGGGCGCTTGCCCAAGACTGGAACAGTTTTTCCAGGGTACGCGCAGCGTCCGGATCAATCGTCGACAACCGCGACCAATCGAGCCGCCATGGGCGCTCCGCCTTGGCCAGTGAATCCTGCAGAAGCTGGAGGCCCTTGGCGTTGAGCAACGGGGCACAAGACCAGTGGGCATTTTTCTGAACAGCCACTGGCGCTGCGGCGGGGGACGCTTCCGGCGATCCGTAGCGTTGTGGCATCGAGAACCATTGCGGAGCCGAGCGCTGGAAGCGGCCGACGAACTCCATGGACGCCTGGTCATACTGGTTTTGCATGCCCGCTGCGCGGTACAGGTCAAACAGGGTCAGCCAGGTCTCTTCATGCATTTCCCGGGCGGCACCTGCGCGCAGCAACTCCATCAGCCCCGCTTCCGCCGCCAATGGGTCGCCGTTGGCGAATCGAATGGCCGCCTCTTCCAGTTCCGGGTCGTGGACAAATTCCCCCACCTCGATCAGGCCTGCTGCCGTTGTGTGGAAACCACTTTGCTCGGACGACGACCTCGGCAATTCCTTGTTCGCCGGAGGCTGGGCCGCCACAGCGGGCCTTTGCGGCACCAGCGGCGAGCGCACCGTGTCGTCCAGCGGGGTGAGGTTCGAGATCAGCGGCGGCGACGCCATCGCCGCATCCCGGTGACCGATCAATGACGGGGGCCGACTTGCTGATGAGGAACCGGTCGGCTGAGGCCCGGCGCTCTCCGGTGAAAGCGTACTGGTCACGCTCTGGATCGTGGAATCCCGGTTCTTGGTTTTCCACCAGTGCATGGACATCTGCGCTTCGATCTCGTCGATCTTCTTCAGCGTCTGGGCCCGTTCGTCGGGGCGCGAGGGCAAGCTGCTCTGGAAGAACGACGGCCGCGCGGCCGCCGGCTGATTGGTCGCCAGTTCACGCCGGCGCAGCTTGCGCAGCATCTCGAATTCACGCTTGCGCACGAAATCGTTGCGCTTCTTGCGCTCAATGAGCTCCTTGAGCATCTGTTTGCTGTGCTGACTGTCCCGATCAGTCTCCGGCTGATCAAGATCAGCCCAGCTGGTCGCCGGGTTCCGAACGAACCGGGCAACCTTGGAAAGCAGACCTCCGCTGTCGTCTTTGGCCATTCGATTAGTGTCGCATGAACCGGAGCGTCAGTAAAAGCGGATCAGTCGCCGAACATTTTTTGTTTCAACTCGCGCCGCTGCTGTGCTTCGAGTGACAGCGTTGCCGTCGGACGCGCAAGCAGACGACCGACGCCAATGGGCTCTCCGGTTTCGTCACAGTAGCCATAATCCCCGGAGTCGATACGGGAAATGGATTGCTCGATCTTCTTGAGCAGCTTGCGTTCACGGTCGCGGGTGCGCAGCTCCAGTGCGTGCTCTTCCTCGATGGTCGCCCGGTCCGCGGGATCGGGAACCACCACCGTGTCTTCACGCAGATGCTCGGTGGTTTCACCCGCGTTGTTCAGGATGTCCTGCTTCAGTTGAGACAGTTTGAGCCGGAAAAACGCCAGTTGCAGATCGCTCATGTACTCGGCGTCGGGCATGGCGAGCACTTCGGCGTCACTCAGCTGGTCAGCCGTCTTGGACTTCCAGTTGTTGAGCAGGGCGGGGTCCTTGCGGGGAGCGGTGAAGATAGGCGTCGGATGGGCGATGGAGGGCATGGCAGGGGAATAACTCGCTTTGGCCGCGGTCGATGCGACCGCCGGTGCCGGTGCCGGCGTTGCCGCAGGCGCTGATTTACGGGATGAGGCGCGTACCGCCGGAGCGGCAACGGGTGCCGGCGCCGGCAGCGGCGCAGTCAATGCCTTGGCGGGCGCCGCTGCGGGCTTTTTCTTCGCAACAGCCGCTGGCGCAGCCGCCACAGGCATTACGGGCACCGGGGCGACCTTGACGGAAGCCTTGGTCGCCTTGGCCGGCGCAGCAAGGGGGGGCGTAGGCGCCTGGGCGGGCGCGCGCACCGGCGCAACACCGCGGGTCACCGGCGGTGCCGTTTTTTTCGTTGGGACCGTTGGGGTTTTCACGGACTGTCTCCTCAACACACGGTCATTCGCAGAACCCTCCCCGGCGTCGGCGACCGCGGGCGTTGTGCGCGTCGTGGCCCCTTTTCCGGGTCGGGATGAGCCCTTCTTGCCGCGAGGCGAGGGCTTGGCGTCCGAATTGGCCGGCTCGGCCGATTCGGCGCGCGATTGTATCGGCTTGCCCAGCGCCATGCCCATGAGTTGCAGAATCGAGACAAACATCGGTTTTCGTTGGCTTCGGTTGCGGCGAAATGCTCAGGCCAGACTCTGGTCCAGCCCCTGCACCAGAATGTCGCGGGGCAGATCAATTCCTATGAAGACCATTTTGCTCACCCGGGCCTCACCAGAACCCCACTGGGGACCCAGGTCGCTGCCCATCAATTGGTGTACGCCCTGGAAAATGACTTTGCGATCGGTCCCTTTCATCGACAGGACCCCCTTGTAGCGCAACATCCGCGGCCCGTAGACATTGACGATGGCACCGAGAAAATCTTCCAGCTTGGCCGGGTCGAACGGCCGCTCGGAGCGGTAGACGAAGCTCTTGACGTCGTCCTCATGGTGGTGGTGGTGACCATGTGCATGCTGGTGCGAAGGATGGTCGCACGCTTCATCATGGACGTGATCGTGACCGTGGTCATGCGCGCCATGCTCGTCGTCAAGAAAGTCCGGGGCGATGTCGAGCTTGGCATTGAGGTTGAACCCCCGCAGGTCCAACACCTCCGACAAGGCCACCGAACCAAAATGAACCACTTTCTGCGGCGCGCGCGGGTTCATGTGCCGCAGCCGATGCTGCAAAGCGTCCAGGGCCTCGGCGGGCACCAGGTCAGCTTTGCTGATGAACAGCTGGTCCGCGAACCCGACCTGCCGGCGGGCCTCCTGGCGATCGTTGAGCTGGCCGGCGGCGTGTTTGGCGTCAACCAGAGTCAGGATGGAGTCGAGCAGGTAGCTCTCGGCGACCTCATCGTCCATGAAAAATGTCTGTGCCACCGGCCCCGGGTCTGCCAGGCCCGTGGTCTCGATGATGACCCGGTCGAACACCAGTTCACCCTTGCGCCGCTGCGCGGCCAGCCGCTGCAAGGTGTTGCGCAGATCATCGCGGATGGTGCAGCAGATACAGCCGTTGCTCATCTGGATGATTTGCTCCTGCGTATCGGCCACCAGGATTTCGTTGTCGATGTTTTCTTCGCCGAATTCGTTTTCAATGACGGCGATCTTCTGTCCATGGGCTTCGGACAGGATCCGCTTGAGCAACGTGGTTTTGCCGGATCCGAGAAATCCGGTCAGGATGGTGGCGGGAATCAGGCTCATGGTGTTCGTGGTACGGGCAATCGGGGGGCGGCGGCAGACGCCGGGCGCTCAGATGCGGGAGTGTAGCGGCCAAACCAAGGCCCCATGGGCGAAAAAGGCGGGATAACGAACCGCTTTCGAGACCCCGATCAGTTCGATATTTATAGCAACATATCACCTTTTTGCGCTGGGTATTGCCACTTTTCAATGAAAATCAGGCCCCGGCAGGCTTTTTCAGCACGATCAGGCCCTTGAGGTATTCGCCCTCGGGAAAATGCAGCGTCCAGGGATGATCGGGCGCACCCTGCAGGCGGGCCAGGATGCCGGCCTGCACCCCGGCGTCAATCCCGGCAGCCGCCACGATCTTGTGGAACAGATCGGCACTGATTCCCCCGGAGCAGGAGTAGGTGAACAAGCTTCCCCCCGGTTCAAGCAGTTGCAGGGCCAGGCGGTTGATGTCTTTGTAGGCCCGCGCCGCACGCTCCGCATGGGCCGCGGTCGGCGCAAATTTGGGCGGGTCCAGCACGATGGCGTCAAAGCGCCGGCCCTCGTCCAGAAAGCTCCGCAGGCTGGCATTGACGTCGGCGTCCAGAAACTGTGCCCGCCCGGCGTCAAAGCCGTTGAGCGCGACATTGGCCCGGGCGCGCTCCAGCGCCGGCCCGGAAGAGTCGATGGACGTCACGGCCGCCGCGCCGCCCGCCAGTGCCGCCACGGTGAAGCCGCCCGTATAACAGTAACAGTTGAGCACCCGCTGCGCACCCCGCTGGCGCACATGCGCCGCAAACAGGTGGCGGCTGTCGCGCTGGTCCAGATAGAAACCCGTCTTGTGGCCTTGGGCAATATCCAGCGTCAGGCGCCAGTCGTGCTCGCGAATGGTCAGTTCGGTGGGGCCGTCCCCGTGGAGCCAGCCGCAGGCCTGGGGCAGCCCCTCCAAGGTCCGCACACTGGCATCCGAGCGCTCATACAGGCGCGCCAGCCCGGTCGCCGCCAGCAAGGTGTCGACGATCACGCCTTTCCAGCGCTCGACGCCACAGGCGGTGAACTGCGCCACCAGGGTGTCCCCGTACCGGTCGACGATCAGGCCGGGCAGGCCGTCCGATTCGCCATGGATCAGCCGCACCCCGTCACTGGCCACGCCCAGCAGTGCCCGATACTGCAGCGCCAAGCCAACCCGCCGGGCAAAGAAGCCGGCGTCGATCCGTTCGGCCGCATCAAAACTCCACACCCGCAGCCGGATGCGCGACGTGGGACTGAACGCCGCCCACGCCAGGAAGCGGCCGTCGGCGGCTTCCACCCGCACGGTTTCGCCCGAATCGGCGCCCCCACGCTGGATTGCCCCGTCAAACACCCACGGGTGCCCCCGCAACAGGGCGCGTTCCTTGCCGTCCTTGAGCCGTATGGTTTTCATGGCCCCTATTGTCGTCCGCGCCCAGCGCAGCCCCCGCGGCCATGCCGTTCAGGATGCCGGTTTCTTGCGCGCGCGAGGATGGGCGGCGTCGTAAACGCGCGCCAGATGCTGAAAATCCAGGCGGGTGTAGATCTGGGTGGTACTGATGTTTGCGTGGCCCAACAACTCCTGCACCGCCCGCAGATCGCCGCTGGACTGCAACAGATGGCTGGCAAACGAATGCCGCAGCATGTGCGGATGCACCGGCGTCGCCAGGCCCGCCAGGGCGCTGCGGCGGCGAACCCGCTGCCAGACGGCTTGCGGCGTCAGACGGGTGCCGCCGCGCCCGATGAACAGCGCGCGCCCGGCATCCTCATCCGCCGCCCCGGCTGCCGCGGTGGTGCCCCGAAGCTCCAGCCACTTTCCCAGCGCCCGGGCTGCCGCGGCACCCAGCGGCACGGTGCGCCGTTTGGCGCCCTTGCCCTGCACCTGCACCTGGGTGGACTCCGGCTCGACCCAGCCCCGGCCGGCGGCCAGGGCCGCCGCACTCGCGCGGCAGTCCAGCCCGACCAGCTCGCCCACGCGCAATCCGCAGCCGTACAGCAACTCGACCATGGCGTCATCCCGGGCCCGCAGCCAGGGATCGTCGTCCGCGGCCAGATGGTCGGCCAGCAACACCGCCTCGTCCACCGCCAGCGCCTTGGGCAACGGGCGGGGAGCGCGCGGCGCCCGCACGTCCTGCACCGGGTTCGCGGTGACCAGTCCCTCGCGCCCCAGCCAACGGTAGAAACCGCGCCAGCCGGACAGGATCAGGGCGATGCCGCGCCCGCTGCGGCCGCCTGCGTGCATGCGGGCGACCCAGCGCCGTACCTGTTGGGTGGTGACCCCGGTCAGCGCCACCGGCCACTCGGTCGCCAGCGTCTGCAGTCGCTGCAGATCCAGCCGGTACAGCTCGACCGTGCGCGCAGCCAGCCGCCGCTCCACCCGCACATGGTCCAGATAGCGGGCGATCAGCGCCGCGTCGCCGCCCGCAGGGGCATCGGCCGGGCCGCAAGGGGCTGCCATGGCGACGGCCGGTTGTCGCCTACAGCCGCAGGCGCGACAGCGACGCCGCTGCGGTATCGGCCAGGCGCTCCAGGAACTCGGTGCCCATGCCGGCATGGAACCGCTGCGAGTCGGGCGAGGCCAGCACCAGCATGCCGAACGCCAGCGGGGAGGACTCGTCGCGCAAAGCCAGCAGCGCCACCGAGGCAACCGCCTCCGGATGGTCCAGCCAGCCCACCGCATCAAACCCGGCATTGACGCCGCAATACGGAACCACCAGTGACGAGGCCAGGTTGCGAACGTCTTCGCCTGCACCCTGGGCGAAGGGGCTGTCCGCGTGGTCCGGATGCAAGTCCCACAGCTTCAGTGCCACCTGCGGCACCTGGAACTGGGTCTGGATCTCCTCGACGATGGTCGCGGGCAACAGCTCGGGCGCACGCACCCGGAACAGGCACCGGGCCCAACGCTGCAGGCGGTCGGCAATGACCATGTTTTCGTTGCCATGGCGAATCATGTCCATCATGCGCCGCTCCAGCGCCCGAATCTTGTCGCGCAGCATCTCGGCCTGGCGCTCCTGCAGGCCGACCGCGCGCTTGCCGTGCGGGCTGGTGAGCTGCACCGAGGCCAGCAACTCGGCATGCCGCTCGAAAAAGTCGGGCGTATTGACCAGAAAGTCGGCAATGTCGTCCTCAGTGATAGGGGTCATGGACGGATGGTTCATGCAAGCTCCGGAAGTTCAATTTCACCCTCAAACACCCTGGTCGCCGGCCCGGTCATGCGCACAGGATCGCGCTCCCCGCCGGCCCATTCGATGGTCAGCACACCACCCCGGGTGTGGACGTCGACGCGCGGGTCCAGCAGTCCCAGACGGATCCCGGCCACCACGGCGGCGCAGGCGCCCGTGCCACAGGCCAGGGTTTCGCCGGCGCCGCGCTCGTACACCCGCAACCGCACCTGCGCCCGGTCGACAACCTGCAGGAAGCCGGCGTTCACCCGCCGCGGAAAGGCCGGGTGAGCCTCGATCTGCGGACCGATGTGCGCCACCGGCGCGGTATCCACATCGTCCACCAGAGTGACGGCATGCGGATTGCCCATGGACAAAACCACTACCGAAACCAGAGCATCAGAGGACCATTTAACGCTGGGTAGTGGCCATTTTTGCGTCAAACCGGCCAATTCGGGACGCAAACCGGCCGGATCGAAGGGGATCGCGGCCAGTTCAAACACCGGCGCGCCCATGTCGACTGTCACACGCCCATCGGGGTTGTCGATCAGTTCGATCACGCCACCGACCACCCGGACTTTGACCCGCGACTGGGTGGTCAGGCCTTTTTCCCGCACATAGCGCACAAAGCAGCGGGCGCCATTGCCGCAATGTTCCACCTCACCGCCATCGGCGTTGTGGATGACATATTCGAAATCGACCCCGGCGGCAGGCGACGGGCGCACGGACAGAATCTGGTCGGCACCGATGCCGAAATGCCGATCGGCCAGAAAGCGGTACTGCGCGGGCGACAGGCCCAGTGGACCGCGGGTCTCGTCGAGAACGACAAAATCGTTGCCGGCGCCCTGCATCTTGGTAAAGCGAATTCGCATGGCCGGATTATCCGCCGGCCGCGGCGGTGGTGCCGGTGTGACGGAGCCCGATGGCAGTGCTGTCGATAATGGCGCATGGTCCGCCCTACCCAACTGCTCCACCCGCAGCGCGAGCCCGCTCCGCTGCGCCCCGCCGCTACCGTCCTGCTGCTGCGTGACACGCCACAGGGGATTGAAGTGCTCATGACCCGCCGCTCCCTCACCGCCAGCTTCGCGCCCGGCGCCTATGTGTTTCCCGGCGGCGGTATCGATGCCGCCGACGCCGGCGCGCACGGCCAGGCCACACGACGCCCCACGCAAAGCGAGCAGCACCTCACGCAGGCGATCGCTGCCATCCGCGAAAGCTTCGAAGAACTGGGCGTCCTCCTCGCCCGCCACAGCGACGGGCGGTACGCCGATGGCGACGACATTGCCGCCCTGGATCGCCGCGCCCCGCTGACCGCGCAATGCGCCGCCCGTGGCCTGACCCTGACGGCGGCCGAGGTGTTTGTGCTGGCGCACTGGATGACCGACCGCGACCTGCCGCGCCGCTTCGACGTGCCCTTCCTGGTGGCGCGCATGCCCGAGGGCCAGACGCCCGTGGCCGACGAGTCAGAGCAGTTCGAGCCGGTCTGGGTGCGCCCGGCCGAAGCCCTGACCCGCCACAGGGCGGGGCAGTTCTTCATCATCTTTCCCACCATCCGCACCCTGGAGCGCCTGCAAGCCTATCCCAGCGTCGACGCCGTTCTGGCCGCCTGCGCCGAAAACGAACAGCCCCTGTGGACCAGTTGCCCCCGCGCCGGCTGGCTCGACGGGCACGAAGCCCGCTACATGGAGCACGAGCCACCCTACGGCGAATTGCACCTGGTCAGCCCCGACGGCCAGATCGTGCACCACCTGGACTGGCGCAATGACGAGCCGGTGCGCCTGCTCAACAACGTCATGCGGCTGACGGCGCCCAACCCCGGCGTGATGACCGGACCCGGCACCAACAGTTACCTGGTCGGCGACCCCGACACCGGCTACATCGCCATCGACCCCGGTCCGGCCGACGAAGAGCACCTGCGCCGGATCTGGCAGGCCGCCGGCGGGCGGATCACGGCGATTGTCTGCACCCACTCCCATCCGGACCATTCGCCCGGCGCCCGGCCGTTGCAGGCCCTGTGCCACGGCAAACCGCTGGTGCTGGGACTGGCCTCGGCCCCGACCGCCCGGGCCGCCAGCCACTTCGTCCCCGACCGGGACCTGGTTGACGGCGAGCGGCTGCGCCTGGGCCGCGGCGACACGGGCCACACCCTGCGGGTGGTCCATACCCCTGGCCACGCGGCCAACCACCTGTGCCTGGTGCTGGAAGAAGACGGCCTGCTGTTCAGCGGCGACCATGTCCTCAACGGCAGCACGACCGTCATCGACCCGCCGGACGGCAACATGGCGGCGTACCTTGATTCGCTCGACCGTCTGCTGGCCGCGTGCCGCGACGGCGGGATCGGCTTCATCCTGCCGGCCCATGGCTATGTGCTGGGACAGGCGGCCGAGGTCATCGCGCAGCTGCGGGCGCACCGGCTGCGCCGGGAAGCCAAAGTGCTGGCCGCGATGCAAGCCCGCCCGGACGGCAGCGTCGACGACTGGGTGCAACTGGCCTACGACGACGTACCGCCCCGCCTGTGGCCCGTGGCCAAACGGTCCCTGCTTGCCCACATCGAACACATCGAAAGCCTCGGCGCATTCAACGCCCGGGGGTAGGCTCAGCCCGGACTGAACAGACTGGCACGGGCCTCGCGGGTAATCGCCACCACACAGGGATGGGTGATGCGGCGCTCCACCGAAACGGCGTAGAAAGATTCCAGCAACTCGTCCGTGCGCCCGAGCACCTCGACCCCGTGCAACGCAACGGTCTCGGCCTCCAGCACGGACGGATACAGAAACACCCCTTTGCCCTGGCGACCGAAGGCGGTCATCAGGGCGCCGTCGTCGAATTCGCCCACGATGCGCGGATGCAACTGGCGCGCAATCAACCAACCGTCCAGCTGTTGCCGCACCGACGATGAAGCTCCCTGGATCAGCATGGGCGCACCGTTCAGACACAGCGGAAACTCCCCCGGCAGCTGCTCGCGCAGGCCGCGGGTACAGAAAAAGCTCATGGGCGTGGTGCCCAGCGGGTGGTTGAACGCCCGCACACTGAGACGGCGGGACAAGGGCTCATCGGCCACCACCAGGTCCAGGCGGTGCATTGCCAGTTGGGCCAGCAGGTCGGCAAACTTGCCCTCGCTGCCAATGAGTCGCACCGGCTGATCCAGTGAGAGCGCGGGCTCCAGCAGGTGGTATGCCACCGATTTGGCGACCGAATCTGCCACGCCGACCCGAAACTCCAGCGTCCGGCCGGCCGCATTGCCCTGTCGCAAGCTGCTTTCCAGTTCCGCCCCCAGCGTGAAGATCTGGTCGGCGTAGGACAGCGCCGTGCGGCCATCGTCCGTCAGCTCCAGCTGGCGCCCGCTCTTGCGCAGCAAACGCCGGCCCAGACGGTCTTCAAGCAGCTTGATCTGGCCGGAAACCGTCTGGGGAGTCGTGTGAAGCTGCTCGCCGGCACGCACCACGCCGCCCGAGCGGGCGGTCACCCAGAAATAGTGCAGGTGCTTGTAGTTGATGATGGCCATGGCGCAAACAGTTCGGTTTAATCTACATGATTGTCACGTTATTTCGAATTTATTTTATCGTCACGAACTCCTACATTACAAAGGCGTCAGAAGATTTACCTGCCGCTTCATCCACGAAGGAGCACACCATGCGTTTGAGCACCAAGGGTCGTTTTGCCGTTACCGCCATGATTGACGTCGCCCTGCGGGAAAGCCGGGGTCCGGTGTCCCTGTCGGCCATCAGCGTCCGCTACCAGCTCTCGCTGTCCTATCTGGAGCAATTGTTCAGTCGCCTGCGGGCGGCTGGCCTGGTGGACAGCACCCGTGGCCCTGGCGGCGGCTACACCCTCGCCCGCCGCGCCGAAGCGATCAGTGTGGCCGACATCATCGCCGCCGTGGAGGGCCAGGGCGAGGAGTCCGTCGCAGCCGCCGATGCCATGACCCAGGATTTGTGGAACAGCCTCAGCGACCGCCTGACCGACCACATGCGCTCGATTTCTCTGCGCAGCCTGGTCGATGCCCAGCGCGCCCGCGAACCCCAGGCCGAGGCCGACAAGCCGGTGTTGCGCCGGGGCGTCTACAACCGCCCCAACCGCGCCGCCCCCGCGCGTTCGGCGATTCCGAACTCGGTTTTTGCGCTTGGCGCAGCCCTGTCGCCACGGGGTTGAAGACACCGACGCGGCAGGCTGCCGCAGTGCCGGCGCGGAAAAAGTGTGAAGCCCGCCGGTACGCCGGATTCTGTGCACCCCGGTCGCCCGGGGCGTGACCGCCATTACTCTGGGCCGGGGGTCGCCCACCCGGCTCGATGCCACCTACCCGCCAGCTCTGCGGAGCCACATCAACGCTGGCCTACTTGGTGTTGCTGCGCGTAGAGATTGCCCGTTTCACCCGCACTGAAGCGGCTCGTCTCTGTTGCTCTGATCCTCACCTCACGGTGGAGAGCCGTTAGCTCCTACGCTGCCCTGCGCAGTCCGGACGTTCCTCCAGTGCACCCTTTCGGGCCTTGCACCAGCGGCGGTCTGGCAGGCTTCACCGGGGGATTATCGCCTTTGGCATATCCATATGCCGGAATCCGTCGAACGTCTGCGCCAGAATGCCCGCTCGACTGGACAACACCGGAGACCCGACCATGAAAGCCCGCACCATCCTCGACACCATCGGAAACACCCCGCACGTGCGCATCCAGCGCCTGTTCGGCACCAGCCACTCGGTCTGGGTGAAAAGCGAGCGCAGCAACCCCGGCGGCTCGATCAAGGACCGCATCGCGCTGGCCATGGTGGAAGACGCCGAGCGCTCCGGCGCCCTGCAGCCCGGCGGCACCATCATCGAGCCCACCTCGGGCAACACCGGCATCGGCCTGGCCATGGTGGCGGCGGTGAAGGGCTACAAGCTGATCCTGGTGATGCCCGACAGCATGAGCATCGAGCGCCGCCGCTTGATGCTGGCCTACGGCGCCAGTTTTGACCTGACACCGCGCGAAAAGGGCATGAAGGGCGCCATCGCCCGCGCCGAAGAGCTCAAGGCTGCCACGCCCGGCGCCTGGATTCCGCAGCAGTTCGAAAACCCCGCCAATATCGACGTGCACGTGCGAACGACTGCGCAGGAAATCCTGGCCGACTTTCCTGACGGCATCGACGTGCTGATCACCGGCGTGGGCACGGGCGGCCACCTGACCGGCACCGCCCGCGTGCTCAAGGCCGCCTGGCCGAGACTCAAGGTCTACGCGGTGGAGCCGGCCGCGTCGCCGGTCATCAGCGGCGGCGCGCCGTCACCGCACCCGATCCAGGGCATCGGCGCCGGCTTCGTGCCGAAGAACCTCGACACCAGCCTGCTCGATGGCGTGATCCAGGTGGACGCCGAACCCGCGCGCGAGATGGCGCGGCGCTGCGCGCGCGAAGAGGGCCTGCTGGTGGGCATCTCCTCGGGCGCCACACTGGCCGCGATCGCCCAGAAGCTGCCCGACATCGCCGCCGGCGCCACCGTGCTGGGCTTCAACTACGACACCGGCGAGCGTTACCTGTCGGTCGAGGGGTTCCTGCCGACGCCGTAACCGGGTTTGGCGCCGTATCATCGGCCTCCCCCTGCTTGATGACCACAAGCCCCGAGGCCCTCCATGATCCGCATTGCCGAACTCAAGCTGCCGCTGGCTGACCTGCCGGTGGCGCACCGCCGCCCCGCTGACGCGCCGGCCGAAACCGAGCACGACCGCGTCCCCCCGCCCCACCCAGAGGCCGCACTGCGCCGCCTGGCCGCCCAGGCGCTGGGCATCCCGGAGGCCGCCATCGCCGCGCTGGACGTGGCCAAACGCAGCTTCGACGCCCGCAAGGCCGAGCTGGTGGCGGTGTTCATCGTCGACGTGACGCTGGCCGACCCCGCGCAGGAGGCCGCGCTGCTGGCGCGCCACGCCGGCCACCCGCACATCCAGCCCACGCCCGACACCACCTGGCACGCGCCGGTCCACGCGCCTGAAGGCCTGGCCAGCCGCCCGGTGGTGGTCGGCTTCGGTCCGTGTGGCATGTTTGCCGCGCTGGTGCTGGCGCAGATGGGGTTCCGGCCCCTCGTGCTGGAGCGCGGCCGCACCGTGCGCCAGCGCACCAAAGACACCTGGGGCCTGTGGCGCAAGAAGACGCTGTTGCCCGAATCGAACGTGCAGTTCGGCGAAGGCGGGGCCGGCACCTTCTCGGACGGCAAGCTCTACAGCCAGATCCGCGACCCGCGCCACCTGGGCCGCAAGGTGATGCAGGAATTCGTCGCCGCCGGCGCACCGTCCGAAATCCTCTACGTGGCGCATCCGCACATCGGCACCTTCAAGCTGGTGAAGGTGGTGGAACACCTCCGCGAGCAGATCGTCGCGCTTGGCGGCGAAATCCGCTTCGAGCAGCGCGTGACCGATCTGCTGACCGACACCGCCCCGGACGGCACGCGCCGCCTGCGCGGCCTGCAGGTGCTCGACCTGCCGACCGGCGAGACCCGGACGCTCGCCGCCGACCACGCGGTGCTGGCGCTGGGCCACAGCGCGCGCGACACCTTCGCCATGCTGCACGCGCGCGGCGTGTTCCTGGAGGCCAAGCCGTTTTCGATCGGCGTGCGCATCGAGCATCCGCAAGGCGTCATCGACAAAGCCCGCTGGGGCCGCCACGCCGGCCACCCGCTGTTGGGCGCGGCCGACTACAAGCTGGTGCATCACGCGGCCAACGGCCGCACCGTCTACAGCTTCTGCATGTGCCCCGGCGGCACCGTGGTGGCCGCCACCAGCGAACCGGGCCGGGTGGTGACCAACGGCATGAGCCAGTACTCGCGCAACGAACGCAACGCCAACGCCGGCCTGGTGGTGGGTATCGATGCCGCCGACTTTCCGCTGGAACTGGCGGCCTGGCAGGCCGCGTTCGGCGAGGAAGACGGCGCGATGCTGGCCGCCGAGGCCACCGCGCTGGCCGCGCAGACGCCGCCGCAGCCCCACCCGCTGGCCGGCATCGTGCTGCAGCGCGCGCTCGAATCGCGCGCCTTCGAAGCCGGCGGCGCCAGCTACGAAGCGCCGGGGCAGCTGGTGGGCGACTTCCTGGCTGCCCGGCCGTCCACCGCCTTCGGCACCGTGGCCCCGTCATACAAGCCCGGCGTGAAACTGGGCGACCTGGCCACCGTGCTGCCGGCCTATGCGGTGAAAGCGATGCGCGAGGCGCTGCCAGTGTTCGGCCGCAAGATTCGCGGCTACGACCGCGCCGACGCGGTGATGACCGGCGTCGAGACCCGCACCTCCTCGCCGTTGCGCATCACGCGCGGCGACGACTTCCAGAGCCTGAACCTGCGCGGCCTGTTCCCGGCCGGCGAAGGCGCGGGCTATGCCGGCGGCATCCTGTCGGCGGGGGTGGACGGCATCAAGGTGGGCGAGGCGGTGGCGATCAGCCTGGTGGATTGAGGCATCCTAAGGGACGAACGGCCCCCCGGAGACTGCGTGGCCGCAAGCCGCCAGGCGACCCGCAAGGCCTCGCCCCCGAGGCGGTCGAACAGGCGCTCCTTTACTATGCTAAAGATAGCAACAGTCGGCCTTTTTACGATGGGTACAGCCTGAAAAGCGCCGAAATTCGCGCTCACAGAACTTCGGCGGCCACGCCACAATGCGCAAAAAAAAGCAGCGTCGAAACGCTGCTTTTTTCATAGCGTCCCAGCACCTTTTCGCGCTGGGTATGGGCAGGAATCACCGATATTTCAGCCTTGGGACTGCTGCAGGCGGGCGATACGCTCTTCAATCGGCGGGTGGGTGCTGAACAGCTGGCCGATGCCACCGGCAATGCCCATCGCGGCCATGCTCTTGGGCAGTTCGGCGGTGTGCAGTCCGCCCAGGCGGGCCAGGGCGTTGATCATGGGCTGCTTGCGGCCCATCAGGTCGGCGGCGCCCGCATCGGCGCGGAATTCGCGCTGGCGCGAGAACCAGGCCACGATGATGGCGGCCAGGAAGCCCAGCAGGATGTCCATCACGATGGTGGTGATCAGGTAGCCGATGCCGGGGCCGGAGTTTTCCGAATCACCGCGGCGCAGGAAGCTGTCCACCGCGTAGCCGACCACGCGGCTCAGGAACACCACGAAGGTATTCATCACGCCCTGGATCAGGGTCATGGTGACCATGTCGCCGTTGGCGATGTGCGCCACCTCGTGGCCGATGACGGCCTCGACTTCTTCGTGGGTCATGTTCTGCAGCAGGCCGGTGGACACCGCCACCAGGGCGGAGTTCTTGAAGGCGCCGGTCGCAAAGGCGTTGGGATCGCCTTCGAAGATGCCGACCTCGGGCATGCCGATGCCGGCTTTGTCGGCAAACTTGCGCACGGTTTCGACGATCCAGCGCTCGTCGGCCGAGCCGGAACCATCGATCACCCGCACGCCGGAGCTCCACTTGGCGACGGGTTTGCTGATCAGCAGCGAGATGATCGCGCCGCCAAAGCCCATGATCAGGGCAAAGCCCAGCAAGGCGCCGAGGTTGAGGCCGTTGGCGGTCAGGAACCTGTTCACGCCGAGCAGGCTGGCCACGATGCCCAGCACAACGACCACGGCCAGGTTGGTCAATACAAACAGGATGATGCGTTTCATGTCAGTCAGGGTAAACAGCCCCGCAATGTGGAGCCGATGGCGCGAATATTAGGGCCGGATCGGGTGAAATCAAGCCACCCGGTCCAAATCCGGCTGCAGATACGGGCTTTCCGGCGGCGCCGGGCGCACACGCGCCGGCCGGAACACCGTGGGGTCGGCGTAAAACTCCGGCGCTTCGTTGGCGGCCCACCAGCCGGGCACACCCAGCACCGGCAGCGGCACGAAAGGCTTGGCCGCCAGCCTGGCAGCTGTGAGATCCTGGGCCAGCCAGGTGTCCAGCGCCGCCACCGAGCCCCAGGGCTGGCTGACCCGCCAGACATGCACGGTGATCGACTTGTAGGGCGTCACGAGTTTTTCCAGCGCCGCGTGGCCGAACACCACCAGTTGCGCCTGCGCCCACAGCGGACGCAGTTCACCGAACAGCCGCTGCCACTGCCGTGTCGCCAGCGCTTCCCACAGCGCGTCGGGCGCGTGCACCAGCGCGCCGTTTTCGTCGAGCACGGTGATGGCGTCGCGCACCGGCCCGCGCACGGCGACGCCGCGCGCGGCGATTTCCGCTGCCTGGATCTGGTTCAGCCGCCGCTTGGCCTGCGGGAACACCATCCAGCACAGTGCGTTGAAAAAATCGTGCAGGTTCTCGCGCGTCGGTACCTGGCCGCGCTCGAAGATGAATTGCTCGTAAGCCATGCCGGGCGGCAGCGCATCCTGGGAGACAAACGGCACCGCCGCGCGCCCGCACCGGTTGGCGGCATCGGGGACGCCGTCACCGGCGTCCACCCCTGCCTGGACCAGGCGCCCGGCGTCCCGCCAGGGCGCGAGCCAGGGGCGTTGCCAGTCGATGCCGTTCAGGCCAGCCGCCATGGCAGCGCTTCGCCCGCGCGCAGGGGCTTGAGCTCCGCCTCGCCGAAGGCGAACGACTCCGGCGGCGTCCAGCTTTCCTTGCGCAGCGTGATCGTACCGGTGTTGCGCGGCAGGCCGTAGAAATCGGCGCCGAAGAAGCTCGCGAAGCCTTCGAGCCGGTCGAGCGCGCCGGCGGCCTCGAAGGCCTCGGCGTACATCTCGATGGCCGCGTGCGCGGTGTAGCAGCCGGCGCAGCCGCTGGCGTGTTCTTTCAGGTGGGCCGGGTGCGGCGCGCTGTCGGTGCCCAGGAAAAACTTGGGGTTGCCACTGGTGGCGGCCTGGACCAGCGCCAGGCGGTGGGTTTCGCGCTTGAGCACCGGCAGGCAGTAGTAATGCGGCCGGATGCCGCCGGTGAAGATGGCGTTGCGGTTGTACAGCAGGTGGTGCACGGTGATCGTGGCGCCCAGCAGCGCGTCTTCACCCGCGACGTATTGCGCCGCTTCTTTTGTGGTGATGTGCTCCATCACGATCTTCAGGCCGGGAAAGTCGCGCCGAAGCGGCATCAGCTGCTGCTCGATGAACACCGCCTCGCGGTCGAACAGGTCGATGTCGGGGCTGGTGACCTCGCCGTGCACCAGCAGCAGCAGACCTTCGCGCTGCATGGCTTCCAGCGTGGGGCAGGTCTTGCGGATGTCCGTCACGCCGGCGTCGCTGTTGGTGGTGGCGCCGGCCGGGTAGAGCTTGACGGCAACCACACCCGCCTCTTTCGCGCGGCGGATTTCGTCGGGCGGCAGGTTGTCGGTGAGGTAGAGCGTCATCAACGGCTCAAACGCCAGGCCGACGGGCACGGCGGCGCGGATGCGCTCGCGGTAGGCCACGGCCTGGGCCGCGGTGGTCACCGGCGGCCTGAGGTTGGGCATGATGATCGCGCGGCCGAACTGCGCGGCGGTGTGCGGCACCACGGTGTGCAGCGCGGCGCCATCGCGCACGTGCAGGTGCCAGTCGTCGGGGCGGGTAAGGGTGATCTCGGAGGTCATGGGACCGATTGTCCCAGACGATCGACCCGCCACCGTCCCAGCGCGTCGCGAGCGGGTGTAGGGCAAGGCGCGGGTGTCAAGCCGCCGCAACGTACTTCAGGTACGTGAGGACGGCCTGAACGGGACCCGCAACGCCGCCCGGCGCCCGCGCAGTAGCGCCTTCGCGTCTAATGCGACAGGATCTTGTTGAGGAAGTCCTTGGTCCGCGGCTGGCGTGCGTCGGGATTGCTGAAGAACTCATCCTTGGGGCAGTCTTCCAGAATCCGGCCGCCCACGTCGATGAAGATCACGCGGTTGGCGACCTTGCGCGCGAAACCCATTTCGTGCGTGACCACCATCATGGTCATGCCTTCCTTGGCCAGTTTCACCATCACGTCCAGCACCTCGCCCACCATTTCGGGGTCGAGTGCGGAGGTCGGCTCGTCGAACAACATGACGATCGGGTCCATGGACAGCGCCCGGGCGATGGCCACCCGCTGCTGCTGGCCGCCGGAGAGCTGGCCGGGGAACTTGTCCTTGTGCGCCATCAGGCCCACGCGGTCGAGCATCTTCAGGCCGCGGGTCTTGGCTTCGTCGGGGCTGCGGCCCAGCACCTTGATCTGGGCGATGGTCAGGTTTTCGGTGACCGACAGGTGCGGGAACAGCTCGAAGTGCTGGAACACCATGCCCACGCGGCTGCGCAGCTTGGGCAGATCGGTCTTCGGGTCGTGCAGACCGATGCCATCGACAAAAATCTCGCCCTTCTGGAAGGGTTCGAGCGCGTTGACCGTCTTGATCAGCGTGGACTTGCCCGAACCCGACGGCCCGCAAACCACCACCACATCCCCCTTGTTGATGTGGACCGAGCAGTCATTGAGCACCTGCACCGGGCCGTACCACTTGGAAACATTCTTAATTTGAATCATCGACATGTCCGGTCTCCTCAACGGATGATCTGAATCTTGAGCTGAATACGCCGCACGGCATACGACAGCCCCATGCACATCACAAAATACACCACCGCTGCCAGCAGGTAGGCCTCCACCGGGCGGCCCAGGTTCTTGCCGGCGGTCTCGAAGCCCTTGAGCAGGTCGTAGGCGCCGATGGCATACACCAGCGAGGTGTCCTGGAACAGGATGATGGTCTGGGTCAGGAACACCGGCAGCATGTTGCGGAACGCCTGTGGCAGGATGACCAGCTTCATGTTCTGGCCGTAGGTCATCCCCAGCGCATAGCCGGCGTTCACCTGCCCACGCGGAATCGACTGGATGCCCGCGCGCACGATTTCGGAGAAATACGCCGCCTCGAACGCGATGAAGGTGATCACCGCCGAGGTTTCGGCTCCCAGCGGGCGGCCGATGGCAAACGGAATCAACAGGAAGAACCACAGCAGCACCATGACCAGCGGGATGGAGCGCATGGTGTTGACGTAGGCAGCTGCAGGGATTTCGAGAAACTTGTTGCCCGACAGACGCATCAGCGCCAGCACCGTGCCCAGCGCGATGCCGCCGATGGTGGCCACCACCGTCAGCCAGAGGCTGAAGATCAGCCCCTTGGTGACGAAAGGACCGATCAGCGACCAGTCGAAGAAGGAAAAGTCCAGGGAACCCATGTCAAGCCTCCCGACGGGCCGCCCCTAGGGTGGCTTGCGCCCCCTCGGGGGGCAGTGAAGTACACAAAGTGACGAACGTGGGGGCCATCATGTCAATGCCCCCCGCTCATGCCGCCCGCGGCGACAAATCCGGGCACCCGCGACTTCTTCTCGATGAAGCCCATGATGCGGTTGACGGCAAAGGCGGACACCGCATACAGCAGGGTCACCGCCAGGTACATCTCCACCGGCTGCGAGGTTTCCTCCCCGGACTGGCGGGCGAAGAACGTGAGTTCCGCCACCGATACCGCAAACGCCACCGACGAATTCTTGATGATGTTCATCGACTCGCTGGTCATCGGCGGAATCACGATGCGCAGCGCCATCGGCAGCAGCACGTAGCGGTAGGTCTGCGCCGTGGAAAATCCCAGCGCCATGCCGGCGTAGCGCTGGCCACGTGGCAGCGCCTGAATACCCGAGCGCACCTGCTCGGCCACCCGTGCCGAGGTGAAAAACCCCAGTGCCAGGATGACCAGGATCTCCGAAGGCACGTCCTTCATGGCCGGAAAAATCGCCGGCACCACGAAGTACCAGAGAAAGATCTGCACCAGCAGCGGGATATTGCGAAACAGCTCCACCCACGCATTGGCCAGACGCACCAGCCAGGGGTTATCGGGAAGGGTCCGCAAGGTGCCCATCACCAGCCCGGCGACCAGTGCCACCACCAGTGCGCTGAGCGACACGGTGAGTGTCCAGCCCCAGGCGGAGAGGATCCAGTTCAGGTATGTCTGGTCCCCCCCCTTGCCAAAACAACCGGCGATGATGTCACCGGTGGTGGTTTCCTTGCAGAAAACCTTCCAGTCCCAGGCCATTCTTGTCTCCTGTGGGATTTCGGTCGGAAAAACGGGATACAAAAAACCCCTCCGGCGCGGGCCGAAGGGGTCTCGCCGAACGGCTGCTTACTTCTTGGCGTAGTCTTCCATCGGCTTGTCGTTCGGGCTGGCCCAGGCGGCCTTGGTGCTTTCCGACAGGGCCAGGCCCACCTTGATGTTCTTCGGCGGGATGGGCTGCATGAACCACTTGTCCCACATCTTGGCCATGTCGCCGGACTTCACCAGGGCGGCGATGGCGTCATTGCCCACTTTCTTGAAGGCCGCGTCATCCTTGCGGATCATGATCGCGATCGGCTCGACGCTCAGCACTTCACCGACGATGCGGAAATCGGCGGGGTTCTTGGCGTTGGCGATGTTGCCGGCCAGGATGGAGCCGTCCATCACAAAGGCGTCCGCACGGCCGGACTCCAGCAGCAGGAAGCTGTCGGCATGGTCTTTGCCGAACACTTCCTTGAAGTCCACGCCCGCGCCGCGCTCGTGTTTGCGCAGGTGCTGCACCGAGGTGGTGCCGGTGGTGGTGGCAACGTTCTTGCCATTGAGCTGGGCAATGGACGTGATGCCGGAACTGGTCTTCACCGCGATACGCACTTCTTCGACGTAGGTGGTGTTCAGGAAGGCTACGTCCTTCTGGCGGGTGGCGTTGTTGGTGGTCGAGCCGCACTCGATATCCACCGTGCCGTTCTGCACCAGGGGAATGCGGTTCTGCGAGGTGACCGGGGTGTATTTCACTTCCAGCTTGCGGCCGACCGCTTTTTCGACTTCGGCAACGATGCGCTGGCAGACTTCGACATGGAAGCCGGCGAACTTGCCGTCGCCGAGCGTGTAGGACAACGCGCCGGACGATTCACGCACACCCATGCTGATGGAGCCGGAGGCCTTGACCTTGGCCAGCGTATCGTTGGCTTGCGCCATCGCGCTGCCGGCAGCAACGGTAGCCACGGCAAATGCAATCAGATGCTTCTTCATGAAGGTTCCTTGAAAACAAAAAAGTTGAAAACAACGGAAACAGGCATTCTAGGGACTTGTCAGTTTCGTGAAACCCGGAAAACCCTAGCGGCGACCTGCCGCGAAACCGACCCTTTTCGGGCCAAGCAGACTTCGTGCCCGTCGCGGTGGCGGACTGTAGAGGCATCTCCCCAATTTCGCCAATGCCGAATGCGGGGAGGTCCATGCATTTTTTTTATGACAGCAGCGCCCGCCCTGGCGGCTGGCTGTGAAGCCACTCCCACAAAGCCTGGGCCTGGTGCTTGTTCGGCTCGCGTCCGGTGGGCTTCTCGCGGTAGGCCCGCACTTCCATCACCATCTCCAGCGGCGGTCCGCCCGGCCCTGTGGCACTGACCAGCCTTTTCGCGCGCACATCCTTGCGCACCGCGCTGGCCGGCAGGAACGCCACGCCATGGCCCTCCAGTGCCATGGCCTTCAGGCCCTCGGCCATGTCGGTTTCATAGACGCGGTCCAGATGCACCGGCACGGCAGCTTCTTTCAGGATCAGCTCGACCACGCGGCCCAGATAGGCTCCGGGGGCATAGCCCAGGTAGGGCAGCGGGCGCCCCAGGGTTCCGGGCAGCCGGTGCAGCGGCTGCCCGTCCGCGCCGGGCCGCACCCACGGCGCGAGCAACTCCTGCCCCAGCACCATCATGTCGTAGCGCTCGGTATCCAGCTGCAGCGGCTGCGACGGGTGGTGATAGGCAATCAGCAGGTCGCAGCTGCCTTCGACCATGCGCAGCACCGCATCATGCACATTCAGTGCGATCAGGCGGCTCTTGAACGAGCCGAAACTCTGCCGCAGTCCCGACACCCAGGCGGGGAAAAAGGTGAACGCGAGGGTGTGGGGCACGGCGAATTCGATCACGTCCTGCCCCGCCGCCGAATGCCCGCGCAACATGGCGCGGGTGCCCTGCAGCGCCTGCAGGATTTCCAGCGACTGGGTGTAGAGCGTCTGCCCGGCGGGGGTGAGGCGGGTGGGGTAGGAGCTGCGGTCCACCAGGTCGGTCCCCGCCCAGGCCTCCAGGGCCTGGATGCGCCGGGAAAACGCCGGTTGTGTCACATGCCGCAACTGCGCCGAGCGGCTGAAGCTGCGGGTTTCGGCAAGACTGACGAAGTCTTCAAGCCATTTGGTCTCCATCGGCCGCATTATGGGCCGCGTCGGCGGGTTCGCCGCGAACCGCCACCCCTGGGCCAGGCAGGGTTTTCCGCAGCAAACGGCCTGGGGGCCATCGACACGGTAGAGTGACGCCATGGAACCTGTGCTTGTCTTGGGCGGAACCGGATTCGTCGGCCGCCACCTGTGTGAAAAACTGGTCCGTGCCGGCTACCCGGTCACGGTCGCAACACGCGCCGGAACACAGACTTCGCCGTTGCGGTGTCTGCCGCGCCTGAACCTGGTGCAGGCCGACATCCACGACGCACCCGTTTTGGGCGATCTGGTCGCCGGCCATCGGCTGGTCGTGAATCTGGTCGCGGTACTGCACGGAGACCAAGCCCGGTTTGCCGCCGTCCACGTCACCCTGCCCGGCCAGCTGGCCCGGGCCTGTCACGCGTCCGCCGTGCGCCGCCTGGTGCATGTCAGCGCACTCGGTGCCGACACTGCGGGTCCGTCGATGTACCAGCGCAGCAAAGGGCGTGGCGAACAGGTGCTGCGCGAAGCCCTCGCCGGGAGCGCCACAGACGGGTGCATCGTCCGGCCGAGCGTCATTTTCGGCGCGCAGGACCGCCTGCTCAACCTGTTTGCCCGCCTGCAGGCCTGGCTGCCGGTGCTGCCGCTGGCCGGCGCGGGCTGCCGCTTCCAACCGGTCTGGGTCGAGGATGTGGCCGAGGCCATCGTGCGTTGCCTGTCTGCCCCCACCCCCCCGGCGCCGGTCATCGAGGCGGCGGGGCCCGACGTGATGACACTGCGCGAACTGGTGACCCTGGCCGCGACCGCCAGCGGCAAGCCGGCGGCGCACATCCTGCCGCTGCCGGACACCCTGGCCCGCTGGCAGGCCCGCCTGATGGAGCTCGCCCCCGGCGAGCCTTTGATGAGCCGCGACAACCTGGCGTCCATGGCGGTGGACAACATCGCCAGCGGCCAGTTTCCCGGCCTTGCCGCCCTGGGGATCACACCTGCCAGCGTCGCGGCAGTGGCACCCGGCTACCTGGGGCAGCGCGGTCCGCGTTCCGGCCTGGATGGCCTGCGCAGAGGCGCTGGCCGCTGAAGCCCGACAGCAGCGGCCGCTCCTTCTTCGGCAGCAGCCCTCCGGTCCCGGCGCATTCAGCGTGCGGCCAGCATCAATGGCCGGCGTCGAATTCATCAATTCCGACCCCCTGGCGGCGCTAGCATGACCCCCTGTCCAACCGGAGGTCTTCATGCTCACGCTGTACATCGGCAACAAGAATTATTCGTCCTGGTCCATGCGTCCCTGGGTGCTGCTGCGCCAGGCGGGCATTCCGTTCCAGGAGGTGATGGTCCGCTTTGACGACATGGCCGCGCAATCGGCGTTCCGGCAGACCATGGCCGCGGTCACGCCGGTCGGCAAGGTGCCGGTGCTGGTCGACGACGGCCTGGTGATCTGGGACACCCTGGCGATCGCCGAGTACCTGGCGGAGCAGTTCCCCGACCGCGCCCTGTGGCCCGCCGACCGTGCCGCCCGGGCGCGCGCCCGCAGCATCTGCGCGGAAATGCACAGCGGCTTTTCCGCGCTGCGCAGTGCCTGCGGGATGAACATCGAAGCGAAACTGCCCCATATCGGGGCGCTGGCCCTGCGCGACCAGCCGGCCGTGCGCGCCGACCTGGCCCGCATCGTGGCCATGTGGTCCGAGCTGCTGGCGCAGCATGGCGGGCCGATGCTTTTTGGCGCGTTCAGCATCGCCGACGCCTACTACGCCCCGGTGGCCATGCGCATCCGCACCTATGCGCTGCCGGTACCGGCCGACGTGGGGGCCTACATCAACCGTCTGGTCGCATTGCCCGGTGTGGCCGCATGGATGACCGACGCGCTGGCCGAGCAGGACTTCGTTGCCTTCGACGAACCCTACCGCCTGTCCCGCACAGACTGACCGCCTGTCGCCGCGTGCCGGCTGTGGATTGGCGAACCGCGGGCTTGGCGCTACAGTGCGGCACGTGCTCCCCTCTGCGCGGTCGTTGTTGCGGCCGCAATTGCCGGGGTCCGGCGCCTCACACCATGGACTTCTCTGCGATTCACCTCACTCTTGGCCTTGCCGTGGGCATTGTGTTGCTGGGTTTTGCTGCCGTGCAATGGCGGGCACGGCAGCGGCCGGACTTCGGCCACAGTACCCAGGCCGGCGAATCCGGACTGCCCAGCCGCTGGTTGCCGGACCGCCCCATCACCCTGCCGCAGTGGTCCGACGATCTGGTCTGCGGCCATCCGGTCGTTGACGCCCAGCACCGCCACCTGGTGGAAGCCAGCGCTGCTTTGGTCGAACAGGCGCTGGCGGGCGGCCATCCGCGCGAGATCCTCAGGCAGCTTGCCGACCTGGTCGAGCATATTGCGCGGCATTTCGCCGAGGAAGAGGCCATCCTGGCGCGGACCCGTTTTCCGCTGTCGGACGAACACCGCTTTCACCACGAATGGCTGCTGGCGGCCGCGCGTTCGCTGCATGAGCGCGTGCGCAGCGGTCAGGCGGACCTGGCCGAGCTGGTCGACTTTGTCAGCGACGACCTGATTGCCGGTCATGTGCGCGATGAAGACCTGAAATTCGCGCTGAAGAAATCGCCCGCCGCCTGAGCGGCGCATCGGGCACAGGCCACAACCCCCACCACGATACGGGCGCGATGAAGATCTACCGCGTGGGCGGCTCCGTCCGCGACGAACTGCTGGGCCTTGCGGTCAGCGACCGCGACTGGGTGGTGGTCGGCGCCACACCGGACGAGATGCTGGCCCGCGGTTTCCTGCCGGTGGGCCGCGACTTTCCGGTCTTCTTGCATCCCGAAACCCGCGAGGAATACGCCCTGGCGCGTACCGAGCGCAAAAGCGGACGCGGCTACACCGGCTTCACCGTCTACGCGGCGCCCGGCGTGCGCCTGGAAGACGACCTGGCCCGCCGCGATTTAACTATCAATTCGATAGCTAAAGAAGACCTTTCCGCGATGGGTATTGACCAAAATGGCACCAAATCCGCGCTGATCGACCCGTTCGGCGGCCAACGCGACCTGCAGGCGCGGGTGTTGCGGCACGTCACCGACGCTTTTGCCGAAGATCCGGTGCGAATCCTGCGGGTGGCGCGTTTTGCCGCCCGTTTCACCGACTTCTCGGTGGCGCCCGAGACCATGGCCCTGATGCGCACCATGGTCGATCACGGTGAAGTGGACCACCTGGTGCCGGAGCGGGTGTGGCAGGAACTGGCGCGCGGCCTGATGGAAAAGCAGCCCTCGCGGATGTTTGCCGTGCTGCGCGACTGCGGGGCGCTGCGCGTGTTGCTGCCGGAGGTCGATCGCCTGTGGGGCGTGCCCCAGCGCCCCCATTACCATCCCGAGATCGACACCGGTGTGCACGTCATGCTGGTGGTGGACATGGCGGCGCGCCTGGGCGCCAGCCTGCCGGTGCGGGTCGCCTGCCTGATGCACGACCTGGGCAAAGGCACCACGCCCGCCGATGTGCTGCCACGCCATATCGGCCACGAACAGCGCAGCGCCCGGCTGCTGGCCGCCGTCTGCACCCGCCTGCGGGCGCCCACGGAATGCCGCGAACTGGCCGATGTGGTGGCACGGGAGCACGGCAACATCCACCGCTGCGGCGACCTGGGCCCCGCCGCGTTGATGCGCCTGCTGGAACGCTGTGACGCACTGCGCAAGCCGGCCCGGTTTGCCGACGTGCTGCTCGCCTGCGAATGCGATGCGCGGGGGCGCCTGGGATTCGCCGACGCGCCCTACCCCCAGCGCCCGCGACTGACGGGCGCGCTGCAGGCCGCGCTGGCCGTCGCCACCGCCCCGCTCGCGGCCCAGGCCGCCGCCGCCGGCCTCACGGGCGCCGACGTTGGCAAACACATCCACGCCGCGCGCTGCGCGGCGGTGGAAACCTGGCTGCGCGCAGCGTCGACCGGGCACGCGGCAACCATCGAATCCGGGCCGTCTGAAAGACCATGACTTTGGCAGGGTTTCGGGCGGCGCGTGCGCCATGGCGGCCCTTTTGCCATGATGGCGTGTGGCTGACGATCCGCGCAACTACCTGAACCGTCCCCTGGCCGAAGGGGTGCGGCGGGTCGGTTTTCGCAAGTGGTACGAGCGGGAGCTGCTGTCCAGCCATGCCCATCTGGTGCTGACGCTGCTGGCTACGGTGGCCATGATGGGCGCGGCAGAAGCCTTCGGCAAGGCCGACCTGCAAGGCAAGCTGATGGATGTGGCACTGTTTCTGATCAGTGCCGGTATCGGTCTGTGGGCCTTGCGAAGGTATCTGTACCTGCTGATGCACGCCGAGTCCGTGGCCAATCAGGCCAACTGCCCCGACTGCAAGACCTATGGCCGCTTCACGGTGGAACAGGACAACCCGCAGGGGCGATGGGTTCGGGTGTGCTGCCGCAAATGTGGCCACCGCTGGCCCATCGAATACTGAGGCCCCGGGGCGACGCGCGCTTCAGCGGGGCAGGACCGACTGCACCCAGCGGGCGATATCGGCGGCTGAGCGCAAGGCGCCCGGCTGGCGGGCCACTTCACGCCCGCCGACAAACAGCGCCAGCGTCGGAATGCTGCGGATGGCGAAGCGCGCGGCCAGGTTCTGGTGGTCTTCGGTATTGACCTTGGCCAGCCGCACGTGCGGCTCCAGTTCGGCGGCGGCCTGCTCGAAGGCCGGCGCCATCATGCGGCAGGGCCCACACCAGGGCGCCCAGAAGTCCACCAGCACCGGGATCTGGCTGCGGCCGATGTGGCGGTCGAACGCGGCGTCATCCAGCGCCACCGGGTGGCCGGCAAACAGCGGCCGGTGGCAGTGTCCACAGTCCGGCGCGCTGGCCAGATGTTCGGCGCGCACCCGATTGGTGGTGTGGCAGTGCGGGCAGACGATGTGCAGGGCTTCGGTCATGACAGATACTCCAATGGGTACCACGTAAGGACAAACAGGCGGGATTCAAGACCGCGGGCCGCTGGCGCGGCCGTTCAGATGAACTTGGCAATCACCCCGGCGACAAAACTCAGCAGCAAGGTGGTGGTCAGCGGGATGAACCACTCGCGCCCGAACAGCCGAAAGCGAAAGTCACCCGGCAGCTTGCCAAAACCCAGCTTGTTGAGCAGCGGCGTGAACCAGCTGATGAGCAGCAGCGCCAGAAAAATGACGATCATCCAGCGGATCACGGGCGGCTCCTTGCGGGCGCGGGCACCGGCGAAAACGCCACGGCGCTCACAGGCGGTGGCTCCGGTCGCCCACCGCGAAACCCAGCGCATCCCAGGGCTCGCCTGTGCACAGGCCGATCACCTTGAACAGCTCGCCCATCTCATGTTCGGCCACCAGCGTGTGCGCCTGCGCCCGGGTGGGCAGGTCGGCCGCGTCCAGCAAAGGACCCAGACCACAATTGAGCAGGAAACGGGCCTGGCTGGTGTAGCCCAGCACCGACAGCCCGCTGTCCTGCGCGGCCAGCGCCACGCCGGTGAAGTCCACATGCGCCGTGATGTCCTTCTCGCCCGGGTCGGCCAGGGCGTCCGCATCGGCCTGGTGGGCCCGGTGGCACATCAGCGTGCCTTCGTTGCGCTGCGGGTGCCAGTATTCCTGTTCCGGGAATCCGTAGTCGATGAAAAACGCCGCGCCGCGCCCCCCCGCGGCCAGCGCCGCCGCCAGGGTGCGCACGAACGCCTGGCCCTGGGGGTGGATTTCGGTCAGGTAGTCCTGGTCGCCGGCAATGGCCACCGGGGGCTGCAGGTCGGTCGGCCGGTCCTGCCAGACAAGCCGGCCGGCGGCATCCATCGCCACCCCGCGCTCCCGCCACTGGCCGGACACCCGCGCCAGCAGCTGCACCGGCATGGCGTCGAGCACCTCGTTGCCCACCACCACACCCGTCATCACGTCGGGAAGACGGTCCGCCCAGACCACCGTATCGCCCCAGGCCGCCAGCCGGGCCTGCTGGCGGTGCCGCAGCGCCCCCGACAGGTCCACGATGGTGTAGCGCCGCACGCGCGGGCCCAGCGCATCCAGCACCTGCGCGGCCAGCGCGCCGCTGCCGGCGCCGAATTCCCAGACGGTGTCGGTGCCGGTGTGGTCCAGGGCCTCGGCCACCTGCGCCGCCAGCGCCCGGCCGAACAGGGGCGACAGCTCGGGCGCCGTCACAAAATCGCTTCCGGTGCCGGGCAGGGCGCCGAACTTGGCGCTGCCATGGGCGTAGTAGCCCAGGCCCGGCTCGTACAAGGCCATGGCCATGAAGCGGTCAAACCCGATCCAGCCGCCGGCGGCGGCAATGGCCTGGGCCAGCCGGGTCTGCAACACGGTCGTTACACTGGGGGTATCGGTCATCACCCCCGGATTGTCCCTGAATGTCAGCCCCTGCCGCCCCGCCCGCAGCCCCGTCCCGCCCGCGATCGGTCCTGGTCACCGGCGCCGCACGCCGCCTGGGCCGCGCCATTGCGCTGGCACTGGCAGCGGCTGGCTGGCGGGTGGCCATTCATTACCGGCAGTCCGCCGAGGACGCTATCAAGACAGTAGCTGAATGTGACCTTTTTACGGTGGGTAGTGCCTGTTTTGACGCCGATCTGGACGACGAAGCCGCGACCCGCGCCCTGCTGCCCCGTGTGATCGCCCACTTTGGCGCGGTGGACGCCGTGGTCAACAGCGCCGCGCTGTTCGAGCATGACGACGCCACCAGCTTCGGCTACGCCGCGCTGGAGCGCCACCTGCGCAGCAACACCGCCGCGCCCATCGTGCTGGCACAGGCGCTGCATGCGCACCTGGTCGCGCGCGATGCGCGCGGCTGTGTGGTCAACCTGCTCGATCAGAAGCTGTGGAACCCCAACCCCGACTTTCTGAGCTACACCCTGTCCAAAGCCGCCCTGGAAGCCGCCAACACCCTGCTGGCGCAGGCGATGGCGCCGCATGTGCGGGTGGTGGGCGTGGCGCCGGGCCTGACGCTGACCAGCCACCTGCTCAGCGAAGAAAAATTTCAGGCCTTGCACCGGCTCAGCCCCCTGGGGCGCTCGTCCACGGCGGACGACGTGGCCTCGGCGGTGCGCTTTGCGCTGGACAACGGCGCGCTCACCGGCACCACGCTGCTGGTCGATGGCGGCCAGCACCTGATGAAATTCGACCGCGATTTTTCGCTGATGTGAACCGCCATGGACGCCAAGACGCTGATGGGCAAGACGCCCGGAACCCAGATCCTGACCCTGAACGGGCTGCGTTTCGATGCCAGTCTGGGCATCCTGGACCATGAAAAGTCCGCGCCCCAGCCGATCCGGGTCGATGCCGAGCTCAACCTGGGCCCGCAGCCGCTGCTGCCGCGTGATGACGACATCACCCATGTGCTGGACTACCGCAAGGTGCGCCAGATCATCATCGACGAATGCACCGCCGAACACGTCAACCTGCTCGAAAGCCTGATCGGCAAACTCGCCTGGCGCCTGATGCAGCTGCCCGGCGTGGTCGGCGTGCGGGTGCGGATCGCCAAGCTGGAGATCTTTGACGACTGCGAAGTGGCGATACGGGCCGAAACCGGTCAGTGGTAGGCGCGCCGGGCGACACCGGTGATCCCGCAGTTTTTTTCGCCCGGGTCTTGCCGGGCGGCGCATTGCCGGGCAGACTGGCAGGCGATTGGCCGCGCACATCCCGTGCATCTTCCGGCCGGTCCCGCCTGATGCCCACCTGGACTGTGTCTTTCCCTTTCCCCGGCGCCATCGCCGGGCACCGGTTCGGCCGGTTTGCCGGACAGGGCCTGCGGCGAGCCCTTGCGGCCTTGCTGGCGGCCATGCTGACCGCATTTCTGGTGGCCTGCGGAGGAGGCGGCGGAAGCACCGAGCCCGCCGTGGCCCCGCCACCCGCCGTGCCGGACGGCTGGCCGATCAGCCTCCAGGCCAGCAGCGATGCGATCACCGTGCGCTGGTCGCCCCTGGCGACGGCCGTTCGGTACACCGTCTGGCACCGCCCGGCCGGGCAGACGGGCGGCGGCACGGCGTCGCGCACCCTGGCCGCCGACTTGCCGACGGTGCACACCATCCCGGAGCTGGGCCCGGGCAGGACCACCACCGTCTGGGTGACGGCAGAGCTGCCGGCGGCTGGCAGCTCGCGATCGGCCGAGGCGCAACTGCGCACCACCGCCGGCTCCGCCACGCCCCAGACCCGGAGCAGTTACCGCCCGGGCACCCAGAGTCTGCCGGTGCTGGTGATCGACACCGCCGGCGGCGTCGCGGTCGACAACCGCGAGGACTACCGCAGCGCCACCTTCAGCCTGTTTGCCGATTCGGCCGGGCGCGACAGCGGGGTGCGCCTGGCGGCGGGCGCAGTGCAGATTCGCGGCCGGGGCCACAGCAGCTGGGAGCAACACCCGAAAAAGCCCTACCGCCTGCGCCTGGCCACCGCCACCGCCCTGTTGGGCATGCCCGCCAATCGGCACTGGGTGCTGCTGGCCAACCATTCGGACAAGACGCTGCTGCGCAATGACCTGGCGTTTGAAATCGCCCGGCGCATCGGGCTGCCCTACACCACCCGATCGCGCACGGTGGAAGTCACCCTCAACGGCGACTACCTCGGCGCCTATTCGCTGGTCGAACATATCCGCCAGGGCAGCGAGCGTGTTGCGGTGGCCGAACTGGGCGCCTCGGCGGACGACAACACCGAGCCGCGCATCAGCGGCGGATACCTGCTGGAAGTGGACCGCACCGACGCCACCGATCCCGGCTTCGACAGCCGTGTCTGCACCAGCCAGTCACCGCGGATGCGGCTGACCGTCCAGACACCCGACCCCCCGACGGCGACCCAGCTGGCCTGGATCGACAACTACTGGAACCAGACCGAGCGCGCGCTGCACGCCGGCAATTTCGCCGACCCGGTGAACGGCTATGCCGCCTGGATCGACGTGGACAGTTTTGTCGACTGGATCATCCACGCCGAGATCGTGCACAACATCGACTCCTTCCGCTTCAGCACCTTCCTCACCAAAGACCGGGGGCAGAAGCTGCGCATCGGCCCGGTGTGGGACTTCGACCTCGCCATGGGCAACTACGACACCTATTTCTCTGACCGGCCGGGACGGACCGACGGGTTTTCACCGGCCCTGACACGCTGCTGGTACAGCCGGCTGATGGCCGATCCGGCCTTCGTCAGCCGGGTCAAGGCCCGCTGGGCGGCCTTGCGCGCCGGCGGCCTGGCCGACCTGTCGCCCTTCCTGCGGGAACAGGCCCGCCTGACGGCGCCGGCCGCCGCCAACAACGAGGCGCGCTGGGGCATCCTGTCCGCGCCGCTGTGGAAAAACATTGTGGCCACCGGCAGCTACGACGCCGAAGTCGAATACCTCGACTGGTGGCTGCAACGCCGCCTGCGCTGGCTGGACAGCCAGTGGCGGCAATAGGCCTGCGGGCAACGCAACCGTTCTCCGGGGGTGATGGTCTGCCGCGTGCGCCGCGCAGGCTGCTGCCATCCCGCTCAGCGCGGCTTGGCGTAGTCGTAGTAAACGCCACTCACACAAAAACGTACCCCTTCATCCACCCAGCCAGCGCGTCGCATCTCTTCCTTGCTGTCGGGTGTGTCGGCAACAAACCGATGGCTGGGTGTGCGTCCGGTCAGATGACCGTTGTTGTAGTAACGGCGAATGAGCACTTTTCCCCGCGAATCGCTACACCCCGTCCCCGTCGCATCCAGCGCCACCACGCTGAAAGCGTTATCCGATTCCAGGTTCCAGCGCGGTTGGTCCGGTGGTCCTTTCGGTAACGATTGCAAAAAAGCGCACTCCGTCGGGTCAGCGGTAAAGAAATGGCTGTTCGGCCCCGGCCAGACCGAACCGTAAAAGCGGCACACCCTCGTCCCGCCGGCATTGCCAATCCAGACGCCAAACTCCCGAAAGGTCCTGCGCCATCCCGGCCCGGCGGCGCCGGACCAAATGATCTCCTCGTCGTTACTGCAGGGCTGCGTGTAGAAGAACTGATTCAGGAGAACGTTGTAATACTCCGTCAAATACACATGCGGGTAGATGCTGTAGCAGGCCCGAGCCGGCTCATCGCCGAAATCGTCGACGGTGATCGATTCGTCAAGGACGTTCGCATGGCCCGCTGGGCTCGCGCATAAAAGGCTACAAACCAACCCCAGCGCCAGACCCAGGGCGCGAACGCGACCGCTCTGGCGGCCGGCGCGCCGCGGCAGCCGCCGCAGGTACTGCTCCTTTGGACGATGGGTCAAGACAGCCTCCTTGCACCTTTTCGAAATGGGTCTTGAAGTCCAGGATTTGCCTTTACGGGCATCCGGTCGCAGCGAAGACCTCGCCCACCCCAGGTGCTGTTCAAATACGATAGCAGGAAAGGACGTCTTTTCGCTGGGTATGCGCCCAAAAACAGGACCCATACGGTTGGACAGTGACGCCGCGCTGGCCGGCATCCCTCAGGGCCGCTTGACGGCGTTGAAATACACACCAGACACACAAAAGCGGACTCCTTCATCCACCCAACCCTTGCGCAACATCTCGTTCCTCAGGTTCACCTCGTCGTCGGCCACGAAACGGTGGTTTGAGTCGCGGCCGTTGGCAGGGCCATTGTTATAGAAGCGGCGCACCAGTTTCTTTCCAGCGGAGAATTTGCATCCCGTTCCGGCCGCATCAAGGTCGATGGCGGCAAATGCGCTCGCAGTCTCCAGGTTCCAGCGCGGCTGCGACGGAGGGCCTTTTGGCAACAATTGCAATGCGTTGCATTCCTGCGGATCAGATGTAAAAAAATGGCTGTTCGGCCCCGGCCAGACCGAGCCATAGAAGCGACAAAAAACACCAGCGCTTGACCAAGACCAGACACCGAACTCCCATCCTGTTTTGTACCAACCCGGCCCGGCAGCGCCAGATGTGATGATGGCCTCGTCGTTAAAGCAGGGCACGGCATAAAAATATTGGTTGAGGAGATGGTTGTAGAACTCCGTCAAGAAGACATTCGTGTAGTACGAATAACACGCCCTGACGGGCTCCCCGCCAAAGTCACCAATGCCGGCAGACTGCGATGTCGGGCTCAGAAAGAGAAGCCCTATAAATGACAGTCTCGCCATTCGGTGCAGGGAGCGGACCAGTCCGAAGACTTTTCCCTGAATGAAACGCTGGATACTGCGAAACCCGCAGTATCCGCTTTCTAGGCTGAGAGTCGACCAAAGCATCAGAACCAGCCTCCTTGTACTTGGGTGAACTGGATGTCGAAGTCAATGCCTTGAGTGTTGCGGTCCTCCGTCGTCGTAAAAACCAACACGCCGCCACCGTTCGGGTCCCAGTATGTCGGGCGGACACTGCTGGTGTTTTTGGCGCGAGGGGTTAGCCCGGGCCCCCAGTAGGCCACATCCTGGTACATGTTGGCGTGCAGGGTATAGAACTGGGTCTGCCCCAGCGGCGCCGACTGCGGCTGGCAGGTGCTGTCGAAGACCGCGTTGCCTCCGACCCAGAAGGCTTCGATCTGCGAGTTGAACGCGGGATAGCCCGAGCCAGGCCCCCCGCAGCCAATCAGGTCAGGTCCCGGCGTAGACGTGGACCAAGCCTGAGTGCTGCCGATGACCATACCGTTGCCAATGATCGCCAGGGCGCCCACGTTGGGGGTCAGGAACAGCGTGACGGCAATGTGCTCCTGCGTCGCCTGATACGAGGGGGACATGTTGACGCCAAAGTTCAGCCATTGGGTGGTGGTGCCCGCCGGACGCTGGGCAATGGTGTAAAACCCACTGGTATGGAAGTAAGCGGCTGACAGAATGACGCCGTAGACGATGCCGCTCAGGCGGACGACGGAGAACTCCGGGGGCAGCGAGGGTAGTGCCCACGCCGTCGCCGATGCCAGCCTGGCCCGTTCTGACGTCGGAACGGCTACCCGCGACAGGTCGACAGATTCGTGGGCCAGCACCTCGCGACCGGGCGCTACGGGCACCGGACCGCTTGCCAGCGCCGGGGCGTCACCAAAAAGCGCCAGTTCGTATCCCTGCCGGCACAGGTTGGCCGCCTCGGTGCGGCGTTCGACGCGGTAGCGCAGGGTGGGCCCGGTTTCAGCCCGGGTGTCCGCTACCTCCAGACTGACCATGCGGCCCAGCGCATCCCGGTAAACGTGGATGAGCCCCCGCTTCGCGGATGTCTGGTTGGCCGCTTCGACAGGGCCAATGACCTGGTCACAAACCTTGGGGAACGGCGACTCACGCGCCTGCGCCAACGCGGCCCCCCCCCCGATCAGCATGACCAAGCCCAAGGCCGCCCGGGTTGCGACCCGCACCGATGTGACTGACATGATTTCCCCCTGAAAAATGATGGTGGAAAAGATGATACGGCGACGAGTGCAGGCGGCGCAAGCGCCCCGCGGTGCGAAAATCGGCCGATGAACTATCCCGTAGAACACGAGCACCTGGCGGCGCCGAACGGTGCCGCCGGCAGCTTGCGGATCGAGCGCGAAACCCACAAGCTCGAAAAACGCCTGTGCCGCCAGGTGGGCCAGGCGATTGGCGACTTCAACATGATCGAGGCCGGCGACCGGGTGATGGTGTGCCTGTCCGGCGGCAAGGACAGCTACACGCTGCTGGACATCCTGATGACGCTGCGCAAGCGGGCGCCGGTGGACTTCGAGCTGGTCGCGGTGAATCTGGACCAGAAGCAGCCGGGTTTCCCCGATCAGGTGCTGCCGGCCTACCTGAAAGGCCTGGGCATCCCGTTTCACATCGAAACGCAGGACACCTATTCCATCGTCAAGTCCAAGATTCCCGAAGGCAAGACCACCTGCAGCCTGTGCTCGCGGCTGCGCCGGGGCATTCTGTACAAGGTGGCGCGCGAGCTGGGCTGCAACAAGCTGGCGCTGGGCCACCACCGCGACGACATGTTGCAGACCTTTTTCCTCAACATGTTCTTCGGCGGCAAGCTCAAGGGCATGCCGGCCAAGCTGACCAGCGACAACGGCGAGTTCATCGTCATCCGGCCGCTGGCCTACGTGGCCGAAAAAGACATCGTGCGCTGGGCGGCGCACCGGCAGTTCCCCATCATTCCGTGCAACCTGTGCGGCAGCCAGGAGAACCTGCAGCGCCAGCAGATCGGCGACCTGCTGCGCGACTGGCAGAAAAAATACCCCGGCCGCATCGAAAACATGTTCACGGCGCTGCACAACGTGGTGCCCTCGCACCTGATGGACGCGTCGCTGCATGACTTCAAGGGCCTGAAAGCCACCGGCGTGCCCGACGAGAACGGCGACAAAGCCTTCGACGCCGACGAACCGCCCCGCGCCGCGCCCCCGGGGCTGGCGGTGGTGAATTTTGAATGAAAATGATCCATACCCAGCGTAAAAAGGTCACTTGACGCTATCTTTTTTGATTGCCTAAGACCCTGACTCGCCCCCACCGAACGATCTGCACCCGCCATGGAAGCGACCCGCATCCTCGCCATACGCCACGGCGAAACCGCCTGGAACGTGGACGCCCGCATCCAGGGCCAGCTGGACATCGCGCTCAATGAAAAGGGCCGCTGGCAAGCCGCCCGCCTGGCGCTGGCGCTGGCGGCACGCGACCGTATCGACGCCATCTACACCAGTGACCTGGTGCGCGCCCGGGACACCGCCCGCGCGATCGCCGAGCGGACCGGCGCGCCACTGACGGCCGACAAGGGCCTGCGCGAGCGCGCTTTCGGCCGTTACCAGGGAATGACGTTCGCCGAGATCGAAGCCGTCCGGCCGGACGAGGCGGCCCGCTGGCGCCACCGCGACCCGCACTGGGCGCCGCCCGAAGGCGAATCCCTGCTGCAGATGCGCGAGCGGGTGCGGCAGACCCTGGACCAGCTGGCCGCGCGCCACCCGGGCGGGCAGATCGCGGTGGTGGCCCACGGTGGGGTGCTCGATCTGCTGTACCGCGCGGCCACCGGGATGGAGCTGCAGGCGCCCCGCACCTGGCAACTGGGCAATGCGGCCGTGAACCGCCTGCTGTGGACCACCCAGGCGCTGACTTTGGTCGGCTGGGCCGACACCGCCCATCTGGACGAGGACTGGCACGATGAAACCAGTACCTGAGGACGCCCCCGAGGCGCTGCGGGCCCTGGTGGGCCAGCCGGTCACCCAGATCGACACGCCGGCGGCAGTGGTCGATCTGGACCTGATGGAGCGCAACCTGGCCCTGATGGCCAGCTGGTGCCGCGTGCACGACCTGCGCTGGCGCCCCCATGCCAAGATGCACAAATGTGCCGCGCTGGCGCGGCAGCAGATCGCCGCGGGCGCCGTGGGCGTGTGTGTGCAGAAAGTGTCCGAGGCGGCCGCCCTGGCGGCCCAGGGGGTGCGCGACATCTTCATCACCAACGAAGTGGTGGCACCGGCCAAACTGGCGCATGTGGCGTCGCTGGCGCGCATCCTGCAAGGCCTGGGCGGCCGGCTGGCCATTGCCGTGGACAGCGCCGAGGGCGTGGCCGGCCTGGCCGGCGCCATGGGCCGCCAGGAAAACAGCATCGACGTGTTTGTGGAGATTGACGTCGGCCAGGGGCGCTGTGGCGTGCCGCCCGGACCGGCCGCCTGGGAGCTGACGCGCCGGGTGCTCGCCCAGCCGGCACTGCGGTTTGCCGGCCTGCAGGCCTACCAGGGGCAGGCACAGCACCTGCGTTCGGCCAGCGAGCGCAGCGCCGCCATCACCCGCGCCGCACAGGCGGTGCGCATCGCCCGCGCCGAAATCGAAGACCAGGGCGTGCCGGTGGAGCTGGTCACCGGCGCCGGCACGGGCAGTTTCCCGCTGGAGGTGGCCACCGGCCTGTGGGGCGAAATCCAGCCCGGCAGTTTTCTGTTCATGGACGCGGACTACGCCCGCAACGAGCCGCTGCCGGGCACGCCGCGTTTTCGCCAGGCGCTGTACATCCGCAGCCAGGTCATCAGCCGCGGCCCCGGCCACGCGGTCTGCGACGCGGGCCACAAGGCCCATGCCATCGATTCGGGCCTGCCCGACGTGCTGCTGACACCGGGCCAGTCGCCACTGCGTTATGCCAACGGCGGCGACGAGCATGGCGTGCTGCGCTGTGTGGAGCCCGACGGCCAGTTGCCGGCGGTGGGTGATACGGTCTGGCTGATTCCCGGCCATTGCGACCCGACCGTCAACCTCTACGACTGGCTGATCGGCGTGCGCGGCGGCCCCAACCACGGGGTTGTCGAAAAGCTCCTGCGGGTGGACACCCGCGGCTGCATGACCTGAGCGGCCGGCCCGCGCAGGGCGACTGGCACAAACCCGCTTGCGGGCATTCCGCGCCGGCGGCACCATCGCCGCATGAGCCCCAGCCAGATCATCGTCCTTGCCACCCCGGTCTTTTTCCTGCTGATCGCCCTCGAATTCGCCTGGGGCCTGCGCACCGGGCGCAACACCTACCGGCTGGACGATGCCATCAGCAGCATCGGGCTGGGCATGCTCAGCCAGATCAGCGCGGTGTTCACCCGGCTGCTGCGGGTGGGCCTCTACACTGCCGCCTACACCCATGTTTCTCTGGTGCCCGAGGCGGCCGCCCAGGCCTTCTGGACCAGCGCCGGCGGCTGGCTGCTGGCGCTGGTGTTCTACGACTTCTGTTACTACTGGCTGCACCGCCTGAGCCACGGTGTGGCGGTGCTGTGGGCGGCGCATGTGGTGCACCACCAGAGCGAGCACTACAACCTGTCCACCGCGCTGCGCCAGACCAGCAGCGGCGCGCTGCTCGGCTGGGTGTTCTACCTGCCGATGGCGCTGGCCGGGGTGCCGCCGCTGGTGTTCGGGGTGGTGGCGCTGATCGACCTGCTCTACCAGTTCTGGGTGCACACCGACCATGTGCCGCGTCTGGGCTGGTTTGACCGCTGGTTCTGCAGCCCCAGCAACCATCGGGTCCACCATGCCGTCAACGACCGCTACCTGGACCGCAACCACGGCAGCATCCTGGTGCTCTGGGACCGGCTGTTCGGCACGTTTCAGGAGGAAGACCCGCGCGAGCCCTGCGTCTACGGCACCCGCGCGCCGCTGCGCAGCTGGGACCCGCTGTGGGCCAACGCCGAGGTCTACGCCGCCTTGGCGCACGACAGCTGGCATGCCCGAAGCTGGGCCGACAAGCTGCGGGTGTGGATCAAGCCACCCGGCTGGCGACCGGCCGATGTGGCGGCGCGCTTTCCGCGGCCCGCCTTTGACCTGGCCCAGGTGCAGCCCTGGCGGCCGCAGGTGGGCCGGGCGGCCTCGGCGTTTGGTGCGCTGCAGTTTGCCGCGCTGCTGGCCGGTGTCTCGGTGTTTCTCTGGTTTGCCGACACCCTGGCCACCGGGCCGGCGCTGGTGGGTTTTGCCGCGCTGACGGCCGCGCTGTGGGTGGCGGGTGCGGTCACGCAGGGCCGCATCGGGGTGCTGGAGGCGCTGATGATCGACTGCGCCATCCTGGCCACGATCACCAGCGCCTGGGGTCTGGTGGAGTGGCACCGGCTGTTCAAGCCGGCGACGATGCTGATTGCAATGGTTCTGGTAGCAAATTATGACCATTTGACGCTGGGTATCGCCCGAAAACATTCCAAAAGCGCCGCGACGATGCCCGAGGGGCCGTCCGTAGGCGACGGCGCCGGCCGCCGCTGGCTGCTCGCGGCGTTGGCGGCATCGCTGGCCGGCGATGTGGCGCTGATGTTCCCCGGCTACTTCGTCCCCGGGCTGGTGGCTTTCCTGCTGGCGCATCTGGCCTACATCCGGCTGTTCGGGCGCGACGCGCCGTGGTTCGCCGACCGCCGCGCGCTGGCCGCCACGCTGGGTGTGGGCGGCATGATGTTCGCCGTGCTGTGGACCGGCGGCCTGCCGGCAGCCTTGCGAATGCCCGTGGCCGCCTACGTGGTGGTGATCGCCCTGATGGCCGCCCAGGCCATCGGCCGCGCGCGCACCCTGGGCGGCACACCGGCCTGGAGCGTGGCCGCCGGCGCGGCGCTGTTCATGGTCAGCGACTCGCTGCTGGCCTTCAACCGGTTCGTGACGCCGCTGCCGCTGGCGCAACTGGGTGTGCTGGGCACCTATTACGCGGCCCAATGCCTGATCGTGGGCGGCTGGCTGCGCGGGCAGGCCGACGGCCAGGCACGCCGACACCCCTGAAACCATAGCAAAAGAAGACCTGTTTACGCCGGGTATGGGCGGTTTTGCCGGGTATTTACTCGGCAAACAGCTCGCCGGCGGCTTTGGGCGGCGTCAGGCCCAGATGGCGGTAGGCCGCCAGCGTGGCGATGCGCCCGCGCGGGGTGCGCTGCAGGTAGCCCTGCTGGATCAGGTAGGGCTCGATCACGTCCTCGATGGTGTCGCGCTCCTCGCCGATGCTGGCGGCGATGTTGTCCAGCCCCACCGGGCCACCGTCGAAACGGTGGATCACGGCTTCCAGCAGCTTGCGGTCCATCAGGTCGAAGCCTTCGGGGTCCACGTCCAGCATGGCCAGTGCGCGGCGCGCGATGTCCTGGGTGATGCGCCCGTCGCCCTTGACTTCGGCGTAATCGCGCACCCGGCGCAGCAGGCGGTTGGCGATGCGCGGCGTGCCGCGTGAGCGCCGTGCGATCTCGAAGCCGCCTTCGTCGTCCATCGGCGTCTTCAGCAGGCCGGCGCTGCGGGTCACGATGCGCGCCAGCTCCTGCGGCGTGTAGAACTCCAGCCGCGAGACGATGCCGAAGCGGTCGCGCAGCGGGTTGGTGAGCATGCCGGCGCGTGTGGTGGCGCCCACCAGCGTGAACGGCTGCAGGTCGAGCTTGATGGAGCGCGCGGCCGGGCCCTCGCCGATCATGATGTCGATCTGGTAGTCCTCCAGCGCGGGGTAGAGGATTTCCTCGACGACCGGGCTCAGCCGGTGGATCTCGTCGATGAACAGGACGTCGTTGGCCTCCAGGTTGGTCAAGAGCGCCGCCAGGTCCTTGGGCTTTTCCAGCACCGGGCCGCTGGTCTGGCGCAGGTTCACGCCCAGCTCGGCGGCGATGATGTGCGAGAGCGTGGTCTTGCCCAGCCCGGGCGGGCCGAACAGCAGCACATGATCCAGCGCCTCGCCGCGTTTGCGCGCCGCGCCGATGAAGATTTCCAGCTGCTCGCGCACCTTGGCCTGGCCCACGTATTCGTCCAGCAGCTTGGGCCGAAGCGCCCGCTCGATGGCTTCTTCCTGCGGCGAAGCGGGCGCAGCCGAGACCACGCGCTTCGGCGGCGCGGGCAGGAAATCGTCGGTCTTGATGGTCATGGACGTTTACTTCGCCAGCGCCTTCAGCGCCAGCTTGATGCCTTCGCTCACGCCCACACCGGCCGGCAGCGCCTTCAGCGCCAGGGCGGCTTCCTTGTCGCTGTAGCCCAGCGCCACCAGCGCCTGCAGGATGTCGGCCTGGCTGTCGTCGGCCACCTGGACCGGGGCACCCAGGTCGGCGCCGAGTTTGCCTTTGAGCTCCAGCAACAGCCGCTCGGCGGTTTTTTTGCCGATGCCCGGCACCTTGACCAGGCGGCCGGGCTGCTGCGCCGTCACCGCCTGCGCCAGCTCGGCCACGCTCATGCCCGAAAGCACCGAGAGCGCCGTGCGCGGGCCGACCCCGCTGATCTTGACCAGCTGGCGGAAGGCCTCGCGCTCGGTGGCGGTGCCAAATCCATACAGGATCTGCGCGTCCTCGCGCACCACAAAATGGGTCAGCAGCGTGACCGTCTCGCCGGTGGCGGGCAGGTTGTAGAAGGTGCTCATGGGCACATCGACCTCGTAGCCGACGCCGTTGCAGTCCAGCAGCACCTGGGGGGGATTTTTTTCGGCAAGGATGCCGCGCAGACGTCCGATCACGGGGGCACTTTCAGGGCAGGAGGTGTGCGGGCAAACGGGCGCTGGCGCCGTTCAGGGATTGACGAGGCCGCGCCGGGCGGCCTCCAGCGCCGCTTCGGCGCGCGAGGAAACATTGAGCTTGCGGTAGACCTGCTTGATGTGGTCCGCAATGGTGTGTCGCGACAGCCCGAACTGGGTCGCGATTTCGGGCAGGGTGTAGCCTTTGGCCACCCGCTGCAGCACTTCGGTTTCCCGGTCGGTGAGTCGCACCTGATCTTCCACCTGCCGCACCAGGCTCTGCCGGCGCTGCGCCTCCCCGGCGAAATACGACAGCACGCGCCGGGCGATCGGGGGCGACAGCGGCGGCTCGCCCTGGGTCATGCGCAGCAACTGGGCCACCAGCGCGTCCTGCGGCTGCTCTTTGAGCAGGTAGCCGAAAGCGCCCGCCTGCAGCGCGGGAAACAGATGGTCGTCGTCGTCGTAGATGGTCACCACCACCGGCACGGCCGTCGGCTGGCGCTGGCGCAGGGCACCGACCACGTCGATACCCGAGCCGTCGGGCAGGCCCAGGTCGATCAGCGCCAGGTCGAATCCGCGCTCGGTCACACGGGCCAGCGCCTCGTCGACCCGCGCCGCGCGGGTGACGGCCACCCCGGGAAACGCCGCCTGCGCCACCTGGACCAGCCAGTCACGGATCTCGGGCAGGTCTTCGACAATCAGGGCGTTTTGCATGGCAGGCGCATCTTAGCGGATGGCTGCGCCCGCCCGGTGGAGCGCCAGCGGTACCTCGACCGTCAGTGTGGTGCCGCCGCCCGGCGGCGTATGAAAGCGGTGGTCTCCACCAAGTTTGCGCACCCGCCGCTCGATATTGGGCAGCCCATGGCCCCCTGCGGACGAATGTGGCTCGCCGCCCAGGCCACAGCCGTCGTCGGTCACCGTCAGCCGCAGCTGCTGCGGGGTCCGCCGCACGCACACCTGACAATGCCGGGCGCCGCTGTGCCGGATCACATTGGAAACCGCCTCGCGCAGCACCCGGGTCAGCTGGCCGATGGGTCGGGCGGCGACCAGTTCACCGGCTGGCGGCTCGTCGGCCAGCCACTGGGCCGCGATCCCCGCCGCGCTCAGTCGGGACACGGTCTCGGCCCGCCAGTCGGCCAGCGCGTCGGCCAGCACCACCCCGTCGCTGGCCATGTCGCGCAGGCTCAGCCGCATTTCGTCCATCGCCTGCCGCGCCAGCGTCGCGGCCGGCCCGGACGGCTGGGTGTGCGCAATCGCCAGCAACTTGGCCCCGAGGTCATCGTGCAGGTCGGCGGCGATGCGCAGCCGCTCCTCGCGCACCCCGCGTTCGTAGGACTCCTGCGACTGCAGGCCATGCCGGACCAGACGCAGGATTTCTTCGGCCCGCTGCGCATCGCGCCGGTTGAACAGGCGCCGGCCGCGCTCGGGCAAGGACAGCTGCAGCGACTGCAGGCGTCCCCAGCCGGGTATGCGCAGCGATTGCCCCTGACCGTCGATCGCCACCGCGCCGTCGTGCACCGTGGGCTGCAGCTGCTGCGGCGCAAACATGTGTTCCCAGAGTTGGCGCCACAGCTCGTTCAGGCGCGCCGGGTCGGCCTGCGACACGGTGGCAATCTGCACCACGTCGGGCAGCAGGTCCCGGGTTTCGGGGAGGCTGCCACGGGTCAGCCGGGCCCACAGTGCCTGACGCAGCGGGAAATACAGCCAGCCGCCGATGGCCAGCGCGAGCATCAAGGCGTTTTCGTTGCTCAGCGGCAGGAGGGTCAGCAGCAGCACATCAAGCACCACCACCAGCAGCCCGCCCAGAAACCACAGCCAGGCCAGCGCCCACCAGCGTTCCAGCCGGAACAGCCCGATGCGCCCGACCAGCGGAACCAGCCCCAGAAACACCAGGGCAATGATGGTGAGGCCGAAGTTCTGCGGCAGGGTGATCACATGGCCCATCGCGCCCATCGCATAGGCCACGAACACCACCGAAAACGACGCAAAAAGCAGCAGACCCAGCCACTTGAGTTGCCCCCGCAGCAAGGGGTCGTGCCGGCATGCGCGCCACTGCGCCACAAAAACCAGCGCCATGGCCGCCGTCACCGCCACCAGCGGAATACGGAACGTCAGCGCGATGGTCGGCAGGCCGTGCAGGGCATCGGCCAGCACCGACAGCCCGCAGACCAGCAACAGGACGGTCGGATACAGCGCGCCACCCAGTGGCCGGGGGTGGCGCCACAACACCATGCTCAGCCCGATCACCACCAGAAATGAGCCCGCGTGGGAAAACACATGCAATGCCGGCCAGAGCCAGGGGTCCTGCGTCAGCAGCCGCGAACCCCAGCCGGCGGTGCACAACATGCCACTGGCATACCCCAGTGCCGCCGCCGCGTACCACCATGCGGCCGGGTCGTCCGGGCGGTGGGCCCAGACCATCAGACCCACCGACAGCGCCAGCAGGCTGACCAGCCACGGATACCAGAAGCGCAGGCCCAGCTCCAGCAGATCTTTGCCTTGCGGCTGCGCCCATTCGACGCCACGGTCGTGTTCGATGCCCACCCGGGTCTGGTGCAATATCTGCCACAGGGCCCGGTGCTCGTCAAAGAAAATCCGGTGGTCGCTGTAATCGTTGTGCTGTCCTGCGCTTTCCACCAGCGCCAGCGGCGAGATCGGCGCGCGAAGGCCGTCTTCAGCGATCAGCGCGCGCACCCCGGTCAGCACCGCCTCGCCCCGGACCTGGGTCGCCTGGGGCCGGCCGCCCTCATCCAGCGAAAAGCGCCAGCCGAGCGACGGCTCCAGCATGGCACGCCACAAGGCCAGCAAGGCGAACGCCACGATCAGGGTCGACGCCAGCGCCATCCGCCATCCCGCCGGCGGCGGACGCGGGGCGGCGGGAGAGTGGTCCATGCGCCGCCGCCCGGGTCTTACAGACGCCCGGCCGCCCGCAGCACCGCAAGGACCTGGGTGGCCAGATGGCGGTGATAGGCCGGTGTGGTGTGCAGCGTATCCGCCCACAGGGAGGTCTGCGCCGCGCCGGCCGCGACCAGCGTCGCATCGCTGCAGACAATCGCGCTGCGGATCGGCAGCCGATCCAGCGCGCAGGCGGGATCGGTGACATTGTTCAGACCGAACGCAGCCGGATCGGCCACCACACGGCGACTGAAGGTGAACTGGTCGACCACCATCACCGACGAGCCCTCCAGCGCCGCGGCCAGCGCCGCATTGAACCGGGGCGTCAGATCCTGGTAGAGCGCGCGCACCGGGGCGCTGGCTGCGGCCACCGGTGACTGGGCGCCGTCGGCCTGGTTGAGCAGCACCACCGGCCCCAGCGCCTGCAGGCGCCGTGCCTGCGCCGCCATCTGCTGCGCCGCGGCGACCACACCGGCGCGCGCCTGATCGGGCGAAATGGCGCCCGCCAGCACCGCCTGACCGAGAAAGCCGATGTCATTGCCACCCCCGTTGAGCAGGAACAGGCTGCCCGACGCCGAGGCCACCGGTCCCGCCAGGAAATGATCTACCTGCTGGCGCACCGACAGCGCGGCCAGTTGAACGCCCGGCGTCAGTGAAACCGCCGGCGCATCGACCCGCGCTCCGCCCTGGGCCCAGGAGTCGCCGTTGCCGGCGACCACCGGAAACACCGCGAATTGCGGTGTGGTGAGGGTCACGCCACCGCTGAGCGCCGGCGCAATCGTCAGTTCCAGGTCGGCGGCGAGCCATTCGGTCCAGATGCGGGGGCCCGCGCCATTGACCGTGAACCGGCCGCCGCCAAATGCCGCCGCCGCGGGGCGGTACGACCCCACATCCGACAGGCTGTCGCCGAACGACACGATGCGACTGAACGGCGGCTCGGCGCTGCAGCCCCCCAGCGCCGCCAGCAACACGACCAAAACCAACCAACGCAAGCGATGAACAAGGCGGAACATGGGGGAAATCTCTGTTGGACAAGCCCGGACGGGCCACTGTGCGGCATTCTGCACCAAGGGGTCGGGCGCGCGCCGGGTCTTTTACCGGGCAAGGCGGTCGGGTGAGGCAAGCCGTTTTTCGGGCCCGTCGGCGACACCGGCCGTCGCGGCTGCCGCCGCCATGCCCTGGCTCGCCACCGTGTCCGGCAACACGGGAATCGACACCTCCAGGCACACGCCGCCCAGCACACTGACGCGCCACGCCGACTGCCCGCCCAGCGTACGCACCCGCCGTTCGATGCCCCCCAGCCCATGGCCCTTGTCGGTCGATCCGGCCACATCCATGCCCACACCGTCGTCTTCCACCGTCAGGGCCAGCTGCTCGTGGGCCATGTGGACGGTGACCCGGCACCGGCGCGCGCCGCTGTGCCGAATCACGTTCGACACCGCCTCGCGCAGCACCCGCGTCAATTGCACCTGGGCCCGCGCCGGCACCAGAAAGTCGGCGGGCGGCTCGGCAGCGGTCCATTCGACCTGCAGCCCGGCGGTCATGAGACGCTGCACGGTCTCCGCCCGCCAGTCGGCCAGCACGTCCGCCGCCCGCAGCGGCTCGCGCACCATGCCCTGCACCGACAGGCGCATTTCGTCCAGCGCCTGGCGCGCCAGGTTGGCCAGTTCTTCCCGATCCCGCTGGCGCGCGCTTTCGTGCGCGATGCTCAGCAGCTTGGCACCCAGGTCATCGTGCAGGTCCGACGCGATGCGCCGTCGCTCTTCCTGGGCCGCCTCGCGCGCGCGCAGCAGGGCCAGCTCGGCATAGCTGCGTTCGATCTCCGACGAGGCCTGCCGCACGCGGCGCTCCAGCTCGTCATTGAGTTCTTCGCTGCGGCGCAGGTTGTCGCCGAACACACCGATCAGCCGCAGGCACAAGGGAATCAGGGTGACGGGTCCGCCCAGGTGGCCCAGGTGCATCTTGAGCGGGTAGCCGAAGAAGGCCGCCGCAAACTCGACCGCAATGATGCCGATCATGATGAGCAGGATGGCGGAAAACAGCCAGAAGTCGCGCCGCGACACCCGCCAGGACACCACCGTGAACCACACCGACACCCCAATGAACTGCGGCACCAGCCACAGGTAGACCGCCCGGGCCACCGGGTAGATGTGCTCCGTGCCCGACAGCAGGAAGACCACGGGAATGACCGCAATCTGCCACCACAGCACCTGATTGATCCAGCCCACTTCGCGGCGGAGAAAGCGCATCAGGAACAACACCAGGCCCGACACACACACTGGCGCCGTGGCGGGTACCAGCAATTCGATCCACGGCCCCGGCAGGGGCGGATCGATGACATACAGCCGGGCGGTATTGATCGTCCACCAGCCGATCCAGAGGGTGAAATAGCCATAGATCGAATCCTGCGGCCGCGTCAGCCACAGGGCGCCGATGAACACGGTAAAGGCCCCGAGAACCGCGGTGATGATCTTGGGCAGGGTGATGTTCCACCACAGCGCCTGCTCGTACTGCGCGCGCAGCTCCTGGGCATCGCCCATGCGGATCACCGACAGGCCCGACGAACGCTGCGCCGCCGAAACCTGGCGCAGCGGGTACCCCACCACCTGAACGGTGACGGTGTTGACGCCCGGGCTGAGCAGCGCCAGCGGCAGGGTGAAAAACTGCGGCGTGAAACAGTTGCGGCTGTAGGGAAGCACCAGGCTGCCCCCGGAGCCGACCAGCGCGCCGTTGAGGTAGACCGCCAGGTTGCTGCACACGCGCTCGATATAGATGGCGGGCACGATGCTGGCGCCGGAAAACACCCGGGCATCCACCGTGAAGCGGTACCACAGCGTCCCGCCATGCTCGGGGCGGGTGCGGCCCCAGTCGTCCGGCAGTGCCTGCGGCCGCCATTGCGCGACCGTCCCGCCCGGTGCGCCCGCTCCGGGCGGAGCAGCCACTTCCACCTGGTCGATCCGCAGCACCTCGGCCAGAGCCGGCGCCGCCAGCAAACCGAGCCACAACAGCGCCGCCGCAGCGGCGCGCGAAAGCGCGACAATGAAGGAACCGACCCCAGACACCCCATGATTGTCCGCCACACCTTCACCCCCCACGACAACACGCGCCTGTCGCACCTGTGCGGCCCCATAGACGAACATCTGCGCACCATCGAAGCCGCGCTGCAGGTCTCCATCGCCCACCGGCATGAGCAGTTCAAGGTCGACGGCCCCAAGGCCAAGGCCCAGCGGGCCATGGAAGTGCTGCAGGCCATCTACGAAATCGCCGAACGCCCGGTCAAGGCCGAGACCGTGCAGCTGATGCTGGCCGGCGACGCCGCCACTCTGGACGAGCCTCCCGGCGGCGCCGTCAGCCTGCACACCCGCCGCGCCGACCTGCGCGCCCGCACGCCCAACCAGACGGTGTACCTGGACAACATCGCCACCCACGACATCACCTTCGGCATCGGCCCGGCCGGCACCGGCAAGACCTACCTGGCGGTGGCCTGCGCGGTGGACGCGCTGGAACGCGCCGGCGTGCAACGCATCGTGCTTACCCGTCCGGCGGTCGAAGCCGGCGAACGCCTGGGTTTCCTGCCCGGCGACCTGAGCCAGAAGGTGGACCCCTACCTGCGCCCGCTGTATGACGCGCTCTATGACCTGATGGGCTTCGAGCGGGTGCAGAAAGCCTTCGAGCGCAACGCGCTGGAGATCGCGCCGCTGGCCTTCATGCGCGGGCGCACGCTGAACAACGCCTTCGTCATCCTGGACGAGGCGCAGAACACCACGCCGGAGCAGATGAAGATGTTCCTGACCCGCATCGGCTTCGGCGCCCGCGCCGTGGTCACCGGGGACGTCAGCCAGATCGACCTGCCCAAGGGCCAGCTGTCGGGCCTGATCGAGGCGGAACAGGTGCTCCGGCGCGTCAAGGGCATCGCCATCACCCGCTTCACCAGCGCCGACGTGGTGCGCCACCCGCTGGTGGCCCGCATCGTGGACGCCTACGACGCCCGCGGCCGCACGGCCCGCGCACGGCCGGCAACCCGTGACTCCTGATTCAATAGCAGAATATCACCTTTTTACGCTGGGTATCCGGCAAAAAACCTTAGAAACGGCGCGCCATGGCCCTTCCGCCCCTCCTGCTGTCCCTTCAATTCGGCCAACTTGACAACGCGGCCGTCCACCGGGCCGCCCTGCCCCGCCACGCCGTGGCCCGCTGGATCCGCCACGCCCTGGCGCGCGAGGCCGAAATCACCGTGCGCATCGTGGACAGCGACGAAGGCCGCGCGCTCAATCGCGACTACCGACACAAGGACTACGCCACCAATGTGCTGACCTTCGACTACAGCCGCGAACCGGTGGTCTGCGCCGACCTGGTGCTGTGCGCCCCGGTCGTGGCGCAGGAAGCCCGCGAGCAGGGCAAGACGCTGCAGGCGCACTACGCCCACCTGCTGGTCCACGGCACGCTGCACGCCCAGGGCTGGGAGCACGAAACCGGCGAGGCCGACGCGCAGGCCATGGAAGCCCATGAAACCGCCCTCCTCGCCCGGCTGGGCATCGCCGACCCGTACGGGAGCTGACATCCGGCGGCCTGCGCGCCCAGTGGGACGCTTTTGGGGCATTTTCCGGCCCTACCCAGCGTAAAAAGGTCGTTTTTAGCTATCTCTACGATAGCTCCAACTCCCTCAGACCACCTGGATCGGAATCGTCACCGGGCCGTCGTTGATCAGGTGGACCCGCATGTCGGCAGCAAACTGCCCGGTCTGCACCTGGGGGTGGGCGGCGCGGGCGCGGTCCACCAGGTAGTCGAAAAGCTGACGGCCTGTGTCCGGCGGCGCGGCGTTGGTAAAACTGGGGCGGTTGCCGCCGCGGGTGTCGGCCGCGAGGGTGAACTGGCTGACGATCAGCAGCCCGCCGGGGGTGCCGCGGCCGTCGATGTTCTGCACGCTGTGGTTCATCTTGCCGCCGTCATCGCTGAAGATGCGCAGCTTGAGCAGTTTGGCCAGCAGGCGGTCGGCCTGTTCGGGCGTGTCACCCCGTTCCGCACAGACCAGCACCAGCAGCCCCGGCCCGATACGGCCAATTTCGGTACCGGCCACGAGCACGGCGGCTTCGGCCACCCGTTGCACCACACTGAGCATCAGATCAGGTCCTTGGCGTCATCAAAGTGGGCCTCCACATCACTGGGCAGCAACTGGATGCTGGCCCGCAGGCCGGGCACGGCGCTCATCAGGGCCTGCTCGACGCTGGCGCGGACGGCCGCGGCCCGCCCCAGCGTCCAGGCCGCGGGCATGTGCATGTGCAGGTCGACAAAACGGCGCTGGCCGGCCTTGCGGGTGGTGACGTGGTCAAAGCGGACGATGGCGGTCTCGCCGCGCCGGTGCTCGAAGCCGTCCAGCGTCTGGCGGATCGTGGCCAGCACCTCGGGCTCCACCGCCTCGTCCATCAGTCCCTGCGATGAGCGCCACATCAGGTGAAAACCTTCCTTGAGGATGTTCAGCGCCACGCCGATGGCCACCACCGGGTCCAGCCACAGCCAGCCAGTCACAGACACCAGGGCGATGCCGATCACCACGCCGGCCGAGGTCCAGACATCGGTGACCAGGTGACGCGCGTCGGCTTCCAGCGCAATCGACCGGTGCTCCCGCGCCGAGCGGAACATCACCCAGGCCAGCAGGCCGTTGAGCGCCGAACTGGCCACCGACAAGGCCAGGCCCCAGCCGACCTGCTCCAGCGGCTGCGGGGCCAGCAGCCGGTGCAAGGCCGTCCAGATGATGCCGATGGCGGCCGCGATGATCAGTACGCCCTCGAAGCCCGAGGAGAAATACTCGGCCTTGTGGTGCCCGTACGGATGGTCCTCGTCGGCGGGCCGCGCGGCGATGGTGACCATGACCAGGCCAAAAATGGCGCTGGCCAGGTTAACCAGTGACTCCATCGCGTCGGACAGCAGGCCAACCGAGCCCGTGAGGTACCAGGCCAGTGTCTTGAGCGTAATGGTCACCACCGCAACGACCACGGATGCCATCAGCAGGCGGCGAGGCGTCAGGAAACGGGTGACAGGACGGTTCATGCGCCGATTGTGACGCAGCGGGCACAATGCACCCATGCGCACAACACCGCTTGCCGCGTTCCGGCACCACGGCCTGTGGCTGCTGGTCTGGTGCGTGCTGTCACTGGCGGGCGCGGCGCTGGTGGGTCGTTCGGAGTTGGCGCGCCAGCAAAGCACTTTCGAGACCGATGCCCGCATCACCCACCGCCTGCTCAGCCAGCGGGTCGTGCAGCATGACGCGATTTTGGCCACGCTGGCCCTGCTGCAACCGGCGACCGACGCGTCGGCGCCCGAGCGGCGCCTGCCGGCCCTGTATTCGCAGATCCTGGCCGTCGAGCGCCGGGACGGTGGGGCCCCTTGGGCCGTGCCGGCCCTGGACACCGCCGAGACGCTCTCGCGCGCCCTGCGGCGGCCCGCGCTGGCCGGTCTGGACCTGGCCGCCGGGCGTTTCTGGCTGGTGCTGGCCGCCGAGCCAGCCAGTTTCGCCCTGCAGATGGACCTCAAGGCCGTCGTTCCCTGGGCCGAATGGCCCATGGCGGCCGACACCAGTCCGGTGCGGGTCACGCTGGAGCATGCCAGCCAGACCTTTGTGGTGCAGCCCGGACGAATGCGCGCCGGTGGCTGGCAATACGACTTCCGCAAGCCGCTGGCGTCAGACAGCCAGCCTTTTGACGTCGTCGCGACACGTCGGATCGGCTGGGGTGAGCTGCCATGGCTGACCATGGCGGTGCAGGCAGTGATCCTCGCGGGGGTCCTGGCCGGGTTGCGCACCGTGCTGCGCCAGCGCGAGCAGCGCCGCCGCGCCGAGGAACTGCTTCGCCTGGGCCAGGTGGCACGGTTGAATGCGATGGGTGAACTGGCAGCCGGCATGGCGCACGAGATCAACCAGCCGCTCACCGCCTTGCTGGCGAGCACCCAGGCGTGTGGACGCCTGCTGGACGACGAGCCGCCGGACTTGCCGCTCGCGCGGGTCGCGGCAGAACAGGCTGCCCGGCAGGCGCGTCGCGCCGCCGATGTGGTGGGCCGCCTGCGCCGCACCGTCGAGCAGCCCGACCTGCGCGCCCCGTTGCGCCCGGTCGATCTGCGCCAGAGCGTGCGGGCCGCACTGCACCTGTTGGCGCCCGAGCTGCAGGCCCGGCAGATCCGAACGGACATGGAGGCCGCCGGCGCCTCGGTGACCGTACTGGCGGACGCGGTGGCGCTGGAGCAGATCGTGCACAACCTGCTGGTCAATGCCCTGCAGGCGCTGGAACAGGTACCGCAGGGGCAGCGCGCGCTGGTGCTGTCCGTCGGCGAAAGCGGCGGCACGGGCGCGCTGACGGTGCGGGACACCGGCCCGGGGGTTGCGGCGGAGGCTCTGCCCCGGCTGTTCGAGCCGTTTTTCACGACCCGACCCGGCGGCCTGGGCCTGGGCCTGAACCTGTGCGAGACCCTCGCCGGCCGGATGGGCGGTCAGCTGATCGCGGCCAACCACCCTTCTCGGGGGGCAGTATTCACCCTGACACTGCCTCTGGCGACCCCGCTCGGGGATGGGGCGGCCAATGCCCTGAACACCCACTGACCATCAATCGCCCAGGCCTCCAGGCATTCCTGTCCATGTCCCACTCGCTGTCTCCGCTGATCCATCTCATCGACGACGACCACGCCGTGCGCGCCAGCTTGTCGCTGCTGATCGGTACGGTCGGACTGCGCGTGCAGGACTGGTCCGATCCGCAGCAGTTTCTGGATCGCTTCGACCGCCAGGCGATCGGGGCCATCGTGCTCGATGTGCGCATGCCCGGCATCAGCGGACTGGCGGTGCTGGACCGCCTGGTGGCCGAGGGGGTGGACCAGCCGGTCATCATGCTCACCGGCCACGGTACCGTCGATATGTGCCGGCGCGCCTTCAAGTCGGGGGCGGCCGAGTTCCTGGAAAAGCCGGTCGACGACGAGATGCTGCTGGAGAGTCTGCAGGCCGCCGTGCGCCAGCATGTGCGCTCGCGCCAGCACCATCAGGCCGACCGCGCGGCCCGCGAACATTACGCCCAGCTGTCGGCGCGCGAACGCGAGGTGCTGGGCCTGATTGTCGGCGGCCTGACCAACAAGGAAATCGGTCGGGCGCTGGAGCTTTCGCCGCGCACGGTGGAAACACACCGTGCCAATCTGTTTGCCAAGTTGCACACCGGATCGCTGGCCCAGCTGATACGTCAGTACGCCGCGCTGGTGGAGGCGTCCGACAAAGACCGGCCGCCCCCCGGCGCCACTGCGTAGTTCTACGGAGCTTCGCGCGTAGTCGGCCGAATGGCCGTGACCGGTCGGAATTCCTACAGTTCTCCCACGGTTGATTGAACCGCATCACCTCCAGGAGAACCCCATGAAACACACCCGTTCGACCATCACATCCGCCCTGCTGCTGACGCTGCTGTCGGCCGCCGCCTCGGCCCAGCCCGTCCGCACCGAACGCAACATGTCGCTGGACCTGGCCAGCCAGATTGCCGCTGCCACCGTGGCCGCCTGCTCGGCCAACAATTACAACGTCACCGCAGCCGTGGTGGACCGGGCCGGTACCTTGCGTGCGCTGCACCGGGCCGATGCCGCGGGCCCGCACACCGTAGGTGCGGCGCAGGCCAAGGCCTACACGTCGGCTTCGGCCCGCAACACCACGTCGGCCATGCTGGAGAACGTCCAGAAGAACCCGGGCGCGGCGACACTGGTGCATATCCCGGGCTTTCTGATTCTGGGTGGCGGCGTTCCGGTGCGAGTCGGCAACGACGTCATCGGCGCGGTCGGAGTGGGTGGCGCGCCTGGTGGTCACCTGGACGAACAATGCGCCATGGCGGCGCTGGACAAGGTCAAGGATCTGCTGAAATAAGCAGCACCGTACCCTCCGCCGCAATGACCTCTGCCATGAAACGGTTGTTCCTCCCATGCCGCCGAAGCTCTTGCTGCCTGGCAGCCGCTTGGGCTCTGGCGCTGTCCCTGTCGGCCCCGCCGGCAGCGGCGCAGACGGCGCCTTCACCGACGGAAGTCGCCCGCTACACCGGTTTGCACGCGGCCGCGCATTCGGGCAGCCCGTCGCTGATCGAACGGCTGATTGCCGACCGCGCAGACCTCAACAGCCGCGACGCAAACGGACGCACGCCGCTGCATGTGGCGACCTTCGCGCGCCAGCGCGACGCCATCCGCGCTCTGGTGCGGGCCGGCGCCGACATCAACCGGCTGGAAAACGACCGGTACGACGCGGTAACCATCGCTTCGGTCGCCGATGACGAAGAAACCTTGCGCCTGCTGCTGTCACTGGGTGCCAGCGCCCGGCAGGTCACCAGTCGCTACGACGGCACCGCCTTGATCGCCGCGGCCCACCTGGGTCACGACGGCGTCGTCCGCCAACTGATCGCCGCCGGTGCGCCGTTGGACCATGTCAACAACCTGCACTGGACGGCGGTGATCGAGTCCATCGTGCTGGGCGACGGCGGCATGCGCCACCAGGCCACGCTGAAAGCCCTGATCGACGCGCGGGCCAATCTGCAACTCACCGACCGCAACGGCCAAACACCGCTGCAGCTGGCGCGCGCGCGCGGATATCGGGAGATGGTGAAAATGCTGGAAGTCGCCGGCGCCCGCTGAGACGAGCCGCCGACCCTCGGGATCAGCGGAGCGTGACCCGCGCAAACTTGCGTTTGCCCACCTGGACGACGTAGGTCCCTGCGCCCAGCTTGAGGCCCCGGTCGCTGACCACACTGGAGTCGACACGCACACCGCCGCCGTCAATCAGGCGACTGGCCTCGCTGGTCGACGGCGCCAGCCCGGCAGACTTGAGCACCGCGCCAATCCCCAAAGGCGCGCCGCCGAGGCTGATTTCGGGGATTTGATCGGGCACGCCCCCTTTGCTGCGATTGATGAAATCCTGCTCGGCGGCATCAGCCGCCGCGGCGCTGTGGAAACGGGCGGTGATTTCCTTGGCCAGCGCCACCTTGGCGTCCTTGGGGTTGCGCCCGCCTTCGACCTGGGCCTTCAGTGCGGCGATTTCGGCCTCGGTCCGGAAACTCAGCAAGGTGTACCAGCGCCACATCAACTCGTCGCTGACGGACAAGACCTTGGCGAACATCGTGTTGGCGTCCTCGGCAATGCCGATGTAGTTGTTCTTGGACTTGGACATCTTTTCGACGCCGTCAAGGCCTTCCAGCAAGGGCATGGTCAGGATGCACTGCGGCTCCTGGCCATATTCCTGCTGCAGGTGGCGGCCCATGAGCAGATTGAACTTCTGGTCGGTTCCGCCAAGTTCCAGGTCGGCCTTCAGCGCCACGGAGTCATAGCCCTGCATCAGCGGATACAGGAATTCATGCACGCTGATCGGCGAGCCGGCCTTGAAACGGTCGTGGAAATCGTTGCGCTCCATCATGCGCGCCACGGTGTATTTCGCGGCAAGCTGGATCATGCCCATGGACCCCAGCGGAAGCGACCACTCACTGTTGTAGCGAATCTCCGTTTTGGCCGGATCCAGTACCAGGCTGGCCTGCCGGTAGTAGGTCTCGGCGTTGGCCTTGATCTGCTCCGGTGTCAGTGCAGGGCGGGTGCTGTTGCGTCCGGACGGGTCTCCGATGAGGCTGGTGAAGTCGCCAATCAGAAAAATCACCTGGTGCCCAAGGTCCTGCAACTGGCGCATCTTGTTCAGCACCACGGTGTGCCCGATGTGAATATCCGGCGCTGTGGGGTCCAGGCCCAGCTTGATCCGCAGCGGCACGCCGCTGCGTTCCGATCGCGCCAGTTTGCGCACCCAGTCATCTTCCGGAATCAGTTCGTCACAACCACGACGCGTCACGGCCAGCGCCTGCTTGACACAATCGGTTACCAGAAGGTGGTTTTCAGAGTCGGTTTTCATGGGTTTCGGCGCTGGGAGGCACGGCCTCCCGTCGCTATACTCGGGCGTTTTCGGACCTGCGATTCTAGTGGTCCGGTTTCCTATTTCCCCTCGCAGACCGAGACTGGCTCCCGCCGGCTCGCGGACTGACCGAAGGCCGATAACAAAACAGAGACGCCGTGGTTGAACGCCTTGAAGAATCGCTGTCCCGCCTGACAGCCTGGATCCGGCAGCACCCCCAACGAATCAGCGCGGCCATGGCGGCTGTCCTGATGGCCGGTGGCGGTGGAGCCTATGCGGTTGCCACCCTGGGCCCCGACGCAGCAGCAATGCCGGTTCAGGAACTGGTCGAGTCCGTCAGTCCGCTTGCACTGGCCCCGCAGCTTGCGGCACTTGAGCGCATGAACCTGCAGCTTCAGCGGAGCGAGATGACGCGTTCGTCTGACACGCCCGAAGCCTTGCTCCAGCGCCTGGGTGTCCGGGATGCCGAAGCGGCTGCCTTTCTGCGGCGCAGCCCGGAGGCCCGGCAAGCGCTGTTCGGGCGTGCGGGAAGGCTGGTCACGGCGGATGCCGGCCGCGCCAACGAGCTTCTGGCCCTGACCACACGCTGGATCACCAGTGATACCGATACCGAATTCAAGCGTTTCGTCGTGAAACGCGGCCCCGCGGGGTTCACGGCGCGGATCGAAATCGCGCCGCTGGTTGCGACACAACGGCTGGGCAGCGGAGCGATTCAGTCCTCCCTGTTTGCGGCAACGGACGAGGCCCGCATTCCGGACGCCGTCGCTGTGCAAATCGCGGAAATTTTTTCCGGTGACATCGACTTCCGCCGCGATCTGCGCAAAGGCGACCGCTTCAGCGTGGTGTTTGAAAGCCTGGAAGCCGATGGCGAACCTTTGCGGACCGGTCGTGTGCTCAGTACCGAATTCGTCAATGCATCGCGCACCTTCCAGGCGGTCTGGTTCTCTGAGGCAGGGCAGGACGGCGGCTACTTCACCCTCGACGGACGCAGCACCAACAAGGTTTACCTCGCGTCGCCGCTGCTTTTCTCCCGCGTGAGCAGCGGCTACGGCATGCGCTTTCATCCCATCCACGGCGACCGGCGCGCCCATCTGGGCGTAGACTATGCCGCCCCGACCGGAACCCCGGTGCGCACCGTCGGTGACGGTGTCGTCGAGTTTGCCGGGTGGCAGCGTGGCTATGGCAACGTCATTGTCGTCTCCCACCGCAATCAGGACAGCACGCTCTACGCCCACCTGAGCCGCATCGATGTCCGCAAAGGTCAGCGCGTCAGCCAGGGCCAGTTCATCGGTGCAGTCGGCTCGACCGGCGCCTCCACGGGGCCGCACCTGCATTTCGAGTTCAAGGTGGCAGGTGTCCACCAGGATCCGCTCCTGGTGGCGCGGCGCAGTGAAAGTGTGCCTTTGCCGGCGCATCTGAAGCCCCGATTCGATGCGTTGGCCCAGATCCAGAAGCACAATCTGATCGCTGCAGCGTCAATGCAGCCCGCCGGATTTCAGTAAACCGCCCGGCCGGGAATCCAACCGCATTGCCCTGGCGCCTTTCCCGGAGGAACCGACCGGATGGAGTACCTGCTGATCGGGTTGATGTCGGGTACTTCGCTGGACGGGGTTGACGCCGTCCTGGCACGCGTCTCTGACCATGATGCGCGCGTTCTTGCCCACGCCAGCGCGCCCTTTCCGGCTGCGCTGCGCACGGAACTTCTGGCCCTCAATGCGTCGGGGACGGATGAGTTGCACCGGGCGTCGCTGGCCGGCAACCAGTTGGCCCGGATCTATGCCGAACTGGTCTGGGAACTGTTGTCACGCTGCAGATTGCGGCCCGCAGAAATTGCGGCCATCGGTGCGCACGGGCAGACAGTTCGACACCGGCCGCTGGAGTTTGACGCATCCCCGGACGGCCGCTGGCCCGCCGTCGGATACACCATTCAATTGAACAATCCGTCCTTGCTGGCCGAATTGACCGGAATCGACGTGGTCGCCGATTTCCGTAGCCGAGACCTTGCTGCAGGGGGGCAAGGCGCGCCACTGGTTCCGCTGTTCCATCGGCATTGGTTCGGCAACGCGGGAGCCGACATTGCGGTCCTCAACATCGGTGGGATTGCCAATCTCAGCGTCCTGTCCGCCAATGGCGAAGTCTTGGGATTCGACTGCGGGCCGGGCAACGTTTTGCTGGACGGCTGGACCTCCCGTCATCTGGGCCAGGCCTATGACCAGGATGGGGCGTGGGGCGCCGGAGGCACTCCTGATCCCGCCCTGCTGGAAACATTGCTCGCGGAGCCATTCTTTCGCCGTGAGCCCCCCAAGAGCACCGGCCGCGACCTTTTCAATCTGCCGTGGCTTGACCGACGCTCGGCAGACTTCACCCACCTGAAGCCGGTGGACGTGCAGGCAACCCTCGTGCGCCTGACGGCTGAAAGTTGCGCCCATGCGGTCAAGGCGTGGGCGCCGGAATGCACCCGTTTGATCGTCTGCGGTGGAGGAGCCCTGAATACCGACCTGATGACCCGGCTGAGAGCGTCATTGCCAAGTGCGGTTGAGCTGCAAGGATCGCAGGAGTGGGGCCTGCCCCCTCTTCAGGTTGAAGCCACGGCTTTTGCGTGGCTTGCTTGGCGCACCTTGCGACGGGAGACGGGTTCGATTGCTGCGGTCACCGGCGCGCGTGGAGCCCGCGTGCTGGGGGCGATCTACCCGCGGTAGGTTTCCAAGCGTGCGGGCGAAAGCGCCCGCATTTCAGGCCCTGGGAAACGTTCAGACCGAGAACGAAGAGCCACAGCCACAGGTGGTCGACGCATTCGGATTGCGAATGACAAACTGGGCGCCCTGAAGGTCTTCTTTGTAGTCGATTTCGGCGCCCACAAGGTACTGGTAGCTCATCGCGTCAATCAACAGGGACACGCCATTCTTGGTCATGGTGGTGTCATCTTCGTTGGCGATTTCGTCAAATGTGAAACCATACTGGAAGCCCGAACAGCCGCCCCCTTGCACAAAAACGCGCAATTTCAGGTCGGGGTTGCCCTCCTCGGCGATCAGGTCCGCCACTTTCGCAGCAGCGCTGTCGGTAAAAACGATCGGGGTGGGCGCTTCCGTCTGGATCGGTTCCGCAATGGCGTTCATGGCAACTCCGTTTCAATAACTGACCGTATGCTACGGCAATTGCAAACCTGCAACCGGTCAGGGGTTGTTTGCAGCGAGCTTCAGCGCGGGTTTGTCGCCCTCGTCCACCCCGCCACCCATCAAAGGCCGCAACTGGCCGGAGATGGTGGCTCCCTGGTGCATCTCCAGCGCTTTGTACGCGACATCTCCGGTAATTCGCGCTTTCGGCTGCAGTTCCAGCAGTTCATTGGCAAGCACCGGCCCGATGACCTGCCCGTTGACGATGACATGGTCCGCCTCAACCGAACCGGTCACCGATGCTGTTTCTGAAATCACCAAAATACTGGCCGCTGACTTGCCGGCCTTCACATCGCCCACCAGTTCGCCATCAATGCGCAGGCCTTCAGAGAAAGTAATGCCACCTTCAATCAAGGTGCCTTGTGCAATGAGACTCTTGATCGGCGGCAGCTTCTTCTGAAAAAACATGGCGAATTCCTTCAATGCCTAGATTTTGACTGTTTGGGAGGCCCGCGTCACCTGACCTTCGATAACCCGGACAGTCAATGTGGCCGGGATGACGCGAGCAGGCAGTTCCACCAGTCCGGTGGCCCGCCGATGTTGGGAAAACTGGAGACTGGTGGAGGCCAGAGGCGGTACGGATGTCCAGGTTTTTCCATCCAAGGTGCCGGACACGACCACGTCGATCCGCCCATCGAACGCCGCAACCTGGCGTGAGAGCTGCTGTACCAGCACTTGCCAGCGCAAGCCTGTGGTCGGGCCGGAAGTCGACAGCCGCTCGACCTGCAGACCCCGAATGGCGATGCCGTCGGTTCCCGCGACGGGAGCGAGCTTCTCGAAGAATCCCAGGTCATCACGCAACTGAGCGTTTTCGGCTTCCAGATGGCGAAGCTGCGTGACCAGCCGTTCCTGCGCCACCTTTTCTGCCGTCAGAAGGCTGCCGGAGGTATTTGCCACGGTCTGGGCCTTGTCGCGCTCTTCACGCAGACTCACCACCTCCTGTCGCAACTGGGCCAGTTCCTGCTTGGCGCCGCGGTCGAGACCGGCGATTTCCTTTCCGAATTCGAACGCCCACAGTCCAATGGCTGCACAGAACCCCATGACCACCGCCGCAAGCCCCCATCGGATCGGCCACGGCATTGCACTGCGGATTGCCATCCGCGAGGCACTGATGGTCAGGCGGCGACGAAGAAGACGAAAACGCATGGGACCGGGAGCATACGACAGAACATCGCGCACGGAAAAGAAAAACCGCCGCGGGACAGGATCCAGCGACGGTCTTTGGGGCTGACTTGCAGCGAGAAACGATCAGCGCTTGCTGAACTGCTTGCGCCGGCGTGCGGAGTGCAGACCGACCTTCTTGCGTTCCACTTCCCGGGCATCCCGGGTCACGAATCCAGCCTGACTCAGGACGGGCTTGAGCGCCGCATCATAGTCAATCAGGGCACGGGTGATGCCATGGCGGGTCGCGCCGGCCTGACCGGATTCACCACCACCATGCACGTTGACCTGGATATCGAACACTTCAAGGTTGCCGGTCAGCGCCAGGGGCTGTTTGGCGATCATGATGGAGGTCTCGCGGCCGAAATAGGCCTGGATATCCTTGCCGTTGACCGTGATCTTGCCGGTGCCTTTTTTCAGGAAAACACGGGCGACGCTGGACTTGCGACGGCCGGTTCCATTGTTCCATTCACCAATCATCTCAAGGCTCCTTAGATTTCCAACGCTTTGGGTTGCTGGGCGCTGTGCGGATGCTCGGCGCCACCGTACACCTTGAGCTTCTTGATCATGGCGTAGCCCAGGGGACCCTTGGGCAGCATGCCCTTGACGGCCTTTTCCAGGGCACGGCCAGGATGCTTGGCCTGCATGTCGCGGAAGTTCGTGGCGGTAATACCGCCCGGATATCCGGAATGGCGGTAGTAAACCTTGTCCAGGGATTTGGCCCCTGTGACGCGCAGCTGGGCTGCATTGATGATGACGATGAAGTCACCGGTATCGACGTGAGGCGTGTAAATGGCCTTGTGTTTGCCGCGCAAACGGAGAGCAACTTCGCTGGCTACTCGTCCGAGGACCTTGTCGGTCGCGTCAATCACAAACCACTCGTGCTTCACGTCAGCGGGTTTCGCGCTGAACGTTTTGGTCATGAGTTTTCTCGCAGAGAACGGTTTGGCGGGCTCTTTTCCACGGTCGGTGTTCCTCTGCAGGGAACCTCTTAGGTGGTGTTGTACTTCCTCAGGAAGCCTTCGCCGCGGAGCCACGGTTGCGCTGCGAAGCCCGCCATTATACGAAAAATCAAGGACTTGCGCGAGTTACCCACACAGCCGACCGCCCGGCAGGTACCATCAGGCCATGTTCAGTTACCGACACGCCTTTCACGCCGGCAACCACGCCGACGTGCTCAAACACACCACGCTGATTGCGACGCTGCGCCACCTGATGCTCAAGGACGGCGCACTTGTGATGATCGACACCCACGCGGGCGCCGGCCTGTACCGCCTTGACGGCGACTATGCGGAGACCAGCGGGGAGGCGAACGAGGGGGTGGTTCGCCTGTTGGCGGCGTTTTCGAAACAGAAAGTGGCAAAACCCATCACAGAAAGGTCCTCTAACGCTGCAAATGATGTAGCACCCGCATTGCAGGACTATCTCGACCTGATCAAAGCCTTCAACGCCGACGGTGGCGCCCGAATCTACCCGGGTTCTCCCTTTGTGATGCACCACCTGCTGCGGTCGGATGCGCGCGATCGGCTGAAATTGTTCGAACTGCATCCGACCGACGCCAAAACTCTGGATGCCAACACGGCCCAACTGGAGGCCGGGCGTCAGATCACCGTGACTCGCCAGGATGGCTTTGAGGGCCTCAAAGCCCTGTTGCCACCGCCACCGGCCGCGAACGGCTCGCGCCGCGCGCTGGTGCTCATCGACCCCAGCTACGAACTCAAGAGTGACTACAGCCGCGTCACGGAATGTATTGAAGACAGCCTGAAACGCTTCCCGACCGGCTCGTACCTGATCTGGTACCCGGTCATACCGCGCCCGGAGGCACATGACCTTCCCCGCCGCCTGAAAAACCTGGCCAAGCGGGCCGGGCGTCCTTGGCTGCACACCACGCTGGCGATCGGCCAGTCGCCTGACCGGGGTCCGCAGGAACGCCCCGGCCTGACGGCCAGTGGCATGTTCATCATCAATCCGCCCCATACGCTCAAGGCAAGCCTGCAGGCTTGCCTGCCCCAGATCCTGGCCGCTCTGGGCCGGGGACGGGGACAAGGCCATACGATCGAAAGCGGCGGCCCAGGCTGAGTCTCCAGAAACCGGTAAAAACCCTGACAAGATCGACGCAATTAACCGACCGAGCGGTCGGTTAATTGACTATACTGCGGCCCAACCCCGGTTCCATCGGGGATGGAGTCGCCCATGTACACCCAATCTTTCTCCGTGCAGGACCAGGCCGAGGGGAAGCCCGCCGGCCTGAAGGCTGTTCCGCTGTCCGAAGCCGAACAGGTCCTCAACAACCGCTTCGAGGCCACCATCGACGCCGACGGCAAGATCGAGCCACGCGACTGGATGCCAGACGCCTATCGGAAAACCCTGGTGCGCCAGATCAGCCAGCACGCCCACAGCGAAATCGTGGGCATGCTGCCCGAGGGCAACTGGATCAGCCGTGCACCCAGCCTCAAACGCAAGGCGATCCTGATCGCCAAGGTGCAGGACGAAGGCGGCCATGGCCTGTACCTGTACTCGGCCGCCGAAACCCTGGGCACCAGCCGCGACCAGATGCTCGCGGCACTGCACAGCGGCAAGGCCAAGTACAGCTCCATCTTCAATTACCCGACACTGAACTGGGCGGATGTGGGGGTGATCGGCTGGCTGGTGGATGGCGCGGCCATCATGAACCAGATCCCGCTGTGCCGCTGCAGCTACGGCCCCTATGCCCGCGCCATGATCCGGGTGTGCAAGGAAGAATCCTTCCACCAGCGCCAGGGTTACGAGGCGCTGCTGGTCATGATGCGCGGCAATGACGAACAGAAGGCCATGGTCCAGGACGCCGTCAACCGCTGGTGGTGGAAATGTCTGGCCATGTTCGGGCCGCCCGACAGCGACAGCCCGCACAGCGCCCAGGGCATGCGCTGGGGCATCAAGCGCATCTCCAACGACGGCCTGCGCCAGAAATTCATCGACGCCACCGTGCCGCAGGCCCAGGTGCTCGGCGTCTCCTTGCCCGACCCGGAACTGAAGTGGAACGAGGCACGCGGCCACTGGGACCACGGGCAGATCGACTGGGACGAGTTCTGGGCCACCGTCAACGGCAACGGCCCCTGCAACAAGGAACGCCTGGCCACCCGCGTCAAGGCCCACAACGACGGTCAGTGGGTGCGCGACGCCGCACTGGCCCACGCCCGCAAGCAACAGCAACGCACCTTGAAGGAAGCCGCATGAGCACCCCCGCACTGAAAGAATGGCCCCTGTGGGAAGTTTTTGTCCGCAGCAAGCAGGGCCTGGAACACAAGCACTGCGGCAGCCTGCACGCCAGCGATGCCCAGCACGCGCTGCAGATGGCGCGTGACGTCTACACCCGCCGCCAGGAAGGCGTGAGCATCTGGGTGGTGCGCTCGGTCGACATCACCGCCAGCGAGCCCCACGAAAAAGGCGAGTTCTTCGAGCCGGCCGGCGACAAGATCTACCGCCACCCCACCTTCTACGACATTCCGGAAGAAGTGGGGCACATGTGATGAACGCCGTCGAACCGCGCATGGCGGCCAGCGTCCAGGCACCTGTCGACTACCTGCTGCACCTGGCGGACAACGCGCTGATCCTCGGTCAGCGCAACGCCGAATGGTGCGGGCACGGCCCGATCATCGAAGAAGACCTGTCCATGGCCAACAACAGCCTGGACCTGATCGGCCAGGCCCGTCTGCTGTACCAGCACGTTGCCACGCTGCAGGGCAACGGCGCCACCGAAGACACGCTCGCCTACTTTCGGGACGTGCCGGACTTCCGCAACTACACCCTGCTGGAACTGCCGCACAGCCCGGCGCTGGCCGGCACCGCCCGGGGTGATCGCGACTACGCCACCACCATCGTGCGCAATTTCCTCTACAGCGCCTTGATGGTGCTGGTGTGGGAGCGCCTGCAGGGCTCGACCGATCCACAGCTGGCGGCCATCGCGGCCAAGTCGCTCAAGGAGGTGCGCTACCACCTGCGCCACTCGCGTGACTGGCTGGTGCGTTTCGGCGACGGCACCGAAGAGTCGCACGCCCGCGCCCAGGCCGCGCTGGACCACCTGATGCCCTACACCACCGAATTCTGGGCCGACAGCGCCGCCGAAACGGTGGCCCAGGCGCAGGGAGCCGGCGTCCATCCCGGCGCCCTGCGCGCCGACTGGGACGCCCTGGTCGATGCCGCGCTGCAGGAAGCCACCCTGGTGCGGCCCGCCCCGGCCAAAGGCTACGTGACCGAAGGCAAGCAGGGCATCCACTCCGAGCATCTGGGTTTCGTGCTGGCCGAAATGCAAAGCCTCGCCCGCGCACACCCGGGCGCAACCTGGTGACCTGGCGGCCATGAACGCCACCGACATCCAGCCGGCCGGGCACACCGCCATCTGGTCGGCACTGGAGGTGCTGACCGACCCCGAAATTCCCGTGGTCACCCTGCGGGAGCTGGGCATCCTGCGCGACATCCGTCGCGGGACGGACGGCATGCTGGAAGTGGTCATCACCCCCACCTACAGCGGGTGTCCGGCCATGGGCCAGATCGAAGACGACGTGCGGGCCACGCTGGCCGCGCAGGGTGTCGAGGCGCGCGTCGTCACCCAGCTCGCCCCCGCCTGGACCACCGACTGGATGACCGACGACGCCCGCGAGAAGCTGCGGGCCTACGGCATCGCACCGCCGCGCTGCAGCAGCGCCATGCCGGCGCCGGGCGCCAGCGCCGTGCTGCGTTTTGCCGCGCTGCCCGCTGCAGCCGTGCCCTGCCCGCACTGCGGCAGTGCCAACACCACCGAAATTTCGCACTTCGGCTCCACCGCCTGCAAGGCGCAGTACCGCTGCCTGGACTGCATGGAACCGTTCGATTACTTCAAACCCTATTGACCGAGGAGACGCGCGACCGGCGCGAAAAAAACATGTCCGTTGCCCCCCGTTTCCACGATCTGCCGATCACGCGCGTCAGCCCCGAGGCCGCCGGCGCCGTTGCCATCGCGTTTGCCGTTCCCGAGAGCCTGCGCGAGACCTTCGCCTTCGAGCCCGGCCAGTTTCTGACCCTGCGCGCCCAGATCGGGGGTGCCGATGTGCGCCGCAGCTACTCGATCTGCAGCACGCGCAGCCGCTTCCAGCAACAGGGCGAACTCGAAGTGGGGATCCGCCCCATGGGAGGCGGCGTGTTTTCCAACTGGGCGGCCACCACCCTCAAGGCGGGCGACACCCTGGCCGTGATGCCGCCGGACGGCCGCTTCACATCGAAACGGCCCCGCGCCCTGCACCGGGTGGGCTTTGCGGCCGGTTCGGGCATCACCCCCATCCTCTCCATTCTGGCCACCGCCCTGGAAGAGCAGCCGGAAACCAAGTTCACCCTGGTCTACGGCAACCGCCGCATGGACAGCGTGATGTTCAACGAAGCGCTGCAGGACCTGAAAGACCAGTACCCCGACCGGCTGACGCTGATCCACATCCTCTCGCGCCAGGCGCAGGAGGTGGACCTGCTGCAGGGCCGGATCGACGGCGACAAGGTGCGCGCCATCATGGACACGCTGCTGCCGGCCCGCAGCATGGACGAGGTGTTCGTCTGCGGCCCGGAAGCCATGATCGAAGCCACCGAAGCGGCGCTGCTGGGGGCGGGCGTGCCGCGCGAGCGCGTCTATACCGAACGCTTCACCTCGCCCACGCTGGAGGCCCTGAACGCCGAGCAGCGCACGGCGGCCGTCGAAAAAAGTCACACGGTGTCGCAGACCGGCTCGGTGGCCCTCACGGTGGTGCTGGACGGCAAACCCCATGCGCTGCGCATGAACCCGGAGCAGCGGGTGCTGGACGTGGCGCTGGCCGCCGGCCTGGACCTGCCTTGGTCCTGCCGCGGCGGTGTGTGCTGCACCTGCCGGGCCAAGGTGATGGAAGGCTCGGTGGTCATGGACAAGAACTTCACGCTCGAGCCCTGGGAGACCGAAAAGGGTTTTGTGCTCTCCTGCCAGGCGCGCCCGACCAGTGACGCGCTGGTGGTCAGCTACGACGAGCGCTGAGCACGGCGTCCATCGGCTGCCCCTGAAAACCAAGGGCCCGCAAACGCGGGCCCTTTCTCATTCGCTGCGACGATTGGATCAGACCTGGGCCAGCGCCTGGTCCAGATCGGCGATCAGGTCGTCGATGTGCTCGATGCCGACCGACAGGCGCACCATGTCCGTGCTCACGCCCGCCTTGGCCAGTTCGGCCGGGTTGAGCTGGCGATGGGTGGTCGACGCCGGGTGGCAGGCCAGCGACTTGGCGTCACCGATGTTGACCAGCCGGGTGAACAGCTGCAGCGCGTCCTGGAAGCGCGCGCCGGCGGCGATGGCGTCATCGGACTTCAGGCCGAAGCTGATGATGCCCGAGGCGCGTCCGCCCATGTACGTCTGCACCAGGCCGTGGTCCTTGTGGTCCGCCAGGCCGGCGTAGTTGACCCAGCCGACCTTGGCGTGGTGCTTCAGGTGCGTGGCCACCTTGACCGCGTTCTCGCAGATGCGGTCCATGCGCAGCGCCAGCGTTTCGATGCCTTGCAGGATCTGGAACGCGTTCATCGGGCTCAGTGCAGCGCCCATGTTGCGCAGCGGCACCACCCGCGCGCGGCCGATGTAGGCCGCCGCGCCCAGCGCCTCGGTGTAGACCACGCCGTGGTAGCTCACGTCGGGCTCGTTCAGGCGCTTGAAGCGCGTCTTGTGCTCCGCCCAGGGGAACTTGCCGGAATCGACGATGGCGCCGCCGATGCTGGTGCCGTGGCCGCCCAGATACTTGGTCAGCGAATGCACCACGATGTCGGCACCGTGCTCGAACGGGCGGCACAGGTAGGGGCTGGGCACAGTGTTGTCCACGATCAGCGGCACGCCGGCCGCGTGGGCCACGGCGGCCAGCACCCCGATGTCGGTGACGTTGCCCAGCGGGTTGCCCACCGACTCGCAATACACCGCCTTGGTGCGCTCGTCGATCAGCGCGGCAAACGCGGCCGGGTCGGACGGGTCGGCAAAGCGCACCGTGATGCCCTGCTGCGGGAAGGTGTGGGCAAACAGGTTGTAGGTGCCGCCGTACAGCGTGGAAGCGGAGACGATGTTGTCGCCCGCTTCGGCAATGGTCTGGATGGCGTAGGTGATGGCCGCCATGCCCGAGGCCACGGCCAGCGCGCCGATGCCGCCTTCCAGCGCCGCGATGCGGGCCTCCAGCACCCCGTTGGTCGGGTTCATGATGCGGCTGTAGATGTTGCCCGCCACCTTCAGGTCGAACAGGTCGGCGCCGTGCTGGGTGTTGTCGAAGGCGTAGGCCACCGTCTGGTAGATCGGCACCGCCACCGCCTTGGTGGTGGGATCGGGGGTGTAGCCGCCGTGAACGGCCAGGGTTTCAAGTTTCATGGTGTCTCCTGGGTGAAAAATGCACTGCGGCGGCGATTGTGGGGCATGGACGGGCGGTTCCGGCCACCTGCGGGAAAACGCTCAGGGCTCGACCAGCACCACCTCGGACGTACCCGAGGACAGCATGCCCAGTGCCTGCGCGGCCGCCTGGCTCAGGTCCAGGATACGGCCGTCCACGTGCGGTCCGCGATCGTTGATGCGCACCTCCACTTCGCGGCCCGATTCCACATGCCGCACCCGCAGCCGGGTGCCGAACGGCAGGCTGGGGTGAGCGGCCGTGAGCGCATACATGTTGAAACGCTCGCCACTGGCCGTGCGGCGCCCGTGAAACCGCTTGCCATACCAGGAGGCCTTGCCGCGGTCGATTTCGCGCTGCAGGGCCTGCTCGATCTCGGCCCTGGCCGGCGGCTCGGCCCGCAAGCCGGTGCCGGCGCCCGCGTCGGGGGTCGCTTCCGTCGCCAGCTCCAGGGCCGGTGGCGGGGCGGGCTCCGCCCCTTCCGCGGCCGCGCCCCCGGGGCCTGCCAGCAGCAGCACCCACGCCAGCGCCGCCGCCAGCGGTCTCACGCCACGGCTTCCGCCAGCCCCAGCCGCCGCAGGATGTCGGTGGTCGGGCCACTCTGGTTCATGGTGTAGAAGTGCAGCCCCGGCGCGCCGGCGCTGCGCAGCTGGTCGCACAGGTCGGTCACCACGTCCAGGCCAAAGGCCTTGATGGACGCCGTGTCGTCACCGAAGGCCTGCAGGCGCAGGCGAATCCAGCGCGGCACCTCGGCGCCACAGTTGTCGGCAAACCGCAGCAGGCCGCTGGCGTTGGTGATGGGCATGATGCCCGGCACCACCGGGATGTCGGCGCCCAGCTTGTGCGCGTCGTCCACAAAGCGGAAGTAGGCGTCGCTGTTGAAGAAAAACTGGGTGATGGCCGAGTTTGCCCCCGCCTTCACCTTGGCGGCATAGGCCTGCAGATCCGCCTCGGGGCTGCGCGCCTGGGGGTGCATTTCGGGGTAGGCGGCCACTTCCAGGTGAAAGGCGTCACCGGTCTCGGCGCGGATGAACGCCACCAGATCGGCGGCGTAGCGCAGCTCGCCCATGCCGCCGTAGCCGCTGGGCAGGTCACCGCGCAGCGCCACCAGGCGGCGCACCCCCATGGCCTGGAACACCGCCAGCTTCTCGCGCACCGACGCGCGGCTCGCGCCGACACAGGTGAAGTGCGACGCACCGCGCTGCCCCTCGTCCAGGATGGCCTGCACCGTCTGCAGCGTGCCGTCCTGGGTGGAGCCCCCGGCGCCATAGGTGACGGAACAGAACTCGGGACGCAGCGCATACAGCGTCTGGCGCACCGCGCGCAGCTTGTCAGCGCCCTCGGGCGTCTTGGGCGGAAAAAACTCGAAACTCAGCGCAAGACCCATGGTCTGCCTCCTTTGGTCAGCAGGCGCCCGGCGTTCGGGCGCAGACAAAAAATTCCCGGTTGCCGTCGCCCCCGGTGATGGGGCTGTCGAACCAGCCGGTAACCGTCAGCCCCAGGGCCACGCAGGCCGCGCGGATACGGGCCTCCACCACCGGGTACAGCGCGGCGTCTTTCACGATGCCGCCTTTGCCGATCTGGGCCGGCTGCAGCTCGAACTGCGGCTTGACCAGCATCAGCAGCTGTCCGCCCGGCCGCAGCAACGGCGCCAGCGCCGGCAGCACCAGCGTGAGCGAAATGAAGGACAGATCGCCCGTCACCAGATCGAATTCAGCACTTTTTTGGCCGATACCCAGCACAGAATGGTCATCGTTTGCTATCAAAACAGATGCATCCAGCGTCCGCGCGTTCACCCCTTCCAGCGCCGTCACCCGTGCGTCCGCGCGCAGGCGCGGGTGCAGCTGCGCATGGCCGACATCCACGCCGGTCACGTGGGCGGCGCCGCGCTGCAGCAGGCAGTCGGTAAAGCCCCCGGTGGACTGGCCGACGTCCAGGCAGCGCCAGCCGCTCACGTCCAGCCCCGCCGCGGTGAGCGCGCCGTCGAGCTTGAGCCCGCCGCGCGAGACAAACCGCGCCTCGGCGGCGTCCAGCAGTTCCAGCTCGGCGCCGGCCGGCAGCTCCTCGCCGTTCTTGGCCACCGCTTTCCAGCCGCCGCCGGGCAGCCGCCAGCGCACGCCGGCCGCGACCAGCCGCTGCGCCTGCGCGCGGGAAGCGGCCAGGCCGCAGTCGACGAGGAGTTGGTCAGCACGCATGGAAAAGTGCCTGCGACAGGTCCTGCGCGTGGCGAGCGGTCCGGTGGCCCGATGCCGGGGACCCTGCCGCCCCGCCAAGTGGCGGATTCCGTGGCTGACCCGCCACGAAGCATCCGGACCACGCAGCCGCGCTGACGACCTCAATAGCGGTAGGTGTCCGGCTTGTACGGGCCTTGCTTGGGCACACCGATGTAGGCGGCCTGCTCGTCGCTCAGCTCGGTCAGCATCGCGCCCACCTTCTTCAGGTGCAGGCGGGCCACTTTTTCGTCCAGGTGCTTGGGCAGCACGTAGACCTTGCCCTGCTCGTAATAGTCGCTGTGCGTGAACAGCTCGATCTGGGCGATGGTCTGGTTGGCAAAGCTGGACGACATCACGAAGCTGGGGTGGCCGGTGCCGCAGCCCAGGTTCACCAGCCGGCCCTTGGCCAGCAGGATGATGCGTTTGCCGTCCGGGAAGATCACATGGTCCACCTGGGGCTTCACTTCTTCCCAGCGGCACTTTTCCTCCAGGCGGGCCACCTGGATTTCATTGTCGAAATGGCCGATGTTGCAGACGATGGCCTGGTCCTTCATCGCGCTCATGTGCTCGAAGGTGATCACGTCGCGGTTGCCGGTGGTGGTGACGAAGATGTCGCCCTTGTCGGCGGCCCAGTCCATGGTGACGACCTTGTAGCCTTCCATGGCGGCCTGCAGGGCGTTGATCGGGTCGATCTCGGTCACCCACACCTGGGCCGACAGCGCGCGCAGGGCCTGGGCGCTGCCTTTGCCCACGTCGCCGTAGCCGCAGACCACGGCCACCTTGCCGGCGATCATCACGTCGGTGGCGCGCTTGATGCCGTCCACCAGCGATTCGCGGCAGCCGTAGAGGTTGTCAAACTTGCTCTTGGTGACCGAGTCGTTCACGTTGATGGCGCGGAACATCAGGCTGCCCTTGGCCGACATTTCCTTCAGGCGGTGCACGCCGGTGGTGGTTTCTTCGGTCACGCCGATGATCTGGGCGCTCTTGCGGCTGTACCAGGTCGGGTCCACCGCCAGCTTGGCGCGGATGGAGGCATACAGGATGCGCTCTTCCTCACTGTGGCCGTCACCGGCGACCAGCGACGCGTCTTTCTCGGCACGCTTGCCCAGGTGCATCAGCAGCGTGGCGTCGCCACCGTCGTCCAGGATCATGTTCGGGCCTTCGCCGTCGGTGCCAGCCGCGCCGAAGTCGAAGATGCGGTGGGTGTAGTCCCAGTAGTCGGCCAGCGTCTCACCCTTGACGGCGAACACCGGCGTGCCACCGGCGGCAATGGCGGCGGCGGCATGGTCCTGGGTGGAAAAGATGTTGCACGAGGCCCAGCGCACCTGCGCGCCCAGCGCCTGCAGCGTCTCGATCAGCACGGCCGTCTGGATGGTCATGTGCAGGCTGCCGGTGATGCGCGCGCCCTTCAGCGGTTGCTTGGCCGCGAATTCCTCGCGGATGGCCATCAGGCCGGGCATTTCGGTCTCCGCGATGCGGATTTCCTTGCGGCCCCAGTCGGCCAGGGTGATGTCGGCGATGGCGCAGTCGGTCAGGACGGCAGGATTGGTTCGGGCGTTCATGTGTACTCCACAACAGATCAGTTGACAAAGCCACCGCCGGGGGGAATCAGGCTCACCACACGGACAGTGGATGAGCGTCGTTGCGAAGAAGGGTTCCGAGCCTCACGCTCCGCCAGGGACCAACGGCCCCGGGGGCGCTGCAACGCTCCTCGGAAGCTGCGCATTATATAAAAGACGGCATTCCCCCTGCTGGCGACGACCCGGGAGCCGCCCCGGCCCCGATGTCCCACAGGGGACCGCCCGCCACCAAGGCCGTTTGGCCCGTTGCGGTGGCGGGCGTAGACTTGCGGCCACCCGTCCCACGCCGGAGACCGACCCATGAAACATCTCAGCGGGCTTGACGCCGCTTTCCTGCACATCGAATCACCCGAGATGCCGATGCACATCGGCTCGTTGAACGTGTTGCGGCTGCCCGATGGCTACCAAGGCGATTTCTACGAAGACGTCAAGGCCCACATGGCCTCGCGTATCCACCTGGCCGAGTTGTTTACCCGCAAGCTGGTGCTGATGCCCTTCGACCTGTCCGACCCGGTCTGGGTGGAAGACGACGACTTTGACCTCGACTACCACGTCCGCCATATCACCCTGCCCAAACCCGGCACCAACCGGCAGCTGCAGCAATATGTGGCCCGGCTGCATTCGTCGCTGCTCGACCGCAGCCGCCCGCTGTGGGAGTTTTTTGTCATTGACGGCCTCAAGAGCGGCGAGGTGGCGCTCTACACCAAAGCCCACCATGCAGGCATCGACGGGCAGGCCGGCATCGCGGTGGCGCAGGCGATTTTTGACACGGCGCCCACCGGCCGTGTGGTGCGCCCGCCGCGGGCACGCATCAAGCGCAGCAGCCACCAGCTGGGGCTGGCCGAGCTGGCCGGCGCGGCCGTACGCCACACCGCGGTGCAGTACGCCAAGCTCGCGCGCATGGCGCCGGGCATGGTGCGTGCCGTGCGCGAGGCTTTTGCCCGCCCGCAGGATGACGGCCCCGCCACCGCCCCGCCTTCGCTGGCCAGCCGGCTGGACCTGTTTGCGCCCCGCACGGCGCTCAACGTCAGCATCACCAATCAGCGGGCATTCGCCGGACGCACCGTCCCGCTGGCCGAGGTCAAGCAGATCGCCCACGCGCTGGGCGTGTCGGTCAACGATGTGGTGCTGGCAACCACCGGGGGAGCCATCGACCGTTTCCTGCGCGAACTCGGTGAAAAGCCGGCCAAGTCACTGGTCGCCGCCGTCCCGGTCAGCCTGCGCGACGCCGGCGACGCCACCGGCAACAATCAGGTCAGCATGGTGACCATGACACTGGCCACCGACATCCGCGACCCCGCCGCCCGGGCGCGCCACATCCACGAAGCGACCAGCGCAACCAAGGCGCGGATGAGCCGGCTCAAGGCGGTGATCCCGACCGACTTTCCCATCATCGGTTCGCCCTGGCTGATTTCCGGGCTTGCCGCACTGGTCAGCCGGTCGCGGCTGATGAATATCGTGCCGCCCTTGGCGAACGTGATCGTCTCCAACGTGCCCGGACCGAATTTCCCCCTGTACTTTGCCGGCGCCGAACTCACCAGCTACTACCCGGTGTCGATTCCGGCCCATGGCGTGGCGCTCAATGTCACGGTGCAAAGCTACAACGGCCGGCTGGACTACGGACTGATCGCATGTCGTCGCGTACTGCCCGATGTGGCCGACCTCGGGGATCTGATCGTGGACGAACATCGCCGCCTTCTGCAGGCGGCGCGGCAGACCGCTGAGGCCGCCGTGGCCCAGGACGCGCACGCCCCCCGGATCACAGACACCACGGCATCCGCAGCGCCGGCCGCGCCCACAAGACGCCGCGCAGCCAGCCCGGGACGCAAGGTCCGAACGGCGGGGCCGGCCGCCTGAAACGGCGGGTCGGTAAAATCCAGCCCCTTCGACCCGCGCCGCCCGGACCGGCGGGCCTGCCCTTTCCCTTCGGATCTCCACCGTGTCCTACGCCCACGAAACCCGGCGCCGCCGCACCTTTGCCATCATTTCCCACCCCGACGCCGGCAAGACCACGCTGACGGAAAAACTGCTGCTCTTCTCCGGCGCGATCCAGATCGCCGGCAGCGTGAAGGCGCGCAAGGCCAGCCGCCACGCGACCAGCGACTGGATGGAAATCGAGAAGCAGCGCGGCATTTCCGTCGCTTCGTCGGTGATGCAGATGCTGTACCGCGACCACGTGGTCAATCTGCTCGACACCCCCGGCCACAAGGACTTTTCGGAAGACACCTACCGCGTGCTGACGGCCGTGGACTCGGCGCTGATGGTGATCGACGCCGCCAACGGCGTGGAGGCGCAGACGCGCCGCCTGATCGAGGTCTGCCGCCAGCGCGACACGCCCATCATCACCTTTGTCAACAAGATGGACCGCGAGGTGCGCGACCCGCTGGACATCCTCGACGAAGTGGAGCGCGAACTCGGCATGCCCTGCGTGCCCATGACCTGGCCGGTGGGCCAGGGCAAAAGCTTCGGCGGCATCGTGAACCTGCGCACCCAGGCCATGACCGTGTTCGAGTCCGGTAGCGAACGCCGCCCGCAGGACTTCGAGACCGTGCCGCTGACCGACCCGGCCTCCCTGAAGGCCCGCTTCGGCCACGACTGGGACACCGCCATGGAGAGCATGGAACTGGCCACCGGCGCCTCGCCGGCCTTCGACCGCGAGGCCTTTCTCGCCGGCAAACAGACGCCGGTGTTCTTCGGCTCCGGCGTGAACAACTTCGGTGTCATGGAAGTGCTGGACGCGCTGGTGGACCTGGCACCCTCGCCCGGCCCGCGCAAGAGCTCGCTCCTCGTCAACAGGCAGCCGGTGGAAAAGACCGTGCTGCCCGACGATGAAGGCTTTGCCGGCGTGGTGTTCAAGGTGCAGGCCAACATGGACGCCAACCACCGCGATCGCATCGCCTTCGTGCGCGTGGCCTCGGGCAAGTACACGCCGGGCATGAAGCTCAAGGTGCAGCGCACCGCCAAGGAGCTGCGCCCCACCAGCGTGGTGACCTTCATGAGCCAGCGTCGCGAGGCGGTCGACGAGGCCTACGCCGGCGACATCATCGGCTTCACCACCCACGGCGGCGTGCAGCTGGGCGACACCATCACCGACGGCGCCAACCTGCAGTTCACCGGCCTGCCCTTCTTCGCGCCCGAGCTGTTCATGACCGTGATCCTGAAAAACCCGCTGCGCACCAAACAACTGCAGACCGGGCTGGACCAGCTCGGCGAGGAAGGTGCGATCCAGGTCTTCAAGCCTGAGATCGGCGGCCCCATGCTGCTGGGCGCGGTCGGCCAGCTGCAGTTCGAGGTGGTGCAACACCGCCTCAAGAGCGAGTACGACTGCGACGTGCGCCTGGAGGGCTGCCAATACACCGGCGCGCGCTGGATCACCGCCGACACGCCGGCCGAGCTGCGCGAGTTCACCAACGCCTACCCCCAACGCCTGGCGCTGGACGCCGCCGGCACCCTGGCCTACCTGTGCACCAGCCCATATGACGTGCGGCTGGCGCAGGAGCGCTTTCCGAAAATCCACTTCCACCCGCTGCGCGAACATGCGGGGCTGGCGCTGGGCTCGGCGGGGTGATGTGGCGCCCCCTGCTGGTCGCTGCAAGCACGGCACCATTTTCAGCGGGGGCAGCGGCCCGGCGGCGGGCCGGCCTCGCCCGCTCGCACTGAACGTCTGGAAGTGCCCCCGCCCATGAAACCCCTCGCCGACTGGCCGCTGGACGAGCGGCGCGCCATCCGCGGGGTGTTCACCGACATCGACGACACCCTGACCACCCACGGCACCATCACCGACGATGCCCTGGCCGCACTGGCCGCACTGCGGTCCGCCGGCCTGAGGGTCATCGCGATCACCGGTCGGCCGGTCGGATGGGCCGAACCCAAGGCTCTGGACTGGCCGGTTGATGCTGTGGTGGCCGAAAACGGCTCAGTCGCGCTGTTTTCAGGCAAAAACTGCCAATACCCAGCGGAAAAAGGTGATTTTTCGCTATCGAAAATATACCAACTGGATGCCGCTACCCGCGACGAACACTCCCGCCGCCTGCGCCAGGCGGCGGCGCGGGTGCTGCGCGAGGTCCCCGGGGTGAACCTGTCGCGGGACGCCGCCGGGCGCGAGACCGACATCGCCTTTGACCACGCCGAGTTCGATTGCCTGGCGCCGGAACAGATCGACGCCATCGAAGCCGTGCTGCGCGCCGAGGGGCTGTTCACCACCCGCAGCAGCATCCACACCCACGGCGCCGTGAACCCCTTCGACAAATGGAGTGGCGCCGTCTGGGCCGCCCGAACGCTGCTGGGCCGCGACCTGCCGGCCGAGCTGGACCGCTGGGTCGCCGTGGGCGACTCGGGCAACGACGAAGCGATGTTCCGGCATTTCCGCCACAGCGTCGGTGTCGCCAACATCATCCACGCCGCACCCCGGATGCAGCACCTGCCGCGCTACGTCACCGTGGGCGCACGCGGCGCGGGCTTTGCCGAACTGGCGCAGGCGCTGCTGGCGGCACGCGGGCACTGAAGCCGCGCACCCGGCATTCCGCCCCCTTTCCCCTACCGTCATCAGGGTTGAGTACGCCACGGGTGACGGTGGCCCCGGCGAGGCATACAGTGGTTCGGCCCATGGCTTTTCGCAAGGAGAAACACCATGCACCGCATCGACACCGGACGCCGCTGGGTCCTGATCGCGCTGGCAACGACGTCGAGCATCGCGGCAGCGCAGACACCGGTGGCCAAGCCGGCCGAAGCTGTGGATGCCCGCGGACAGCTTGCCCGCCTGAACCGCCTGTCCGTGCTCAGCGACCGCATCACCCGTTGCGCCGTCCAGCGACATCTGGGGGTGCTGACTTCCCAGGCTGAAAAGGTGCTGGCCGGTGTGTTGCGGGAAGCCCGAACCCTGATCGACGAACTCTCGCCGCTGGACAAATCCAACAGCCTGCGGGCGGGCTGGGCCAACGCCCGCACCGCGTACCGGAGCTACCTGCAAGCCGCCGAAAAACTGGACCCGAAAGACCGCGAAGGGCTGGTGAGACTGGCCAAAGAAGCCGACGATCTGGACGAGAAGGTCACCGCGGTGAGCGACCAGATCCTCAAGGAATCGGGCAACCCGGCCGCCGCCATCCTCAACTTGACCACCGAAATGCAGCGCCTGACGCAACACCTGGCTGTGCATTTCCTGCTGGCGCGCGCCGGCGTCGACGAAAAGGCCAACGCCGAGGAAGTGACCACGGCCCGCGGCAGCTTTACCAAACTGCTGGCGGAGCTGAAAGCCTCGCCGATCCAGTCCCCTGCCATCGCCAGCCAGATGCAGTTGCTGGAAGGCCAGTGGATCTTCATGAATTCCGCGCTGGGCGCGACGGTCCGCAGCCAGCAGTCCCTGGAGGCCGCCAGCACCACCTCGGAGCGCACGCTGGAGGTGCTTTCGCAACTCCAGACCCAGTTCGAATCGGCCCGTTGACAACCAACCGGCCCTTGCCACGATCCGGGCGCACCGATGCCCACCACCAGGAGTCACCGATGAACCCGATCACCCCGTTGATGCCGCATTCCCGTTGGCTGGCCGCTGCACTGTCCCTGTGGTGTGCCGGCGCCTTCGCCGAAGCGCCCATGGTCACCGACGACGCCGGCACCCTGGGCAAGGGCGGCTACAAGGTCGAGTTCGAATGGGCCCGCGAGGGCAGCGTGCGCGGGCCGGCGCTGGGCTTCGGCTTCGCACCGGTCGAACACCTGGAGATCGGCCTGGTGGTGGCCCGCGCCTCGGACCACGCGACGGTGCCGTCCACCGCCGAGCGCACCACCGGGCTGTCGTTCAAATGGGTGCCGCTGACATGGGGCGAGACCACGGCCGGCCTGAAACTGGAGCTGGCAAACGCCCGGCCGGATGGAGCGCCGCGGGTGCGCGACACCGCGTTGACCCTGTTGCTCACCCACCGCTATGACGGCGGCCATGCCGTGCACCTGAATCTGGGCCATGCGGTCGCGCGGCCGCAGGGCGGCCCCAGCCAGTCGGTCAACACCTGGTCCATCGGCGGGGAATGGGCGTTGAGCCCCACCGTTTCCCTGACCGGCGACCTGTTCGGCGACTCCGGCCCGGGCGACACCGGCCGCCAGCTCGGCCTGCGCTGGCGCGTGCAGGAGGGCGTGGCGCTCTCCATCGGTCTGGGCCGCCAGAACGGCCAGAATCTGGGACGCGCCGTCGCAGCGTGGGAGTTCTGAGGGGTGCGCCACCTGGCACCCGCTTACGACGCCTTCGCCAGCCCGAGCTTCTCCACCAGTGCTTTTTCCCGCGCAAAGGTCTCCTGCGCGAACTTCAGATACGCGGCGCTGCTCATGTACATGGGCACCATGTCGTAGCGTTTGAGCGCGGAGATGTAGCTCTCCTGCTCCATCGCCTGTTTGAAAGCGTCGTGCAGGCGTTTGACCACGGCGGGCGGCGTGCCTTTCGGGGCGCCGATGCCAAAGGGGGAGTTCTGTACCAGGTCCAGGCCCAGCTCCTTGAGCGTGGGCGCATCGGGGAATTTGGCCAGGCGCTCGGCGCCCCAGGTGTTGAGCACCCGCAGCTTGCCCGCCTCGACCTGGGGCGCGAAGCCGGTGGAATCGGCCGCTGCCATGATGTTGCCGCCCAGAATGGACTGCATCAGGTCCGCGCTGCCCCGGTAGGGCACATGCACCAGTTGCAGGCCGAGCTTCTGGGCGATGAGCTCCATGGTCAGGTGCGGGCTGGTCATCGTGCCGGTGGAGCCGTAGGTGAGTTTGCCCGGGTTGGCCTTGGCCCAGCCCACGAAATGGGTCCATGTGCGCAGCGGCGAGTCCGCCGGAACCACCAGCCCGAAGGCGTAGCCGGTCACGTTGAGCACGTAGGTGATGTCTTTGATCGGATCCCAGGTGAGTTTGGTGGTGTAGGGCAGGCGGAACACCCCCAGCGGGATTTGCGCCAGGGTGTGGCCGTCGGCCGCTGCCGTCTGCAAGCCCTGGGCCGGCAGGGTGCCGCCAGCGCCAGGCTTGTTCTCAACGATGACCGGCTGGCCCAGAATCTTGCTGGCGTTGTCGGCCAGGGCGCGCATGGTGATGTCGGTCGGGCCGCCCGCCGGGAAGGCAATGACCAGCCTGATCGGTTTGGTCGGAAATCCGCCCTGCGCGGAAACCCCCAGGGCGGGGGCAGCAAGCGTGGCGGCGGCAAGACGGGCAAATTGGCGGCGTTTCATGGGGCGAAGTCTCCGATGCAGGCAAACAAAACCCGATTGAACGAAGGGCCCAGGCCGGGGTCAAGGCGGAAACCCCCAACACTGTCTCCATGTCGACAGCGTGGCGCGTCATGGTCTTCAGTACTTCAGGCGCGCGTAGTAGGTTTTCTGAGCCGCATCGCGGGCCTCGCGCAGCGTGTGGATGCCCTTCTCCTGCAGCAGCGGAATCAGACGCAATAGCACTTCGGCTGTCACGATGGCGTCGCCCAGCGCGGTATGCCGGCCGAGCACGGTGATGTTGAAGCGCTCGGCAATCGCCTCCAGACGGTGCGACTCCTGGTTCGGATGCACCACCGCCGACAGCAGCAAGGTGTCGAGCACCGGCTGGTGAAACGACAGGCCCGTGCTGGCCTCCTTGAGCTGCAGGAACTTCATGTCGAACGCCGCGTTGTGGGCCACCAGAACGGTGTCCTGGGCGAAGGCATGGAAGGCCGGTAGCACCTGTCCGATGCGGGGCTTGCCTTGCACCATGTCCGGCGTGATGCCATGGATCGGAATGGATTCGGCAGGAATGTCCCGCGCGGGATCCACGAGCTGCTCGAAGGCCTCCTGCCGCAGAAGCCGCCCGTTCACTACCCGTATGGCGCCGATCTGAATGATCTCATCGCCCTGTGAAGGATTCAGCCCGGTGGTCTCGGTATCGAACACGGTGAACGACAGCAGCGAAAGCGGCCGGTCATCCAGGGCGCTGTCTGTCTCCGTGCCCTGAAAAAGATCAAAGTCGTAATACTCGGGCCGGCTTTCGTTGACCAGCACCTGCGCGGCCTCCAGCTGCTCCGAGGCATTGGCCAGCGGCAGCAGGAAGCGGAAGAAAGCCTCGTGGCGCAGGCGCTCGCGCTCGAACCACATTTCGCCGCCATGGCGGTCGACCACGTCGCGCACGCTCAGCGGCGTGCTTTCCGACCCGAACCGCATCGGATCGGCTTCCCAGCTCATCACGGTTTCGGTGCTCATGGCGTGCCCTTCCCAGATCAGGTCCAGGCGGGCGCGTCCCTCCGCCGACTGCAGGCGCAGCCGCAGGAAGCGCACCTCAAACTCCTCGAACAGCCGAGTCGACAGATAGGTCAGCGCTTGAATCAGCGAAAAGCTGTCCACATGCAGCCAGACCGAGGCATCGACCTCGGCCGTGGGCACGGAACGACCGGTCACCGCCTCGATGCGCCGCTGCGCGGCCAGCAGCAGGTCCGCACCCAGCATCTCTTCCAGCGGCCAGCGGGTCTTGAGGCCCTGGGTCGTGGTGTGGGCCAGGTCCGCGATGCGCCGGCTCATGGCCGAGACTTCGTCGCCGACGATGCCCAGGAAGCGCTCGCGCATGTCCGGCTCCAGATCGGGCAAGGCCAGCATGTCGACGGCGGTCTGCATGCTGGCCAGCGAAGACCGGCTGCGCTCCGTCAGGCCGTGCATCAGCTGGTCGCGTTGGTGCTCCTCCTGAAAACTGCGCGTCACATTGTCGAGCATCAGCACGAAACCGCTCAGCGCCGGCTCACCCGCCGCCGCGTCGCTGACTCGCACCGGCGCCATCTGGGCCCGCAGCAGCTGGCCCGAGCGGGTGGTCGTGACAAATTGCGCCGAGGGACTTCCAGCGCCGCGCGCCATGCGCAGGTGGATGCTCTCCAGCGCGTGCGCCACCAGTTGCCGGTCGAACACACCGTAAATGGACCGCCCGATGCCGATCAGCTCGGCGCCGTCGGCCAGGGTTGGCGACTGTGACAGTGCCCGAAACTGCAGCCGCGCCCGGTTGTTGTACAGCACGATGCGGCCGTCGAGGTTGCACACGACCACGCTCTGCGTCAGTTCGGACATCAACGCCGCCAGTCGGTTGCGCTCCTGCTGGATGCTGCGGCTGGCCTCCTGCACCCGTTCGGCCATGTTGCGTCGCAGCTCGTCGCGCTGGCCGGCCAGCTCATTGATGGCCTGTGCAAGGTCTTGGATCCCTTTCGGGCCGGAGGCCGCCACGGGCGGAGCGCCCTCGGTCGACACCAGTGCCCGGGCCTGATCGGCGATGCGGGCGGGTGTGACCATTGCCGGCATCAGGTAGCGCCGGATCAGTCCGGCCACCACCATCACCGCGAAGACCCAGCTCATCAGCGCCAGCGCCCAGCGCGGCGCCAGCAGCTGCTGCACCAGTGAACGATCCGCTGGCTCCAGCGTCAACATCACCAGGGCGACGGTCAGACCGAGCCAGGCGGCCAGCGCCAGCGCGGCCAGCCCAGTCACCAGCAGCAGGCGGCGTTCAGCGGTCATGCGTTGCCCTCAAGCATGTCAGCGATCTTCTGCACCAGTTCACGGGTGGCGAAGGGCTTGGTCATGTAGGCGTCCGCACCGAGCGCCTGGCCTTTGGCGACGTCGGTGTCACGGCCTTTCGCCGTCAGCATCAGGATCTTCAGCGCGGCAAAACGTTCGTCCGCCCGCAAGGCCTGGCAGACCTCGAAGCCGTTCTTGCGCGGCATCATGACGTCCAGCAGCAGCAGGTCGGGGCATTCCCGACCCACCGCGTCCAGCGCCTCCTGGCCGTCGCGGGCGACGGTGACCTGGTAGCCCTCGCGTTTGAGCAAGTACTCCAGCGAGATCAGGATGTTGGGCTCGTCATCGGCAATCAGCAGCTTGCGCGTCATGGAAACGCTCCTTTCAGGATGAGGATCCGGACGGGACTGGCGCCCCGAACGGCAGGAAAAACGCGAAACAGGCGCCCCCGCCGGGCGCCGGCTCCAGCCAGAGCCGACCGCCGAAGCGCTCGACAATCTGGCGGCTGATCGGCAGGCCCAGACCGGTGCCACCGGGGCGGTAGTGGTCATCGCCGCTGACCTGCCGGAACTTCTCGAACACCCGCTCGCGTTGCTCCAGCGGGACGCCCGGTCCGTTGTCCTGTACCTGTACCTTGACCCCGTCCGGCGATTCCTGCAGGCTCAGCCGCACCCGACCGCCGTCCTGCGGCGCGTACTTGGCCGCGTTGGAGAGCAGGTTGAGCACCACCTGGGTGATGCGATCGGCATCGGCCTGCAGCGGAGCAACCTGCTCGGGGAGCTCCAGCGACAGGGTGATGCCGCGCTCCCGCATCAGCTCGGCCAAGCTGCCGGCGGCCTGCTCCAGCAGCGCACGCATGTCCACGGCGGTGTTGTGCCATTCGGCGTGGCCGGCCTCGATCTTGGCCATGTCCAGCACCTGGTTGACGAGCCGGCTCAGGCGCTCGGCCTCGACGACCACAATGCCCAGGAACTGCTGCCGCTGCTCCGCCGGCATGTCCGGTTCGTCGCGGATGAGCTCCGCCATGGCGCGGATCGAGGTCAGCGGCGTGCGCAACTCGTGGGTGACCGAGGACATGAAATCGTCCTTGAGCCGATCCAGGCTGGTGAGCTGCTCGTTGGCCTGGCGCAGCTCGGCCGTCGCGCGTTCCAGCGAGACCGACTTTTCTTCGAGCGCGTGTGAATAGGCCCGAAGCTGCGAGGCTTCATCCAGGATGCGCATCACGTCCTGCAGATCCAGCGCCTCTTCTTCGACCGTCGATGCCACCATCACCCGCGCCGACGCGCTGCCGATGGCGCCGGCGAGCTGGGTTTCGACAAACTGCACCAGCCGCGCATCCGCCACCAGAGCCTGCACCGTGCCGCCCGCCTGCTCCTGCGCGTAGCCATCGATCAGGCGCTGCGCCCGCTCGACACCGAGAAAGCGGGCCAGCAAGGCCTGCAGCGCGGGGGCCTGGGCCCGTCCCTGCCAGAACACCGGCTGTCTGGCATCGGATCGCCGGTCCACATCGACAAACAACAGCGCCTGACTGGCTTCGGCGGCAGTGGGCAGGCGCCAGAGCGACACGCCCACATAGGCCCCGATGTTGAGCAACAGGCTCCAGAACAGCGAATGCGTCAGGTTGTCCAGCGCCCCCAGGCCGAGCAGCGCCTCCGGCTTGAGCCAGACGATGCCAAACAGCCCATCGCGCAGAAAGCCGTCGTCCAGCCAGCCGGATTTGGCCAGCGAGGGCAGCATCAAGGTGTAGGCCCAGCACAGAAAGCCGGCCAGCAGGCCGGCCATCGCGCCGTGGCGGGTGCCCCCCTTCCAGTACATGCCGCCGAGCAAGGCAGGAGCAAACTGCGCCACCGCGGCAAAACTGATGAGGCCGATGCTCACCAGCGCATAGGCTTCGCCGGCGAGATGGAAGTACAGGTAGCCCAACATCAGGATGACCAGAATGGCCAGCCGGCGGATGCCCAGCAGCATCCCGGTCAGGTCCGCCGCCGAACGGGCACCGAAGCGCCGGGTGCGCAGCAACCAGGGCATGACCAGATCGTTGCAGACCATGGTCGAGACGGCGATGGCTTCGACGATCACCATGCCGGTGGCCGCCGACAGGCCACCGACAAAGGCCGCAAGCGCCAGCATCGTCCACCCTTGCGCCAGCGGCAAGGACAGCACGAACATCTCGGCGTTCATCCGCCCGGGTCCGAAATGCAGCAGGCCGCCGATGGCGATCGGCAACACGAAGAGGTTGATGAGGAGCAGATACAGCGGAAAAACCCACACGGCCCGCCTGAGGTGCGACTCGTGCACGTTTTCGACCACCATGACCTGAAACTGCCGGGGCAGGAAGATCACCGACAGCATGGCCAGCAGCGTCAGCCCCGCCCATTGGGAATACGCGAAAGGCTGTCCCTGGCCGAACTGCAACAGGCGACGAATGCCGTCGTCGCCACGGGCGCGAGCGAACAGATCCCCCAGTCCGTTGAACAACCCGTAGGTGACAAACAGACCCACCGCCACAAAGGCCAGCAGCTTGACCAGGGATTCGAAAGCGATGGCCGCCACCATCCCCTCATGCCGTTCGGTGGTGTCCAGGTGCCGCGCGCCGAAGACGATGGTGAAGCCAGCCAGCGCCAGCGCGAAGTACAGCGTGCTGTCGGCCCACCAGGGGCCGGCCCGCGCGGCCATGGCCCCCAGCGGCGAGGTCATCACCGCGTAGGCGCTGGAAATGCCTTTGAGCTGCAAGGCCATGTAGGGCACGATGCCGACCACCGTGATCAGCGTCACCAGACCGGCCAGCGACGGGCTCTTGCCGTAACGGCTGGCAATGAAATCGGCGATCGAGGTGATGCGGTAGGCGCGGGCGATGCGGATCATCTTGCGCACCACCAGCCAGGCCAGGATCATGGCGAGCATCGGCCCCAGGTAGATGGGCAGGAACCACACGCCGGACCCGGCCGCGCGGCCGACGCTGCCGAAATAGGTCCAGGCGCTGCAGTACACCGCCAGGGACAGCGCGTAGACCCAGGCGTTGCCGATAACCGATCGCCCCGCCTGCGCCCGTCGGTCCGCCCACCAGGCGATGGCGAACAACGCCAGCAAGTAGGCAAACGAAACCGCAATGAGCAGGGAGGCGGGCAACACCGGAATGCTCGCCTCAGCGCGTGCCTTGTGCCGGTTCGGGAGAACGCTCGACCACCCAGGCCAGCAGGCCGATCAGCAAGGCCCAGATGGCGAACAACGCCACGGGGAATAGAGGAAGACCCAACCAGTGGGAGTCATGGTCCCACAGGGCCAACAGGGGAAAGTTCAGCAACGCGACAGCCACCCCGAACAGGGCGACCAGGCGCTGTGTCACCAGAACATCGGGCATCAGAAGTCTCCTTTGATCCGCGCATCGTGGGCACGGTCTTTTTTTTCGCTTCCCATTTTGCGCCGTGCACTGACCATGGCCTTACTTGCCCAGTCCCGGCGCACGGTTCCACCGAGCCCTGCACGCGCCAGCCCGCTGAAACCTGCTCGCCCTCGGAACCGGTCAGCGTACTCGCAACGGTCAGGTTTCCAAGGCCTCAAACAGCCCGCAGCCTTCAGACCGCGCCCAGCTTGAAATGCTGTTGCAAGAACTGCCGGAAACGCTTGATGATGCCCAACGCATCCTGAAGGCGATCGCGTTCGAGCGTGCTCATCGACCCCATGCGCACCAGGTTGTCTGCCGGCTGACCGCCCTGCCGTTGGGCCAGGTTGTTCTTCAGCTTCAGCGCCATCATGAAGTGCAGCGCCTCGATCAGGTCGCGTGCCAGCGGCGCCTCGACCCGCCCGCGATCGACCAGCGCGCGCAGTCGATCGGTGGTGGCCAGTTGCGTGACCTGCTCCTGCAAAGCCAGGGCGCGAACGCCGTGAACGATCGGAAAAGTCCCCAGTTTTTTCAGGTCGAAAGGCAATTCGTCCCGGGCGCGCGGCGAAGTCAGGCGCGCCCACCAGCCCACCGAGGGCTCCTCGAACTGGTCGGCCGCGGCGGCAAAGCGGGCCAGGAAGGCGTCGTTGCCGGGAAGGATGTCGAAGGCGAAATCGCGCGCGCTCTGCAACAGGCTCGCATCGCCGGCCACCGCGGACGCATCCATGAAGATCGCCAGGTGCATCGCCCCATCGGGATCGCTGCCATAGATCCAGCTGCGCAGGTGCTCGCGAAAGGTGGCCAGCGGCGCACGCCACATCGGATTGGTGAGCATGACGAGGCCGGGGCAACTCGGCCAGCCAAAATCGATCAATGCCCGGTTGAAGGCCTCGGCCACCTGGGGCAGCTCGGCGCAGTCAAAGCCGTCGCGCAGCAGCAGCGCATTGTCCTGGTCGGTTTTCAGGATCTGTTCACCGCGGCCCTCGCTGCCCATCACCAGCAGGCAGCTGTTGGCGACCAGTTCGGGCGGCGCGACGAAACTCCACAGCCGCGCATAGACCTGGCCGTTGAGCACGCGCACCATGCTGCTGATGACCTCGATCTTGACGCCACCGCCGTGCAACAGTTCGACCAGGCCGTCCAATTGCAGCGCGGCGGCCTTGAGGTCGGCAAGGTTCCTGGCTTGCTCGACCTGCAAGGCGATGAGGTGCGAATGGTTGGAGACGAAGCTCATCAGGTCGAGCTGACTGAGCACGCCAACGATGCCGGTGTCGTCGCGGACCAGAACGCGGTGCACCCGGTGGCGCAACATCAGCAGCAGCGCCTCGAACAGCTCACGGTCGGCATGGACCGAGATCAGCTCGAAGCGGGCCACGTCCCGCACCTTGACGGCATGGGGTGCGAGGACGTCGCCCCCGTCGGAACGGCGAAGCAGCGCATCGCGCAGGTCGGTGGTGGTGAACATCCCGACCCGATCGCCGTCGCGCACCAGCGCATTGCTCTGGCCGGCGGCGGACATGGCGGCGCAGGCCGAAACCAGATCCGCCGCGCCGTCCAGGTAGAAGGGCTTGCGCACGTACGCATCACGCACCCGGGCCATCATCAGCGACAGGAATTCCCTTTGCTCGGCACGCGCCTCCTGCTGCGAAACCCGGTGCGCGATCTCGCTGAAAACCGCCGCGCAGAATGCCGGGCTATCAACCAGCAACGCCTGAAGCGTGGATTTCGGTAGTCGCCAGGCCTGCACTTCGCCCTGCGCCAGCGAGACACTGGTCGCGCGGCCCGACAGCACGGCGCGCGCGCCAAACAGGGTGCCCGGTCCGTAGGTAGCCTCGGCCAGCATGCCGGCCTGCCGTCGCACACTGCCCGACACCAGCAGGTAGGCATGGACCGGTTCGACCTCCGGCGTCAGGATCAGGTCGCCCGCCGCATAACGCACCAGCTCGGCGTTGCCGCGCACCGTTTCCTGCTGCGCCGAGTTCAGAAGGTCGAACGGGGCGACATCGAAGTCGAAACTGGAGCTCATGGTGGATGGAAACGAAAAGGGACCGCGTGCCTTGCGGCAGCGATCCCGAAGAGGATAGCGCAGTGGGGCCTGGGCCGACCACTGCGCGACAGACTCAGTGCCCCGAAGCGCCGGACGCGCCGATGCCCGTCTCGCTGCGAACCTGCTGGGCGGCGAAGCCCGCACGGTCCTCGTCGCCGCGCTTGCTGTTGTCCAGGATCGAGAACAGCCAGATGCCAACGAAGCCGATGGTCATGCTGAACAGCGCCGGGCTGGTGTACGGGAACCACGCGGAGCCCTTGGGGTTGCCAAGCGTGGCTTCCCACACCGCGGGCGACACCACCGTCAGCACCACCGAGCTGATCAGGCCCAGGAAGCCGCCGATCACCGCGCCACGCGTGGTGCAGCCCTTCCACAGCACGCTCATCAGCAGCACCGGGAAGTTGGCCGATGCCGCGATGGCAAAGGCCAGGCTCACCATGAAGGCGATGTTCTGCTTCTCGAACGCAATGCCCAGCACCACCGCCACGATGCCCAGGCAGATCGTGGTGATCTTGGAGACACGCAGCTCCGCAGCGCTGTCCGCCTTGCCCTTCTTGATGACGGTGCCGTACAGGTCGTGGGACACGGCCGAGGCGCCACTGAGCGTCAGACCGGCCACCACCGCCAGGATGGTGGCGAAAGCCACCGCCGAGATGAAGCCCAGGAACACGTTGCCGCCGACCGCGTTGGCCAGGTGCACCGCCGCCATGTTGTTGCCACCCAGCAGCGCGCCCTTGGCGTCGAGGAAACTGGGGTTGGTCAGCACAAAGACGATGGCGCCAAAGCCGATGATGAAGGTCAGGATGTAGAAGTAGCCGATCCAGGTGGTGGCCCACAGCACCGACTTGCGCGCTTCCTTGGCGTTGGGAACGGTGAAGAAGCGCATCAGGATGTGCGGCAGACCCGCCGTGCCGAACATCAGGGCCATGCCGAAGCTGATGGCGCTGATCGGATCCTTGACGAAGCCACCGGGGCCCATGATCGAGAAGCCGGCCTTGGCCGCTTCTTCCGGCGTCTTGCCCGCGGTGACGGCCAGGCCCGTCTTGATCTCGACCGCTTTGGCGAACATCGCCTCGGGGCTGAAGCCGAAGTGCCAGAGCACCGCGCCGGCCATGAAGCTGGCGCCGCACAGCAGCATGATGGCCTTGATGATCTGTACCCAGGTCGTGGCGGTCATGCCGCCGAACAGCACGTAGACCATCATCAGCACGCCGACGATGACCACCGCGTACATGTACTCCAGCCCGAACAGCAGCTTGATGAGCTGACCGGCACCGACCATCTGGGCGATGAGATAGAAGGCCACCACCACCAGGGTACCGCTGGCGGCAAACATGCGCACCGGCGTCTGCGCGAAGCGGAACGCGGCCACGTCGGCGAAGGTGAACTTGCCCAAGTTGCGCAGCCGCTCGGCCAGCAGGAAGGTGACCACCGGCCAACCGACCAGGAAGCCGATCGAAAAGATCAGTCCGTCGAAGCCCGAGGCCATGACCGCCGCGGAGATCCCCAGGAACGAGGCTGCCGACATGTAGTCACCGGCGATGGCCAGGCCGTTCTGGAAGCCGGTGATGCCGCCGCCACCGGTGTAGAAGTCGGCCGCGCTCTTGGTCTTGGCTGCGGCCCATTTGGTGATCCACAGCGTGAAGGCGACGAAAATCGCGAACATCGCGATTGCGGTCCAGTTGGTGGCCTGCTTGTCGGCCTGGCCCAGGTCGGCGCCCGCGGCCATGGCCACCCCCGCGCCAATCAGCGCAGCAAAGGGCAATGCGTATTTCGTAGTCGATTTCATTTCAGCACCGCCTTGGTGATGTCATCCGACAGCTTGTCGAATTCGCTGTTGGCACGGCGCACATAAATGGCCGTGATGATGATGGTGAACAGAATGACGCCCAGACCGATGGGCATGCCCAGGGTCATGACGCCGCTGCCGATGCGCGAGGCCAGCAACGGCTTGTTGAACGCCACGAGCAGGATGAAGCCGTAGTACACGACCAGCATCGCAATCGTGAGCCACCAGCCGAAGCTGGTCCGCTTGGCCTTCAGTTCCTGGTATTTCGGATGGCTGGCTATCCGCTTCGCCAGTTCGTCTTCCATGATGTGTTTCCTTTTTTGTGAATGCACACGACAGCCATCCGCCGCCTGCTGCAACAATCTTCAACCTTACGACTGACAAGGATATGACAGCAATCCAACAAAGGCTGACAGCCGCCGACGGGTCATTGGAAGGATGCCCTGCACGGCCTGCGCGCCACCCATGCAGCCGGGCGCGCACCGGTCATGCCCTCGGCAAGGCAAGAAAAATGTGCTCCGGGATACCGGCAAACGGGCGCGCCCGGACACTACATGTCCCGGCCCGCCGAATCACCACCATCGAATTCGGCAAGCACCATCCCGTCCACGAATGGCAGTGAAGCGCCGAACTGCAGGCCGCACCCGCTCCATTACTTGTCCTTCGAATTTTCGTGTGGTATAAGCCCGTCCCCCATCGAAATTCAGCGGCTGGCGAAGCCGCGCCTGCGCCAGGCTCCGACCCGCACCGCCCGAGCGAATCCACCGAGGACACCATGACCAACTTGCACCCTCTGCCCCGTCACTCCCTGTTCGCCGCGGCTGTGTTTGCCCTGGCAAGCCCGTTTGTTCTCGCCGAAGCGCCGATGAACACCGACGATGCCGGCGCGCTGGGCCGAGGCGGCTACAAGATCGAATTCGAGTGGGCCCGCGAAGGCAGTGTGCGCAGCCCGACGCTGGGTTTCGGATTTGCGCCGGTCGAAAACCTTGAAATCGGGCTCGGCTTCGGGCGATCGTCCGACCGATCGACCATCCCGTCCACGACCGAACGCGCCGCCAGCGTGGCCTTCAAATGGGTGCCGCTCAAATGGGGCGAAACCACTGCGGGCCTCAAACTGGAGCTGAGCAACGCCCGCCCCGATGCCGGGCCGCGGGTGCGCGAAAACACCCTCACCGCCCTGCTGACCCACCGCTACGACGGCGGGCATGCGGTGCACATGAACCTCGGCCACGCCGCTTCGCGCCCGCAGGGCGGAGCCAGCCAATCGACCACCCAGTGGTCCCTGGGTGGTGAGTGGGCACTCGCGCCCACCGTTTCGCTGACGGGCGACCTGTTCGGCGAATCCGGTCCCGGTGGCCTGGGCCGACAACTCGGGCTGCGCTGGCGCGCCGCCGAGGGCGTAGCCCTCTCCATCGCCCTGGGCCGCCAGGACGGCCAGAGTCAGGTAAGGTTGGTGGGCGCCTGGGAGTTCTAGGATCGGCGCGCCATGCGCCGCAATGCGCAAGCCGCGCCTGCCGGGTGCTCAGGTCGGCTTGGCCAGCCCGAGCTTCTCCACCAGTGCCTTCTCGCGCGCGAAGGTCTCCTGCGCGAACTTCAGATACGCGGCGCTGCTCATGTACATGGGCACCATGTCGTAGCGCTTGAGCGCGGTGATGTAGCTCTCGTGCTCCATCGCCTGTTTGAAAGCGTCGTGCAGGCGTTTGACCACGGCGGGCGGCGTGCCTTTCGGGGCGCCGATGCCAAAGGGGGAGTTCTGCACCAGGTCCAGGCCCAGCTCCTTGAGCGTGGGCGCATCGGGGAATTTGGCCAGGCGCTCGGCGCCCCAGGTGTTGAGCACCCGCAGCTTGCCCGCCTCGACCTGGGGCGCAAGTGATGTCTTTGATCGGGTCCCAGGTGAGTTTGGTGGTGAAGGGCAGGCGGAAACCCCCAGCGGGATTTGCGCCACGGTGTGGCCGTCGGCCGCGGCCGTCTGCAAGCCCTGGGCCGGCAGGGTGCCCCCGCGCCGGGCTTGTTCTCGACGATGACCGGCTGGCCCAGAATCTTACTGGCGTTGTCGGCCCGGGCGCGCATGGTGATGTCGGTCGGGCCACCCGCCGGGAAGGCAACGACCAGCCTGATCGGTCTGGTCGGAAATCCGCCCTGCCCGGAAACCCCCAGGGCGGCGGCAGCAAGGGTGGCAGCGGCAAGCTGGCCGAGCTGTCGACGTTGCACGGAGTCTCCGGGGGGCAAGGCATGAAACCCGGATTGGCCCCCCGACAATCACGCCATCAGGAACGCCCTTATGGGCTGTCGCGCAGGCTTCAGCGCCGCCCGCCAGGCCGCAGTTCAGAGCAGCCAGACCGCCAGACTGCCGGCAAGGCCCAGGGTGCCCGAGACCGCGAGTGCACCGGCATCGCGGTGATTGCTGGCCCGGAACTCATGGAGAGCCGCAACCAGGATGGCCAAGGCGACCACGAGGACCCCAAACGCCAGGTCCACGGACGAGATATCAGGCATGGGCGTCTCCCGCCACAAGCCCCAGCGCACCGATCCGGTTCTGTCGCTGGCGGCGCTGGCGTGCGCGTGTCAGCGACTGCATCGCGGCCGCGAGGGCGCAATCGAGGGCAGCCCTCCAGTCATGCGCGAACGCCGTCTTCACGACCGTGCCGGCGCCGTCCGTGCGCAATTGGATCCGGCAGCGCTGGTCCATGCCACCGCGCGGGCCGTTGACATCGGCGAAACGGACTTCCACCCGAGGCACAGCCGCCCGCAGCCGGCGCAAGGCGAAGCGGATCCGGGCGGCGGCGAATGCGCGAGCGCCCTCATCGACAGCCGGGTTCGACACGACCAGTATGAGCATCACAAAGCCTTTCAGTTATTGAGGCGCTCCACACTACCGTCCCAACACACCATATAAAAGCAGATAAATTCGAACAAATACTCCTGAAAAACCATCCGTGTCCACACCATTCAACTACAAGCACCTTTACTACTTCTGGGTTGTCGCCCAGGAAGGCGGCATGACCCGGGCCGCCGACAAGCTCGGCATGGCGGTGCAGACCGTGAGTGCCCAGGTCCGGGAGCTGGAGCGTGCGCTCGGATTCGCACTGCTGAAACCGTCCGGCCGCGGACTGGTCCTGACCGCCGCCGGGGCGGCCGCGCTGAAACAGGCGGACCTGATCTTCCAGCTCGGAGGGGAATTGCCAGCCCGGGTTCGAAATGCGGCCAGCGCCCCCGAAGTGCGGCTGGCCGTCGGCGTATCGGACGGGCTACCCAAACTGATCGTGCACCGGCTGCTGCACCCGGTGCTTTCCACGCCCCATTTGCGCCTGCTGTGCCACGAAGGCGAACTGGACGATCTGCTGGGTGATCTGGCCTTGCACCGGCTGGATGTGGTGTTGTCGGATCGCCCCGCGCCACCGAATCACGCCATGCGGCTTTACAGCCACCGTGTGGGCACATCCCCGGTTGCCTGGTATGGATGCGCCGATCTGGTTCACGGCTGCCGCGATCATTTCCCCCACAGCCTGCGGGACACGCCGGTTTTGCTGCCCACGGCCCATGCGGCGATGCGCGAGCGGCTGGACCGGTGGTTCGACGCGCATGACCTGCGTCCGAGAATCGCGGGCGAGTTTGAAGACAGCGCGTTGCTGAAGACCTTCGGCGCCAGCGGCATGGGCCTGTTTCCCGCCAGCGAATGGGTCCACGCCGATCTGGAACAACGGTACGCCGTCCACCGGCTCGCCACCATCGAGGGCGTGACCGAGCACTATTTCGCGATCGACACCGAGAAGCGGGTGAAACACCCGCTGGTGCAGCGCGTGCTGCCGAAAGGCGCCTGAGCCAGGCGCCGTCCGAACGGATCAGTCTGCCGCACGGCGCGGCCCGACACCGGCAACATCGCGCGGCGCCCTCACCCCCGCGCCAGCACCGGCCCCAGCGCCACCCCGGTGGGCGTGCCGGCACGCACCACGGCCTCGGGCGTGGCCGCGGCCACGATGCGCCCGCCGCCGGCGCCGCCGTCCGGGCCGAGGTCGATGATCCAGTCGGCTTCGGCGATCACGTCCAGGTCGTGTTCGATCACCACCACGCTGTGGCCGCCATCGACCAGGCGGTGCAGCACGCGGATGAGTTTGTCCACGTCGGCCATGTGCAGGCCCACGGTGGGCTCGTCCAGCACGTACAGGGTGTGGGGCGCCTTCTGGCCGCGTTTGCCCACCTCGTCGCGCACCTTGGACAGTTCCGTCACCAGCTTGATGCGCTGCGCTTCGCCGCCGCTGAGGGTGGGGCTGGGCTGGCCCAGCGTGAGGTAGCCCAGGCCCACGTCTTTCAGCAATTGCAGCGGATGGCTGATGGCGGGCATGCTGGCGAAGAAGTCCACCGCCTCGTCCACTTCCATCTGCAGCACGTCGCCGATGCTTTTGCCGCGCCAGGTGACGGCGAGCGTCTCGGGGTTGAAGCGGGCGCCGTGGCAAACCTCACAGGGCACTTTCACGTCGGGCAGGAAGCTCATTTCGATGGTGCGCACGCCCTGCCCTTCACACGACGGACAGCGGCCTCCGCCGGTGTTGAAGGAGAAGCGCCCCGGCCCGTAGCCGCGGGCCTTGGCCTCCAGCGTTTCGGCAAACAGCTTGCGCACGGTGTCCCAGAAGCCGATGTAGGTGGCCGGGCAGCTGCGCGGGGTCTTGCCGATGGGGGTCTGGTCCACCTCCAGCACCCGGTCCAGCGTCTCGAATCCCTGCAGGCCGGCGCAGCCCACCAGTGAAGGCGCCTGGCCGGCATCCATCGCGTCGCGGCCCGCTTTGGTGGCGCGCTGCCCCACCCAGGCCGCCACGTTGGCCAGCAGCACATCGCGCGCCAGCGTGGACTTGCCGGAGCCGGAGACGCCGGTCACCGCCACCAGCCGGCGCAGCGGCACGGCCACGTCGACGCGCTGCAGGTTGTGCAGATCGGCCCCCAGCACCCGCAGCCAGGTGGTTTCGTGGTTTTCAGTGCTTTTTTGACCGTTACCCAGCGTGGAATGGTCATTGTTTGCTCTTGTTTTTGAAGTTACCGGCGCCACGGCCCGGCGCGGCTGCAGCGGGTGGCGCATCGCGTGCAGCAGGTAGCGGCCGGTCTGCGAGTCTTCGGCGGCGGCCAGATCGGCCACCGAGCCCTGCGCCACCAGCCGCCCGCCGCGTTTGCCGGCGCTCGGCCCGATGTCGATCACATGGTCGGCGCGGCGGATGGTGTCCTCGTCGTGCTCCACCACCACCAGGGTGTTGCCCTTGTCGCTCAGGGTCTTGAGCGCAGCCAGCAGGATCTGGTTGTCGCGGGCGTGCAGGCCGATGGTGGGCTCGTCCAGCACATAACAAACACCTTGCAGGTTGCTGCCCAGTTGCGCGGCCAGCCGGATGCGCTGCGCCTCGCCGCCGCTGAGCGTGGGCGCGCCCCGGTCCAGCGTGAGGTAACCCAGGCCAACCTGTTCCAGGAATTCCAGCCGGGCGGCGATTTCGGGGATCAGGTCGCGGGCGATCTCGGCCTCGCGGCCGGTCAGCACCAGGGCTTCGACCCAGCGGCGGATGTCGGTGACCGACAGGCGGGCCAGGTCGGTGATGGACCAGCCCTCACCCCTGCCCTCTCCCGCCAGCGGGAGAGGGAGAAGTTCTGGCTCCCTCGCCCCTTGGGCGAGAGGGTGGGGGTGAGGGGTGCCCGCGCCAAACCGCACCGCCCGCGCGGTGGCGTTCAGCCGCGTGCCCTGGCAGGTCGGGCAGGCGGTGTCGGCCACGTCGTCCACCTCGGGTTCGGCAAAGGTCTGCTCACGACCCTTGTTGTCGTCATCCCGCACCGAATCGTCCAGCGCCTTGCGCTGCTCTTTCGTCAGTTTCACGCCGGTGCCCACGCAGTCCGGGCACCAGCCGTGTTTGCTGTTGTAGGAGAACAGGCGCGGGTCCAGCTCGGCGTACGACGTCGCGCACACCGGGCAGGCGCGCAGGGTGGAAAAGGCCAGCAGCTGGCCGATGCCCGCCGTGGGCGCGCCGGCCGCCATCGCCTCGCGCAGGCCATCCAGATGGCTGAGCACATGGACCACGCCTTTGCCGTGCTCCAGCGCGCGGGCCAGGCCGTCGCGGAGCAGGGCCTCGTTGGCGGGTGTGACGTCCAGGCTCAGCACCGGCAGCTCGATGGTGTGTTCCTTGAAACGGTCGATGCGCGGAAAGCCGGTGGTGGGCAGGAAATGGCCGTCCACGCGCAGATGGGTGTAGCCGCGCGGGCGCGCCCAGTCGGCCAGCTCGGTGTAGACGCCCTTGCGGTTCACCACCAGCGGCGCCAGCAGGCCAATGTGCTGGCCGCGGAACTGCGTCATCAGCTGCGCGGCGATGCGATCCGCCGACTGCGGCGACACCGCCGCGCCGTCGTGGATGCAGTGCTGCGTGCCCAGCTTCACATACAGCAGGCGCAGGAAGTGCCAGACCTCGGTGGTGGTGCCCACCGTGCTCTTGCGGCCGCCCCGGCTCAGGCGCTGCTCGATGGCCACCGTGGGCGGAATGCCGTAGACCGCGTCCACCTCGGGCCGGCCGGCCGGCTGCACGATGCTGCGCGCGTAGGCGTTCAGGCTCTCCAGGTAGCGGCGCTGGCCTTCGTTGAACAGGATGTCGAACGCCAGTGTGCTCTTGCCCGAGCCGCTGACCCCGGTGATGACACTGAACCGGCCGCGCGGAATCTCCACGCTGAGGTTTTTCAGGTTGTGTTCGCGGGCGTGGACAATTTCAATGACGTTTTTGGCCTCTACCCAGCGTGAAATGGTCTTTTCCTGCTTCTCTTTGAGGAGCATTGACGGCTCCTGCACGGTGCGCAGGCCCGCGCCCATCGCCGTGTCGTAGGCGCGCAGCGCGGCGCCGGTGTGCGAGGCCGGATGCTGGCGCAGGTCGTCCGGTGTGCCTTCGGCCACCAGCTGGCCGCCGCCGTCGCCGCCTTCGGGGCCGAGGTCGATCAGCCAGTCGCTGGCGCGGATCACGTCCAGGTTGTGTTCGATCACGATCAGCGAGTGCCCGGCCTCCAGCAGCTTGCGCAGCGCGCGCATCAGCTTGGCGATGTCGTCGAAGTGCAGGCCGGTGGTGGGCTCGTCGAACAGGAACAGCGTGCCTTTGCGGGCGGTGGGCTGGCGGGACGCCGAGCCGGTCTTTGCAGCTTCGGCCAGAAAGCCGGCCAGTTTCAGCCGCTGCGCCTCGCCGCCCGACAGCGTGGGCACCGGCTGGCCGAGCTTCACGTATTCCAGCCCCACGTCGACGATGGGCTGCAGCGCGCGGATCACGTCGCGGTCCTGGGCGAACAAGGCCGCCGCCTCGCTGACGGTGAGGTCCAGCACCTCGGCCACGTTCAGCACGCGCGGGCGGACGGCGCCCAGCGCCTGGCGCTCGATGGTCACTTCCAGGATCTCCGGCCGGTAGCGTTTGCCATCGCAGTCGGGGCAACGCAGGTACACATCGCTCAGGAACTGCATCTCCACATGCTCGAAGCCCGAGCCGCCGCAGGTGGGGCAGCGCCCGTCGCCGCTGTTGAAGCTGAATTTGCTGGCGGTGTAGCCGCGCTGGCGCGCCAGCGGCGCGGTGGCGAAGATTTCCCGGATCGCGTCCCAGGCGCCGACATAACTCACCGGGTTGGAGCGGGCCGTCTTGCCGATGGGCGACTGGTCCACAAACACCACGTCGGCCAGGTGGTCGGCGCCCAGCAGCCGGTCGTGGGCGCCGGGGGTCTCGGTGGCCTTGCCGAAATGGCGCAGCAGCGCGGGCGCCAGCACGTCCTGGATCAGGCTGGACTTGCCCGAGCCGCTGACGCCCGTCACCGTCACCAGACGCTGCAGCGGAAAGTCCACGCACAGGTTGCGCAGGTTGTGCTCGCGCGCGCCCTCCAGGATCAGGCGCGGCGTGTTGTCGGTCACCATGCGGCGCAGGCCCATGCCCACCTGTTTGCGCGCGCCGAGGTACGCGCCGGTCAGGGTGTCGGCGCCGCGCAGCGCCTCGGGCGTGCCGTCGAACACGATCTGCCCGCCACGCTCGCCGGGGCCGGGGCCCATGTCGATCACCCGGTCGGCGGCCAGCATCACGGCCGGGTCGTGCTCCACCACCACCAGGGTGTTGCCCGCATCGCGCAGGCGCAGCATGGCCTGCGTGATGCGGTCCATGTCGCGCGGGTGCAGGCCGATGCTGGGCTCGTCCAGCACAAACAGGGTGTTGACCAGCGAGGTGCCGAGCGCGGTGGTCAGGTTGATGCGCTGCACCTCGCCGCCGCTGAGCGTGCGGCTCTGGCGATCCAGCGTGAGGTAGCCGATGCCCACGTCGCACAGGTAACGCAGCCGGGTGGCGATTTCGGCATGCAGCAGCTTGAGCGCCTGGGCCTGCGCGCCGTCGCCGTCGGTGGACAGGTCCATGCTGTCAAAAAAGCGCCGCAGCCGCTCGATGGGCAGCAGCATCAGGTCATGGAGACAAAAGCCCGGCAGCGCTTCCAGCTGCGCGCGGGACCAGCCCACCCCCGCCGGCAGGAACCGCGCGGCCGGCTCGAGCACCGCATCGGCGCCCTCCTTGCTGCCGATACGCCACAGCAGGCTTTCGGTCTTGAGCCGGGCACCGCCGCAGGTCTCGCACGGGGTGTAGCTGCGGTACTTGGACAGCAGCACCCGGATGTGCATCTTGTAGGCCTTGGTCTCCAGGTAGGCGAAGAAGCGCTTCACGCCATACCAGCGCTTGCTCCACTGGCCCTCCTTGTAGTCGGGCACGCCATGGATCACCCAGTGGCGCTGTTCGGGCGTGAGCCGGTTCCAGGGGGTGTCGCGCGGGATGCCGGCGGCCTCGGCGTGGCGCATCAGGTCGTCCTGGCACTCCGCCCAGGCCGGCGTCTGGAAGGGTTTGATCGCCCCGGCGCGCAGGGTGCGTTTGTCGTCCGGGATCACCAGACCGTAGTCCACGCCGATGACCCGGCCGAAACCCCGGCAGGTGTCGCAGGCGCCCACGGCGGAGTTGAACGAGAACGCCGAGGGAATCGGATCGGCGTAGCGCAGGTCGCTGTCGGGGCAATGCAGGCCGGTTGAAAAACGCCAAAGCTCATGCGCCCCCACGCTCCCCGCTTCGCGTGGTTCGCTGCCCCCCGCGGGGGCTGCCCCGGCTTGGGACGGCCCGGCGCCGGGGCGCTCACCACCTTCTGGCAGGCAGTACACATTCAGCCGGCCGCCGCCGCGCTTGAGCGCCACCTCGATCGCCTCGACCGCGCGGGCTTTTTCCACGTTGCCGAGACGGAACCGGTCGGCGACGACGTCCAGGACTTTGCGGGGGCCGGTGGGTGAGGCCACCTCGCGCTCGGCCTGCACTTTGGTGAAGCCGCTGGCCGACAGCCACTGTTCGATCTGCGCGGGCGGGGTGCCGGCCGGCAGTTCCACCGGGAAGGTCAGCACGATTCGCGGATCGTCGGCCTGCGCACGGGCCTTCAGTTCCGCGTAAATGGTCTCCGGAGAATCATGACGCACGGGCAACGCGGTCTGACGGTCAAACAGCTGGCCGGCGCGGGCGAACAGCAGCTTGAGGTGGTCGTTCAGCTCGGTCATCGTGCCGACGGTGGAACGGGACGAGCGCACCGGGTTGGTCTGGTCGATGGCAATGGCCGGTGGCACGCCCTCCACCTTGTCCACCGCCGGTTTGTCCATGCGGTCCAGAAACTGGCGCGCATAGGCGCTGAAGGTTTCGACGTAGCGGCGCTGGCCTTCGGCATACAGCGTGTCGAACACCAGGCTGGACTTGCCGGACCCGCTGGGGCCGGTCACCACCGTGAGCTCTCCGGTTCGGACGTCGAGATCCAGGTTCTTGAGGTTGTGCTGGCGCGCGCCGCGGATGCGGATGGTTCCCTGGGGCATGGCTGGGTCGGTTCGAATGGGCCTTGCATTCTATTGACCGGGTCGGCGCCTGCAGAGGGCACCCGCAGGAAGCCCCAAAACGAACATGGCAGGCGCGAGGCCTGCCATGTGAGGGATTGCAGCACTGCGCCACCACCGGCCCCGGAGGGCCGGCGAGGCGAAGGGTCAGTTGGCTGACAGGTTGGGGTAACGCACGTGTTCCACCAGTTCCTGGATCTTCTTGCTAGGCGCCGGGGTCACCAGGCTGACCAGGATGATCACGGCAAAGCCCAGCGGCACGCCGAACACGCCGGCCGAGATCGGCTGGATGCCTGCCCACAACTCTACCGGCGACGTCACACCAAACACGCCACGCAGCCAGGGCTGGGTCATGACCATGTAGTAGAACGTGACGCCCACGCCCGCCAACATGCCCAGCACCGCTGCCGTGCCGGTGGCGCGTTTCCAGAAGATTCCCAGCGTCAGACACGGGAAGAAGCCCGCAGCCGCCAGCGAGAACGCCGCAGAGACCAGGAACAGGATGTCCGCCGGTTTCTGAGCGGCGACGTAGGCGGCAGCCAGCGAGACGACCAACAAAAGGCTCTTCGAGATCGCCACACGGCGGGCCGTGGAGGCGTTCGGGTCGATCATCTTGTAGTACAGGTCGTGCGACAGCGCGTTGGCGATGGTCAGCAGCAGGCCGTCGGCAGTGGACAGCGCAGCAGCCAGGCCGCCGGCAGCCACCAGACCGGAGATGACGTAGGGCAGTCCACCGATTTCCGGCGTGGCCAACACGATGATGTCGCCGCCGATGCTCATTTCATTCAGCTGGAAGATACCGTCCTTGTTGACATCCACAACCGACAACAACGTGGGATCGACCTTGGCCCATGACGCGATCCAGGCGGGCAGTTTGTCGAACGGCAAGCCAACCATCGCGGTGAACACCTCATATTTCACCAGCACGGCCAGGGCCGGCGCGGTGAAATACAGCAGGAAGATGAAGAACAGCGACCAGGTCACCGATTCCCGCGCTTCCTTGACGGACGGCGTGGTGTAGTACCGCATCAGAATGTGCGGCAGGGCGGCGGTGCCCACCATCAGGCAGAAGATCAGCGCCAGGAAGTTGCGACGGGACGTGTCATAGGCTTCCTGTGCCTTGGCATCACCATTCGGGTCGCCGACAAACTGCTGCGCATGGGGTGGCATGCCGTTGAGCGGACGGGACTTGGCGTCAGCGGAAGCCTTTGCGGCGGTCCAGCGCTTCCTGGCGTCCGCGGCATCCTTGGGCAGGCCCGCCAGCGCTTTCTCGGCGGCAGCAATTTCAGCCGCCGGGGCAGAAGCTGCCTTCAGGTCGGCAATTTTCTTCTCGGCGTCGGCCTTGTCCTTGGCGAGGGCAGCAGCCGGGTCCTTGAGCTTTTCAGCCAGGGCCGCAGAACGCTGTTTGAAAATCTCGCGCACTTCCAGCTCTTTGGGGTCGACGGTGAGCTTCTTCTCGGCCGCAGTCACTTTCTCCAGCTGGAAGCCGTAGACGGCCTGCGGAATCGGCACCGAGGTCTGCTTCACCGACAGCCAGACCACGGGGATCATGTAGGCCACGATCAGCACGATGTACTGGGCCACCTGGGTCCAGGTCACGGCCTTCATGCCGCCCAGGAACGAGCAGACCAGAATGCCGCCCAGCCCCAGGAAAATGCCCAGCTCGAAGGCCACGCCGGTCAGACGCGACGTGATCAGGCCCACACCGTAGATCTGGGCCACCACGTAGACGAACGACACCAGGATGGCAATCAGAATACCGACAAACCGTGCAGCGTTGCCACCATACCGCTCCCCCAGGAAGTCCGGAATGGTGAACTGGCCGAACTTGCGCAGGTAAGGCGCCAGGAACAGCGCCACCAGGCAATAGCCGCCCGTCCAGCCCATGATGAAGGCCAGTCCGCCGTAACCGGTCAGGTACAGAGTACCGGCCATGCCGATGAAGGAAGCAGCCGACATCCAGTCCGCGCCAGTGGCCATGCCGTTGTACACCGCGGGCACCCGGCGCCCGGCCACGTAGTACTCGGCGGCGTCGCTCGTGCGGCTCATGAAGCCGATGCCGGCGTAGAGGCCAATGGTCGCCAGCAGGAAGATGTAGCCGATCCATTCACGGCTCAGCCCCATCTGCTCCAGCAAGCCCAGCACAACGACGAAGGCGATGAAGCCGCCGACGTACCACTTGTAGATCTTGTTCAGGTTCTGTTTGAACGCCTTGTTGGCCGCCGCATTGCTGACGCCAACACCATCATCACCACCAAATAGTCCAGCCATGGTTCAGTCCTCGCTTTCGGCTACGCCATGCTCGATATCGAGTTTGCCCATGTAGCGGGCATAAAACGCGATGATCAAGCAATACACGATCAACGACCCTTGCGCGCCCATCCAGAAACTGAAGGGCCAGCCAAAGAAGTTGAAGCTCAGGTCGCGGGCGAAATAGCCCACCACGAAGGTCACCACAAACCATATTGCAAGCAATAACGCTGTGATATTGAGGTTTTTCCGCCAGTACTGGCGGTGACTTTCAGATAGTTGCATGTCTCCTGCCTCGGTTTCATTCGCCCAAGTGGGCTGATCGTGACCACAACCCGGCACGCCGGATCATCTGCAGCCGGTCACGGCTCCTTTCCGCCCCGCCCGAAGGCGAGGCAGTCCTGGCCACCCGGTTCGTCAGGCGGACTGCGCGGGACGCAGTCCGGTTTCCCGTTCGAGCTGGGCGGCCACCTTGGGCTCGAACTGCCGGAGGTGGAGAATGATCTTCTCAGCCTCCTGCGGTTCGTGCCGGTCGACATGAACCCGGGCCAGCTGGTACCAGCCGTACGGACTCATGGGTTGCAGTTCGGTATTGCGGCGCAACGCATCGACAGCTTCGTCGAAGCGGCGCAGGCGGATGAGGGTGAGGCCCAGGCCGTACCAGGCGCGGTCAAGCTTGGGCGACAGGCGGGTGGCTTCACGGAAGGCCACCTCGGCCTCTTCCAGTCGGCCCGCTTCTTCCAGCATGAAACCCAGATTGAACCAGGCGTGGGCCTGGCCGGGCGCCTGCCGCGTCAGCGCTTGCTGCAACTCGATGGCCCGGGCCGGGTGCCCCAACTGGCTTTCGATCTGCGCCATGCTCGCCAACGCATAAATATTGTGCGGATCGAGCGCGTGCATGGCCTCGAAACGCTCCAGCGCCGCCTCGCGTCGGCCCAGCACCAGCAGTGCCATGCCCTGCCATTTGAGCCAGGAAAGAGAAAGCTTGTCGATTATTGACACAGGTGCACTCCGATCTGGACGCAGGTCTGGACCTTGAGAATCGTGACACCGAACCAGCCAAAGGCCAGCAGCAGAAAGGCAACCAAAGGCACATGCCGGTCGATGACCTGGCGGGGCGCCATGAAACGGGCCACCACGATGAACGGACGGGACATGATGTCCAGAAGTTGCCAGAACAGGTTCTGCTCTTTGCGGGCGCCCGCCAGCAGTCCCAGAACCCAGCGGCCGAACAGGGCCATCAGGGCAATTTCGAGAACCAACTTGACGATGATCAAGGTTGTGAGCATGGGTGTCCGGTAATTTGTCACGCGATTCTTCTGTGGGCACTTACCCTTTTCTTACAAACGGAATGGGGAAAAGGCCATATCCGGGTAAGTCCGTACTGAATTCGGGAATACCCGGAGTTCGACGTTTTCCGGGAACACTTGACCACTATGCCCTTCAGCAACCTCACGACTCCATCTGCGCCGTTATTGGCGCACTACCGTGGCCAACTGCGCCGCTGGCATCCGTTTGCCGACATGGAAGACGCCGACGTGGACTGGTTCCTCGCCCGCTGTGAACAGCGTTACCTGGAAGCGGACGAGGTGCTCCTGGCACCCGACCGGGGCATTCCGGACACCCTGTTCCTGATTCGTGAGGGCCAGGTTCGCAGCCAGCAAGGGTTGGGCGGGCAGGCAGGCGCCGGCTTTGTTCATGACGCCGGGGACATGCTGCCGGTGGCCGCTTTGCTGGCCAAACGGGCGGTGATGTCGACCTACGTCGCCGCCGGCGACCTGTTTGTGCTGGCGATCAAGGCGGCAGATGTGGAAACACTCGCGGGCCACAGTCCGGCGTTCGCCGACTTCCTCAACCGGCGGGTCCAATCCCTGCTGGAGAAGTCGCGGCAATCGATGCGCGAGGTGTATGCCAGTCGGGTGCTGTCGGAGCAGTCGCTGGAAACCCCCCTGGAGAAGCTGATCCGCTACGAGCCGGTGCATTGCGGGCCCGACCTGCCGCTGCGTGCCGTGTTGCAAACCATGCACGAGCGCAAAGTTGGCTCGATGCTGGTGCTGGGTGAGGATGGTGCGCTGCAAGGCATTATGACCCGCAACGATTTGCCCGGACTGGTGATCCGGCCGGATTTCAGTCTGGAAGCGGCCATTGCGTCGGTGATGAGTTCGCCGGTACGCAGCCTGACACACCGGCATACCGCCCAGGACGCGGCGATGCTGATGAGCCAGTTTGTCATCCGCCACGTTCCGGTCACCCGTGACGGAAAACTGGTCGGGATGGTGTCGGAGCGTGATCTGTTTGCCTTGCAGCGGGCCACGCTGCAGCAAGTCAGCGCCCGCATACATGGCGCCGGGAACGTCGCCGCGCTCAAGATTGCGGCGGACGATATCCGGCACCTGGCCAGCAGTTTGCTGGTGCAGGGCGTGCAGGCTCGGCAGGTGACGACACTGATCAGCCATCTCAATGACCTGCTGACCGGACGTCTGGTCGAACTTCGGGCCAAAGAAGCCGGTCTCGACACGCGACGCCTGTGTTGGGTGGTGATGGGCTCGGAAGGCCGCGGCGAACAGACCATCGCCACCGACCAGGACAACGCGATGATCGTGCCCGATGACACGGACGACGATGCCCTGGAAGCCATCCGCCGCTGGGCGGACCAGGTCAACCAGGACCTGGACGCCTGCGGCTATCCGCTGTGCAAGGGGGGCATCATGGCCGGACAGGCCGCCTGTTGCCTGCGCCAGCGTGACTGGCTCGCCCGTTTCGAGCGCTGGATTTCCCAGGGCAGCCCGCAGGACCTGCTGCACGCCAGCATCTTTTTTGACTTCCGGGCGATCGCCGGCGACCTGGCTCTGACCGACCCCTTGACCACCCTGGTCAAGGAACGGATCCGCGAAACACCGCGATTCCTGCACCAGCTTGCGGTAAATGCGCTCACGCACCGATCGCCACTGAACTGGCTGGGCAACATCGAACTCGACGATCGCGAGGGGCTGGACCTGAAGCTGCAGGGCACCGCGCTGTTTGTCGATGCCGCCCGGATTTTTGCCTTGGCACAGGGCGTGACCGCCACCGGCACCCGCGACCGGCTGGAGCAAAGCGGCCAGGCGATGGGACTCAAGCCCAACGAATACGAAAGCTGGATTGGGGCCTTCGAGTTCCTGCAAAGCCTGCGCCTGCGCGTGCAACTCGATGGCGAAACGGCGAAGTCGGACGAACCCAACCGGCTTGCCTTTCGCAGCCTGAGCAATATCGACCGCCGGATTCTGGCCAGCAGCTTCCGTGTCGCCCGCTCGATTCAGCAACGGCTGGAAATGGACTTTTCGCGATGAGCTGGCTCGACTGGATACGCGGCAGACAGGGCGAAGCCGGCGCCCCCGGCGAGATGCCGGAACGTTGGCTGGTGCTTGATGTTGAAACGACGGGGCTGGATCCGGCACATGACCATCTGCTGGCCATCGCGGCGCTCGCGGTGCGGGTGGATTGGCGGGAACGCCGCCTCAGCCTGCACCCCGGGGACAGCCTGGCCATGACCATCTGTCCGGAAAAAACATCGGACAAGACCAACGTCCTGATCCATGGCATCGGTATCGGAACCCAGCGACAGGGCATGCCGCCCGCGCAAGCGATGGCCGCGTTCCGGGACTGGATCGGCGATGCCCGGCTGGTGGCCTACCATGCCTCATTCGACCGTACCCTGCTGGGGCGCTATGCGAAGCAGTACCTGGGCCAGGATATTGCCAATGAGTGGCTGGACATCGCGCACCTGTGCACGGTGGCCTACCCGGACATCAAGGCCCGGGCGCTGGACGACTGGCTGGATCACTTTTCGATCACGTGTCTGGCCCGGCACGAGGCCACGGCCGACGTGATGGCGGAATGTGATCTGCTGCAACGCATCTGGCCCCGCATCGCCCGCGAATGCGGCAACTGGCGCGACGTTCGCAAGTACGCGAGCCAGCACAACTGGTTCGCCGGGCGGTAGGGCAGCCGCGCCCCGGTCAGGTATCGGGCTTGGGTGCTCGACGTACGCCGTGCCCGACCGCGGCAGCCTGTTCCCAAGCGCCCGACACAAACCAGGCATCGCCCCGCAGATAGGCCGCGAGCATCGGCAGCGCGTCAAAGCCCCAGAACACGCGCCCGTCGACCACAAAAGTGGGCACGCCAAACAGGCCCAGGCTGATGGCCGAGTCGGTGTGGGCGCGCAGGTTCGCCTTCACCTGACCATCGGCCGGATCGCGAACCGGCGCAAGCTGGGCCTGCAACGCAGCCAGCCGGGCCGGATCGGCCGCTTCGGCGCCGCCCCGCCAGACATGGCGGAACACTGTTTCGCAGACAAACCGGTTGGGCTCACCGGCCCGGTCGCAGGCAACCGCCAGGCGCAGCAGGCCCAGCGGATTGAACGGGTGGCTGGCGGGCAAATCGAGCGGGATGTCGTGAACCTGCGCCTGCCATAGAACCTGGCGGTAGGTCCAGTCGCGTTTGGGTGCGATCTCCGCCGGACCGAGCTGGCCGTGATGCGCGAGCAGTCCGGCGAACAGCACGGGCTTGTGGCGCACGTGGTAGCTCATCCCCTCCAGCGCAACGGGCAGGCGCTCGAAGGCCAGGTAGGCATAGGGTGAAATGAAATCCAGGTAGAAATCGATCGTTTTCATGGTGCCGCCTTCAGTTTCTGCGCACGTTCTCCAATGCGAACCCAGACCGCGCGCCGGGCCGCGTCGTCCAGGGACGACCACAGGCCGATTTCTTCCAGACGACGCAGGCATCCTTCGCACCAGCCGGTGTTGGCATCCATGCGGCACACGGAAATGCAGGGAGAAGGCACTTTTTGGCCACTACCCAGCGTGATACGGACTTTTTCCGCTATTAAATCAGGATCCATCATGATAGGGGCGGCTGGTCAATGTCGGCCACGGCCGCACCGGTCAGGTGCACCAGATCGGCCGGACGCAAACGGAACACCCCATGGGGATGGCCCGCCGCAGCCCAGATTTCGTCGAAGCGGAAAAGCTCGCGGTCGATCAAGGTCACTGGCGGGGTGGCATGGCCGACAGGCGACACTCCTCCGATGGTGAAACCGGTGCGCGCCTTGACAAATTCGGCGTCGGCGCGTCCGATCTTGCCGACCAGGGCGGCCACTTTCTTTTCGTCGACCCGCCGGTCGCCCGACGTGATCACCAGCACGGCCGCATCGTCGCCCTTGCGCCGGAAGATGATGCTCTTGGCAATCTGGCCCACGGTGATGCCCAGGGCATCGGCCGCCTGCTGCGCGGTGCGCGCGGCATCGTCCAGCATGACCGGCGCGTGGGGGTGGCCGGCCTCGCGAAGCACAGTCGCCACGCGCAGCACGCCCTCGGGCAAGGGTTTGACTTCCGCTCCACACATGGCTTCTCACGCTCCGTTCGTTGCGCTGCGGCGCACCAGCAGCAGACTGGCGCCCATCGCCATCAGCACGCCGCCAAAGATCTGGTTTTGTATCCGCCGGGCCCGCACCGAGCGCAGCAGGCCCTGCAGACTGGCGGCCAGCCAGGCGTAGCCATGCATGACCACCACGTCGATCACGACCGTGGTTACCAGAAGGATCAGCAATTGCAACCACAGGGTCCGCTGGGGATCTATGAACTGCGGCAACACCGCCACCATAAACACGATGCCTTTCGGATTGGTGACATTCGTGAGCAGCCCGCGCACCAGTCGCTGGCGCGCCGAGAGCGCCCCTTCCCCGCCGGCCAGCACCGCTTGTTCTGCCGCAACCGGGGCGCGCCACTGGCTCAAGCCCAGCCAGAACAGATAGGCAGCCCCCAACACCTTGACCACCCAGAAGGCCTGGGCCGATGCCAGCAACAGGGCGCCGACACCCACGCCCGCAGTCACCAGGATGATGGACAGCCCGATCTGCAGGCCCGCAATCGTGGCCGAGGTTCGGCGCACACCATAGGCCAGTCCATGACTCATGGACAACACCGCCCCGGATCCGGGGGACAGGGCGATCACCCATGCCGCGACCATGTAGGCCAGCCAGACCTGAAAATCCATGTCAGCCCACCCGCTTGTTCAGGATCGCCGTGGCCGCCCGGGACTGGGGCTTGCGCTGCAGGAAATCGCTGATGAACACGCCCGCGTCGACCAGTCGGTCCAGGTCGATGCCGGTCTCGATACCCATGCCGTTCAGCATGAAGACCAGGTCTTCGGTGGCCACGTTGCCGGTGGCGCCTTTGGCATAGGGACAGCCCCCCAGGCCCGCCACAGAGGACTGGAAGTTCCAGACACCCAGCTCCAGCGCCGCGAGTGTATTGGCCAGCGCCTGGCCGTAGGTGTCATGGAAATGCCCAGAGACCCGGTCGATGGCGAAGTGCTGAAGCGTGGCTTCGAACGCAGCCTGAACCTTGCGCGGCGAGCCCACTCCGATGGTGTCGGCAACGTCCACCCGGTCAACGCCGATGCCTTTCATCAGGCCCGCCAGGTAAGCCACCCGTGAGGGTGCGATGTCGCCCTCATAAGGGCAACCGACGGTGCAGCTCATCGCGCCACGCACCGCAATCCCGGCCACGCGGGCGGCCTGAACCACCGGCGCGAAGCGCTCGATGCTCTCGGCGATCGAGCAGTTGATGTTCTTCTGGCTGAAGGCCTCGCTGGCCGCGCCGAAGACAACGATTTCATCCGGAAGATCGGCCAATGCAGCCTCGAAGCCTTTGAGGTTGGGCGTCAACACCGAATAGCGCACGCCCGCCTGGCGCTCAATCCCGTCCATCACCGCATGGTTGTCCGCCATCTGCGGCACCCATTTGGGCGAAACATAGCTGGTGACCTCGATCTCCTTCAGGCCTGCGGCCTGCAGGCGGTGCACCAGTTCGATCTTGATGTGGGACGGCACCGGCTGCTTTTCGTTTTGCAGGCCGTCGCGGGGGCCGACGTCGATCAGCCGGACACGGGAGGGAAGGGACATGAAAGCGGTCCTTGTCTGTAGGAGAGAGATTCAGTAGCCCCGCGCGGGGTCCACCACGCCGGCAACGGGCTCGCCGCGCTCCAGTGCGGCAATCTTGCCCGCAATCTGGGCAATGCTTTCGTCGCGCAGCGTGCGCGCCGAGGTGTGGGGTGTCACGGTGATGGCAGGATGGCCCCAGAACGGGTGCCCGACGGGCAACGGTTCGGTGCGGAACACATCCAGCGTGGCGCCGGCCAGATGGCCGCTGTCCAGCAAGGCCAGCAGATCTTCCTCGACCAGGTGGGCGCCCCGTGCGACATTGATCAGGTAGCCCCCCGGCCGCAGACGCGACAGGTTGGCAAGGTTCAGGATGTCGCGGGTGTCGGGCGTCAGCGGCAACAGGTTGACCAGCACCTGGCTGGCCGCGAGAAATGACGGCAACGCGCCGTCGCCGGCGAAGCCGCGCACCCCGTCGATCGACCGTGGCGAGCGGCTCCAGCCGTTGACCGGAAACTCGAACGCCCGCAGCGCCTGCGCCACCCGGGAGCCCAGCACGCCGAGACCCATCACCCCGACCGGGAAATCCAGTCTGTCGCGCGGTTTACGGTACGACCAGCGCCCTTGCCCGACATCCCCCTCGTAGCCGTCAAATTCGCGAAAATGGCGGATCACCGCGTGGCAGACGTATTCCGCCATCTGCACCGACATGCCGGCGTCATCCAGCCGGACGATTCGCACACCCGGCGGAAGGCGGCGCTGCAGCAACGCGTCCACGCCGGCGCCGATGTTGAACAGCGCCTTCAGACCTGCCTGCTCGTCCAGAAACACCTGCGGCGGCGCCCAGACCACCGCATAGTCAGCCGGCGGGGCGCCGGGCGCCCAGGCCTCCACCCGCGCCAGCGGCAGAGCCGCGCGAAGGCCGGCGAGCCAGGGCTCGGGCTTGGTGTCGGTACAGCAGAACGTGATGACCATGCGGCGATTCTGGCATCCCCTGCCGGGTGGCGTGGGGGCGGGGTCTTGGACCGCCCGCGCGATCAGGCCGCGGCCAGCTTGAGCAGCTCCGCCCCCTCAGCCACCTGGTCGCCCGGGGCATACAGCAGCTCCGCCACCGTACCGTCCGCCGGCGCGGCAATGGTGTGTTCCATCTTCATGGCTTCCATCACCGCCAGGGCCTGACCTTTCTTCACCGTGTCGCCCGCCTTGACGGCAAACGACACCACTTTGCCTGGCATCGGCGCCGTCAGGCGCCCGCCCTCGCCCGCCCCGTCGCCGGAGTGGGCCAGGACGTCCAGTTCCTGGATCTGGGTAGCACCGTCTTTTGTGAAGACATGAACGGTTTCGGCCCGCTGCCAGGTGTCGGTACGGATCCGGCGGCCATCGAATTCAAGGTCGAAGGTGTGCATTCCGCCCTGGCGGGTCGCGGGCTGGAACGCCAGCGACCCGCACCGGTCACCGACCTGCAAGGTCAGTCCGCCGGAGCGCTCGTACACCAGATGCGCGGCCAGAGGCTCCTTGCGGAATTCGAAATCGAAGCGCCGACGGGCCAGCGGACCATGCGAGCACCAGCCGTCGGAGCGGCTGAAAGGGTCGGCGTCATTGGCTTGCCGCTCCGCCAACAGGGTATGCACCACCGCCGCGGCGACTGCCGTGATTGCGCCAACCCGCTCCTGTTCAAACAGGAGCGCAGCCTCTCGCGGAATGAGGGCGGTATCGAGGTTAGCTTGGACAAAGGACGGCGACGACAGCACATGCCGGAGAAACTGCACGTTGGTTGCCAGCCCGATGATGCGGGTGCGCGCCAGTGCCTCATCCAGTCGCGCAAGCGCCTGGGCCCGTGTTTCGCCATGGACGATCAGCTTTGCGACCATCGAGTCGTAGAACGGACTGATCGCATCGCCCTCGCGCACCCCATCGTCGAACCGCACCAGTCCGCGATCGAAGGCGGTCGCCGCCGGTTTTCGGTAGACATGCAGCGTGCCGGTGGCCGGCAGGAAGTTCTTGTCGGGGTTTTCGGCACAGATCCGGGCCTCGATCGCATGGCCGCTGATGCGCAACTGGTCCTGCGACAGTGGCAGGGGCTCGCCAGCTGCCACCCGCAACTGCCACTCCACCAGGTCCTGCCCGGTGATCGCCTCGGTGACCGGGTGTTCCACCTGCAGTCGGGTGTTCATCTCCATGAAATAGAAATGCATTTCGCCTGCTTCGCGCTGCTCGACGATGAATTCCACCGTTCCCGCGCCAACATAGTGCACCGCACGCGCAGCGGCCACGGCCGCGAGTCCCATCTGGGCCCGCATCTCCGGGCTCAGACCCGGCGCGGGGGCCTCTTCCAGCACCTTCTGGTGTCGGCGCTGGACCGAGCAATCGCGCTCGAACAGGTAAACGTAATTGCCGTGGGTGTCGCCGAACACCTGGATCTCGATGTGGCGGGGACGCTGCACATACTTCTCGATCAGCACGGCATCGTCACCGAAGCTGTTTCTGGCCTCCCGCTGGCAGCTCGCCAGTGCGCCGGCAAAGTCCTCGGCCTTTTCGACGATCCGCATGCCTTTGCCGCCGCCCCCGGCGCTGGCCTTGATCAATACGGGGTAGCCAATGCGGTCGGCCTCGTGGCGCAGCATCGCCGGATCCTGGTCGCTGCCGTGGTATCCGGGCACCAGCGGGACGCCGGCGCGCTCCATCAGCTGTTTGGATTCGGCCTTCAGGCCCATGTCCTTGATGGCCGAGGGCGGCGGGCCGATGAAGACCAGTCCGGCGTCGGCACAGGCCTGGGCGAACTCTTCGTTTTCACTCAGGAATCCGTAGCCAGGATGGATCGCCTGGGCACCAGTGGCTTTGGCTGCCTCGATGATGCGTTCCCAGCGGAGATAACTGTCCCGTGGCGCGCTGCCGCCGATATGGACCGCCTCGTCGCAGGCTGCAACATGTTTGGCATGGGCATCCGCATCGGAATACACCGCAACGGACCGGATGGCCATGCGCCGGGTGGTGGCAGCCACTCGGCAGGCAATTTCGCCACGGTTGGCAATCAGGATCTTGGTGAACATGGGTGGGCCTCAGGAGGGGGCAGAGTCAGGGGAAAAGAACGCGCGCAGACGCCGCAGCGCCGCCCGCAGAAATCGCAAAAGCATCCAGGTGACGATCCACATCAGCACCAGGACAAGCGTCAACACAATCGCGAAAACAAACGGATGCTGGGTCGCCAGCCAGACGGCCCCGACGACGAGGCCGTCTTCCACCAGGCTCATCGCGACATTGGAAAACGGCTCGGGCGAGGTATTGATGGCTGCACGGGTCGTCGTCTTGGCGGCCTGGCTGCTGGCCGCCAAGGTGCCGCCCATCAGCGCCGCCACCACCGCCATCGTGGCGTGGTCCGCGCCGAAAACACTGGCCGCCAGCGCCGCGCCCGCCGGAACACGGATCACACTGTTGACGAGATCCCACACCGAATCCAGCCCAGGGATCTTGTCGGCAAAAAATTCGACAAACAGCAGCAGGCCGCTGACGATCAGCACAACCGGATGCTGCAACACGCCCAAGCCGGGCGGCAAATCCATCCAGCCGGCGTTGCCTGCAGCTCCCACAAGGAAAACCACTGCATAGAGCCGGAACCCGCTGGCCCAACCCAAGGCTGCGGCCAGCGCCAGCAGCCCGGCCAGATCCATCTGGCCGGCGACCTGCGCGATGGCGCCGGGTGCGGACGTGGTCGCGTCTTTCGGGACGGACAGGTGAATCCCCATGGTGTGCAACCATTGCACGATGGACATCCACAGGGGTTCCATACGGTGGCGGCTCGTGTCGGGCGGGTCAGCCGGCCAGCCAGTTCGGCGGGCGCTTGTTCAGAAACGACGACACGCCCTCGCGCCCTTCGGCGCTGGCGCGGATGTCGGCGATGCGGCGCGCGGTCTCATCCCGCAGCGCGGCGTCGATCGGACGGCCGGCCACGTCGCGCACCAGCTGCTTGCAGGCCCGCACCGCCGCCGGCCCGTTGGCCACCAGTGTCGCCACCAGCGCGGCCACGCGGGCGTCGATCTCGTCCGGCGTGCACAGCTCGTGCACGAAACCCATGGCCTGGCCCTGCGCGGCGCTGAAGCGTTCGGCGGTGGTGAACCAGCGCCGCGCCGCCTGCCCGCCCATCGCCCGCACCACATAGGGTGCGATGGTGGCGGGCAGCAGGCCCAGCCGCGCTTCCGAGAGGCAGAACGTCACGTTGTCCGACGCCACCAGCACGTCACACACCGAGGCCAGCCCCATGCCGCCGGCGTAGCAGTCGCCGTGGATGCGGCCGATGATCGGCACCGGGCACTGGTCGAGTGTCCACAGCATCTCGGCCAGCTTGCCGGCGTCGGCGCGGTTTTCGTCCCAGCTGTAGTCGGCCATGGCGCGCATCCAGTTCAGGTCCGCGCCGGCACAAAAGGCCTTGCCATGGCCGCCCAGCACCACCACGCGCAGCTCGGCGTCCTGGTTCAGGCGGGTGAAGGCCTCGGTCAGCGCGGCGATCACGCCGTCGTTGAACGCGTTGCGCACCTCAGGGCGGTTGAGCCAGACCTCGGCCACATGGGGCGAGGGACGGCGGATGTCGAGCACGGATTCACTCATGGTTGGCAACCTCAATAGCGTTTGGCGACTTCTTCCAGCATGACCTCGGTAGCGCCACCGCCGATGCCCAGCACCCGCGCATCGCGCCACAGACGTTCGATGGCGGTTTCGCGGATGAAACCCATGCCGCCGTGGAACTGCTGGCAGGTCAACACCACCTCGTTGACCAGTTCGCCGGTCAGTGCCTTGAGCATGGACACGTCCTGCACGATGTCGTGGCCCTGGGTGACGCGCCAGGCGCACTGGTACATGAACGCCCTGGCGGCCCGCGTCTTCGCGTCCAGCATCGACAGGCGCTGGCGGATGGTCTGCTGGTTCCACAGCGGCCCGCCAAAGGCCTGGCGCTGGCGCACGTAGTCCAGCGTCAACCGGATCGCCTGCGTGCAATGGCCCACGGCCATGGCCGCCAGCGCGATGCGCTCGGTCTGGAAGTTCTTCATCACCGAGTAGAAGCCCTTGCCCTCTTCGCCCAGCAGGTTGGCGGCGGGGACGCGCACGTTCTCGAACACCAGTTCCGCCGTGTCGGACGACAGCCAGCCGGTTTTCTTCAGCGCGCGGCCCACCGAAAAGCCCGGCGTGCCTTTTTCGACGATGAACATCGACACCTCGCGCTTTCCGGGACCGGTCTTGGCGGCCACGAAGTACAGGTTGGCGTGCACGCCGTTGGTGATGAACATCTTGGTGCCGTTGAGCACCCAGTCATCGCCCTCGCGCCGGGCGGTGGTGCGGATGCCCGCCACGTCCGAGCCGGCGCCCGGCTCGGTGATGCCCACTGCCGTGATCAGCTCGCCGGCGGTCACGCCGGGCATGTATTTCGCCTTCTGCGCGGCATTGCCCGCGTGGTGCAGGTGGGGCCCCGCCATGTCGGTGTGCACCAGCACGGTGATGATGAAACCGGCAAAGGTGGACTGGCTCAGCGCCTCGGCAAAGACCAGGTTGGTCATCGCGTCGGCACCGCCACCGCCGTAGGCTTCTTCGAACATCAGGCCCAGCAGACCGGCCTGGCCCATGCGGCGCAGCACATCCCGGGGCACGCAGCCGGCCTCTTCCCACGCAGCGCCGTGCGGCTCGACCTCGCGCTCGATGAAGCGCGCGACCTGCTCGCGCAGCAGTTCGTGCTCGGGGGTGATGTAGATGTTGTCCACGGCGGTCAGCGTGGATTACATCCGGAAGATGCCGAACTTCGGCTCGCCGATCGGCGCGTTCAGGCTGGCACTCAGGCCCAGGGCCAGCACGCGGCGCGTGTCGGCCGGGTCGATCACGCCGTCGTCCCACAGGCGGGCGCTGGCGAAATAGGGGTGTGACTGGTGGGCGAACTGGTCCAGCAGCGGCTGCTTGAAGGCCGCTTCTTCCTCGGCGCTCCAGCTGCCGCCCTTGGCCTCGATGCCGTCGCGCTTGACGGTGGCCAGCACGCTGGCCGCCTGCTCGCCGCCCATCACCGAAATGCGGGCGTTCGGCCACATCCACAGGAAGCGCGGCGAGTAGGCCCGGCCACACATGCCGTAGTTGCCGGCGCCGAAGCTGCCGCCGATGATGATGGTGAACTTGGGCACGCTCGCGGTGGCCACGGCCGTGACCATCTTGGCGCCGTGGCGGGCGATGCCTTCGCTCTCGTACTTGCGCCCCACCATGAAGCCGGTAATGTTCTGCAGGAAGACCAAGGGAATCTTGCGCTGGCAGCACAGCTCGATGAAGTGCGCACCTTTCTGGGCCGACTCGGAGAACAGGATGCCGTTGTTGGCGATGATGCCCACGGGCATCCCTTCGATACGGGCAAAGCCACAGACCAGCGTGGTGCCAAAGCGCGCCTTGAACTCGTCCAACTCGCTGCCGTCGACGATGCGGGCAATGATCTCGCGCACGTCGAAGGGCTTGCGGGCATCGATCGGAATGACGCCGTACAGCTCGCTGGCCGGGTAGCGCGGCGCGACCGGCTCATGGGTCGCAATCGGCGGCTGTTTGCGCCGGTTGAGGTTGCGGACGGCCTGGCGTGCCAGCGCCAGCGCATGCAGGTCGTTCTGCGCCAGGTGATCGGCCACACCCGAAAGACGGGTGTGCACGTCGCCCCCGCCGAGGTCTTCGGCACTGACCACCTCGCCGGTGGCCGCCTTCACCAGCGGCGGGCCGCCCAGGAAGATGGTGCCCTGGTTCTTGACGATGATGGTCTCGTCGCTCATCGCCGGCACATACGCGCCGCCGGCGGTGCACGAACCCATCACCACCGCAATCTGCGCGATGCCCTGGGCGCTCATGTTGGCCTGGTTGTAGAAGATGCGGCCGAAATGGTCCCGGTCGGGGAACACTTCGTCCTGGTTGGGCAGGTTGGCGCCGCCGGAGTCGACCAGGTAGATGCAGGGCAACTGGTTCTGCAGGGCGATCTCCTGGGCCCGCAGGTGCTTTTTCACCGTCATCGGGTAGTAGGTACCGCCCTTCACTGTGGCGTCGTTGCAGACGATCATGCAATCGACGCCACTGACGCGGCCGATGCCAGCGACGATACCGGCGCCCGGCGCGTCGTTGTTGTACATGTTCAGCGCGGCCAGGGGCGCGAGCTCCAGAAACGGGGTGCCGGGGTCAAGCAGCCGCAACACCCGCTCGCGCGGCAGCAGCTTGCCGCGGGCCGTGTGGCGCGCCCGCGCCTGTTCGCCGCCGCCCTGGGCTACGGCGGCAAGCTGCGTCTGCAAATCGTCGACCATCGACTGCATGGCAGCGGCGTTGGCCTGGAAGTCGGCGGAACGGGCGTTGAGCTGGGTCTCCAGAACAGACATGGGAATCCTTGTTGAAGCAGTCCGCCATGGTGGCGTCAGGACGCAAGAATACGGTCAGGGTTTGCCCGATGCACGCCACCGAGGTTGCAAATCGTGCCAGAATTTCCTCATGAGTTCGCCAACCTCCCCAGTCTCGGGAAACATCGATACACCCCTGGACGGAACCGCTGCGACCCCCATCGCTTTTGCACGGGCGATCGCTGAGACCTTGCGGCGCGCCGGATTGGCTGCCGAGCCCCATCTGCGTTCGGCACAGATTGCGCCAGATCGACTCGACGAGCCCGACGGGCGCATCACGGCCCGACAGATGGAGTTGCTGTCCGGCGCGGCAATGATGGCACTGGATGACGAGGGGCTGGGCGCGTTCTCGCGGCGCCTGCCCTGGGGCAGCTACGGCATGTTGGCCCGTGCTTCGCTGAGCGCCCCCAACCTGGGGCTGGCACTCAAACGCTGGTGCCGCCACCACGGGCTGATCGCCGACGACTTGCGCCTTCGCCTGGAGGTTCAGGGCGGACGGGCCGCCATCCACGTGGTCGAGCAGCGGCCCTTGCGCGGCGTTTCGCGCGAATTCAGTCTGGTGCATGTGCTGCGCAACATCCACGGCCTGGCCTGCTGGTATGTGGACTCCCGGATTCCGCTGCTGGGTGTGCAACTGCCGTTCGCCGCCCCCCGCCACGAGGCGGTCTATGGTGTGCTGTTTCCCGGCCAGGTCGCGTTTGCCGCCGACCATGCGCAACTGGCATTCGACGCGCAATACCTCGCGCTGCCGCTGCGCCGCGACGAAGGAGCCATGACCCAGATGCTGCAACGCGCCCTGCCGCTGACGGTGTTGCAGTACCGGCGCGACCGCCTGCTGGTGCAACGCGTGCGGCAGGCGCTGGCGACCCAGCCGCTGGCCACCCACAATGCCGAGGCACTGGCCGCGCTGCTGGCCGTGTCGCCGCGCACGCTGCACCGCCAGCTCAAGGACGAAGGTGCCACGCTGCAAGGCCTGAAAGACGAAGTACGACAGGCCCGCGCCACCGAGTTGCTGCTGCGCACCGACCGCCCGGTCAAGCAGGTGGCCGCCGCGGCCGGCTTCCTCAACGAAAAGAGCTTCATCCGCGCTTTTCGCGGCTGGACGGGGCACAGCCCGGCGGAGTTCCGCCAGCAGGTCGCCGCGCCCGCGGGCTGATCGCCCGCCTACACTCGGCGCCATGATCACCCTGCACCACTGCGTCAGCGCCCGCTCGTTCCGCCCGCTGTGGCTGATGGAAGAAATCGGCCTGCCCTACACCCTGCGTTTGCTGCCGTTTCCGCCGCGTGTGCACGCCCGGCCGTTCCTGGCCGACAACCCGCTCGGCACGGTGCCGCTTTTTGTCGACGGCGCCACACGCATGACCGAATCGGCCGCCATCTGCCACTACCTGGCAGCGCGCCACAGCCCCGGCCAGCTGGACGTGCCGGCGGACGACGCCGCGTTTGGCCCGTACCTGAACTGGCTGCACATGAGCGACGCCACCCTGACCTTTCCGCAGACCCTGGTGCTGCGCTACACCCACATGGAGCCTGCAGAACGCCGGCAGCCCCAGGTCGTCACCGACTACGCCCGCTGGTTTCTGGCGCGGCTGCGGGCGGTCGAGGCGGCACTGCAGCATGAGCACTGGCTGTGTGCCGGCCGCTTCACCGCTGCGGACGTGGCCGTGGGCTACGCGCTGATGTTGGCCGACTACCTGGACCTGGCGCCGCAGTTCCCGCCGGCCGTGGCGGGCTTGTGGGCGCGCCTGCAGGAGCGCCCGGCCTACATGCGAGCCCGCGCGGCCGAGCACCAGGCCGCCCTGGACCAGGGCATCGACCCGACGCCGGCGCCACTGCTGCGCTTCTGATGCTTCATTTTTTGTAGCTGAAAACGACCTTTTTACGCTGGGTATCGGTCGAAAATGCACAAAAAAGCCGCCCGACACCAGTTCGGGCGGCCCGGGTCAGCGGCGGTGCGAGGCAGCAGGGGCGCGGCCGTCGCGACCGACGCTTACTGGGGCTCGATCTTCGCGTCGCGGATGGCCTTGGCCCATTTGGCGGTTTCGGCGCGGCTGCGCTGGGCCAGCGCTTCCGGGGTGCCGGGTTCGACGGCGAAGCCCAGCGGCGCAAACTTCTCCTGAATGTCCTTGCTGGAGGCGGCCGCGTTGAAGGCCTGGTTGAGGCGGTTGACCACGTCCGCCGGGGTGCCGGCGGGTGCGAAGGCAGCAAAGTAGGCGATCAGTTCATAGTCTTTCAGGCCCAGTGCTTCGTTGACGGTGGGCAGGTCGGGCACCACGGGCGAACGCTTGGTGGAGGTCACCGCCAGCCCGCGCACTTTGCCCCCCTTGACCTGCGGCACCATGACGGCGAAGTCGGCGGTGAACATGTTCACCTGGCCGCCGATCAGGTCGGTCATGGCAGCCGGGCCGCTCTTGTACGGCACATTGGTCATCTTCACGCCGGCCATGCTGGCCAGCATTTCCGAGGACACCAGCTGCGAGGTACTGGCACTGGCAAAAGTGACATGGGTGGGCTTGGCGCGGGCCATGTCGATCAGCTCCTTGAGCGTCTTGGCCGGCACGTCATTGTTGACGGCCACAATCAGCGGCACCTGGCCGAGGTAGGCAACGGGCGCGAAGGCCGTGTCCTGGTCGTAAGGCAGCGACTTCATCAGGCTCTTGAGCGCGGCGTTGGTGCTGTTGGTGCCAATCAGGATGGTGTAGCCGTCGGGCGTTGCCTTGGCGACTTCCGCGGCGCCCAGCATGCCGTTGACCCCGGGTTTGTTCTCCACCACCATGGCTTGACCCAGGCTTTCGGTCAGCTTGGCCGCGAAGGCCCGGGTGATCTGGTCGGTGGCGCTGCCGGCCGCAAACGGCACGATCAGCTTGACCGGCTTGTTCGGGTAGGCCTGGGCCCAGCTGGTCGAAGTGCCCAGCAGCGCGCCGGTGGCGAGTGCAACGGCGCCCAGGCCGAGGGCAAAGCGGCGGCGGCTGGATGGCAGGTTCAGGGATTTCATGCGTGGTCTCCTTGGTGTCAGTGGTTGGTCGGGGGTAAACGGTGGTTCAGGCGGGTGACCGCGGGGCCTTGTGATCGGCATTGTGCGCGCCCAGCGGGGGTGCGGGGGCCCGCAGCGGGGGCCGCTCGCCGTCGATCAGCAGCGGAAAACCGGTCAGGGACAGGTCCGGCAGCCCCGGGCCCACGGGAACGGCCTGGCGCAGTCCGAGTGCCAGCACCTGGGGGTGCGCCTGCGCCTCGGCCAGCGAATGTACGGGGGCACAGGGCACACCGGCCGATTCGAAACACGTTTGCCACTGTGCGCGGGGCCGCTCGCGCAGGCAGGGCGCCAGCAACGCCAGCAAATCATCCTTGTGGCGAAGGCGCGCCCGATTGGTGGCAAAGCGCTCATCGGCCGCCCAGTGGGGATGCCCCAGTGCCTGCGCCAGTTTGGCAAACAGCCGGTCATTGCCGCAGCAGATCAGCAAGGGGGCATCGGCGGTGTCAAAAGCCTCGTAGGGGGCGAAACCGGGGTGGCCGGAACGGTGCCGGTCGGGCTGGCGGCCTTCGTTGACCAGCGCGTCGGACTTTTGCGCGGTCCAGACCAGCGCGGTCTCCAGCAAGGAACCTTGCACGATACCGCCCCGACCGGTGACCTGGCGCCGCCACAGCAGCGACAGCAATCCGATCACCACCCACATGCCGGTGCCCTGGTCACAGATGGAGGCGCCCGCGCGCATGGGCGGATCGTCCGGACCGCCATTGATGGCCGACAGGCCGCTGAAGGCCTGGAGCAGGGGTTCGTAACCCGGCAAGGAGGCCATGGGCCCGCGGGCACCGAAGGCAGACATCTCGCCGTAGATCAGGCGGGGAAAGCGCGCGGTCAGGGTGGGCCCGTCCACACCCAGGGCCTGGGCAACCCCGGGCCGCAGGTTGTGCAGGAAAACATCGGCCCCGGCCAGCAGGTTGTCGAGCGCGGCGCGGTCAGCGCTCTGGCGCAGGTCCAGCGTGACCGACTGTTTACCGCGGTTGAAGACCTGAAAGACCAGCGCGTCGTCTCCGCCAAACGGTGGCCCCATGCGGCGGGCGTCGTCGCCGCCGTCGGGGCGTTCGATCTTGATGACCTCGGCGCCCAGGTCGGCCAGGATGGCGCCCGCAAACGGCCCGGCCAGCACCTGGCCGAGCTCCAGCACCCGAAGGCCCGACAGCGGAAGATTCATGGATTTCAGTTTACGGCAGTCGACAAACACCGACGGTCGCCGTTCGGACAGCCGCATCCCCGCCGACCTCCGCGCCGGCAAGCGCGGGCGCGCGGTTTCAGGCGATATCGCCGTCCAGGTACAGCCAACGACCGGCCTCGCACACGAAACGGCTGCGTTCGTGCAGGCGCGTGGCCCGGCCCCCCAGGCGGGAGCGGGCGACGAATTCCACCTCGGCGGTGTCGGGCCCGGTGACCCGGTGGGCACGCACCTGCAGACCCAGCCAGGTCAGCCCGGGTTCGAAATCCAGCGACGGCGGGCGGTGCGCCGGGTGCCAGGTGGCCAGCAGCCAGTCCGCGCGCTGGCGCACAAAGGCGGTGTAGCGCGAGCGCATCAGGTGCTCGGCATCCGGGACCGGCTCCCCACCGTCCAGAAAGCGGGCGCAACAGCGGGTGTACGGCACCGGGCGGCCTCGGGCGCCGAGGCGCCCGCAGGGGCACGGATCGGTCGCGATCACGGCTTTGCCACTACCCGGCCGGGTGGCGGCGCGCGCGGTGGGCTTCGTAGCTTTCGACCGGCGCGCCTTGTTTGACCCATTCGGCAAAACCGCCGTCAATGTGGGCGACGTTGGTCATGCCCATGTCCTGCAAGGCTTTGGTGGCCAGCGCGCTGCGCCAGCTGGCGGCGCAAAACAGGATGTATTCCTTGTTTTCGTCACCGAACACCGGCTTGAAATACGGCGACTGCGGATCCACCCAGAACTCCAGCATGCCGCGCGGCGCGTTCACGCACCCGGGCACCGTGCCGGCGCGTTCGAGCTCGCGCACGTCGCGGATGTCGACCAGCTGCACGCCAGGGTCATCGAGGCGGTCGCGCACTTGCTCGACCCGGTAGGTGGTGATCTGCGCGTTGGCTTCGTCGATCAGCGCGCGAAATCCTTTGGTAATGGGCATGGCGAAATCTCCTTGTCGAACGGTAGGGCGCGCCGCAGGCAGCCCCGCTTACTTGCGCCAGAACTGGGGAATGAACAACACCATGACCGCCAGCAGTTCCAGCCGCCCCAGCAACATGGCAAAGGTACACACCCAGGTCTGGAAGTCGGTCAGCACGCCAAAATTGGCGGCCGGCCCGACCTGGCCCAGACCGGGGCCTATATTGTTGATGGTCGCGACCACGGCAGAAAACGCCGTCACGATATCCAGCCCCGACAGCAAGAGCAGCATGGTCAGGCCGACAGTCGATGCGCCATAGATCAGCATGTAGGCCATGACGGCCGCAATGACCGTCGGCGCAATGGCGCTGCGCCCCAGCGTGACCGGATTGACCACCCGCGGATGGATGGCCCGCACCAGTTCGCGCCGCGCCTGCTTGATCAGCAGCAACATGCGCACCATCTTGATGCCCCCCCCCGTGGAACCGGCGCAGGAGGCAAAACAGCCCAGAAACATCAGCCACACCGGCGCAAAAACCGGCCACAGCGAATAGTCGGTGCTGGCGTACCCGGTGGTGGTGGCGACCGAGACGACGTGGAAGGCTGCCGCCCGAAGGGCCAAAGCCGCTTCGGTATGGACGCCATGGGCGAGCAGCACCAGGGTCAACAAGACCGTGGACCCAACCAGCGCCGCGCCATAGGCCCGGACTTCGACATCCCGCCACAACGGCCCCAGGGAACGCGAGCGCCAGACGATGAAATACCGGGCGAAGTTGATGCCCGCCAGGCTCATGAAGATGATCGCGACCAGTTCCACCTGCCAGCTGGCCCAGTGGCCCAGGCTGGCGTCGCGCGACGAAAAGCCGCCCAGCCCCATGGTCGAGCACATGTGCATGAAGGCGTCGGCCCAGTCCATCCCCGCCCAGCGGTATCCGGCCAGACAGGCCACCGACATCACAAAATACACCGCCCACAGGCCCCGCGCGGTTTCGGTGATGCGCGGTGTCATCCGGGCATCTTTCATCGGCCCCGGCGTTTCGGCCTTGTACAACTGCACGCTGCCCAGCCCCAGCAGCGGCAGGATGGCCACCACCAGCAGCACAATCCCCAGCCCGCCGATCAGTTGCAGAAAACAGCGCCAGATGTTCACCGACACCGGCAAATGGTCCAGACCCGAAAGCGCCGTGGCACCGGTGGCCGTCAGGCCACTCATGGATTCGAAATAGGCGTCGGTCCAGCTCAGCCCGTCGATGGCCAACACCAGCGGCAGCGCGCCGAACGCCGGCAACACCAGCCAGACCAGGTTGACCAGCAGGAAACCGTCGCGCGGATGCAGCTCGCGCCGCTGACGGGCCGTAGCCAGCCACAAGGCGGCACCACAGGCCATTGTCAGCCCGGCGCTGGTGAACCAGACCTCGCGCATGGCCTGGTGGTCCACCAGCCAGCCCCAGATCATGGGCACCAGAAACAGCAACGAATAGACCACCAGGACCCGCGAGAGTACCGAGAGGACAGCGGCCAGACCGGACATGGGCAGCGTGGGCGGGTTGTGGGTCAAAAGAAGGTGGCGCTGACCTGAAACAGCTTTTCCACCGTTCGCAGCAGACGTTTGCTGGTCAGGAAGATGATGACGTGGTCACCTTCTTCGATCACCAGGTCATGGTGCGGCATCAGCACCTCACAATGGCGCCCCTCGCCGCGCACGACCGCCCCGAAACGCGCGCCTTCGGGTAGCGTGATCTCCTCGATGCGCCGGCTCACCAGCTTGGAGGTGCGCGCGTCGCCGCGCGCCACGCCTTCGATGGCCTCCGCCGCGCCCCGGCGCAGGCTGTGCACCGCCGCCACGTCGCCCCGGCGCACGTGCGCCAGCAGTTCGCCAATGACCGTGTGCGCCGGCGACAGCGCAATGTCGATGGTGCTGCCCTGCATCATGTCGGCATAGATGCGACGGTTGATCAGCGAAATGACACGCCGCGCGCCCAGGCGCTTGGCCAGCATGGCGGACAGGATGTTGTCCTCGTCGTCACTGGTCAGCGCAATGAAAAGGTCCATGTCGCCGACGTTTTCTTCGATCAGCAGTTCCTCGTCGGCCGCATCACCGTTGAGCACCAGCGCCCCCGAGCCCAGTTCGCCCGCCAGGTAATCGCAGCGTTTGCGGTCGCGCTCGATGACCTTGACCTCGCATTGGCCCAGCAGACCCCGCGCCAGCCGCAACCCGACTTTTCCGCCACCCGCGATCATGACCCGGCGTACCGGGCGGTCGAAATTGTGGATGGCCCCCAGCACATGGCGGATGCGTTCCTTGTCCGCCAGCACAAACACCTCGTCGCCGGGCAGCACCCGGGTGTCGGGGGCCACGGCCACCTCGACACCCTGACGGTAGATCGCCACCACCCGCATGGGGGCGGCCGGATACAGCTCGCGGAACTCGCGGATGCTGTGGTTCACCAGAATGCTGCTGGACGCCGCCCGCACCGCGATCAGGTGGGCGCGGCCCTGCGAAAACTCCAGCACCTGCAGCGCCTCGGGGTAGTCGATGAGCTGGTGGATGGTGCGCATCACCGACTCTTCCGGACAGATCACATGATCGACGGCAAACCCCTCGGGGCCCAGCAGCGGGTCCCCCTCGACAAACTCGGGCGAGCGCAGGCGGGCAATGGTCGTGGGAATGTGAAAAACGGTCCGCGCCACTTTGCTGGCGGCCAGATTGGTCTCGTCCGATGACGCACAGGCGATGAACAGGTCCGCGTCTTCTGCGCCCGCGCGACGCAACACGGAAGGCTGGATGCCGTTGCCCGGCACACCACGCAGGTCCAGGCGCTCCTCCAGCTCGTGCAGACGCGCCGGATCGGGATCGATGACGGTGATGTCGTTGTTTTCCGAGCACAGGCTCTCGGCGACACTTTCGCCGACGCGGCCCGCTCCGAGGATGATGATGCGCATGCTGCTCCGCCGCAGTTGGAGGGCGGCCATCCGGCCAGCCGCCCGGCTGTCAGAGCCGGATCATAGCCCCCGCTGGATGATGATCTTCTGCACGTCCGACGTGCCTTCGTAGATCTGGCACACCCGCACGTCGCGGTAGATGCGCTCCACCGGGAAGTCGCTGACCACACCGTAGCCGCCCAGGGTCTGGATGGCGGCGGAGCAGACGGCTTCGGCCGTTTCGCTGGCGAACAGCTTGGCCATGGCGGCTTCTTTCAGGCAGGGGCGGCCGGCGTCGCGCAGGCTGGCGGCGTGCCAGATCAGCTGGCGGGCGGCTTCGAGCCGGGTCGCGCACTCGGCCAAGCGAAAACCCACCGCCTGGTGGTTGACGATGGCGGTGCCAAAGCTCTGGCGCTCCTTGGCGTAGGCAATGGCCACATCGAGTGCGCTGCGCGCCATGCCCACACTTTGCGCGGCAATGCCGATGCGCCCGCCTTCCAGCGCCGACAGGGCGATCTTGTAGCCCTCGCCTTCCGCGCCGATCAGGTTCTCCGCCGGCACGCGGCAGTTGTCGAAGTTGATCTGCGCCGTGTCGCTGCTGTGCTGGCCGAGCTTGTCTTCCAGCCGCGCCACGGTGTAGCCGGGCGTGGACGTGGGCACCAGGAAGGCGCTCATGCCCTTTTTGCCGGCGGCCTTGTCGGTGACGGCGATCACCACCGCCACATGGCCGTTCTTGCCGCTGGTGATGAACTGCTTGACGCCGTTGATGACGTAGTCATCCCCCTCTTTCACCGCCGTGGTGCGCAGGGCCGACGCGTCCGAGCCCACATGCGGCTCGGTCAGGCAGAAGGCGCCCAGCATCTCGCCCTGGGCCAGTTTCGTCAGCCACTGCTGTTTCTGTGCGTCGTTGCCGTAGCGCATCAGGATGGCGTTGACCGGGCAGTTGGTGACGGAAATCGCCGTGCTGGTGCCGCCGTCGCCGGCGGCGATTTCTTCCAGCACCAGCGCCAGCGTGAGGTAATCCAGCCCGGCGCCGCCCAGGTCTTCGGGTACGCAGATGCCGTAGGCCCCCAGCGCCGCCAGGCCCTGGTGGGCGTCTTTCGGAAAGTGGTGTTCCTTGTCCCAGCGGGCGGCGTTGGGCCAGAGTTGCTCGGTGGCAAAGGCGCGCACGGCGTCGCGGATCATTTCCTGGTCTTGGGTCAGCAGCATGGGATCACTCGAAAAAGGGGTTGGGGAATGCGGGGTCACCAGGACGCGGCGCGGCGCCCGTCGTGGTGGATCAGGGCGCCGTTGTCGGCCGGTGTCAGGCCGGCCAGCACGGCGCGCAGGCCGGCCACGCTGGTGGCCACATCCAGCGGCGCACCGGGGCCGCCCATGTCGGTGCGCACCCAGCCGGGGTCCAGCGCCACCAGCGTTGCGCGGGGATAGTCGAAGCGGGCGCTGCGCAGCGCCATGTTCAGCGCCGCCTTGCTGGCGCGGTACAGCCAGCTGTTGCTGCCCGGCACCGGGCCGATCTGGCTCATGGACGAGGACAGTGCCGCGAACACGCCGCCGGCTTCTTCCACCATGGGCATCACCTGCGGCAGGGCCTGCATCAGCCCCAGCACATTGGTGTGCAGCACCCGGTCAAACACGGCCTGGGTGGGCGGGCTGCGGGCGTCGCCGCGGTCGATCACGCCGGCCGCATAGAGCGCCAGGTCGATCTTTTCGCCGTCCAGCTGCCAGGACAGGCCACTGACGCTGGCGCTGCTGGCCACGTCCACCCGCAGCACCTCGGCGCCGAGTTCGCGCAGCCGCGCCAGGCCCGCGTCGTCGCGCGCGGTGGCGATCACCCGCTCACCGGCCGCGCGCGACTGGCGCACGAACTCCAGACCGATGCCACGCGAGGCGCCGATGACCAGAACGGTTCCCATGGGCGGTGTTCCCGGAAATTGGAGCAAAAAAGGCCGTTACCCAGCGTCAAATGGTCGTTGTCTGCTCTGCAAATCAGAGTAATTCCAGCGCCACGGCGGTCGCCTCGCCACCGCCGATGCACAGCGTGGCCAGACCTTTTTTCAGGCCGCGGGCCTTCAGGGCGTGGATCAGCGTGACCATGATGCGAGCGCCGGAGGCGCCGATCGGGTGGCCCAGCGCGCAGGCGCCGCCGTGGACGTTGACCTTGTCGTGCTGCACGTCCAGCTCTTTCATCAGCGCCATCGGCACCACGGCGAAGGCTTCGTTCACCTCCCACAGGTCCACGTCACCCACCGTCCAGCCGGCTTTTTCCAGCGCCTTCTGCGTGGCGCCCACCGGGGCGGTGGCAAACCACTCGGGTTCCTGCGCATGGGTGGCGTGGCTGACGATGCGCGCCAGCGGCGTGCAGCCCAGCTTCGCAGCGGTGGAGGCCTTCATCAGCACCATGGCGGCCGCGCCGTCGTTGATGGAGCTGCTGGACGCGGCGGTGATGGTGCCGTCTTTCTTGAACGCGGGCTTGAGGGACGGGATCTTGTCCAGCTTGATCTTGCCCGGGCCTTCGTCCACCGAGACCACCGTGTCGCCGCCGCGGCCCTTCACGGTGACCGGGGTGATTTCGGCGGCAAAGGCGCCGCTGGCCGTGGCCGCCTGGGCGCGCTGCACGCTGGCGGTGGCAAACGCGTCCTGCTCGGCACGGGTGAAGCTGTATTTGGCGGCGCAGTCTTCGCCGAAGGTGCCCATGGAGCGGCCGGGCTCGTAGGCGTCTTCCAGGCCGTCGAGCATCATGTGGTCGAAGATGCGGTCGTGGCCGATGCGGTAGCCGCCGCGCGCCTTGGGCAGCAGGTAGGGCGCGTTGGTCATGCTTTCCATGCCCCCGGCCACCAGCACCTCGTGGCTGCCGGCCAGCAGCATGTCGTGCGCGAACATGGCCGCGCGCATGCCCGAGCCGCACATCTTGGACAGCGTCACCGCGCCGGCGCTCTTGGGCAGGCCGCCCTTGAACGCGGCCTGGCGGGCCGGCGCCTGGCCCTGACCGGCCATCAGGCAGTTGCCGAAGATCACTTCGGTGACGAGTTCCGGTGCAATGCCGGCGCGCTCGACGGCGGCCTTGATCGCCGCGCCGCCCAGGTCGTGGGCGGCCAGCGACGCGAAATCACTCTGGAAGCTGCCCATGGGGGTGCGGGCGGCGCTGACGATGACGATGGGGTCGTTCATGGGATGTCCTCAGAAAAAACAAAGAAAACTGGCTATACCCAGCGCAAAAAGGTGTTGTTTTGCTATTTAAATAGGAATTTCAGATTGACGTCTCGGGGGGCGCCCCGCTCGGCTGGTGACGAAAGCGGCGCTGCGGGTCATAGGGGAAGACGTCAAACACATGGCCCTGGCGGATATGTTCCTGATGGGCCTGCCAGAACGCCGCATCCAGCAGGTCGGCATGGTGTTTCATGAAAAGCTCGCGCACCAGCGGGTTGCCGAGCAGGAAGGGGCCGAAGGTTTCGGGAAAGACGTCGCGCGGGCCGACGCTGTACCAGATTTCGCCGCTGAGCTCATCGTCTTCGTTGCGCGGGGCCGGCACCCGGCGGAAGTTGCAGTCGGTGATGTATTCGATTTCGTCGTAGTCGTAGAACACCACCTTGCCATGCCGGGTGATGCCGAAGTTCTTCCACAACATGTCGCCCGGGAAAATGTTGGCCGCGACCAGGTCCTTGATGGCGTTGCCGTATTCGACCACCGCCCGCTCCAGCTGTTCATTGGCCCGGCGTACGGCCGTGTCCGGCACCCCGGCCGACTGCAGGATGTCAAAGGCTTCCTGCAGGTAGATGTTGAGCGGGATCATGCGCCGCTCGATATAGACATGCTTGAGGATCAGCTCGGTCTGGCCGTCGCCGTCCCGGTCGGAGATTTCGACCTGGCTGGGGGCGAATTTCTGCAGCTCGGCCACCAGCTCGGGCTCGAAGCGGTCGAACGGGAAAGCCACCTCGGAAAACTCCAGCGTGTCGGCCATGCGGCCCACGCGGTCGTGCTGCTTGACCAGGAGGTATTTGCCACGGATCTGCTCGCGGCTGGTGTCCTTTTGTGGCGGGTAGTAGTCCTTGATGACCTTGAACACAAAGGGAAAGCTGGGCAGGTCGAACACCAGCATCACCATGCCCTTGATGCCCGGCGCGATGCGGAACCGGTCGCTGCTGTGGCGCTGGTGCTGCAGCAAATCCCGATAGAACAGGGTCTTGCCCTGCTTGGCCAGGCCCAGCGCGTTGTAGAACTCGGCCCGTGGCTTGCGCGGCATCAGGCTGCGCAGAAACTGCACGTAGGCCGACGGCACCTCCATGTCGACCATGAAATAGGCCCGCGCGAACGAGAACAGGATGAGCAGGTCGTCTTCGCCATGCAGCAGGGCATCGATGACCAGCTGGCCCTGCGGGTTGTGCAGGACGGGCAGCGCGAATGGCAGTTCCTGGAAACCATTGATCACCTTGCCGACCACATAAGCGCCCTTGTTGCGGTAGAACAGGCTGGAGAGGACCTGAATCTGGAAGTTGGCGCGCAGGTGCAACACGTCAAAGCGCTGGCGCAAGGCAGCGTCCACCAGCGCGGTGTCGCGATCGAAGTCCTCGAACGGCACCCGCAAACCGAAGTCCTGCACCATGCGCCGCACTTCGGCCAGGGTGGTGTCGCGGCGGGGGTAATACGCGCGGTAGGTGGTGCCACTGATCGGGTCAACCGGCTCGATGTATTCGGTGCTGATCGCCGGCCGGACAAAAATGAAGTCGTTGTGGAAGTAGCTGCGGTGCAGGATTTTGGTCGTGACCGAATTGAAGAAGGTCTCGGCCAGCTCGGGCTGGCGGTGGTCGACCAGCAACCCGATGTAGAGCAGCTTGACCTGCTGCCAGACCTCCATCGGTTGCTCGGCGGCCTTGAATTCGCGCTCCAGACGCATGGAGCATTCGCGTACCCGCAGGTCGTAAAACTCGATGCGTTCGCGCTGTGCCCGCTGCTGGCCATGCCAGTCGCGCGTTTCAAAACGGTGTTTGGCCCGGGCCGACTCGGTGCGAAAAAGCCGGTAGTGGCGGTTGAAGCCGTCGATCATGGCACGGGCCATGTCGGCGGCAAGGGGCGAATTGAGACTGGGCAGCAGCATGGCCTATCTTCCCGGCGGCCGATCCGGCGCCGGGCCGCCCCAAGCCGGATCAGCCCCCCCGGGGGGCAGCGACCCGCGCAGCGGCGGAGCGTGGGGGCCTGCTGTCGCCGCCCTGGGGTAGCGCTTGAGTGCGTTGCGGAAGGTCTCGACCACCGACTCGGCCCGGTTCATCGACACGCCCAGATCCTTGAGCAGGCCATCCTGCAGGCCGTAGACCCATCCGTGTACGGCGACCTTCTGCCTGCGGGCCCAGGCATCCTGCAACACCGTGGAGGTGGCGACATGGCCGACCTGCTCGATCACGTTCATCTCGATCAGCGCGTCCTCCTGCGCCTGCGCGTCCAGGTGGTCCAGGCGCTTGCGGTGACGCAGGCGCACGTCGCTGACATGGCGCAGCCAGTTGTCCACCAGCCCCACCCGGTTGCCCCGCAAAGCCGCCCGTACGCCCCCGCAGCCGTAGTGGCCGACGACGATGATGTGCTCGACCTGGAGGTGGTCCACCGCAAACTGGATCACCGACAGCGCATTCAGGTCGGAGGGCACCACCACGTTGGCCACGTTGCGGTGCACGAACACCTCGCCGGGCTCCAGCCCGGTGATCTGGTTGGCCGGCACCCGGCTGTCCGAGCAGCCGATCCAGAGGTATTTGGGCAATTGCTGCTGGGCCAGGTCGCTGAAAAAGCCCGGGCGTTGCCGCACCATGCGGGCAGCCCAATCCCGATTGGCGTCGAGCAGGTGTTGCAGTGTCGAAGTCATGACGCCATCTTAGCGAGGCAGGCCTCCGCGCCGACCCTCAGCAGGTCTCGGAAAACAGCTCGCGGCCGATCAGCATGCGGCGGATTTCGCTGGTGCCGGCGCCGATCTCGTACAGCTTGGCGTCGCGCCACAGGCGGCCCAGCGGGTATTCATTGATGTAGCCGTTGCCGCCATAGATCTGCACGCCTTCGCCCGCCATCCAGGTGGCTTTTTCGGCCGTCCACAAGATGACGGAGGCGCAGTCCTTGCGCACCTGGCGCACATGCTCGGTGCCCAGCAGGTCCAGGTTCTTGGCCACGGTGTAGGCAAAAGCACGGCCGGCCTGCAACACAGTGTACATATCGGCCACCTTGCCCTGGATCAGCTGGAATTCGCCGATGCTCTGGCCAAACTGCTTGCGGTCGTGAATGTAGGGGATGACGTTGTCCATCACCGCCTGCATGATGCCCAGCGGTCCGCCGGTGAGCACCGCACGCTCATAGTCCAGGCCGCTCATCAGTACCTTGGCGCCCATGTTCAGGCCGCCCAGGATGTTTTCGGCCGGTACTTCGACATCCTGGAACACCAGCTCGCCGGTGTGGCTGCCCCGCATGCCCAGCTTGTCGAGCTTCTGCGCAATGGAGAAGCCCTTCATGCCTTTTTCGATCAGGAAGGCCGTCACGCCGCGCGCCCCCAGTTCAGGCTCCGTCTTGGCATAGACCACCAGGGTGTCGGCATCGGGGCCGTTGGTGATCCACATCTTGCTGCCGTTGAGCAGGTAGTAGCCACCCTTGTCCTCGGCTTTGAGCTTCATGCTGATGACGTCAGAGCCGGCACCGGGTTCGCTCATGGCCAGAGCGCCCACGTGTTCGCCGCTGATCAGCTTGGGAAGATACCTGGCCTTCTGGGCCTCGGTGCCGTTGCGGTTGATCTGGTTCACGCACAGGTTGCTGTGCGCGCCGTAGCTCAGGCCGACCGAGGCGCTGGCGCGACTGATCTCTTCCATCGCCACCATGTGGGCCAGGTAGCCCATGTTGGCGCCGCCATACTGTTCGGGCACCGTGATGCCCAGCACGCCAAGCTCGCCCATCTTGCGCCAGCAATCCATGGGGAAATGGTCGGTGCGGTCGATTTCGGCCGCCCGCGGGGCGATCTCGGCCTGGGCAAATTCGCGCACCGCGTCGCGCAGCGCATCGATATCTTCGCCGAGCTGGAAGTTGAGTCCGGGCAGGTTGGTCATGAAGGGTCTCCTTGAAGAGTGGGCGGCGGAGGTCGCAACCCGGTCAGTATGTCTTGGGTATGGGCACCAGGGTCTGTTGCATGATGGCGCAGGGCGCCTCCTTGCCGTCGGGGTCGACATGGACCACTTCTGCGGTGGCGATGATCAGGCGTTTGCCGGGTTTGACCACGCGCCCGGTCGCCCGCAACGCGCCCCCCTGAAAGCTACCGAGGAAGTTGATCTTGTACTCGGCGGTGACCACCTCCATGCCCTCGGGGGCCACAGTCAGCGCCGCGTAGCCACCGGCAATGTCGGCCACGGCCCCCATGGCGCCCCCGTGAAATCCGTCCTGCTGCTGCGTGACCTTGTCGGAGTACGGCAACAGGATGTCCACCCGCCCGGGCTCCACGTGCAGCAGCCGGGCCTGCAGATGCCGCATCATTCCCTGACGCACAAAGCTGGTGTGGATGCGCGCGTACAGGGTGTCGGCGTCGGACGGCGAGGGAGTCATGCGGTAAATTGACGTTTACGTAAACGTCAATTATCGCCCAGCCCACGGTGCCCGGGCAAGCCCCGGCCAGCGACCGGTTGCGCAGCACCCGAAATCGCCGCACAACGCCGCCACTGCGGCCGTGCGGCGCGCGTGCAAATGTCGTCAGCGCTGTCGCAACGCCCCCACAGTGGCACCACAGAGTGGACGAACCGTCCGTTTCGTTATGTTGCAGAACGAATGGCGTGAGCCCGCGACCGTTTTGGCGCCCTAGAATCGCGCCCGCCTCCCGGGACTGCCCGACAACTCCGACCGAAAGCCGATTCATGCCCTCCACCGATCGCTACGCCAAGCGCTGGACCCACGCCGAAGTGGCCGAACTGCTCGTGTCCAACAACGCGCTTACGTCGATCACGCCCGAGCACGCGCTGGCGTTTGCCGAGCACATGCGCCCGGCACGCGTCAAGGCCGGCTCGGTCATCTTCAAAGAGGGCGTGAAGGACCAGACATTCATGGTCTTCATCCTCAGCGGGGAGGCCGTGGTGGAACACTCGGCTTCCGGTCACGCCAATTCCACAGTGCTGCGGGTAGTCGGTGAGGGCAACATCATCGGCGAGATGGGCCTGATGGACAACAAGGCCCGGTCGGCGACCGTGACGGCAACCAGCGACATGGACCTGGCGGTCATGGACCAGAAAACCTTTGCGGACCTGATCGCGAAAAGCCCCGCGCTGGGCTGCAGCTTCCTCGGCGCGATGCTGCAAAGCGTTTCCGTGCGCCTGCGCGACGCCAACCGGCGCATTGTTGTGCTCGATCAGATCAACCGGAGCCTGCAGGCCGAAGCCGATACCGCCAAGGCGACGCCGGAGACCACGTTCCGCGAGTCCGCGCCCGCGCCGACACGGCCGTTGGAAAACCCGTCACGGGTCTTTGCGATCTCGCGGGTGGATGTTCCGATCGAGTTGCCACAGCCGTCGGTTCAACCGGATGTGGTGCTCGACGACGCCGCGCGCGTGGACGTCGGAGCGTCGGTCTTCAACTCCAAACTGCCGATAGCCGACTTCCAGCACACCTTTCGGCTCAACTGATCCGGGCTGCTGAAGCAGCAGCAGGGGCCATCGCCGCCGGTGGTCGGTCGACACGGGCCAGCAGGGCCCGCGCTTCCTTTTCGTGCACGCGCACCTCGTCCAGATTGGCCTGCACCTCGGCCAGCTGCTCTTCCAGCTGCTTGCGATGGTCGGCCAGCACCGCCAGAAACTTGCGCAACTGCGGCCCGGTGTCGCGCGGGCTGTCGTACATGTCGATGATGTCTTTGGCCTCGGTCAGCGACAGGCCGAGCCGCTTGGCCCGCAGCGTCAGCTTCAGCCGGGTGCGGTCGCGTGCGCTGTAGATGCGGTTGCGCCCACCCGGCCCGGATCGCTCCGGCCGCAGCAGGCCCATGTCTTCATAGAAGCGCATGGCCCGGGTGGTCAGGTCGAATTCCCGGGCCAGATCGCTGATTGTGTAGGTCGTTGCCATGGCATCGTGCCCGAAAGCATGGGTGACAGGTCTGCAGCCGGTGCTTGCCTAGAATGCCCGACCACCCATGACGTTTACGTCAACGTCAATCCTACTCCATGCGACCGCCGTCGCCCAGACCACCACCATGAAACCCGATTCCGACCCCCTGCGATATCCCTGGGGCGAAACCATGCCCGGTTCCGGCCAGTCACTGGAACTGGCGCCGGGGATTCGCTGGCTGCGACTGGACCTGCCCTTCGCCCTGGACCACATCAACGTCTGGTTGCTGCGTGACCGGCACAACGACCGCGAAGGCTGGACGCTGGTGGACTGTGGTGTGGACCAGCCGGCGACCCGCGCTCAATGGGAGTGCCTGGTGGCGTCGACCCTGGGCGGTCTGCCTCTGGTCCGGATCATCGCAACCCACATGCACCCGGACCACCTGGGCCTGGCGCACTGGTTGTGCGAGCGCTGGCAAGCGCCGCTGTGGATCAGTGCTACCGACTACGCGACGGCACGCGTCGCAACCATGGATGCCTCCGGCTTTGCCGGCGAGCGGGCGGCGCAGTTCTACCGGTCCATGGGCCTGGCCGACGAAAGCCAGCTGGCGGCGATCCGCAGCCGCGGCAATCTGTATTCCCGGCTGGTGCCGGCGCTGCCGACCAGCTACCGCCGCCTGCACCACGGGCAGCGCCTGACGATCGGTGGGCGGCAATGGCGTTGTGTGGCTGGCTATGGTCATGCCCCCGAACACATGGCCCTGTTCTGCGAGGACGAACCGGTTCTGATCAGCGGTGACATGGTTCTGCCTCGCATTTCGACCAATGTCAGCGTCTACGCCAGCGAGCCCGAAGCCGATGCGCTGGGGCTATTTCTGTCTTCGCTGGTCGAATACCGGTCACTTCCGGCAGAAACCCTGGTGCTGCCCGCCCATGGCCGGCCATTCGGCGGACGGGGCTCCCAGGGAGCCCAGGGTCTGCACGGACGCATCGCACAGCTTGAACGCCACCACCGCGACCGCCTGGCCGATCTGCTGGCAGCCTGCGCCACCCAGGCCCTTTCGGCGGCCGAGGCCTTGCCCTTCCTGTTCCAGCGTCCGATCGGTCCCGAGCAGATGACTTTCGCGCTGGGAGAGTCCCTGGCCCACCTGCACCGGCTATGGCACGCCGGTCAACTGCACCGGCAAGCGGACAGCCAGGGCGTGTGGCGCTTCCGGGCAACGGCGACGGCGCCGGTCAGCTCCAGCGCGGAACCACTGCCTGCTTGAGCGCGTTGCGGTGTGTCGCATAGTCGGGCAGCGCCTGCTCGACCGTATCCCAGAAGGCCTGGCTGTGGTTCATTTCACGCAGGTGCGCCAGTTCATGCACCACCACATAGTCAACCAGCGGCATGCGGTAGTGAATCAGCCGCCAGTTCAACCGAATGGAGCCATCCGCCCGCGCGCTGCCCCAGCGGGATGCGGCGTTTGACAAACTCAGTCGCTTCCAGCGCACGCCCATGCCGGGCGCGAAATGGTCAAGTCGCTGGATGAACAGTTCGCGCGCCTGACGCATCAGCCACGCCAGCACGGCGTCGCGGATCTGGTGGCTGTCCGCCGACTCGGCCAGCGCCAGCCGCAGGACACGGGCGCCGCCCGGTTCGGCAGGCGTGTCGTCCAGGCAAGCCCCCACCGCCGCGAAGCGGTGACCCGGATCAAACCGCAAGCACACCGGTTCGCCCAAGTAGGGCAGCAGGGCGCCCTCTCGCCATTCAATGTGCGCCTGCGCCTCCTGCACTGCGCGATCACGCGCCTGGGTCAGCTTGCGCAACACCCAGGCTGCCTTCTGCCCGATTGCGGCATCGACTTCGCCCAAAGGCACCCACCGCGGTGCGCTGACCACCAGGCCTTGGGGACTGACCACCAGCACGATGCTGCGTCGCTTGACCCGGCGCAATTCGTATGCCACCCGGCTGCCGGCCAAGGCGATCTCGCGGTTGGCCTGGGGATGAACGAAATGCGTCGGCGCCACGGCCTGATCCAGGGGCGTGACCGGGCTCCCGGTCACTATATTATCTATAGCTTCAGGCGACCTATTTGCGATGGGTATCTTGGCATTTTTAGGTAAAACGGGGTCAACGGGCGGCTGCGATGCCTCCAACAGGTCAAGGACCAGTTGCATCGGGGTTCTCACAGCCGCCTCCGCCGCCTTCAGCGCCCGGTGTCGGCCCCAGGGTAGGCGTCGGGATCGAGGCGGCGCATTTCCGTTTCGATCCAGCGCTCCACCTCGGCCAGCAACTCTTCGGGCTCACGTCCGGCACTGGGAATCGGCGGACCGATGGACACATCGACAACCCCCGGCGACTTGACAAAGGCGCGTGGCGGCCAGCACCGCGCCGAGGTCACGGCAATGGGTATGACCGGTGCACCGGTCTCGATCGCCAGGCGGGTGCCACCCGACTTGTAGGCGCCGACCTGCCCGCGGGGGATGCGGGTGCCCTCCGGGAACATGATGATCCAGATACCGCGCGCCAGAAGCTCCTTGCCCTGTGACACCACTTTGTTGAAGGCCTGGGTGCGCAGTTTGCGATCGATATGAATCATGTCGAGCCGACCGATCGCCCACCCGAAGAAGGGAATCTGCAGCAATTCCTTCTTGAACACATAGGCCAGCGGGTGCGGCATGATGGTCGGCATCAAAAAGGTTTCGTAGGTGGACTGGTGCTTGACCAGCAAGATGGCGGGACTGGTTTCGCCGGCCGGCAGGTTCTCGGTGCCGGAAATCCGGTAGCGAATACCCAGCAGCACCCGGGCGCCACCAATACACAGCCCCAGCCAGGCGGCGGCGATCCGGTACAGCGGCACGCCCCGCACACCAACCAGGGCCCCCAGGACAATGGCGATGGCATAAGGAACGCAGGTGATAGCCATCCAGAGCAGATGAATGACGGAGCGAAACAGGCGCATGGCAGACCGGTCTGAATGTCAGGGAGCGGGAGCCGGAGTGACCGGCCCCGGCGACGAATGCGCGGGCGTGTCGCGCCTCTCCGATTCCGCAATCAGGGCTTCAGCAAAGGCGGTCAGGTCCGCGTGGACCCGGGTTTGGGGTGGATAGCCGGCCGGCAACTGGTCGGCGCGCAGGTGCTCGGCACGCCCCGTCAGCACCAGGTGGGGAGTACACCCGGCAGCGGCGGCGGCCTGAAGGTCGGAGACGCTGTCGCCAACCGCCGGAACGTTGGCCAGATCGACCCCCAGCCGCTCGGCAATTTTCTCGAACAGTCCGGGCCCCGGCTTGCGGCATTGGCAGTGATCTTCTGGTGCATGGGGGCACAGGAAGAACGCGTCGATCCGTCCACCCACGGTGGCCAGTCGGCGCAACAGGCGCGCGTGAATCGCATTGACCGCCGACATGTCGAACAAGCCCCGGCCAAGGCCGGACTGGTTGGCCGCTACCACCACATGCCAGCCCGCATGGTTCAGGCGGGCAATGGCCTCCAGGGCACCGGGCAAGGGTTGCCACTCATCGGGCGACTTGACGAATTCATCGCTGAACTGGTTGATCGTGCCGTCGCGGTCCAGGATGACAAGTTTCATGGCTGTCATTATCGGCTCGGCGTGGCCGCCGTGCCGCCCTGCCCCAAGCGGCGCCATTGCCGCACGTACAGGCCGCCAAAACGACCCTGGGCCAGCTGCAGCTCCAGACGCTCACCCACCGCAAGATCCGCGGCGGCAGCCGGATCGACCAGCAGGCGATGGGGGACCGCCGGCGGCACGCGCCGAACCACCAGTTCCACGCCACCGAGCGAGCGAGTCGAGGGCGGGCGCTGCGCACGAGCCAGCACCACCACCGACTCCGGAGCCAGGGGCTCCAGCGAACGAGGATCGAGGTAGCGCACCACTTGCATCGCGCAACCGGCGAACCAGAGCAGCAGCCAACAAGCGCTCAGCAGCGGCGCCATGCGCGACAGCCCCCAGCGCCATGTCAACACCACCAAAAGCGCCAAGACGCCGGCTCCGAGCATAAAAGGCCACAGCGCCTGCAGCCAGCCGGTGGTGGTACCGACCGGGTGCAAGGCCAGCGCCTCCATGTCGGCGCCGGCAGACGCCAGGAAGTCCAGCACCCAGCGCAGCACCACCCAGGCCGCCGCAGGGCCGAACAGCAGTGCCATGACGAGCGCCGGCTTCCAGGCGCCAGGCGCTTCAGCCGCGGGGAATGGGGAAGATGCAGTCATGGCTGGCGCTGCCGCTGTGGCGTGCCGTCTGTCGCTCAGCTTGCCAGTCGCGACAGATCGGCGACCCGGTTCATGGCGTCATGGACCAGACGCAACAAGCCCTGGCGGTTCAGCCGCAGGTCCAGCGCCTCGGCATTGACCATCACATCGTCAAAGAACGCGTCAACAGGCGCACGAAAGCCGGCCAGAATCTGCAGCGACGCGGTAAAGTCGCCCGCCTCGAACCGGGCGTTGGCCTGCGGCACGATGGCCAGTGCCGCCTGGTGCAGTGCCTGTTCGGCCGGTTCGGTCAACAGTGCCGGATTGACATGCGGGTCAACCTCGCCCGCCTTGCGCAAAATGTTGGCGATCCGCTTGTTAGCCGCGGCCAGCGCCGCGCTTTCCGGCAAGGCGGCAAACGAACGCACGGCCACCAGACGCTGCGGCACCAGCCCCAGTCGCGTGGGATGAAGGGCCAACACGGCGTCCACTTCCTGGGCGCTGAAGCCCTGCTCCCGCAGCGAGCCCGCCAGCCGGTCGTAGATGAATTCGGACAATGCGACACGGGCGTCGGCGATGCGATCACCGAACGCCGGCACCGCTGCGTCGAGCAGCTGCGCCAGGTCCAGCGGCAGATTGCGCTCGATCAACATCCGGATCAGGCCCAGCGCATGGCGGCGCAACGCAAACGGATCTTTGTCGCCGGTGGGCAGGTTGCCGATGCCGAACAGGCCGACCAGCGTCTCCAGCTTGTCGGCCAGTGCCACAACCACGCCGGTCGGGGTGCGCGGCAGCTCGTCGCCGGCAAAACGGGGCTTGTAGTGGTCTTCGATGGCGAAGGCAATGTCTTCGGACAGGCCGTCATGACGGGCGTAGTAGCCGCCCATGATGCCCTGCAGCTCGGGGAACTCGCCCACCATGTCGGTCAGCAGGTCGGTCTTGGCCAGGCGCGCGGCGGTGTCGGCGCTCCGGGCGAGCACGTCGCCGCCGATCTGCCCTCCGATGGCCCGCGCGATGGCGCGCACGCGCTCGACCCGCTCGCCCTGGGTGCCCAGCTTGTTGTGATAGACCACCTTGGACAGTCCCTCGACGCGGCTGTCCAGGGTTTTCTTGCGGTCCTGGTCGAAGAAGAATTTGGCGTCGGCCAGGCGGGGGCGCACCACCCGCTCGTTGCCACCGATGACGGCGCTGGCATCCTGCGGGCTGATGTTGCTGACCACCAGAAACCGGTTCGTCAGCTTGCCCGCGGCGTCCAGCAGCGGGAAGTATTTCTGGTTGGCCTTCATCGTGAGGATCAGGCATTCCTGCGGCACATCAAGGAACTGGGTCTCGAATTCGCACACCAGCACGTTCGGGCGCTCGACCAGCGCCGTGACCTCGTCCAGCAGCGCGTCGTCGTCGATCGGCCGGCAGCCGCCGCCCACCCGGGCCGCTGCCGCGGCCAGCTGGCGCACGATCTCTGCGCGGCGCTCGGCGAACGACGCAATCACCGCGCCGTCACGGCGCAGCGTGTCGGCATAGGCGTCGGCGTCGGCAATCACCACCGGGGACAATGCCGCCTCGAAGCGGTGGCCCTGTGTGGTATGGCCGGCACTCAGCCCCAGCGCCTTGACCGGCACCACGGTGGCGCCATGCAGTGCCACCAGGCTGTGCGCCGGGCGCACGAAGTGCACTGTGCTCCAGCCCGGCAGCTCGCAATCGGTCTCCAGCTGGTAACTCATGACCTTGGGAATCGGCAGCTTCGCGATGGCGTCGTCCAGCGCCTTCTGCAGACCGGTGTCCAGCGTGGCGCCGCTGACCAGGCTGTCGTAGAACAGCGCCTCCGCCTTGCCGTCGGGGGCGCGCTTGAGCGAGGCCGCCAGCGCGGCCGGGTCGGACATGTCGGCGCCCAGTGCGGCCAGCTTCTTCAGCAGCGCCGGCGTCGGCCGACCGGCGGCGTCCAGGCCCACGGCCACGGGCATCAGCTTCTGTTGCACGGCCTTGTCTTCGGCCTTGAGCCAGACATGGCTGACATGGGCCGCCAGCCGCCGGGGCGATGCGTACGCGGTGACCACAGTATCGGCCGAGGTCAGTCCCTGGGCGGTCAATTGTTCCGCCAGTGTGCCGGCAAAAGATTCGCCCAGCTTTTTCAACGCCTTGGGCGGCAGTTCTTCGACGAAGAGTTCGACGAGCAGGTTCTGGATGGTCATGTTGTGGTTCTCCGCGTTCAGGCGGCCTTCTTCTGGATGCGGGCCACCCATTCGCGCGGGGCCATCGGAAAGCCCAGGCGCTCGCGGCTGTCGTAATAGCTCTGTGCCACGGCGCGCGCCAGGTTGCGGATGCGGCCGATGTAGGCGGCGCGCTCGGTCACCGAAATCGCGCCACGCGCGTCCAGCAGGTTGAAAGTGTGGGCCGCCTTGAGCACCTGCTCGTAGGCCGGCAGCGCGAGCTGCTGTTCCATCAGGTACTTCGCCTGTTTTTCATGGGCGGTGAAGGCGGTGAAGAGGAAGTCGGCGTCGCTGTGCTCGAAGTTGTAGGTGGACTGCTCGACCTCGTTCTGGTGGTAGACGTCGCCGTATTTCAGCGTGTCGGTCCATTGCAGGTTGTAGACGTTGTCCACGCCCTGCAGGTACATGGCCAGGCGCTCCAGGCCGTAGGTGATCTCGCCGGTGATGGGCTTGCAGTCAATGCCGCCGACCTGCTGGAAATAGGTGAACTGCGTCACCTCCATGCCGTTGAGCCACACCTCCCAGCCCAGCCCCCAGGCGCCGAGCGTGGGGTTCTCCCAGTCGTCCTCGACAAAACGGATGTCGTTTTTCTTCAGGTCGAACCCCAGCGCCTCCAGGCTGCCCAGGTACAGCTCCAGGATGTTGCCGGGCGCGGGTTTGAGCACCACCTGGTACTGGTAGTAGTGCTGCAGGCGGTTGGGGTTTTCGCCGTAACGGCCGTCCTTGGGGCGGCGGCTGGGCTGCACGTAGGCGGCTTTCCAGGGCTCGGGGCCGAGGGCGCGCAAAAAGGTGGCAGTGTGGCTGGTGCCGGCGCCGACCTCCATGTCGTAGGGCTGCAGCAGCGCGCAGCCCTGGGCGTCCCAGTAGGACTGCAGCGTGAGAATGATTTGCTGGAAGGTCAACATGGTTTGGGGAGCCGGTTGTACCGGTCCGGATTCGGGATGGGGCGCGGCGCAACCCGCGAAAACCCTTGATTTTAAGTCGCCCGCATTGGGCTAACCTGCAAGTTTGCGGCAACCGTCATGTCAACCCCCCAACTGATCCTGAGCGCCGTGCTGGCCACGATGGTGTTTTCCGTCGCGCTGGAGCTGCGTGTGGGCGATTTCCTGCGCATTGCCCGCGACCCGCGCGCGGTGGTCGGCGGGCTGATTCCGCAGTTTCTGCTGCTGCCCGTGGGCACCTGGGCCGCCACCCTGGCGCTCGACCTGCCGCCCAATGTGGAAGCCGCGATGTTGCTGGTCGCCGCCTGCCCCGGTGGCTCGCTGAGCAACGTCATTACCCACTTCGGCCGCGGCAACACCGCGCTGTCGGTGGCGGTGTCGGCGGTGGCGGCGCTGCTGGCGCTGGTGCTGACGCCGTTGAACTTTTCCTGGATGGTGTCCACCAACCCGGCCACAGCGTCATGGCTGAAAACCCTCTCGATCGACGCGTCCGACATCTGGTTCAGCCTGTTGGCGCTGCTGGCCGCGCCGATGCTGGCGGGCCTGGCGTTTGCCTGGCGGCTGCCGGCCCTGACGGAAAAAATCCAGAAGCCCTTGGCCAATTTTTCGCTTTTTGCCCTGCTGGCTTTCATCGCCCTCGGCCTGGTGCGCGAGCGCCAGCTGCTGACGCTGGGCCTGCTGCCGATGCTGGGGCTGGTGATCGCGCACAACGCCTGCGGCCTGGCCTTCGGCTGGATCACATCCACACTGATGCGCCTGCCCGAACGCGACCGCCGTGCGGTGATGATCGAAGGCGGCATGCAGAACTCGGGGCTGGCGCTGGGCATCATCGCGGTGCAGTTCGGCAGCGACCTGGGCATGGTGATCATCGCCAGCCTGTGGGGCATCTGGCATATCGTCAGCGGCCTGGGCTGTGCATTCTGGTGGAGGAAACAAGATGCTCGATCTGCGCATTGAAGGCGGCACCGTCGTCGACGGCACCGGCGCACCGGCGTTCTGCGCCGACGTGGGCGTGAAGGACGGCCGCATCGTGGCCGTGGGCCGCATCACCGAGGCCGCCCGCGAAACGGTGGACGCCCGTGGCGCCTGGGTCACCCCCGGCTTCGTGGACATTCACACCCATTACGACGGCCAGGCCAGCTGGGACGAGCAGTTTGTGCCCAGCATCTGGCACGGCACCACCACGCTGGTGATGGGCAACTGCGGCGTCGGCTTTGCGCCGGTGCGCCGGGGTGAAGAACAGCGCCTGATCAGCCTGATGGAAGGGGTGGAAGACATTCCCGGCTCGGCGCTGGCCGAGGGTATCCGCTGGAACTGGCAGAGTTTTCCCGAGTACATGGCGGCGCTGGACGCCATGCCGCACAGCCTGGACTTCCTGACGCTGGTGCCGCACGACCCGGTGCGCATGGCGGTGATGGGCCCGCGCGCGGTGGCGGGCGAGCCGGCCACCGCCGACGACATTGCCGCCATGCGGGCGCTGGTGCGCGAGGCGCTCGAAGCCGGTGCGGTGGGGTTTTCCACCGGCCGCTCGGACAACCACCGCACCGCCGAAGGCCACGACACCCCGGCGGCCGAAGCCACCGAGGCCGAGCTGACCGGCATCGCCCGCGCCTTCGAGGGCCTGAACCACGGTGTGGTGCAGATGGTGAGCGACTTTGACCTGCTGCGCGCTCCCGGCCGCTTCGACGCCGAGTTCGACCTGGTCGAAGCGCTGGCGCGCGCCGCCGGCCGGCCGCTGTCGCTGAGCTGGCTGCAGCGCGACCCGGGGGGCGAGCAGTACAAGGCCATCCAGACCCGGGTGGAGGCTGCCGTGGCCCGCGGCCTGCCGATCCACCTGCAGGCGGCGGCACGCGGCATCGGGGTGGTGATCGGGCTGGACGCGAGTTTTCACCCGTTCATGGGCTTTCCAGGCTACCTGGAAGTGGCCCACCTGCCGCTGGCCGAACGCGCCGCGGCGCTGCGCGAGCCGGCGCGGCGCACCCGCATCCTGTCCGAGCGCTCCGGCCGCCTGGCCGGCGACGGCACGCCGATTCCGCCGCTGGTGGACATCCTGCTGGCGCGCATCGAGCTGATCAGCGGTCGCATGTTCCCGCTGGGTGACGAGCCCGACTACGAGCCACCGGTGCAGGCCAGCTTCGCCGCGCGCGCACGCATGGCCGGCACCACCGCGCTGGAGGCGCTGTACGACCACCTCAGCGCCGGGGACGGCAGCGCCCTGATCTATTTCCCGATCTTCAACTACAACGGCGGCAATCTGGACGTGATCCACGCCATGCTGTCGCACCCGCAGGCGCTGTTCTCGCTGGCCGACGCCGGCGCGCACGTGGGCACGGTGTGTGACGCCAGTTTTCCCACCTTCATGCTCACGCACTGGGTGCAGCGTCGCGCCGGCGCGCGCTTCACGCTGGAGCAGGCGGTGGAGCTGATGACCCGCCGCAACGCCCGGTACCTGGGCCTGAAAGACCGGGGCGAGATCGCGGTCGGCCAGCGGGCCGACCTGAACGTGATCGACCCCGCGCGGCTGTCGGTGGGCGCGATGCAGCTGCGGCGCGACCTGCCGGCCGGCGGGCGGCGTTTCGTGCAGGAAGCGCGCGGCTACGTCGGCACCTGGGTGGCCGGCCAGTGTGTGCGGCGCGAGAGCGCACTCACCGCCGCGCGGCCCGGCCGGCTCGTGCGCGCCACAGGCTGAACAGCAGCACCGCCAGGCCCAACGCCCACAGCGGCGCCAGGCCCCAGGCGGACACCCAGCGGGCATAGACGGTCCGCTCGGTCCAGCCCTCGAACTCACCACGCAGCACGCCCCGGGTCAGCCGTGGCAGTTGCGCGACCACCTGGCCCCGGTGGTCGATGATCGCTGTCGCGCCAGTGTTGGTGGCGCGCAGCATGGGCCGCGCAAACTCCATTGCCCGCATGCGGGAGATGGCCAAATGCTGGTCAATGGCCACCGTGTCGCCGAACCAGGCAATGTTGCTCAGGTTCACGAACGCGGTCGGGGCGGTGGCCGGGTCGGCAAAGCGGGCACCGAGCTCTTCGCCGAACAGATCCTCGTAGCAGATGTTGGCGGCCAGCCGCTGCCCGCCAAACTCCAGCGATGGCTGGGCCACCGCGCCCCGGTTGAAGTCGCCCAGCGGAATGCTCATCATCCGCACGAACCACCGGAAACCCGGCGGGATGAATTCGCCGAACGGCACCAGGTGGTGCTTGTGGTAGCGCCACCCGCCGGCATCGGTGAAAGGCACCGCGGGCAACAACGCAACCACCGAATTGGTGTAGCCGCGTTCGTAGTCCCCCAGCGGGATGCCGATCAGGGCGGCCTGACGTTTTTCCGCGCCCTCGAAGCGCGCACGCAGCGTGTCCCACAGGGCGTCGGGAAGCTGACGGGGCAACATTGGCAGCGCTGTTTCGGGTGCGACAACAAGCTCGGCGCTGGCCGCTTTCAAGGCCGAGCCATACCAGTTCAGCGCATCGGCGATGCCGGTGCGGGCCTGGAATTTTTCGTTCTGGGCGATATTGCCTTGGAGCAACTCCACCGTCATGCGGCCCGCCGAGTGGGCCCCGGTCGGCGGGCCGGGCACGGCCGCAACCGTGGGCCATGTCAGCACCAGCAAAAGGCTCAGGCGCGGCCAGGGGCCACAGTCCAGCAAGCGGGGTGCGGTGGACGCGACCCAGGCCGCCACCGCGCCAACACCGTACACCCCCACCCAGGGGGCATAGCCGGACAGCAGACCTTCCACATGGGCATAGCCGCCGGCGCCCCACGGGAACCCGGTGAAAAACTGGCCCCGGGCCAGCTCTGCCAGCGTCCACAACGAGGCAAAAACAAGAGCGCGAAACGACCTTTTTGCGCTGGGTATCGCCACAAAGATCATGAAATAGACGGCCGTGCCGACGGCGTAATAGAGTGCCAGCGTGCCCGCCAGTGCCAGCACCGCCAACCCGGCCAACGGTGCCGCCAGTCCGCCGTAGGTGTGCATGGAGATGAACAACCACCAGAATGTCCCGGCAAGCCAGGTGCTCGCAAAAACCAGCCCGACGGCACACGCCCTCCACGGACGTGCGGCCGGATTTCCTGGGGAGATCAACGGCCCGTTCGCTCCAGAGAAGTCACACGCTGGCCTGAACGCCAGCGATCCGGCCGCAAAGTCCACCTGCCGGTCCAGCAGGGCGGCCAGGATCGCCAGACTCCCCAGCTGCAGCCACCAAAGCGGCAGGCCGTCGGACAGGGGGGAGCCCAGCGCCAGGGCCTGCAGGGCTCCGGCCAGCATCGCCAGGGCCAGTTGGACAGGCAGTCGGTTCATGTGTGCGGCCGCTGCGGGATCACTCGCCGGTCACCGGCCGGGGCGGCGGTACGGCGCCGTCACCGGTCAGGTGGGCTGCTTTGCCAGCGACACCCGGAACCACCGCACCGCGCCCCCGCGGGTCAGCAGTACCGTGAATGTGAGGCCACACAGGGTGCAGCCCTCGCCCCGGCGTGGCACGTGACCCATGTGGTGGGCGACCAGTCCACCGATGGTGTCGAAATCCTGCTCGTCCGCATCCTCCAGCGCATTGGCGAGGTCAACGCCGAACGCCTCATTGACCCGCTCCAGCGGGGTGTCGCCACTGACACGGAAGGTCCGGTCGGCCAGACCATAGATATCCCCCTGGTCTTCGTCGACGTCAAACTCGTCGTCAATTTCGCCGACGATCTGCTCGAGCACATCTTCAATCGTGATCAGGCCGGCGGTACGGCCGAATTCGTCAATGACGATCGCCAGGTGGTTGCGGTTGCCCCGAAATTCACGCAACAGGTCGTTGAGCCGCTTGCTTTCCGGGATGAAGGTGGCCGGTCGCAACAAGGCGCGGATGTTGAGCTCCGGTGCTCGCTGCAGCTTGAGCAGGTCCTTGGCCATGAGGATGCCGATGACGTTCTCTTTTTCGCCCTCGTAGACCGGGAAACGGGAGTGTGCCGTCTCGATCACCAGATTGAGCAATTCGTCGGGGCCCGAGGCGATGTCGATCAAGTCCATGCGCGGCGCAGCCACCATGACGTCCCCGGCGGTCATGTCGGCCAGGCGGATCACGCCTTCAAGCATGTTCCGACTCTCTGCGTTGATGACCTTGTTTTCTTCGGCGTCCGCCAGCGCCTCGATCAGCTCTTCTGGCGAATCGGGTCCGGGGTGAATGAATTCAGCCAGTTTCTGGAGAAAGGATCGCTTGTCTTCGCGTTGAACCGGGCGGGCCGGGAGGGGGTCGGACACGATGATCGGAAGCAGGACATGCCGTAGTCAAAGGACAAATAGCATACTCCATCCGCCCGTCATGAACCACCCGAGGCGAACCCGCACGGAGACCCGGGCAGCCGTCCGCCCGGCGCTATTGCGCGGGGGGAAACAAGGCGGCGCGCACCTGCTGGGGCACCTGCAGAACACCTTCAGCCAGATCACGAACCTGCTTGAGCTGCGCCTTGAGTCGGTAGTCGACCGCCGCAATCCGGTCGTCCAGGAACTCGTCGAGGCGCGAGTCCAGGCTGGCTGCCTGCAACTCCAGCCAGGCCTCGCTCTCGCTGCCATCGCGTTCGACAACCGCACCCGACTTGCGCGCGATTCGCAGCATCGCCACGTTTTCCGAGAGCGCATGGATGAAGAACAGTCGGACCCCTTCATTGCGGGCATGGATCATGGCCCGGTCAAACAGGCGCGCGCCCAATCCGCGCCCCCGCACATGGGGCAACACCGAGACCCCGAATTCGGCACAGGACTGCAACTCAGCGTCCACCGAATACGCCAGATGGGCCACAGCCACCAAGGCCAGGTGCCGGTTATAGATGCCGTAGATTTCATCGCGGTCAAAATCGAGGCGGTCCACGTACTGGTTGATCTGTTCATCTCGCGCACCGTAGCCGAAACGCAGATACCGGTCGTTCGGGCTCAGGGCAAGGAGATGGTCGGCAACCTTGCGCCGGTGTTTGACGGGGATGGCGCGAATGGCTACCCGGGAGCGGCGCGGCGAGGCCGGCAAACCGGCGTCCGCAGCGTCCACCCATTCGTCGAGGGAAAGTCGTGTGCTGTCCATGGAGAAGAATTTAAGGGTTTTCCCTAGGTTTTCCACTCCAAATCCACGGCTGAATTGTGGAATTCGTCTCCGAAACGACGGATTTCCCGGCCTGGCAGGTGAAAAAGAGGGCCAAAGCGCTCGTTTGCCATCGCCGCAAACCCGGGTCCTGCAGCACCGAACCGCTACGCCGCCCGCGTGCGGGCAGGAGAGAGCACCGGATACGCGGGTTTTCGGCGCTGCGGACACCCGGACGACGCGCACAATGCCGTTGCGGCGCAATTTTTGACAAAAACCGCCGATATCCAGCGTAAAAAGGTCATTTTTAGCTATATTAAATATAGCGTTACGACGCTTGCCTCAGACGGGAATGGCGGTGGTCGACTTGACCCGGTCCATGACAAAACTGGTCTTGCAGTCCTGCACACTGGGGTGTTTGAGCAAGGTGTCCATCATGAAACGGGAATAGGCGGTCATGTCAGACACCACCAGACGGAGCAAAAAATCCATCTCGCCGGTCAAGGCCATGCATTCGACCACTTCGGGCCACGCCTGGACGCTGGCGCGGAATTCGTCCATCGGGTTGCGCTTGGCGGCGCCGCTGGCTTTCTCCAGTCGAACATTGATCCAGGCGCTCAGGCCCAAGCCCACCGATTCCGGTCTCACCAGCGCAACGTAGCGGTCAATGACACCGGCGTCCTCAAGGCGCTTGACCCGGCGAAGTACGGCGCTGGGCGAAAGACCCACTCCGTCGGCGATCTGGTCATAAGTGGCCCGGCCATCCGCCTGCAGACTGCGCAGAATCTGCCGATCCAGCTTGTCGAGTGCTTCCATATTCGCATTTTCGCAGTTTTCATGCGTTTGATAGAAATCAAGAGTCCTATTTCGCAGAAAAACTGAGGCCCCGCACCGATACAGTGGCACCTCATTCTTTAGACAAGGAGACACCGATGACCGCTTCCCTGCCCGCCACCGCGACGCCGCCGGCATCCCCATGGGACAACCCCATGGGCACCGACGGCTTCGAATTCATCGAATACGCCGCGCCCGACCCCCAGGCGATGGGCGAACTGTTCGAGCGCATGGGCTTCAAGGCGATTGCCAGGCACCGCCACAAGGCGGTGATGCTGTACCGCCAGGGCGGCATCAACTTCATCCTGAATGCCGAGCCGGATTCGTTTGCCCAGCGTTTCGCGCGGCTGCACGGCCCCAGCATCTGTGCCATCGCTTTCCGGGTGCGCGACGCGAAAGCCGCCTACGAGCGTGCGCTGTCGCTGGGCGCCTGGGGTTATGCCGGCCAAGCCGGCCCGGGCGAGCTGAACATCCCGGCCATCAAGGGCATCGGCGACTCGATCATTTATTTCATCGACCGCTGGCGCGGCAAGAACGGCGCCAAAGAAGGTGACATTGGCAACATCGGTTTCTACGACGTGGACTTCGAGCCGCTGCCCGGCGCCGAACTGAACCCCGCCGGCTACGGCATGACGGTGATCGACCACCTGACCCACAACGTGCACCGCGGCCGCATGGGCGAGTGGGCGGGTTTTTACGAGCGCCTCTTCAATTTCCGCGAGGTGCGCTACTTTGACCTCGAAGGCCAGCAGACCGGCATCAAAAGCAAGGCGATGACCAGCCCCTGCGGCAAGATCCGCATCCCGATCAACGAAGAAGGCAATGACAAGGCCGGCCAGGTGCAGGAGTATCTGGACCGCTACCACGGCGAGGGCATCCAGCACATTGCGCTGGCCACGAACAACCTGTACGACACGGTGGACGCGCTGCAGCTGGCGGGCATGAACCTGCTGAGCACCAGCGACACCTATTACGAGCTGCTGGACAAACGCATTCCCGGCCACGGCGAAGACCTCGAAGCGCTGCGCCAGCGCAACATCCTGGTGGACGGCACCCCGAGCGAGCTGCTGCTGCAGATCTTCAGCGAGAACCAGCTGGGGCCGATCTTTTTCGAGTTCATCCAGCGCAAGGGCAACGAGGGCTTCGGCGAGGGCAATTTCAAGGCGCTGTTCGAAACCATGGAGCTGGACCAGATGCGCCGCGGGGTGCTCAAGGGCTGAGCCACCCCGATGAGCGTGCGCCGGGTGACCTGCGTGGTCTTCGGTATATCAGGAACGAAGACCCAGCAGTTCCACGACCGGAAATGGCTGGCCGCTCCCGGGCAAAGCCAGCTCCGCCTGCCGGCCGGTGCGGACAACCTGCCCCAGGCTGGTCAGAAAACTGGCGCTGGCGCCGACGGACCACCCGAGTTTCTGGATGTGGCGATTGATCTGCAGGGCGGCGGTTGCTGCCTGCCCCAGCGGGAGGGTCTGTGATGCCGCATCATGCAAGGGGTCTTGCAAGGTCGCCAGCAGCATGGGCCCATCATGAACGGCGACCGTGATGCCAAAACGAGCAACCTGGGCCTCGTCCAGCCAAGGTTCGGAGAACTGGCGCAAACTGCGCGCAGTGTCGCTGAGGCCGAACGACGCCCGGACCGCCCGAAGATTGTGGGCGACGGAGTTCGTGTCGTTGCTGTCAACAAATACGGCACCCAGCCCGCTCCCGAGAAACGACAGATGCCGTGCGCCAAAGAGGTAGACCGTGTCGCCGACGCCGCTGTAGAAGCGTTTGACCAGTTCGGCCAACTGATGGACCGGCAATCGCTCTGACAAAACGGGATAGTTGTTGAAGGCGACGGTAACGATGCTGCCCTGAACAATGGCTTCGTCGCTTTCCGAGCCTTGGGACGCAGACCAGCGCTCATCCAGCGCGGCGGCGAGACGCCGTTCGTAGACACGTGACAGCTCGTGGGTATGCGCTTCCAGCGCTTTTTGCACCGCATGGTCCAGCGCGGCGGCCTGGATCGCGTTTTGTAGCTCGCGCTTACCCAGTTGCGCCAGCACAGCATCACGCAATTCACTGGCCCGGAAGGGTTTGGTAAGGTAGTCGTCCGCGCCTGAGGTCATGCCGATGCGGATGTGGGCGCGCTCATGCAGCGAGGTCAGCAGGATGACGGGTGTACCTCGGGCGACCGGGTCATTGCGTATCGCCGCGAGGAGTTCGAATCCATTCATCGGCGCCATTTCGACATCGCTCAGGATCAGATCGGGTCGTCGACCTCGAATGACGGCCATGCCTTGCGATCCGTTGTCGGCGGTCAGCACATCATGCCCTTCCTTCTTGAGCACGGACGCAATCAGCATGCGGGTTCCGGGATCGTCTTCGACCACCACAATCAGCGCCATCGTTCCTCCTTTTGTATCTCTTGTCGGATGAAAGCGGTTTACTGTGATGTTCCGGGAAACACCTTGCCTGCCTCAGGTTTGTCAGAGGTAACCGCCGACTCCGGGCTCAGGCTTCGGATCTGCGCAAGGCATTGCTCGCGTACATAGGCATCCGTCGCCAACTCCAGATGCCCACGCGCAGGGGCCATGCGAGACTCGGCGCCGTCGTGTACCGCCGTCAAGGCCGGGAACACGATATTGTCGCAGTTGCTGTACCAGCAGGTGAGGTACGCACCCAGACCCGGAGGCTGCTCTTGCTGCAGTGCGGTCAGCCAGGGACTACCTTGGCGCATTTCGCGCGCATTGCGGGCGTGGCCAAAGCGGGCCATCCAGGTACCTCGGTGGGGTGTTCCGAGCGTGATGATCCGCCGGACCTGAGTCAGGCCTTGGGGTCCGACCCGGCGCAACCATGCCCGCACGGCCAAACCTCCCATGCTATGGCAGACCACCACGGGCGTCACCCCCGTGCGCGCAATCATCAGTTCAACGGCGGCTTGAATGGAGGAGCTGTATCCATCGATGGAACCGTAGACGGGTTCGAGGTTCACGGCGATAAAAGCCCGTTGCTCGGAGTCCAGTTCTTGCATCCACAAGCGCCACAACCCCCGGTTACACATGAACCCATGAACAAAGACCACACCCGGGTAGCCCGGTTTGATTCCTTCGAGGCGATCTGGCGGCGTGCGCCACAGGGCAACTTGCCACAGTCCGAATATCTGCATCGACCGCAGCGATTCGCGCCACCATACGCCAGTCCATTGGCGCCCTCCGGCAGCGACAGACCTTTGCAACCGATTCTGACGGGCAGCAAAAAGACACTGGGCTCCAACGGTCAGGAAAAACAGGGCCGGGATCGCTCCCAGCGCGCAAACGATCGACAGTCCGGCCATGGAGGTCTTCGTCGTGATGAGCGCCGAGCCGGCAACAAGAACGATCCCAGCAAGCCAGGCCAACCCCAGACGTACAGCCAGGCTCACGTTTCCCCTTCCGGCTGGCAACTTGGCCTTACGATCGAACCGCGCAGAAGGACAAGCATGACAGAACTATGCCAGTTCTTGAATCCAGCGCCTAGAGTCACGGCTCTGCCTTTGTTCTTGGGAGTTTGTACACTCCGCTGCCATGGCTGACGCAGCAGAGCGAATACGACGTGCCGTCGCACAGGTAAACCAGATCCGGGAACACAGCACCACACACCCGGATACTGGAGCGGCTCTACGCCAGGTCAAGGCTCTTCAGGGCGCCAGGTTCTCAGCGACATATCAAGATCTGCTGGCGAGCCCAGTCTACCGAAAGGCCGCACTGTTCTTTCTGGAGGAACTCTACGGGGATCGCGATTTCCGCGAACGTGACGACCAGTTCGGCCGCATCGCCGGCGCGTTGGAGCGTCTCTTTCCGCAGGCCGTTGTAGATACTGCGCTAGTCTTGGCTCAGCTCCATGCGCTGACGGAAGAACTCGATCACGCGATGGCACTTGCGTGGCCATTTTCAATTGACCGAGACTCAGCAAGGTACATCCACGCATGGCGAACCGTAGGCCACCGCGACCAACGCTTGCGACAGCTCGAAAGTGTGCAGAAGATTGGTCGGGACCTTGTCCGCTTGACCCGTACACCCGGCCTGCGACAACTGTTGCGACTCATGCGCACGCCGGCGCGTGCCGCTGGGCTTGGTGCGCTCCAGCTCTTCCTCGAAAGAGGTTTCGATACTTTCGCGGAACTCGCCTCCGTAAACGGCCACGCAGAATCATTCCTGGACTTGATCCATGAACGTGAGCACACCTTGATTCACCAGTTCTTCGATTGCGACCCTAAAAGCGCCGAATCCCTGCTCGATGCCCTTCTCTCGCCTTCAAAGCGGCTCTGATGCGGCAAAAAAAACGCCCAACCGATTGGTTGGGCGTTTTTGGCTGTAGAAGCCTGACGATGTCCTACTTTCACACGGGAATCCGCACTATCATCGGCGCAGAGGCGTTTCACTGTCCTGTTCGGGATGGGAAGGAGTGGGACCACCTCGCTATGGTCATCAGGCATAACCGGGAGTCGGACTGACGGGTCAGTCCGACGAATTCATAGAGCAAATCAGCTTGGTTTGATTGCGTCACCTGGCATAACAACCCTGACCGGCTGGTCAAAGTTATAGGGTCAAGCCGCACGAGCAATTAGTACTGGTTAGCTTAACGCATTACTGCGCTTCCACACCCAGCCTATCAACGTCCTGGTCTTGAACGACTCTTCAGGGGGCTCAAGGCCCCGGCAGATCTCATCTTGAAACGAGTTTCCCGCTTAGATGCTTTCAGCGGTTATCTCTTCCACACTTAGCTACTCGGCAATGCCACTGGCGTGACAACCGATACACCAGAGGTGTGTCCACTCCGGTCCTCTCGTACTAGGAGCAGGCTTCCTCAAATCTGCAGCGCCCACGGAAGATAGGGACCAAACTGTCTCACGACGTTTTAAACCCAGCTCACGTACCTCTTTAAATGGCGAACAGCCATACCCTTGGGACCGGCTACAGCCCCAGGATGAGATGAGCCGACATCGAGGTGCCAAACACCGCCGTCGATATGAACTCTTGGGCGGTATCAGCCTGTTATCCCCAGAGTACCTTTTATCCGTTGAGCGATGGCCCTTCCATACAGAACCACCGGATCACTATGTCCTGCTTTCGCATCTGCTCGACTTGTCAGTCTCGCAGTTAAGCACGCTTATGCCATTGCACTATTAGCACGATGTCCGACCGTACCTAGCGTACCTTCGAACTCCTCCGTTACGCTTTGGGAGGAGACCGCCCCAGTCAAACTGCCTACCATGCACTGTCCCCGATCCAGATAATGGACCTAGGTTAGAACCTCAAACACACCAGGGTGGTATTTCAACGTTGGCTCCATGCGATCTAGCGACCACACTTCAAAGCCTCCCACCTATCCTACACAGATCTGTTCAAAGTCCAATACAAAGCTACAGTAAAGGTTCATGGGGTCTTTCCGTCTTTCCGCGGGGAGATTGCATCATCACAAACATTTCAACTTCGCTGAGTCTCAGGAGGAGACAGTGTGGCCATCGTTACGCCATTCGTGCAGGTCGGAACTTACCCGACAAGGAATTTCGCTACCTTAGGACCGTTATAGTTACGGCCGCCGTTTACTGGGACTTCAATCAAGAGCTTGCACCCCATCATTTAATCTTCCAGCACC
>NZ_JBXVVU010000001.1:1963881-1965545 GCF_057219955.1 Curvibacter sp. T50
ACTTTCGGGGCAGCGTGGTGGTGATCACCCATGACCGAGCGTTCCTGGATCGGGTGTCCACCCGCATCGTCGAACTTGACCGCGGGCAACTGCGTTCCTATCCGGGCAATTTCACGACATATCAGGTCCTGAAGGAAGAGCAGCTGACGCAGGAAGCAGTGATTCAGGCCAAGGCCGACAAACTGCTGGCGCAGGAAGAAGTCTGGATCCGCAAGGGCGTGGAGGCGCGCCGCACCCGGGCGCAGGCCCGAATCGTCCGGCTGCAGGAGTTGCGGGCCAAACGCGCGGCGCGACGGGAGGCCGTCGGCCGCGTCCGGATGGATGTCAACAGTGGCGCGGCCAGCGGCAAACTGGTGGCCGAACTGGCCCATGTGTCCAAAACCTTCGCCGAGCGGTGCATCGTCGATGATTTTTCAGCCACGATCCTTCGCGGCGACAAGATCGGCCTGCTCGGCCCCAACGGGGCCGGCAAGACCACGTTGCTCAAGCTGATCCTGGGCGAACTGCCGCCCGACCCTCCGCCGGCCGGCGCACCGCAGCCTGAGCCTGGCCACAGCCCCTGGGGCACCGTGCGACGGGGCACCAATCTGACCGTGGCCTATTTCGACCAGATGCGCAACGCGCTCGATCTCGAAGCCACCCTGGAAGACTTCATCAGTCCCGGCAGCGAGTGGATCGAGATCGGCAACAAGCGCCAGCATGTCAAGAGCTACCTTGGTGACTTCCTGTTTGCCCCGGCCCGGGCGACCTCGCCGGTCGGCTCGCTGTCGGGCGGGGAACGCAACCGGCTGTTGCTGGCCCGCCTGTTCGCGCGCCCGGCCAACGTTCTGGTTCTGGACGAGCCCACCAACGACCTCGACATCGACACGCTGGAGCTGCTGGAAGACCTGCTGCAAACCTATGACGGCACGGTGTTTCTGGTCAGCCACGATCGCACCTTCCTCGACAACGTGGTGACCAGCACCATCGCCTTTGAGGGCTGCGGGCGTTGGCGCGAGTTTGAAGGCGGCGTGCAGGACTGGCTGACGCAGTCCGCCCGCAGCAATGCCGCACCACCCGTTTCCGGTTCACGCGCGGCAAAAGACCAGAAGGCGCCGGTAGCCGACAAGAAAGACCCGCTGCCCAGTGCCAAAGCCCCCCCGGCGGCAAGCCGGCCCAAACTCAGCTACAAGGACCAACGCGAGCTGGACGCCTTGCCCGGCCACATCGAAGCCCTGGAACGCGAACAGCAGACGCTGCGGCAACAACTGCAGGATGGCACCCTCTACGGCCGCGATCCCCAGAAAGCCGCAGCACTGCACGCACGGGATGGCGAAATCGAAGACGCGCTGATGGCCGCCCTGGAGCGCTGGGAGGCACTGGGTGCCGCCCCAACGCCGGGCTCATGACCCCTGCGTCAGCCCTCCGAGACCATCATTTTTCATAGCATAAAGCGACCTTTTCCCGCTGGGTATCGGCCCAAAACGCCCTGAAACACCCGTAGCGCACCCCCAACCCTCCCCCAGACGCCACCCACCCCGCCGAGTCATCCTCGGGCGGGGTGGGTTGGGTGGGGCCGGCGCAGCCGGCCGGGGGTGTCGGAGGCTTTGGGGCGGCTTACTTGGCCTTGATCACCAGGTTGACGATGTCGGAGTAGACGCCGGCAATCGCCTGCGCATCACCGG
>NZ_JBXVVU010000002.1:0-471919 GCF_057219955.1 Curvibacter sp. T50
CAAGCTGATCGCCCCGATCGCCATGGAAGAAGGCCTGCGCTTTGCCATCCGCGAGGGTGGCCGCACCGTCGGCGCCGGCGTCGTTGCCAAAATCATCGAGTGATTTTCTGTAGGGGTATAGCTCAATTGGCAGAGCGTCGGTCTCCAAAACCGAAGGTTGTAGGTTCGATTCCTACTGCCCCTGCCACCTGAGACGTGGCTCCTCCAAGCCCGCCAGACCTCTGGCGGGTTTCCGCGTCTGTCCACGGACAGACTTCCAAGTAAATAGAAAAGGCATATCTCGCCTCATATGGCTACCTCCGAAGTTGAAACTGTCCACGCAGGGACAGACAAGGCGAAGCTGGCTTTGTCAGCTGCTTTGCTGGTGGCGGGCCTGGCGGCGTTCTATCTGCTCTCGAAGCAAGGTGCGCTGGCCCAGTGGGGCGGCTTGCTCGTTGGGGTCGTGGCTGCGATTGTGGTGTTCGGATCTTCCGAGCATGGACGACAGCTTCTGGCCTTTGCACGTGATTCGTGGCGGGAGGTCAAAAAAGTTGTCTGGCCTTCCCGTAAGGAGGCAGTCCAGACGACGGCCTATGTCTTCGCTTTCGTCGTTGTGATGGCTATTTTCCTGTGGCTGACCGACAAAACTCTTGAGTGGGTTTTGTATGACCTGATCCTAGGATGGAAACGCTGATGAACGACGAAACACAGCAGGCTTCTGGAGCGCCAGCCACAAACCCGGACTTGAAGTGGTATGTCGTACATGCCTATTCCGGGATGGAAAAGTCGGTGGAGCGCAATATTGCCGAGCGGATTCAGCGTGCCGGAATGCAATCCAAGTTCGGACGCATTCTCGTTCCCACCGAAGAAGTGGTGGAGATGAAGAACGGGCAGAAGCGGACTACCGAGCGTAAGTTTTTCCCGGGTTACGTGCTTGTCGAGATGGTCATGGACGATGACACATGGCACTTGGTAAAGCACACCAACAAGGTTACCGGCTTCGTTGGCGGCGCAAAAAATCGTCCTGCACCGATTTCGGACGAAGAAGTTCGAAAGATCGTCAATCAAATGCAAGAAGGCGCAGACAAACCGCGCCATAAGGTCGAATTCGAAGTGGGCGAATATGTTCGCGTCAAAGACGGACCGTTTACCGATTTCAACGGATCGGTCGAGGAAGTCAATTACGAAAAGAACAAAGTTCGTGTATCGGTAACGATCTTTGGACGGGCAACACCAGTCGAGCTTGAGTTCAGTCAAGTCGAAAAGACCTGACTGTCCGGATGGAAATCTGACGCGCTTTTCGACTCGGCGTGCCAGCGCAAGTGAGAGTCGCAATTTACGGGGAGCCTGCTGGTTAGTGGGCGCTAGAACCCGATAGGAGTAAGAGCATGGCGAAAAAAATCGTCGGCTTCGTCAAGCTGCAAGTGCCAGCAGGCAAGGCCAATCCGTCCCCACCGATCGGTCCCGCATTGGGTCAGCGCGGTCTGAACATCATGGAGTTCTGCAAGGCTTTCAATGCGCAGACTCAAGGTGTCGAACCCGGCCTTCCCCTGCCGGTCGTCATCACGGCGTTCGCGGACAAGAGCTTCACTTTCATTATCAAGACACCCCCTGCGACCACGCTGATAAAAAAGGCGATCAAGCTGGACAAGGGTTCTTCGCGACCACATTTGGATAAGGTGGGCAAGATTACGCGAGCACAGCTTGAGGAAATCGCCAAGACAAAAATGAAAGATATGACCGCTGCTGACCTGAATGCTGCCGTCAAGACCATCGCGGGTTCGGCCCGATCGATGGGTGTGATCGTGGAAGGGGTGTGACATGGCTCAGCTGACTAAGAAGCAAAAGTCCTTTCAAGGCAAAGTAGACAGCACCAGGCTGTACCCTCTGACCGACGCGCTGGCCTTGGTTAAGGAGTGCGCCAGCGCAAAGTTCGACGAATCGATCGATGTGGCAGTGCAGCTCGGTGTAGATGCGAAAAAATCCGACCAAGTCGTTCGAGGCGCGGTTGTATTGCCTAACGGAACCGGGAAAACCAAACGTGTGGCCGTTTTTGCCCAGGGTGCGAAGGCTGAGGAGGCCAAAGCAGCTGGAGCTGACGTGGTTGGAATGGATGACTTGGCTGCCCAGGTAAAAGCCGGACAGATGCCCTTTGATGTCGTCATTGCCGCACCGGATGCCATGCGTGTTGTCGGTACCCTCGGCCAAATTCTCGGTCCTCGTGGTCTGATGCCGAACCCGAAAGTCGGCACGGTTACACCCGACGTTGCAACTGCCGTTCGTAACGCGAAGGCTGGACAGGTTCAGTTCCGTGTCGACAAGGCTGGCATTGTTCACGCCACCATCGGGCGGCGTTCGTTCGATTCCGATAAATTGCAGGGAAACCTCGCCGCATTGGTCGACGCATTGACAAAGGCAAAACCCGCGACGAGCAAGGGTGTGTATCTCCGCAAGATTGCTGTCTCGTCGACCATGGGGGTAGGTGTTCGCGTGGATACCCAGTCAATCCTGGCTTGAAACACAACAGAATTCGATCACTCCAAAAAGTGATCGGAGCGGTGGGCTGCAGGACTCGAAACAAGTCTGCAGGCCATCCGAGACCGTTGGTGCGCAACGATTGTGCTTAATAGACTTTTCAACCAACGCAGATGGCGACACCACTGCTAGAGGCAATGTCCTTAACAGTTGGTCGCTGAAAACCGGTGTGAACGAAGCCATTCGGCCTAGTTCATTTTTTTAAGGAGTAGACCTTGAGTCTGAATCGCAGTGAGAAAGAAGCGGTCATTTCCGAAGTGACCGGCCTCGCCGCTAAAGCTCAAACGCTGGTGATGGCGGAATACCGCGGTATCACGGTCGCAGCCATGACCCAATTGCGGTCCAATGCTCGCAGCAATGGTGTCAGCCTTAGCGTTCTGAAGAACACTTTGGCTCGCCGCGCTGTCGCTGGATCGTCGTTTGAGGTTGTGTCCGACCAGATGACCGGGCCGCTCATCTATGGCTTTTCCGAAGACGCTGTGGCTGCCGCAAAAGTGGTTGCTGATTTCGCCAAGACCAATGACAAATTGGTGATTCGTGGCGGCGCCTTTGCCGGGAAAGCCCTGGATGCCAACGGCGTGAAGCAATTGGCCAGCATTCCGCCGAAGGAAGTTTTGCTGGCCCAGCTGTGTGGCCTGTTGAAGTCCCCCATCTCGCGCACCGCGGTGGTGTTGGGTGCACTCGCGGCAAAGAAAGGCGAAGCCACCGCAGCCTGATTGGCCGGTGGAAGTTTCTGTAAACCAATTGTTAGGAAAATTATCATGGCATTCGATAAAGACACGTTTTTGACAGCTCTGGACTCCATGACCGTCATGGAGCTCAACGACCTCGTCAAGGCGATTGAAGAGAAGTTCGGTGTGAGCGCTGCTGCGATGGCTGCACCGGCCGCCGGTGGTGGCGCGGCTGCGCCGGCTGCGGAGGAGAAGACGGAATTCACCGTCGTGCTGACGGAGGCTGGCGCCAACAAGGTGTCGGTCATCAAGGCTGTTCGCGAAATCACTGGCCTTGGCCTTAAGGAAGCGAAAGATCTGGTCGATGGCGCTCCGAAGCCCGTTAAGGAAGGTATTGCCAAGGCCGATGCCGAGGCTGCGAAGAAGAAGCTGGAAGATGCTGGGGCGAAAGTCGAGCTCAAGTAATTCGGATCCTCGAAGGAGGCTGGAGCACCGACGGGCGCTCCAGCCTTTGATGCTTCAGGATTTCGTAGGGAGCCCACTCATAAGCGCTGAACCTCAGCGTTTATGAGTGTCCTCTGATCCCGACTGCGGGGGGCGCTGCTTGGTCCGGGTTGCGTGCAATGCGCGACCGTCCGCCAAGGGTCGGTAGGGGCCGACCGCCAAGCATCCCGTTCCAACGATCGGGATTCCAGTCCTCAAAGATCCCAGGACACCTGTCTTTGCCCGGAGATTTCATGCCCTATTCCTACACCGAACGCAAGCGCATCCGAAAAAGTTTCGGCTCCCGCGAGAGCGTGCTCGAGGTACCCTACTTGCTGCAGATGCAGAAGGATGCCTACACGGCATTTCTGCAGGCAGATACTGCTCCGTCGAAGCGGACAACCGACGGCCTGCAAGCGGCGTTCAATGCTGCGTTTCCGATCGTCTCGCACAATGGGTTTGTCGAGATGAAGTTTCTGGAATACAACCTTGCCCGGCCAGCATTCGATGTGCGGGAATGCCAGACCCGCGGACTGACTTTCGCCTCTGCGGTTCGCGCCAGGGTGCAGTTGATCATCTACGACCGTGAATCATCGACGCCTCAGTCCAAAGTTGTCAAAGAAGTGAAAGAGCAAGAGGTCTACATGGGCGAAGTGCCGCTCATGACCGAAAAGGGCTCCTTCATCATCAACGGTACAGAGCGAGTAATTGTCTCCCAGCTGCATCGTTCTCCGGGCGTCTTTTTCGAACATGACAAGGGCAAGACGCACAGCTCCGGCAAACTCTTGTTCTCGGCACGGATCATCCCGTATCGTGGTTCGTGGCTCGACTTCGAGTTCGATCCTAAAGATATCCTCTACTTTCGTGTTGACCGGCGCCGCAAGATGCCCGTCACGATTCTGCTGAAAGCCATTGGGCTGAATCCCGAATCCATCTTGGCCAACTTCTTCGTCAATGACAACTTCCGCCTGATGGACAGTGGTGCTCAGATGGAGTTTGTCGGCGAACGTCTCAAAGGAGAGGTTGCGCGATTCGACATCACGGATCGGACGGGCAAAGTCGTCGTGGCAAAAGACAAGCGCATAACTGCTCGGCACACCCGTGAACTGGAGCAGTCCGCAACCACATTCATCAGCGTCCCGGAGGACTTTCTTGTCGGTCGGATTGTTGCGAAGAGCGTCGTTGATCCTGACACTGGTGAAATCCTGGCAAAGGCAAATGATGAGCTCACCGAAGCACTTCTGAAAAAGCTTCGGGCGGCAGGAATTCAAAGTCTGCAGTGCATTTACACAAACGAGTTGGACCAGGGCGCCTACATTTCGCAGACACTTCGTATCGACGAGACCGTCGACGAACTGGCTGCTCGTGTTGCGATCTATCGCATGATGCGCCCCGGCGAGCCGCCGACTGAAGACGCTGTTCAGGCGCTCTTTCAGCGACTGTTCTACAACCCGGACACTTACGACCTGTCCCGAGTCGGGCGAATGAAGTTCAACGCCAAGGTCGGCCGGGAAGAGCCGACGGGCCCGATGGTTCTGACAAACGACGATATCCTTTCGGTGGTCAAGATTCTCGTTGACCTGCGTAATGGACGAGGCGAGGTTGACGACATTGATCACCTTGGGAATCGGCGAGTCCGCTGCGTGGGTGAGCTTGCCGAAAACCAATACCGGACTGGATTGGCGAGAATCGAAAAGGCCGTCAAGGAGCGTCTGGGACAGGCCGAGCAAGACCCCCTGATGCCGCATGACCTGATCAACTCCAAGCCGATTTCCGCCGCCCTCAAGGAGTTCTTCGGCGCTTCCCAGTTGTCGCAGTTCATGGACCAGACCAATCCGCTCGCCGAGATCACCCACAAGCGACGGGTTTCGGCTCTCGGGCCGGGGGGGCTTACGCGTGAACGTGCCGGTTTCGAAGTGCGGGACGTTCATGTTACGCATTACGGCCGGGTATGCCCGATTGAGACGCCCGAAGGTCCGAATATCGGACTGATCAACTCTTTGGCGCTGTACGCCCGTTTGAACGAATATGGCTTTATCGAGACTCCGTATCGTCGCGTCGTCGATGGGCGAGTCACGCACCAGATCGACTATCTATCCGCAATTGAAGAGGGTAAATACGTCATCGCCCAGGCAAATGCCGCGCTGGACGCAAGCGGACGCCTCGTTGGCGAACTCGTCTCTGCCCGGGAAAAGGGTGAATCGATCTTGGTCGGGGCTGAACGTGTCCAGTACATGGACGTGTCCCCCGCCCAGATCGTGTCGGTCGCCGCCTCCCTGGTCCCGTTCCTCGAGCACGACGATGCCAACCGTGCCTTGATGGGGGCCAACATGTCGCGGCAGGCGGTTCCTGTTCTGCGGCCTGAAAAACCACTGGTCGGAACCGGTATCGAACGGGTCGCCGCGGTGGACTCTGGAACCGTAGTCACTGCTCGTCGCGGTGGTGTAGTCGACTATGTCGATGCCACAAGAATAGTTGTGCGGGTTAACGATGCCGAGGCTGTTGCAGGTGAAGTCGGTGTTGATATTTACAACCTGATCAAGTACCAGCGATCGAACCAGAATACCAATATCCACCAGCGCCCTATCGTCCGAAAAGGCGATCTGCTGGCTCACGGTGATGTCATTGCGGATGGAGCGTCCACGGATTTGGGTGAGATTGCCATTGGCCAGAACATGCTCATCGCGTTTATGCCTTGGAACGGGTATAACTTCGAGGATTCGATTCTTATAAGTGAACGAGTCGTCGCCGACGACCGTTACACGTCGATTCATATTGAAGAGTTGGTGGTCATGGCGCGGGATACCAAGTTGGGACCCGAGGAGATCACTCGCGATATTCCCAATCTGTCCGAGCAGCAACTGAATCGGCTGGACGAAAGCGGGATCATCTACGTTGGAGCCGAGGTACAACCCGGCGACACCTTGGTCGGGAAAGTGACGCCGAAGGGCGAAACCACGTTGACGCCAGAGGAAAAGTTGCTGCGTGCGATCTTTGGGGAGAAGGCTTCCGACGTCAAGGACACCTCACTTCGGGTCGAGCAAGGGTCACAAGGAACAGTAATCGACGTTCAGGTCTTCACGCGCGAAGGCATCCAGCGGGATAAACGTGCGCAACAGATCATCGATGATGAACTCAAGCGGTACCGCCTCGACTTGAACGATCAACTACGGATCGTGGAAGCAGATGCGTTTGATCGCATCGAAAAGTTACTCAGCGGCCGTACTGCAAACGGCGGCCCACAGAAACTGGTCAAGGGTACCCGGATCGATAAAGCCTACCTGGCTTCTGTCGAACGGTTCCACTGGTTCGATATCCGTCCGGCCGAAGATGATGTCGCAATGCAGCTTGAAAGCATCAAGAACTCGCTTGAGCAGACCCGGCATAGCTTTGACCTCGCGTTTGAGGAAAAGCGGAGGAAACTGACGCAGGGCGACGAACTGCCGGCGGGTGTGCTCAAGATGGTCAAGGTTTACCTCGCCGTCAAACGGCGCCTGCAACCGGGTGACAAAATGGCCGGCCGCCATGGAAACAAAGGGGTTGTCTCCAAGATCGTGCCTGTTGAAGACATGCCTCATATGGCTGACGGAACACCGGCGGATATCGTATTGAACCCGCTGGGGGTCCCGTCTCGGATGAACGTGGGTCAGGTGCTGGAAGTCCACCTGGGATGGGCAGCCAAAGGGATCGGAAAGCGCATTGGCGACCTGCTTCAGGCGGAGGGCCGAATCGCGGAGGTGAGACAGTTCCTGGAGAAACTCTACAACGACATGGGGCGGAAAGAGGACCTTTCCCAACTCTCAGATGAGGAATTGGCCGTGCTCGCCAGCAACTTGAAGACCGGCGTTCCTTTTGCGACACCTGTTTTCGACGGGGCCTCTGAGGAAGAAATTCGAGCGATGTTGCGACTGGCGTATCCGGACGACGCCGTCAACCGGATGGGTTTGACCACAACGCGAACCCAAGCCAATCTCATTGATGGCCGAACTGGCGAAGCCTTTGACCGTCCCACTACGATCGGCTACATGCACTTCCTGAAGTTGCACCACCTTGTCGATGACAAGATGCACGCGCGATCAACCGGTCCCTACTCCTTGGTTACCCAACAACCTCTTGGCGGAAAGGCTCAGTTTGGCGGTCAACGATTCGGCGAAATGGAAGTCTGGGCGCTGGAGGCCTATGGCGCGGCTTACACCCTTCAGGAGATGCTGACTGTGAAGTCCGACGACGTGCAAGGACGAACCAAAGTCTATGAAAGCATTGTCAAGGGCGAACATTCGATCGAGGCCGGCATGCCTGAATCGTTCAACGTTCTTGTCAAGGAGATCCGCTCTTTGGGTCTTGACATTGAGCTCGAACGCTCTTAATCGACAGGAAGGAACCCCATGAAATCCCTACTCGACCTGTTCAAGCAATTTACTCCGGACGAGCATTTCGATGCCATTCGGATCGGCATGGCCTCGCCCGAACGGATTCGGTCCTGGTCCTTTGGCGAAGTGAAGAAGCCCGAGACAATCAACTACCGTACTTTCAAGCCTGAGCGGGACGGGCTTTTCTGCGCAAAGATTTTTGGTCCGATCAAGGACTATGAATGCCTCTGCGGAAAGTACAAGCGGCTCAAACACCGCGGCGTAATCTGCGAAAAATGTGGCGTCGAAGTCACTCAGACGAAAGTCCGGCGCGAACGGATGGGACATATTGATCTGGCCGCGCCGTGTGCCCATATCTGGTTCCTGAAATCCTTGCCGTCGCGTCTGGGCCTGGTGCTTGACATGACCTTGCGCGACATTGAGCGCGTTCTGTATTTCGAAGCTTATGTGGTGACGGATCCGGGCATGACCCCGCTGAAAAAGTTCAGCATCATGTCCGAAGACGACTACGACGCGAAACGCAAGGAATACGGTGACGAGTTCGTTGCCAAGATGGGTGCCGAGGGTATCAAGGATCTACTGCACGGGATCGAAATCGAAACCGAAATCGAGCGGCTACGTGGGGACCTGACCGGCTCCGAGGTAAAAGTCAAGAAAAACGCCAAGCGTCTCAAAGTCCTTGAAGCCTTCCGCAAGTCGGGCATCAAGCCCGAATGGATGATTCTGGATGTCTTGCCCGTTCTGCCGCCAGACCTGCGGCCGCTGGTTCCGCTTGATGGCGGTCGCTTTGCGACATCCGATCTGAATGATCTATATCGGCGCGTCATCAACCGGAACAGCCGTTTGAAACGCCTCCTTGAACTGAAGGCACCCGAGATCATCGCCCGAAACGAAAAGCGGATGCTGCAAGAAGCCGTAGACAGCCTTCTGGATAACGGACGCCGTGGCAAAGCCATGACCGGTGCGAACAAACGTGCTCTCAAGTCCCTGGCCGACATGATCAAGGGCAAGAGTGGACGGTTCCGTCAGAACCTTCTGGGCAAACGCGTCGACTACTCCGGTCGCTCCGTAATCACCGTGGGTCCGACGCTGAAGTTGCATCAATGTGGTCTGCCCAAGCTGATGGCGCTGGAACTGTTCAAGCCTTTCATCTTTGCACGCCTTGAAGCCATGGGCATTGCCACCACCATCAAGGCGGCCAAGAAAGAAGTTGAATCCGGTACGCCCGTAGTGTGGGACATCCTGGAGGAAGTCATCAAGGAACATCCGGTCATGCTCAACCGGGCGCCAACCCTGCACCGTTTGGGTATTCAGGCCTTTGAGCCTATCCTGATCGAAGGAAAGGCAATCCAGTTACACCCGTTGGTGTGTTCCGCCTTCAACGCCGACTTCGACGGCGACCAGATGGCCGTGCACGTTCCATTGTCTGTCGAGGCACAGATGGAGGCTCGAACTTTGATGCTCGCCTCCAATAACGTTCTTTTTCCTGCCAGTGGCGAGCCGTCCATCGTTCCTTCCCAGGACGTAGTGTTGGGTCTCTACTATGCGACCCGCGACCGGATTAACGGAAAGGGAGAGGGCCTCGTTTTTTCGGACATCGGCGAAGTTCAGCGGGCGTTGGATGCCGGCGTGGTCGAACTGACGGCCCGAATCAGCGTTCGGTTGACCGAGTGGACCCGCGACAAACAGACAGGCGTATTTTCTTCGGCGACCAAATTGGTCGATACGACGGTAGGCCGTGCGCTGCTTTCTGAAATCCTGCCAAAGGGCCTACCGTTCAGTCTGCTGAACAAGGCACTGAAGAAAAAGGAGATATCCCGACTGATCAACGGCTCATTCCGCAAATGCGGTTTGAAGGAGACCGTTGTCTTCGCCGACAAACTCTTGCAAAACGGCTTCCGTCTGGCCACGCGCGCCGGCATTTCGATCGCCATTGACGACATGCTGGTACCGCCACAGAAGCCCGAAATCATTGGCCGCGCAGAGAAAGAGGTCAAGGAGATTGAACAGCAGTACGTATCGGGTCTCGTCACTGCGGGTGAGCGCTACAACAAGGTTGTTGACATCTGGGGCAAGGCCGGCGACGAGGTTTCCAAAGTCATGATGGCCCAACTGGCCAAACAGAAGACAATGGACCGCAATGGCAGGGAAGTCGATCAGGAGTCGTTCAACTCGATCTACATGATGGCCGATTCGGGAGCCCGAGGCTCAGCGGCACAGATTCGACAGCTGGCGGGAATGCGCGGCTTGATGGCCAAGCCTGATGGCTCGATCATCGAGACACCGATTACGGCCAACTTCCGCGAAGGCCTGAACGTGTTGCAGTATTTCATCTCCACGCACGGTGCCCGAAAAGGTCTCGCTGACACGGCGCTGAAAACAGCCAACTCAGGATATCTGACGAGAAGACTTGTCGACGTGACCCAGGATCTGGTCGTTACGGAGGAAGATTGTGGCACCCGAGATGGTTCTCAGATGCGAGCCATCGTCGAGGGCGGCGAAGTTATCGAATCACTGCGCGAGCGGATTCTTGGACGCGTCGCAGCAGAAGAAGTCATTCATCCTGAAACCCGCGAACTGATCGCCCAAGCCGGTGAAATGCTCGACGAGGACATGATCGACGAAATTGAGGCGGCCGGCGTTGATGAAGTGAAGGTCCGGACCGCATTGACATGCGAGACGCGGTTCGGCATCTGCGCAAAATGCTACGGCCGAGATTTGGGCCGCGGCGGCCTCGTCAACAACGGTGAAGCGGTCGGTGTCATCGCCGCCCAGTCGATTGGTGAGCCCGGTACCCAGCTGACCATGCGGACCTTTCACATCGGTGGCGCGGCATCACGGGCTGCGATTGCGTCAAGTGTCGAGGCAAAGTCCAGCGGGCTTGTCGGATTCAACTCCACCATGCGCTATGTGACCAACAGCAAGGGTGAGTTGGTTGTCATTGCGCGCTCGGGCGAAATCGTCATCCACGACGAACACGGCCGCGAGCGCGAGCGACACAAGGTGCCGTACGGTGCGATTTTGACCGTGAAGGCGGATCAGGCCATCAAAGCCGGGACCATTCTGGCCAACTGGGATCCGTTGACCCGACCGATCATTACCGAGTTTGCCGGGAAGGTGAAGTTCGAGAACATCGAAGAAGGCCTTACGGTTGCCAAGCAGGTCGACGAGGTGACCGGACTTTCGACCCTCGTGGTCATTGATCCGAAGCGTCGAGGTGCCGCCAAAGTGGTTCGACCGCAAGTCAAACTGGTCGATCCCGCAGGAAACGAAGTAAAGATTCCCGGGACAGACCACTCGGTGACGATCGGATTCCAGGTGGGTGCGCTGATCCAGGTCCGGGATGGACAAGAAGTGGGTCCCGGGGAGGTACTTGCCCGTATACCGGTAGAAGGACAGAAGACCCGCGACATCACCGGCGGTTTGCCTCGCGTAGCGGAATTGTTCGAAGCGCGCTCGCCGAAAGACAAGGGCGTCCTTGCAGAAATGACAGGGACCGTCTCCTTCGGCAAGGAAACGAAGGGCAAGATTCGCCTCCAGATTACCGATCCCGATGGCAAGGTCTGGGAAGAATTGATCCCCAAGGAAAAGAACATCCTTGTCCACGAAGGACAGGTGGTTAACAAAGGTGAGAACATTGTCGATGGACCGGCTGATCCTCAGGACATCCTGCGCCTGCTTGGCATGGAGGAGCTGGCCCGCTACATCGTTGACGAGGTTCAAGATGTTTATCGCTTGCAGGGCGTGAAGATCAACGACAAGCACATTGAGGTCATCGTGCGGCAGATGTTGCGGCGGGTTGTTGTCGAAAACCCCGGGGAATCGAGTTACATCGCAGGCGAACAGGTCGAGCGTTCGGAGATGCTGGATACCAACGATGCGTTGCGTGCAGACAACAAGATTCCCGCAACCTACAGCAATTTGTTGCTCGGCATCACCAAGGCCTCCCTGTCGACGGACTCCTTCATCTCTGCCGCATCCTTCCAGGAGACAACTCGCGTGCTTACGGAAGCAGCGATCATGGGCAAGCGCGACGAGTTGCGTGGTCTGAAAGAGAACGTCATCGTTGGTCGATTGATTCCTGCGGGAACCGGGCTTGCGTATCACAAAGCTCGCAAAGACAAGGACCAGCTCGACGAGACCGAACGCCGTGCCATCGCTGATGCCGAAGCGGCTGAATTGGCCGAGGCGGCAGCAGCCAGCGAGGCATCAAGCGAAGGGGCCCCTACCGCCTGACGGGCAATTTGTCGATCCGAAAGGCCTCACACCGGACCTCGCTGCTGGTGTGAGGCCTTTTCTTTCGATCTGGCGTTTTCAATCCTTGGAGAAACGCGTTGACGCATATGCCGGCCCGAGCGGAGCCCCATGAAGTCCCTCTGTGGTTGCAACTCATTCATGCAGCTGAAATGGTCGCTGCCGTTGCTGAGGGACGATCCTTGTCGGATAGCTTTCGTTCGGTTCCGACGGCGTTGATGCCTGGTGTCCAGGCACTCACATTTCAGGCATTGCGTTCTCTGGGCCGGGCGCGATTCATTCGCGAAAAATTGGCCCGACGACCTCCCGCTGTCGCAGTCGACGCTCTTCTATGCCTGGCATTGGCATTGGCCTGGAGAGCCAATGGAGATCCTTACCCGGAGCACACGCTGGTTGACCAGACGGTGGAAGCGGCCAAACGCTGGAGGGCGACAAGGGGGTCGGCACCTTTTGTCAATGCCTGCCTTCGTCGATTCCTGCGCGAAAAGACGGTCCTGATCGATCAGAGCGAAAGGATACCGGAGGCCCGCTGGAACCATCCGCAATGGTGGATCGAACGGCTTGTTGTTGAACACCCTGATCACTGGGAAACGATTTTGCGGGCAAGCCAATCGATGGCGCCGCTGACCCTGCGGGTCAATCGACGACGCATCGATCGTGCGGTTCTGCTCGAGCGACTCCACGCCGAGGGCGTTGCAGTGCGCCCCGTTGGTGTTTCGGGGGTGCAGGTAACTGAGTCGGTACGATTCTCGCGACTACGGGGCTTGCAGGAAGGGGACTTCTCGGTTCAGGATTCGGCGGCTCAACTCGCTGCGCCGCTGCTGACTGATCATCTGCGGGACTCTGAGACACCCTTGATTCTGGACGCCTGTGCTGCGCCAGGCGGCAAGACGGCCCACCTGGCCGAATTGAGACCTGACGCCATCATCCATGCCCTGGAGATTGACCCATCGCGCGCCCCACGAATAGGAGAAAACCTGACCAGACTGGGGCTGGATGCGAAGGTCTCTGTAGCCGACGCAAGCAAGCCGGCAGCCTGGTGGGACGGTAGGCCATTCGACGGAATTCTCCTCGATGCCCCATGCACAGCCTCCGGAATAGTACGGCGGCACCCGGACATACCGTGGCTTCGGCGGGCCGGCGACGTGCGCAACCTTGCGTCGATACAGAAAGGCCTGCTGGATGGGCTCTGGCCTTTGCTGAAACCCGGCGGCACACTGGTCTATTGCACCTGTTCCGTGTTTCATGAAGAGGGTCAGGGCCAGATCGAAGCGTTTCTCAAACGCAACAACAATGCGCGTTTGGTCGACAGCCCTGGACACCTTCTCCCTAACTCCGGCGAACCGGGCATCGAAACTCCGGACAATAGCCTCGGTGAACACGATGGCTTCTATTTCGCAGTGCTACGCAAGTTGGCGACTTGACCAGGTGCGCCAGTGCGCCAAGTTGCGCGTCGGGCTTGTTGCACTTGTGCTCCATGCCCTCAGCCTTTCGGCGATGGCACAAAGCCCTCGCGCAGACAGCCCGGAGGTCCGTGTGGCGCGCACCGAACAAGGTGTGATGCTCAGTGGCAGCGTTCGTTTCGATTTGTCATCCAGCATAGAGGATGCGCTGCTCAAAGGCGTGCCGGTTCATTTTGTCTACGAAGCGGACGTGGTCCGTGAACGCTGGTATTGGCTAGATCGTCGGGTAAGCGCCCGGTCCCGGCATCTGCGCCTGAGCCACCAGCTCCTGACCCGCAAATGGCGCCTGGCGACCACGTCTGAGGCGGGTGGGTTCGCGGGCACACAGGCGAACATCCAACAGACCTTCGACAACCTTGCCGATGCGCTTGCTGCCATCAAACGCATCAACCGGTGGAAGATCGCGGAATTGCAGGAACTGGAAGGCGATTCGCCCTACCTTGTTCACTTCCGCTTCCGCCTCGATCTCACCCAACTTCCCAGACCGCTGCAAATTGGTGTCGCGGGTCAATCGGAGTGGAGCATCAATCAGGCGCGAAGTGTTCCGCTGATCGAGGAACGGTTGCCGTGACCACAGGCGATTCTGTGCCGCAGGGCGACTCGGGAAAAGCAGCCAGGCAAGGGCTGCGCAGGTGGCTACTGGTCTCTGGCCTGGCATTGATTCTGTCCTTGGCCATGGTTGTGATGTTCATGTTGGTTCAGGCGACCAACAACCGCCAGCTCTATGAGCAGTACTACCTGGCGCTCCTTGCCGTGAATGTCGGTGCTGCAGTCCTTTTGCTTCTGGTGATCGGGTGGATCGTCGTCCGCCTTTTCATGCGACTTCGCCGAGGCAAGTTCGGCAGTCGGCTTCTGATCAAGCTCGCAGCGATATTTGCGATGGTGGGCCTGCTGCCCGGCGCAATGATCTATGTTGTCTCCTACCAGTTCGTCTCTCGCTCGATCGAAACCTGGTTCGATGTCAAAGTCGAAGGTGCTTTGGACGCCGGGCTGAACCTTGGGCGCGCAACCATCGATGCACTCGGAAGTGATCTGGCGACCAAGGCCGCCCAGGCGTCGAACCAGTTGGTGGATGTCCCCGACTCCAGCGCGGGTCTGGCGCTGGAGCGGATCAAGGACCAGACGGCTGCCACCGATGTCTTGCTGTGGCGGGCCAATGGCACCCTGCTGGCCAGTGCCGGTGAATCGCGTTTCAGCTTGAACCCCTCGCGTCCGAGCGCCCAGATGCTACGTACGGCTCGCAGCCAGCGTGTCGTGACGTTTGTCGAAGGCCTGGAAGAACTTCGGCCCGAATCGGTTGACCAGGCGCGAATCCGGGTCCTGGCGCTGGTACTGCCGCCCGCTGGCTTCGATCTGGGCGCAGAGCCCCGCTACCTGCAGATCGTCCAGGCATTGCCGCCGAAATTGGTCGCCAATGCACTGGCCGTCGAACAGGCGAACCGGGAGTATCAGGAGCGCGCTTTGGCCCGAACCGGCCTGCGCCGAATGTATATCGGCACCTTGACCTTGAGTCTGGTTCTGGCAGTTTTCGGCGCTGTATTGCTGGCGGTGGTGTTGGGCAACCAGCTGGTACGACCATTGCTGGTTCTCGCCGATGGCGTTCGAGATGTCGCTGCTGGCGACCTCAGTCCAAAGGCGGCGTTGCAAAGCCATGACGAGCTCGGTGGCTTGACGCGTTCGTTCGCCCAGATGACTCAGCAGCTCGCCGATGCTCGGCACGCGGTCGAGGTCAGCATGGTGCAACTCGACTCGTCACGCGAGAAATTGCAGACCATTCTGGACAACCTCACTGCCGGGGTCATCCTGCTCGACCCCGAAATGAACATCGTTTCCTCCAACCCCGGCGCAACCCGCATTCTTCACGTTCCGCTGGCCGCGTATGAGCGCAAACCCCTTGCTGAAGTCCATGGACTGGATCAATTTGCCGGCGCCGTCGCTGCTGAATTTGGCGAGCTGCGTCACGCCCCGCAGGACTTTGCGGCCGATCATTGGCAACAATCTTTCAATCTGACAGCTGGCAACACCATGATGCCGGGCGGCGAGGGCATTACCTTGATCGCACGCGGAGCCTATCTTCCCGATGGCACCCGCCTGCTGGTTTTCGACGACGTGTCGGAAATGGTATCGGCGCAACGCGCGCAGGCTTGGGGCGATGTCGCCCGGCGTCTGGCGCATGAAATCAAGAACCCGCTGACGCCGATCCAGCTCTCGGCTGAGCGGCTCGAGCACAAACTCGCCAACAAACTTGCGCCGCCAGACCAGGCGCTACTTTCCAAAGCCGTGCGCACCATTGTCGAACAGGTGGACGCGATGAAGCGATTGGTCAACGAGTTTCGTGACTATGCGCGTCTTCCCAGCGCTGAACTCAGCCCCATGGACCTGAACGCGCTTGTTCTCGATGTACTTCAGTTGTACGACGGGGCGGCAGGCACAGGGGCGGAAGCGGTTGCGGTGACCAGTGAACTGGACCCGCATTGCCCGCCGGTCAGAGCGGACGCGCAGCAGATACGCCAGGTCCTGCACAACCTGGTTCAAAATGCCCAGGACTCAACATTGACGTCAAACAGCGAAAAGCGCCGCTTGGCAGTCCGGATTCGAACGGAGTGGAACGCCGAGACGGGACGGGTGCGCTTGTCGGTGCTGGACTCAGGAGCTGGCTTTCCTGATGCAATCCTCAAGCGGGCGTTCGAACCCTATGTGACAACCAAGGCCAAAGGAACGGGTCTGGGCCTCGCTGTAGTCAAGCGCATAGCCGACGATCATGGTGCTCGGATTGATCTCGGTAATCGCTTTGATGACGGTAAGGTGATTGGTGCGCAAGTGTCGCTATCATTCACGGTCGGTACAGCTTCAACCTCCTAGGGCGAAGCAATAGCTTTTGCAAGGAACGTGCGAGGAAATGGCAAACATACTGGTCGTTGACGACGAACTCGGAATACGGGATCTGTTGTCTGAGATCCTCAACGACGAAGGCCACCAGGTTGAGTTGGCCGAAAACGCGGCCTGTGCTCGCCTGGCGCGGAACCGGTTCCGTCCTGACCTCGTCCTGTTGGATATCTGGATGCCGGACACCGACGGGGTGACCTTGCTCAAGGAGTGGTCGGCTACGGGCCTTCTGACGATGCCGGTGATCATGATGAGCGGGCATGCGACGATCGACACGGCCGTGGAAGCGACCAAGATTGGCGCCATGTCCTTCCTTGAGAAACCGATCACGCTGCAAAAGCTGCTGAAAGCCGTGGATCAAGGCCTTGCGCGTGAGACCCAGCGCGCTACGCCCCACCGCCCGGTCGGGCCATCTGTTGTTCCGCCGTCCGACCTGACCGTCGAGGCCGCCATGACCGGCGGATTGGCCTTGCCGGTCGCCCAGGATCTGGGCCCCAGCGGGCGGCAGGTCTTCGAACTGGACCAGCCGCTTCGCGAGGCGCGTGATGAATTCGAGAAAGCCTATTTCGAGTTCCATCTGGCCAAAGAAGGCGGATCCATGACGCGCGTCGCCGAAAAGACCGGCTTGGAACGGACTCACCTGTATCGCAAGCTCAAACAATTGGGCGTGGACCTCACACGCAACAAGAAGGGTTACGCCTGACCCCAAAAGGTGGGTTTGGGTGTGCTAAAATTCCCGCTTCGTTGGCCCGGTAGCTCAGTTGGTAGAGCAGCGGATTGAAAATCCGCGTGTCGGTGGTTCGATTCCGCCCCAGGCCACCAAAACTTAACGCCCAACTGTTCTCAGCTGGGCGTTTTCATTTGTGCTTTCCCCATGGCACGCGGGGTTCCCGGCCATTCTGCGTGTGCCACTAGCCTGCCGAGATCTGGCTCATGTGTCGGTATTTCGATCCTGGTTCGCCCTCTCTTCTCCCAAAATCTCTGCCAACTTTTTAGCTTTGGCACACGCACATCGCCTTACTGGACAACAAGTTATGCGTGTGTCGGAATTTCGGGTTTTACCGCAGTCTTGGGGGACCAGTACATGATGCTGGATCAGTAGTGTCGGCAGTAAATAGAACTGTCCGGTTTGGTACCCCGGTCCGAGTACAGAGACGCAAACAGGCCATAGCGTGCAATGGTCTGGCCGATCCCATGAAAGCTCGATGCCGTTCCCTCCTGGGGGCAAAAGAACATGCTGGTGTGCTCGTTGGTGGCGTCGTCCATCGTGACCACCAGATCCCGCACAGAATCTGGCACCCAGCGGTGGGTGCTGGCGTCCTGGTGGATCATCATGCCCGCCAGTGGCATGCGTTCGCGCTTGATGCGGTGCTTGCCCCTGACTTTGCATGCCTTGACCACGCCGGCACCCTGGAGCACGCTCTTGAGCCAGCTATAGCTGCGTGCGCCAGAAAGCTCTGCCTTGTACTTGCTGTGAAAGTGAGCCACGTTCCAGCCGGCAAAGCCGCTCTTGTACAACTGCACAACGTGATCGACTTCGAGCCCACTGGCACGGCGCTTGGATACCTGACTGAGCCGCTTGTCCAGCAGTCCCTCCAGGCCATCAGCCTCGAAACGTTCAATGTGGCGGCGAAAGCTGCGCTCGCACTGGCCAAGTAATAGGGCTGCCTCAGCCTGGGTCAAGCGTCCCTCGCTCCAGCCATCGTAGGCTTCTTGAAATCTCATCTTCCGGTTCTCCTGCACGTAGCGGGCCCGGCTTATGGGGGCGTGTTGCATCGCTCCTCCACAAACCGGACAGATTACTTGCTAAGAACCGGACAACCTATTTACTCCCGACAGATGCTGGATCAGTAGATGGACTTGTGGCTGACTTCGTGTAGCATAAAAGCTAAATAAGACAAGAAGGGCGGATAGTTGCAATATGAGCGCAGTACCTGCATTGAAGGCGGTGCCCGGAGCAGGCGCTGCCAATGATCAAGACGATAAGACCGCAAAAGATCACATCAAAGGCACTCATACGCCCGAAATCGTTGTGGCGTTGTGTGGTCCTCTAGGTACGCCGCTGCACGACGTTGCCAAAATATTCCAAGACTTGCTGCGTGGGCAGGACTATGGCTATAAGCATGTTGACATCATCAGGCTCAGCGATGAAATTCGGGAGATGGCCAGTCTGCCTCACGAAGCAGACATCGCCGCACTCATCAAAGCCGGGAACGATCTTCGTGAAAAGCACGGACGCGCAATCCTAGTCCAGCGCGCCATTCGTCGCATTTCACTCAATCGACAGAGGAAGAGTGAGGGGCAGGCCGACGTCAGTCACCAGCCCAAGCTTTTTGCTGATGAGCCGAGCGATGTTGTTATACCTACGCCGATCGAATGGACCTGCCACATCATTGATTCGATCAAGAATGAGGAGGAGCTCGAACTTCTCCGTTTCGTTTACGGTGACATGCTGCATATCGTTGGCGTCTACGCGCCTATCGAACAGCGAATCGCTCGACTTCAGAAAAAGATTTCTAAGCCGGAGCAAATCCACACGTTGATCAATCGTGACTCAGGCGAAGAGCAGGACCACGGACAGCAAGTCCAAGATACCTTCCCGCATTCCGACTTTTTTCTGAGGGTCGACGCAGGGACGGATTCGCAATTGACATCGCGCGTTCGTCGATTCCTGGACTTGATGCTTGGAACCAGAATCATCACTCCGACTGTTGCGGAGCGTGCCATGTACGCGGCGTCGTCCGCTGCCATGAACTCGGCTTGTCTTTCACGTCAGGTGGGGGCTGCGCTGACAAGCGCGAGCGGGGAACTGATCGCTACTGGATGGAATGATGTCCCTCGAGCATTTGGTGGCCTCTACGAGATTCAAGACCTGCGTGCGTCGGCTGATGACGATCATCGGTGCTACAACAAGGACGGCGGGAAGTGCTTTAACGATGAAGAGAAAGACTTGATCGCACGGACCGTCATCGACAAGATGATTGCTAAAGGCATTGTGGACGAGGGCAAGGCTGAAGAAGCCGTCAAACTCATTCGCCATGACTCTCAGCTTCGCAGCTTGATAGAGTTCTCACGCGCGGTGCATGCTGAAATGCATGCTCTCTTGAATGCAGGAGCGCAGCATGGTTCTAAGGTTCGCGGGGGCAAGCTATTTGTTACAACCTACCCCTGCCATTCATGTGCTCGACATATTGTTGCGGCAGGCGTGCGTGAGGTCTATTTCCTGGAGCCTTACCGCAAGAGCTTGGCAACCAAGCTCCATGAAGATGCGATAACTGAGCAGGAGACGAACACTTTGAAGGTTCGAATCGTGCCGTTCGACGGCGTCGCGCCGTCGCGTTTTCTAAAGTTTTTCGAGGGCAACGACCGCAAGGACAGCATCACAGGAATGATGCGTAAGAAGACTGCGCGTCCAGTTACTGCCGTCACAATGGAAGCGGTATCTTCGCTTGAAGGCATCGCCATTCGCGCTCTACAATAGCGACTTGTCGGAGCGAAAGCTCGTTCGTTGATTCTTCACTATCTGAAAAAGTCCCGGAGCCTTACATGACCCGCGCATCCGATGAGCAGTTGGAGTTGAACTTCGAAGGCGAGCAAAAGCCGAGCGAACAGGCACTTGCGTCGCCTAGTGTTCAGGTGTCTGCTTCCATCGTTTGCTTCACCTCGCATCTCCTTTCACGCCGCGCCCGCGAAGAAGAGTCGAAGGATGCCAAACTGCTTGAACGGATCACCAGTCGAGTTCAACACTTCAAGTAGTCTTGCCGCACAAGAACGATTGAGTCTCCTTTGGCGTACATTCTGGCTGATCAAGGATGGCGAACAATAGCTGCTTCATCAGTTACTCGGATTCTCTGCACATGGCATCCAGTACTCACCAGGACGCATAGTTGATTGCACGAGCGTGCGGTAAGCATGCAGCGGTCCCTCGTACTCGGGTTTTCCCTTGTTTGCTGACTTTAACTTGAACAGATCAATGGGCTTTTGGCTTTCTTGCCCTGCCTTCAACATGACCCGCTCGGCGTTCACTGGAACTCCCTTGAACGACCATAGCGCGCCAAACACAGCAGCCTGACCGTCCGAGCATCGGATCGGCCCATGCGGCCAATCTTCCAAGGTGACCCACTTGAAGTCCGTCGAGAACGGTCCATGAGCCGGCACCCAGGGATCTGACACAACCATCTGCTCCGGATGTGCACCAGACTGGATGCAGGAAATCACGCCGCCGTAAAGCATGAACCGGTCTTCCAGCGGCAGCCATTCAATACCGGTGGCAAATGGCACCCCGCGCATTTGTGGCGCCTTGGGCGCGATAACCCGAATGGTGGCACCTGGTGTGCGGACCCGGTCAAAAACGGCCGGTTCGGCCCATAAACGGCCCAGGCTGCGCGACAGCACCACGGGCTCCCTTCGCGCGGCACCCAGTCGCCAGACACCGTCGCCCAGGTCAGTGATTCCATCTCGACTTTCGATTTCCAGGGCTCCCCGCAACTTGGACCGCAGCCAGTTTTCATCCAATATGATGGCTGCACGGTCCCCTGCTGACAACTGCACGGGGCCACACTCTGGGCACTGACAAATCTGCCCACCGTGGCCATCCCCATGGATTTGGCCGTTATGCAATTGGCAGTAGGGGCACAGCACATGGGTTCGATTCAGTACCGTGGGCTTGATTGCCGCCCCCAGCGTGGCGCACGCCTGGGTTTCAGCCGCCGAGAGCGCGCCACGGTACACCGGCGTGCCACCCGCGAACAGACGACATACCAATGACCATGCATCATGCGCCGACATGCATCAATCCTGGTACTCAGGTTGGCGTGCTGTCGAATCTTCGGTCGGAGGCATTTCCTGGGCATTGAGTGTCTGCCCCTTTTGGAGAATGCCCAGCGAGACCAGGTAACCCTCCAACTGGGCCTGAAGGCCCTCATCGAATTTGTGCAGATTCAGGCGCCCCTTGCGGGTCACCTCGATCGTGACCACCTTGGACCGAACCTTACCGGGTTCGGGTGGGTAATACAGGTTCACATGCGCCGAGGTCACCATCCAGTTCTCTGCCAAGGGGCCAGGGAGCTTTTCTGCCAAGAGTTCGGTGACACAGCGATGTTCACTGGACGCCATGGCGGTGCAGTCCACTTTGAGTTGGTTGTCCGGGCTGAGCAGGGTCAGGGACTTCACTTGCAAGGCCATGAAACCATCGGACTGTGCTTGTGGAACATCAAAGCCCATACGCAGCGCGGACAAGTCCAGTGTCGGGGGCTTCAAATGGTGAGCTTCCACACGTACATGCAGCAGGCGTTCGGCGAAGGCCTTGAGCAGCATTTCATGGTACTTGATCCCACCCTTAACCAAGGAGCGCGTTACGCCTGTCGTGGCGGAGTATTCGAGGACCGAATGGATGTTGGGATTGCCGACCCGGCGCTTGAGATCATCACCCTGGAATTCCAGCTGCACCATGGCCAGGTCCTTGACGTGGACGCTCAGCAGAAACACATTCGGGCTGCGCTCGACCACATAGGCCTTGCTGCGGTCACCACACTGCATCTCCCGCTGGTAGAACGCTGCAACGTCGGCCCGCAGCGCGGCAAGGGCAGGAGCAGATGTGTCAGGAACCCGCTTGACGCCCAGGTCGTGCTGTTGCGCTTGCGAACTTTGGCGGTCGAAATGGTCCACATCACCGGCGCGGTCAAAGAGATCCGGATGTTTGACGTACAGCCAAAATGAGCGATGCAGATCACTCTGGCCGGTGGCCAGCCCCGCAACGGCGGCGGCATTGTCCTTGGCGACCTGGAACATGGCCTGTTTGCCAGCGGCGTCCCCCAGCACGACGCCTGCACGCAGTTTGGCGGCTACTTGATCGCGGACGGCCGTGTCCGGATGGTCCATGACTGCATCAATGATCGCCTGGGTCGACGAGGAATCGTCAGTCCAGGCAAAGTCATCGGGCATGTGCAGCCCTTGGTGGTTCAGGAATTCGCGCAGTGCTGCGTCCACTGGAAGTTCATGCAGCAATTCAATCCAAGTCTTCTTCATATTTTTGGTCCTTGCGTTTGCCGATGGTCTGCGCTCCCCCCTGGGAACTGATGCTGGCCGTCGATATGACTAAACAGATATCCCTTGCGGGTAAAGCAGCGAGATACAGCGGAATTGTGAACCTCGGATTTCCGCTTGTCAATCAAAGTGGAACTAGAGAGTAAGCTTTGTTTCTCGTTGCTATACTCAAAGACCGTCAATTTCAATCCCAAGACAGGAGATCTGCCATGGCTTCTGCATTCGGAGCGCGCCTGAGGCGTTATCGCGAGGCAAAGGGGCTGACGCTGCAGCAAGTCGCTGACAGCGTCGGATGCACAAAAGCCTACATATGGGAGCTGGAAATGAAGGATGGTCAACGTCCTTCGGCTGAGCGGATCCATGCCATTGCCAAAACCCTCGGGTTGACGATGGAAGATCTGATGGGGGAGCCCGTGGATGACGCCACCTCGGCCACACCTGAGGATGTCGCATTCTTCCGCAACTACGCGGGCATGGACGATCATGACAAACAGGTCTACCGGCAAATGCTGGACTTAATGTTCAGCAAGCGTAAAGACCAGTCCGACGCCAAGTGAGTACGCAGAATTCCCTCAACGGCTTTACCGCTGCCAGCACCATCCACAAATGGCTGCGGGCCGCGCATGGTCAGTTGATCACGACGATTGACCTCGACCAAGTTCGTGCAGGTCTGGCCGGTAGTCCTTTGGGCAAAGAGGTGCGCGTGATCAAGGATCCCATGCCGTTGCCCATTCAGGGCTGCGAAGGCATGCTGGTCCGAAACCCGGATGATCCGGCGGAGTGGGGCATTTTTTATCACCCCGATGCCAGCAAGGAGCGGCGGCGTTTCACCATCGCGCATGAGTTGGGGCATTTCGTCCTCCACCGATCCAAGAAACTCACGTTCAAATGTGACAAGGAGTCTGTGCACCTGGGACTGGACGCATCGGCCAATTTGGAGCGTGAGGCCGATGATTTCGCCAGCAACTTGCTGATGCCGGGCGACATCCTGCGGGACTTGCTGGCAGACAGAAATATCAATCTCCACCTCTTGAGTGAGGTGGCTCAAACCTTTGGCGTGTCATTCGAGGCGTTGTGCATCCGGTTCATCAAATACACGCCATTGCGCGCGATCTTGATTCATTGGGACAACGGCTTTCTCAAGTACGAGTGGCGAAGCACCAGTGCGGTGAAAACGCGCGCCCGCATCCGGCGACTGTCGGATCCTGCGGAGCCGTTGCGAGGTACCCTGGCCGCTGACAGCGATGTTGACCAAGACTGGGATGGCACTGTTCTTCCTGCATCCCTGTGGTGCATGGAAGAAGCACCGCACATGCGGCTTACGGAATTCAAGCATTCCTATGCTGCGCGCGATCGTGTGATGACTCTCTTGATCCTGGAGGGGGCGGAGCCTCGCGCATGGGACAGCACGTGGCAGGATGGGAGAACGTCGGACAGTTTTGATCGGTTTGAGTCAAGCGGGCAGTTGCCGGTACGGTAGCGCCCCTGTCTATCGACGTGGCAAACATGCGCAACTACCGCAACCGCGCTGATTTCCCCTAAATCACGTTACGCGAAGTGCCCTTCATCCCTAGCATGAGCAGCGTTTTCCACAGGAACGCTCACAATGCAAATCATCGAACCCTACGCGCCGCACACCGGTGGCGCTAACCCCAGGCACCCTCACCAAGAAATCGCCGACATCCTGGCCGCAGGCATTCTGCGCCTGCGCGTGGCGCAGAAGGTCACCACAAACCAAAAAGAATCTCGCGAAACAGTGGCGTTTGGACTTGGCTTTACTGCCCACCAGCGCGTCAATGCGAACCCCTATCAAGAAGAAGGAGTTGGCACATGACAGCACACGCAGCACCGCCTGATAAATCATCACTGGCAGCCAGGGTCGCTCAGCTTCCGCACTTGCCCATGGACAACCTGTGGGCCATGTGGGATGAACATTTCCAGGAGCGCCCCAATCACCATCACCGCACCTGGCTGGAAACCCGACTGGCGTACAAGCTCCAGGAGATGGCCTTGGGTGGATTGAAACCCTCCACTCGCCGCAAACTGGAAGACATCGGCAAGACCGGCATCCTGCCCAAGCTGATGCAAAAAGAGTCCGACCGACTCCTGCCGGGAACGGTCCTGACCCGGACCTATGACGATATCGACCACCATGTTCTCGTGCGCGGTGTGCGCGATTTCGAGTTCCGGGGCCAACGCTTCACCAGCCTGACCGCCATCGCCCGCGTGATCACGGGCAGTAACTGGTCGGGCCCTCTGTTCTTTGGTCTCAAGACTGGCTCCAACAAGGAGTCCACATGAAACCCGCACGCATGAATATGGGCCAACACTCCACCTCCGTTGTCGTCAAAAAGCGCTGTGCGGTCTACACCCGCAAGTCTACGGATGAAGGCCTGGACCAGGAGTACAACAGCCTGGAAGCGCAACGCGATGCCGGGTTGTCCTATGTAGCAAGTCAACGCCATGAGGGCTGGGTGGCTGTCGGTGACGGGTATGACGACGGCGGATTTTCCGGAGGGAATCTGGAACGCCCGGGCCTCAAACGTCTGATGGCCGATATCGAGGCCAAGCGTGTCGACATCGTTGTGGTCTACAAAATTGACCGCCTCACGCGCAGTCTGGCCGACTTCGCCAAGTTGGTGGAAGTGTTCGATCGCAATGGCGTGAGTTTTGTTTCCGTCACCCAGCAGTTCAATACCACCACATCGATGGGACGCCTCACGCTCAATATTCTGCTGTCGTTTGCGCAGTTCGAGCGGGAAGTCACAGGAGAGCGGATCCGTGACAAGATTTCTGCCAGCAAGGCCAAAGGCATGTGGATGGGCGGCATGCCTCCGCTGGGCTACGACGTCGTCGAGCGCAAGCTGGTGGTCAATGCGCCTGAGGCAGCATTGGTGCAAGACATTTTTCGGAGGTATGCCGAACATGGGTCGGCTGCGCGCCTGGTCAGGGAATTGGCCATTGAAGGCCACACCACCAAATCCTGGACCACGCAGGGTGGTCTGCATCGGCCCGGGCGACCGATTGATCAGCAGTTCATTTTTGCCATGCTGCGCAACCGCATCTACCTGGGTGAGATGGTGCACAAGGGCCACAGCTTTCCTGGCCAGCACCATGCCATCGTCAGCGAGACTGTGTGGAACGCTGTACATGCCTTTGTTGAGCGACGCAAGCAGGGGCCACGTGACCGGCGCACCGATCATCCGGCGCTCTTAGGCGGACTGCTGTTTGCGCCGGATGGTCAGCGCATGCTCCACACCTTCACTAAAAAGCGCAATGGCCGTTTGTATCGATACTACGTGCCCTACCTGCACAAGCGCCGTAATGCGGGCGCGACCGCAGAGCCCGGGGCCCTCGATATCGGGTCACTTCCAGCGGCGGAAATCGAGGGTGCGGTGCTGGCGCAGGTTCACAACGCACTGCGCGCGCCAGAATTGTTGATCGCCGCATGGCGGTCCTGCCAAAAGCATCCCGATGGTGCCGGTCTCCAGGAAGCACAGGTTGTGATTGCCATGCAGCGCATCGGTGCAGTGTGGGAACAATTGTTTCCGATCGAGCAGCAGCGCATCACGCAGTTGCTGATTGAACGAGTCCAGTTGCATGAGTCCGGCCTGGACATTCTGTGGCGGGAAGACGGCTGGCTGGGGTTTGATGCCGACATCACCTCGCATCCCCTGGTCGAGGAATCGCGCACCCCGGAGCAGGAGATGGCAGTATGAACAGACCAAAAGGCTTGGCTGTAGACAACCCGCGTTTACGCAACGTGCGTGTCGAGGTGGGCGGCGATACGCGCAACTACCTCACAGGCCATCAGCGGGTGACCATGGTGCCGCTGACGATTCGGCGCAAGCAAAACCGCAAGGTGCTCACCCCGCCAGCTGGTGAACGCAATGCCTCCGGTTTTGGCGGCTTGGATTTGCCCATGATCCGAACCCTGGGCAAGGCCTTCCACTGGCAGCGCCAGATCGATGAAAACCAGTATGCCAACGCGTCCGATCTGGCGCGTGCGCTGAAACTGGAGCCCGGCTGGGTGGCCGAGGTATTGCGCCTGACGACGCTGGCGCCGGAGATCATCGAAGCCATTCTGGAGGGGCACCAGCCCAAACACCTCAATCTGCAGAGCTTGCGTGGACGCCATGAGTTGTTGCCTCGGGATTGGGAGGAACAACGTAGGCAGTTGGGGTTTTCGAATTGAAAGGTAGAGGGGTTGTGAAGCTAACTAGATGAGGCGGGCGACAGCTTCGGCCCATAACAGGTCGTACACGCAACGGCATGGCGTCGCGAGCCGTGCACGAGAGCATACGTCTCGCGGCGCAATGCCGTTCCCGTCAGAACCAAAGCCAAGCTGCGCGATGCGGCCAATGACTACATGGCCATACTGGAGACGTCACCCGAGCGGGTGACGAGCTTCTTTCAAGGCCCCAGGGTCAAATATGCTGCTGGTTGAGACTTCATGGGGCCGGAGCAACATGATTCACTAGGCAGTGTCGTCTAGCGACTGCTTTTCATTTGAACATCTGACCGCTCCTGGCCGAAGCCACACTTTCGACTGCGAATAACGGCTTCCTGCAATCACTGCATCCCTGCCCAACTGGCAGATCGTCGAACAATCTGCATCGAATCGGGCTGAGACTTTCAACTGAAACTGATCGGTAGGTCACACCGTTGTCGCCACACCGATTCAGCCCTCCAGACGGCGATCCCAGTGCTCGCCGGTTCGCATTCTGGGCCTCATTGGCGAACTGGAAGTTCCTACCCAGTTCGCCAATCGGCCCCTCGTAAGTTCGCCACCCGAATTCTCCAATGACACCTGTTCCTCAACAGCCTCAAAGGAGAGCCTCATGGCCGCTACGACAAGCCTCCAACCCCGATCGTCCCTTGCGGCGATCACCACTATGGCACCCGGCGACCGCCGTGTCCTCAACGAAAACGAGCTGGCTCAGCGCTGGGGCGTGAGCCCCAAGACGCTGCAACGCTGGCGCACCGAGGGCCGTGGTCCTCGCTACCTCAAGCTCTCCAAAAGGGTCAGCTATCCGCTCGAAGCCATTCTCGACTTCGAGTACTGCGCGCTGCACGACTCGACCTCTGAACGTGCCATGGCTTAAGGAGGATGGACATGAACGATATATCCATCTTTCCAGCCGACATCGCGGAAATGTCCGTGGGGCAATTGGCCAAGCTGCCCGCGCAGCATCTGCATGAGGTCGACACCAACCTGGACCAGGCCATTGCCTGGCTCAAGAGCGCCCGCACCAAAGTGGATTCCGCCATGGATCAGCGCTTTGGTGACCAAGGCCGTGCTGCCTTGCATGACACCGGGCGGGACTTTGGCACATCACACATCAAGACAGATGGTCTGCATGTCAAGTACGAGCTTCCCAAGAAGGTCTCCTGGGATCAGAAAAAGCTCAAGGCCATTGCCGAGCGTATCGCTGCATCTGGCGAAGCGATCGAGAGCTACCTGGACGTGAAGTTTTCCGTGTCCGAGTCCCGCTATACGAACTGGCCACCGGCACTGCAACAGCAGTTTTCCGATGCCCGCACCGTCGAGGCGGGCAAGCCCGCCATCACCCTTTCTCGCGATCTGGAGGTCTGACCATGAATCAACACATTGTTCCCTTTGACTTCGAGGGCCGCGCAGTCCGTGTCATCACTGACGCCCAGGGCGAACCGTGGTTCGTGGCTGCAGATGTCTGTGCCATCTTGCAACTGCCCGAGACCCACAAGGCCATCGCCCGTCTGGACGACGATGAAAAGGACCGGAATTCAATTCCGACCCCTGGTGGTGTCCAGGAAATGAGCGTGGTGAGTGAATCCGGGCTCTACAGTCTGGTGCTTGGCAGCCGCAAGCCCGAGGCAAAACGCTTCAAACGCTGGGTCACCCATGAAGTGCTGCCCTCCATCCGCAAGACCGGCAGTTACGCCACCCCCGGTTCACTCGCAAGCTTGCCCGCACCGACCCAGGACTGTGTCACTGCCATCCTGCTGATCGGTGACGCGGTGGCCAAGGTCCCGGGTGTGAAGGCGGGCATTGCCATGGCAGCCACCCTCACCTGCATCCAGGAAAACACGGGTCTCACCGTCGAAACATTGCGCCGGACGCTACCCGCTGCCAATGAACCTATCTGCTCCCTGAACGCAACCCAGCTGGGCAAGCTGGTGGGCTTGTCGGCGAAGACCACCAATTTGCGTCTGGCTGCACTGGGACTGCAGTTGCGCAATGACCGTGATGAGTGGGAACTGACCGAGGCAGGCGAGTCCTGGGCCGAGGCCATGCCGTACTCGCGCAATGGCCACAGCGGCTATCAGATCCTCTGGAACCCCGAGGTGGCAACCCAACTGAGGGAGGCCGCGTAATGCCGTTACCCATCATTACCGCAGACCAGCGCCTGCGCGAAAAAAAGGGCGTCAAGCTCGTGCTCCTGGGCAAGAGTGGGATTGGTAAGACCACCCAGCTCAAGACATTGCCCGAGACAACCACCTTGTTCGTGGATCTGGAAGCGGGCGACCTGGCCGTCAAGGACTGGCGGGGCGACTGCGTGCGTCCTGCCACCTGGCCCGAGTTCCGGGATCTGGTGGTGTTCCTGGCTGGCCCCAATCCGGCCCTGCCAGCCGATGCACCGTACTCGCAGGCGCACTTTGCCCATGTGTGCGAGCGCTACGGTGATCCAGCCCAGCTGGCCAAGTACGACACCTACTTCGTTGACAGCATCACAGTGCTGGCCCGCTTGGCGCTGATCTGGGCCAAAACCCAACCGCAGGCCCTGTCCGAGCGCACGGGCAAACCCGACACCCGTGGTGCCTATGGTCTGCTGGGCACCGAAATGCTCACTGCGCTCATGCACTTGCAGCACGCCCGTGGCAAGCATGTGGTGTTCGTGGCCATCCTCGATGAACGCTTGGATGACTTCAACCGCAAGGTGTTCGTGCCGCAGATCGAAGGGGCCAAGACCTCTGCGGAACTGCCCGGCATCGTTGACGAAGTGGTCACGCTCGCAGAGATCAAGTCCGAGGACGGCGCCTCCTATCGCGCCTTCGTCGCCCACACGGTCAACCCCTATGGCTATCCCGCCAAAGACCGCTCCGGTCAGTTGGATCTGCTCGAACCACCTGACCTGCAGGCACTGATCGCCAAGTGCGCGGCTGCCACCCAGCCCATTCACTCATCCATTCAAACATCCCCAAACACCCAGGAGTAATTCATGTCCGCATGGAACGATTTCAACGACGCTGAACAACAGCAATCCTTCGACCTCATCCCCAAAGGCACAGTAGCCAAGGTGCGCATGACCCTCAAGCCCGGAGGCTATGACGATTCGAGCCAGGGTTGGACCGGCGGCTATGCCACGCAGAGTTTCGATACGGGCAGCATCTTCCTGGCCTGTGAATTCGTGGTCCTCGAGGGCGAGTTCGCCCGCCGCAAGCTGTGGTCCAACGTGGGTTTGTACAGCGCCAAGGGTGATGCCTGGGGGAACATGGGACGCAGCTTCGTGCGTGCAGCCCTCAACAGTGCACGCAACATCCGTCCCCAGGACAACTCACCGCAGGCCGCATCCGCACGGCGTATCGCGGGGTTTCAGGAACTTGATGGCCTGGAGTTTGTTGCGCGCATTGATGTGGAGAAGGACGGGCGCGGTGATTTGCGCAACGTCATCAAGATGGCGGTCGAGCCGGATCAGCCGGAATATGCCAAAGGGGGCTCTGGCTCCGCATCTGGCATGGGCAGCGGTGGTGCTCACAGTGCCGGTTATGCGGCCACGCCGCCCGTGCAATCTGCACACGCGCCAGCCTACGCGCCAACCCAAGCGCAGGCACCCCGTCCTTCCGTCCCTGGCAAACCTGCATGGGCTCAGTAAGGGGGGACGATGAAATGCTGGGTCTGCCATCGTCAGGCCCGGGGCTACGGCCACACCGACACCCGTCACGGTGTGGGCCATCCCCGGCGCTATCCCATCGATTGGGTGTTTTGTTCGCTGCGCTGTCAGGGTGTGTTTCACGCCATGTACGGCAACTGGCTGAAAGTGCGCGACGGACGCACCGACGTGCAGGAGGTGCCCATGATCGATCCGTCTGATATCGAAGTGGCTGCCATGAAAAAGTGCCTCAAGGCCTTCGGCGAGGCAGCGGGCGAGATTGGATTCACAAAACCGCTGGGCGATTACTCGGAAGGCGAGGCCTTGCGGGTGATCGAATCCATAGTCACCTGCTACACGGATGCCATGCGGGCGCACCACGAGACGACCAAATTTCCACCTGTGCGCGGTGTGCCTGTCGCCGCCGATCCCCTGGCCAATCCCTTTGCGGATATGGAGGATGACCTGCCATGGGAAGAGCCCAAGGGGGCCCTGCCATGATCGACTTCAACTCCTCGACGAGCGTGTCGGGTCAACTTGAGGCGCTGGTAGATGTGGGTATGCAGCGCAACCGCGCGGCGCAGACGCCACGAGAGTATCTGGGTGCTTCCCGGCTGGGGGCCGCATGTGAGCGCGCACTCCAGTATGAATTTGCCAAGGCACCGGTAGATTCCGGTCGGGACACCTCGGGACGCATCCTGCGCATCTTTGAGCGCGGTCACCTGACGGAGGACTGCATGGTCACCTGGCTGCGGGATGCGGGCTTCGACCTGCGCACCCGCAAGCTCGATGGGGATCAGTTCGGGTTTGCCGCAGTGGATGGTCGCCTGCGTGGCCACATCGACGGCGTGATCGTTGCCGGTCCCGAGGGCTTCCAGTACCCCGCTCTTTGGGAAAACAAGTGCTTGGGTTCCAAGTCCTGGCGCGATTTGCAAAAGAACAGGCTGGCCGTGGCCAAGCCGATCTACCACGCCCAGGTGGTGCTCTACCAAGCCTACCTGGAATTGCACGAGCACCCGGCCGTCTTCACGGCGGTCAACGCCGACACCATGGAGATCTACACCGAGTTGGTGCCCTTTGATGCGGCGCTGGCGCAGCGCATGTCTGATCGCGCCATCAAGCTGATCGGCGCCACCGATGCCGGGGAGCTGCTGCCCCGTGCGTTCCATGAATCCACCCATTTCGAGTGCCGGATGTGCCCTTGGCAGGACCGGTGCTGGAGGAGTCCTCTATGAAAACCTCGTCTTTGAATAACTTACCCCTGAATCCCCCAACCGTGAATGACGTATTGGGTGAACGCCTGGTCGACGCGCGCACGGCGGCGCATTGCCTCAATCTCCCGGTGTACTTGCTCACCCACCCCAAGGAGCGTGATCGTCTGCGGGTGCCGCATTACCGGGTGGGCAGGTTGGTGCGCTTCAAAGTGCTGGAACTGATTGACTGGGTTGAACAGCAAGGAGGTGCAACCCATGCTGGACTTCAATGAGATTCCCCCGGATCCGACTCCAGCCGCTAGTTCCACACGCGAGAGCGTGCGAGCTGACCTGCTGGGCCGATTGGAAGGCATCTTGCAAGCCATGCTTCCCGCAGGCAAAAAGCGCCGGGGGAAGTTCCTGATCGGCGACATTCTGGGCAGTCCGGGCGACAGCCTGGAGATCGTCCTCGACGGTGACAAAGCGGGACTGTGGACCGACCGGGCTGAGAACACCGGCGGGGACATCTTCAACTTGATCGGCGGCCATTACGGGATCGACGTGCATGACGATTTCGCGGCAGTGTTGGTGCGTTGCACCGACCTACTGGGACGCACGGTGCCTGCATCACGCAAGTCGAGGAAGGACGCTCCGATCGACGACCTGGGCCCGGCCACGGCCAAATGGGACTATCTTGATGCCGATGGTCATCTCCTGGCCGTGGTGTACCGCTACGACCCACCCGGTGGCAAGAAGGAGTTCCGGCCCTGGGATGCCAAGAGACGCAAGATGGCTCCACCCGATCCTCGGCCACTGTACAACCAACCGGGTATGGCCGCCGTCGACACCGTGGTCCTGGTCGAGGGAGAGAAGTCCGCCCAGTCCTTGATCAATGCGGGCATCTGCGCGACCACGGCCATGCACGGCGCCAACGCCCCTATCGAAAAAACCGACTGGTCGCCACTGGCAGCCAAGGTCGTGCTGATCTGGCCGGACAAGGACAAGCCCGGCTGGGAATACGCCGACCGTGCGGCACAGGCCATCTTGATGGCCGGGGCGCGCACCTGCCACATCCTCTATCCGCCCGAAGACGCACCGGAGGGCTGGGATGCGGCCGATGCACGCATTGAGGGATTTGAGGTGACCGGCTTCATTGCCCACGGCCCGCGCATGCAGATGCATTTGGTCGATGACGACCCGGACACCTTGGCTCAAGCAGTCGGGCCTGAAGAGGCGGTCTGGGGCACCGAGGATGCGCTGGCGCTGTCCTTCACCCGTAAGTACCACAAGGACTGGCGTTACGTGGCCGGATGGGGCAAGTGGCTGGTCTGGGATGGGCAGCGCTGGCGCTCGGAAGACACGCTCGCTGCCACCGACTTGATCCGTCATGTCTGTCGCCACGCTTCGCTTAACACCCGCAACCCTCGCATCGCCTCCAAGTTGGCGGCGTCCAGCACCGTGGGCGGTGTGGAGCGACTGGCCCGTGCTGATCGCCGCCATGCGGCTACTACCGAGGAATGGGATGCCGATCCCTGGCTGCTCAATACGCAGGGTGGGGTTGCGGACCTGCGCAGCGGTCGCGTGCGCCCGCATGAGCGGGGCGATCGCATCACCAAGATCACCACGGCCACGCCGCGTGGAGAGTGTCCCCAGTGGCGGACGTTTTTACAGGATGTCACCGGTGGTGATCAGAACTTGCAGGACTACTTGCAGCGCATGGTGGGCTACGCCCTGACCGGATCCACCCGTGAGCACGCGTTGTTCTTCCTCTACGGCACCGGCGCCAACGGCAAGTCGGTCTTCGTCAACACCCTGGCCGACATCCTGGGGGACTACGCGACCAACGCACCCATGGACACGTTCATGGAAACGCGCACCGACCGGCACCCCACCGACATGGCGGGCCTGCGGGGGGCCCGCTTTGTGGCGGCGATTGAGACTGAGCAGGGTCGGCGTTGGGCCGAGTCCAAGGTCAAAAGTCTGACCGGCGGTGACAAGATTGCCGCGCGCTTCATGCGCCAGGACTTCTTTGAGTTCTTTCCGCAGTTCAAGCTCTTCGTGGCGGGCAACCACAAACCGGCGATCCGCAATATCGACGAGGCCATGAAGCGGCGTCTGCATCTGATCCCGTTCACGATCACCGTGCCCCCCGAGAAACGCGACAAGCACCTGCAGCAAAAGCTGTTGGCCGAGCGCGACGGCATTCTGGCCTGGGCGCTTGAGGGCTGCTTGGCCTGGCAGCGCCTGGGGCGACTGGATCCGCCACAGCAAGTCGTGGACGCAACAGACGAATACTTCGAGGCCGAGGACGCATTGGGGCGCTGGCTCGACGAGCGTTGCGTGCGCGTGGGCACGGCCAAGTCACTGACCGCCGAACTCTTCACAGACTGGAAGCAGTGGGCAGAAGCCGCTGGGGAGTTCGTGGGCTCGCAGAAGCGCTTTGCCGACCTGTTGCTCACCCGCGGACTGGAAAAGTGGCGCAACGGCATGGGCCTGCGTGGCTTTCAGGGCATTGGTCTCAAGGCACCGCCTACACCCGCCTACACCCCGTACTCGGACAACTGAACCCCATGAAAACCGTGCGTCTGACGGATCGGACAGAACTTGTCGAAACCCCTATATCCCGCGCGTCACGCGCACGTGTAGAGAGTTACGTCAATACCTGTCCGATCCGTCAGACCGACCTCAAAACAAGGATTGACAACATGAATACGACCATCCTCGCCCTTGATCTGGGTACTACAACAGGCTGGGCACTAGCCAGCCGTGACGGCAGTATCACCAGTGGCAGCCAACCCTTCAAACCACAACGCTTCGAAGGCGGTGGCATGCGCTTCCTTCGGTTCAAACGCTGGCTGACCGACATCAAGCAGTGCAATGACGGCATCGATCAGGTGGTGTTCGAGGAAGTCCGTCGCCACATCGGTGTCGATGCCGCACATGCCTATGGCGGCTTCATGGGCCAGCTGACCGCCTGGTGCGAGCACCACCAGATTCCGTACCAGGGCATCCCGGTCGGCACGATCAAGAAGCACGCCACCGGCAAAGGCAACGCCAGCAAGGACGAGATGGTGGCATCTGTGCGTGGTCGTGGTCACAACCCGGAAGACGACAACGAGGCGGATGCGATTGCCTTGTTGTACCTGGCGCAGTCCATGGCATTGGAGGGTCTTTGACATGAATATCCCTCCTTACCGCTATCGCTGCCCCCTGGGCAATGCGCAACCCATCGCTCCCGACCTGGACGCCATCAAGCGCAGGGGGTGGCAGTCCGACCATATCTTGGTGGTGGCAGAAGACGACGAACGCCTGGATTGGATCGAGAGGCAGTTCGTGCAACGACTCGGTGAACGCCTGTACGGTGATGGGGGCAAGCGCAATGGTTGAAGCATCTTCTACATGGACAGCCGACACGGTGGCCAACCGTTTCGAGGAAGCGGCCACGACAGCCCATCGTCTGCCACGTGCGCATCCCCAGGGTTACTTCAACCCCTGGATGAGCCTGGCCATGCAGGCACCCGAACGTTACCCCGACCCCGAACGGCTCTACCGGCTTGGGCCTCCCGCACCGCAGGCGGTGGACCGCATGCTCGAAGTGATGCAGTGGGTGCAGTGGCTCGACGTGGATCAGCGTCATCTGGTGTGGATGCGTGCCAACCGTTACGAGTGGCAGCAGATCGGCAGGCGCTTTGCCTGCGATCGCAACACGGCTTCACGTCGCTGGCACCGTGCCATGGAGTTGGTGGCATACCAACTCAACCGGGCCAGCGGTCCTGCGCGAATTAACGTGTTTTGAAGGAGGTGCGCGGTGTGTTTGCGCTCCAAGCGGGGCAGAGCGAGGAAAGCACTCCAATCCGTATGCAGCATGGAGGGGGTTTTGAGCGTACAGTTTCAGCTATGGTCAGGAAAGAAGTGCAAAGCACATCGCCCTTGAGGAATTCGACGGGTCCTCCCTGGCCAAATCGCAATGCGGGGGGAGCGAGCGCCCGACTGGCCTAGCGTCAGAGTGCAAACCCAGGTTTGCAGGGTTTGCAGGTTTGCACCCAACCCTCCCGGACATTCAGATTCATTTCAACCCGCCCATGGCAATTGCTGTCGGCGGGTTTTCCATTTTGAGGATCCCTCTTTTGAAAACGCTCAACGTCGCGTACCGCAGGGTCGACGCGCTCATTGGCTACGCCCGCAATCCGCGCACGCACAGCGACGCGCAGGTTGCCAAGATTGCGGCCAGCATCGTGGAGTTTGGCTGGACCAATCCGGTGCTGGTCGATGGTGAAAACGGTGTCATTGCTGGTCACGGTCGTCTGGCTGCTGCACGCAAACTCGGTCTGGACCAGGTGCCGGTCATTGAACTGGCCCATCTGTCATCCAACCAGAAGCGCGCCTACGTGATCGCCGACAACCGCCTGGCACTGGACGCAGGTTGGGATGAGGAGTTGCTGGGACTGGAGCTTGCAGAACTGACCGATGCCGGATTCGATCTGGCGCTGACAGGGTTTGAGGATGTGGAACTGGACGACATGTTCGGTGCGCCCAGCGACCCCGATGCCGATGGCGGTGATGCCGGGGACGGTGACGACGCAGCCGATGATGTTCCTGCGCCGCCAGTGGACGCCATCTCTAAAGCTGGTGACGTCTGGGCCTTGGGCCAGCACCGACTGATCTGTGGAGACTCTACCGACCCGAAAGCAGTCGCTGCTCTGATGCAGGGCGACAAAGCCGCCATGTGCTTTACCTCGCCACCCTATGGCAACCAGCGGGACTACACCAGTGGTGGCATCACTGATTGGGACGGTCTGATGCGTGGCGTGTTCGCCCATCTGCCCATGACAGAAGATGCACAGGTCCTGGTCAACCTGGGTCTGATCCACCGTGACAAGGAAGTCATAGCGTACTGGAATACGTGGCTCGATTGGATGCGCAGCCAGGGCTGGAGGCGGTTTGCCTGGTACGTCTGGGATCAGGGTCCGGGGTTGCCGGGTGACTGGTCAGGACGGCTGGCTCCGAGTTTTGAGTTCGTTTTCCATTTCAACCGGCAAAGCCGCACGCCCAACAAGATCGTGCCCTGCAAGCATGCGGGCGAAGAGTCCCACCTGCGTGCGGATGGGACTTCCACTGCCATGCGCAGCAAGGAAGGCGAAGTCGGCGGTTGGGCCCATAAGGGCCAACCCACGCAGGACAGCAAGATTCCCGACTCGGTGATCCGGGTTATGCGCCACAAGGGCAAGATCGGTCAGGGCATCGACCACCCGGCAGTGTTCCCGGTTGCGCTGCCGGAATTCATTTTGGAGGCCTACTCCAGCACCGGAGATATCGTTTACGAACCCTTTGGTGGGAGTGGCACCACCATGCTGGCTGCCCAGCGTAGTGGCCGCCAGTGCCGGTCGGTAGAAATCGCACCCGAATATGTGGATGTGGCCATCAAGCGCTTTCAGCAGAATTTTCCGGGTGTTCCGGTCAAGCTGGTGTCGACCGGCCAGACCTATGAAGAGGTCATGGCAGAACGCAGCAAGGCAGTTCAGGACCAGCAGGTGGAGGCAGTGCAATGACAGCCTCCTGGTTGGCTGACAAGATTCAGCAATGGCCCGTGGCCAGACTGGTTCCCTACGCCCGCAATGCGCGCACCCACTCGGAGGAGCAGGTGGCGCAGATTGCAGCGTCCATTGCCGAGTTTGGCTTTACCAACCCTATCCTGGCCGGTGACGATGGTGTGATCGTGGCAGGCCACGGAAGGCTGGCTGCCGCCCAGAAGCTGGACATGGAAATGGTTCCGGTCGTGGTGCTCGAGCACCTGAGCTCCACACAACGCCGGGCGCTGGTGATTGCGGACAACCGCATTGCTGAGAACGCAGGCTGGGACGAGGCCATGCTGCGCGTGGAAATGGAAGCACTGCAGCTGGACGACTTCGACATGTCACTCACAGGCTTCGATGCCGATGCGCTGGCCGAACTGATGGCAGGCGGCGGTGATGAACAATCTGGGAACACTGAAGACGATACTGTGCCGGAGGTCCGGGAGACCCCCGTCTCACGCGCCGGTGATGTCTGGTTGCTGGGTCCCCACCGACTGTTGTGCGGCGACTCCACTCTGGCAGAGAGTTACGCGCAGTTGCTGCAAGGCGAGGAAGTGGACATGGTGTTCACCGATCCGCCCTACAACGTGAACTATGCCAACAGCGCCAAGGACAAAATGCGCGGTAAAGATCGCGCCATCCTCAATGACAACCTGGGCGATGGGTTTTATGACTTCCTGCTGGCCGCGCTTACGCCCACGGTGACCCACTGCCGGGGTGCCATCTACGTGGCCATGTCCTCCAGCGAACTCGATGTCCTGCAGTCAGCGTTCCGGGCCGCCGGGGGCAAGTGGTCCACGTTTGTCATCTGGGCCAAGAACACTTTCACGATGGGGCGCTCCGATTACCAGCGCCAGTACGAGCCTATCCTGTATGGATGGCCCGAGGGTGCAAAACACCATTGGTGTGGCGACCGGGACCAGAGCGACGTGTGGCAGATCAAGAAGCCTCACAAGAACGACCTGCACCCGACCATGAAGCCGGTCGAACTGGTGGAGCGTGCCATTCGCAATTCCAGCAGGCCTGGAAACTCGGTGATGGATCCGTTTGGCGGTTCTGGCACGACGTTGATCGCCGCAGAGAAGACTGGCCGGATCGCCCGACTGATCGAGTTGGATCCCAAGTACGTGGACGTAATCGTTCGCCGATGGCAGGACTGGACAGGAAAGAAAGCCACCCGCCAGTCGGACGGGGTGGTCTTCGATGATCAGTCAGCAAACTCTTCTTCGCAGATTTCGCAGTGAATCACAAATCCGGTGAGGTAGGCCATTCCGCGAGGGATGCCATAGGTCCTGGCAGCGTGGCGTCCGATGCTCCATCCCGTCCACTGCTGGATGGTTGCCTGCACCGCCTGCTCCAGGCTCTTGCCAACATACAGATGGTTTTGGACTTCGTCCGCAAAGTGGCGTCCATGGCGGCTGTCCAGAAACGCGCGCACTGCGTCAGGAGTGCAGCCAGTGATTTGTGCAATGGCAGGCAATGCGATCGTCCATGCTGCTGGTGCTTTATCTTGCATCGTTCCCCAAAAGCCCCAGGTTTCGTTTTGTGTGGCGGGGATGTTGTTGGTGGTGGTCATGATCGGATCCTTGATGGTGTGTGTTGCGACACGCGTAGTAACGCGCTGTTGCACTGAGAAGCCAAGCTATTCCTGGCTTCTTTTCAATCAATTTTTTGAGGTCATCCGAGGCGCGCGACGTACCTTGCGTAGTCGCCACCTTCCGGGTTGACATAAAGGTAGGGGCGACCGGGTGCACAGACTTCCACGCAGAAGTAGCCGTCCCCGGTGCCACCGCCTTTGCCGCGCAGCCAGTCGCGTGACTTCATCAGATTGCTGGCAAAAATGTCGAAGTCGCCGGGCGTCATCTCCCGCGTCTCGGTGACAAAGATTCGGGTGCTGCCAAAGCCGCCCACCTCGTTGAGGTCGGCAGGCTTTCTGGCAAAGGGCAAACGCACGCTCAATTCCTCGACCTGGATGGCGGTGCCGTCCCGGGTCATGGTGCAAGGGGTGCGTTCGATGGTGATGGTCATGGTTATCGTTTTGTTGGTGGCGTTCATGGTGTTTTTCCTGTGTGTTGGTCGTCAATCACGACAACTCCATGAACGCGCTGTTTCGATCAAAAGCCAAGCGATCTGCAGCATCTTTTTGATCATTTTTTGATTCAGGCGATGCGGTAAATCCGCTCGCCGCCTTGGGCCTTGTCAGACTCGATGGTGAGGCCCAGTTTCTTCTTGAATGCCCCGGCAAATGTGCCGCGCACGGTGTGTGCCTGCCATCCGGTGGCATCGCAGATCTGTGTGACCGTTGCGCCCTCCGGGCGCTTGAGCATGGCGATCACCTGTGCCTGCTTGCTGTTTTCGCGGGTCCGGACTTTGACTGGATCAGTTGTTGGTTCCAAGGCGGGAGTGGTAGCCGCTTCGGCTTGTGCCGTGCTGCCTTCATGTTGCGCCAACGTGGCCTCGTATTGCGCCACAGTGGCCTCCAACTCCTGGTCTGCGACCAGGGGTGCCATAGGCGCAACGTCTGCCGCTGTGGGGCGGGGGCGTCCCAGAGCGTCGTAGCCCTCGGCTGCAACGTACCAGTGTTGGCCACCGTTCGTGGTGACCAGGGCGCGGTTGAACAAGCCGTCGAGCACCTTCTTGCGAGCGCCACCCTTGACGCTTTCGGGGAACCAGATGATCTGGCCATTGTTGTGGTCCAGAGCATGTTGCAGAACCTGGGTCTGGGTGGTGGTGAGTTGAATTGTGGTCATTTGAAATCCTTGGTTGGGTTGGTGATTGGGTTGGTGGTTTGTTGCTCGGTGGTGGTTTTCAGTCTTCCCAGACTTGGGTGCCGTCCAGGGTGATCCAAAGGCGCGCGTCATCAAAAGTGGCCATCTCGCGCACTTCCGATCCGGTCCTGCGGTTGATGCCCGCCTTGTGCGTGTAGCAGTAGGTCTGGCCCTCGTGCTCGACCAGGCTGGGGCCGGTTTTGTCGAAGTCGACCTGGATGCGCATCTCACCGCGTGCGCGGTGGTTGGTGTCTGTGACCTGGGCGTTGATGGTTTTCATTTGCTTGTTTCCTTGTTGGTTGCGACGCCTCTATGAACGCGCTGTTCCAGATGGAAGCCAAGCTAAATCTGCAAAAAGACAAACAAATGTTTGAAATATCCAATGGGAATCTCGATACGTGCCTATGCCCGCCACAGGGGGGTCACCGACACCGCTGTGCACAAGGCCATTCGTGCTGGTCGTATCACGCCGGAATCTGACGGAACCATTGATGCCGATCGGGCCGATGCCCAGTGGGCAAGCAATACCGATACGCCCAGGAAGGGCACAAAAGAGCGTGCCGAGAGCGTGGTGCTACGGGACTCTGGCACTGAGCAGGCTTCCAACCTGCCAACCTCTCAGGGCACCGGTGGTACGTCGCTTCTACAGGCGCGCACCGTCAATGAAGTGGTCAAGGCGCAGACGAACAAAGTCCGGCTGGCCAAGCTCAAGGGTGAACTGGTCGACAGGCCGCAGGCCATAGCCCACGTATTCAAACTGGCACGCGCAGAGCGGGATGCCTGGTTGAACTGGCCAGCACGGGTATCTGTCCAGATGGCTGCGAAATTGGGTGTGGATGCCCACGCCATGCACGTGACGCTCGAAGCAGCGTTGCGTGAACACCTTCAGGAACTTGGGGACCTGCGTCCTCGCATTGATTGAGTGCGGTCACTGATGATGGAAGACTACGAAGGTGCGCAGGAGATCGAGCGGGCCTGGCGGGAGGGACTGACGCCGGATCCGCTGCTGTCGGTCTCGGAATGGTCGGACCGGCACCGCATGCTTTCCAGCAAAGCGTCTGCCGAACCGGGGCGCTGGCGCACCAGCCGCACGCCATATTTGAAGGCGATCATGGATTGCCTCTCTCCCACCTCGGCGGTAGAGCGGGTGGTCTTCATGAAGGCTGCGCAGCTGGGTGCGACCGAGATGGGGTCGAACTGGATTGGCTATGTGATCCACCACGCGCCTGGTCCCATGATGGCCGTGTGGCCGACGGTCGACATGGCCAAGCGCAACTCCAAGCAACGGATCGACCCGTTGATTGAGGAATCCGAAGCGCTGTCGGCGCTGATTTCTCCGGCGCGCTCGCGGGACTCGGGTAACACCATCCTGGCCAAGGAGTTCCGGGGCGGTGTGCTGGTGATGACCGGGGCCAATAGCGCGGTGGGGTTGCGTTCCATGCCGGTGCGTTACCTGTTTCTGGACGAGGTCGATGGCTATCCGCTGGACGTCGAGGGTGAAGGCGATGCGATTTCGCTGGCCGAGGCCCGCACGCGCACGTTTGCTCGGCGCAAGATTTTCATTGTCTCGACCCCAACCATCTCGGGCGTGAGCGCCATCGAGCGCGAGTACGAAGACTCGAACCAGCAGCGGTATTTCGTGCCGTGCCCGCATTGCGCACACAGGCAGTGGCTGCGGTTTGAACAACTTCGTTGGGACAAAGGCCAGCCCGAGACCGCAGCCTATCTCTGCGAGTCCTGTGATACCGCGATCCATGAGCACCACAAGACCTGGATGCTGGAGCACGGTGAGTGGCGGGCGATGGTGCCAGAGCATGGCGCCAAGACTGCTGGTTTCCATTTGTCGAGTCTGTACAGCCCGGTGGGTTGGCGTTCGTGGCGTGACATTGCCGTGGCGTGGGAAGGTGCGGTCAGCAAGGTTTCCGGATCGGCTGCCGCCATCAAGACCTTCAAGAACACCGAACTGGGTGAGACATGGGTTGAAGAAGGCGAAGCGCCTGACTGGCAGCGTCTCATCGAGCGGCGGGAAGATTACCGGATTGGCACTGTACCCCCGGGTGGCCTGTTGCTGGTGGGTGGTGCCGACGTCCAGAAGGACCGGATCGAAGTGTCGGTCTGGGCATTCGGGCGGGGCAAGGAGTCCTGGCTGGTGGAGCACAGGGTCCTGATGGGCGACACGGCACGTGAAATCGTCTGGAAGGCACTCAAGGCCATGCTGGATGAATCCTGGACCCATGCATCAGGTGCGGCGATGCCCCTGGTGCGGTTTGCCTTGGATACCGGCTTCGCCACTCAGGAAGCCTATGCCTTTGTGCGTGCCTGTCGGGATTCCCGCGTGATGGCCGTCAAAGGGGTGGCCAAGGGGGCAGCGCTGATTGGCACGCCTACGGCGGTGGACATCACCCAGGGTGGCAAGAAGCTGCGCCGGGGCATCAAGGTGTTTTCGGTCACGGTGGGCATGGCCAAGTTGGAGTTCTACAACAACCTGCGCAAGGCCGCAGACGTCCAGGAAGACGGCGTCACCGTGAAATACCCTGCAGGCTTTGTGCATCTGCCCAAGGTTGACTCGGAATATGTGCAGCAGTTGTGTGCCGAACAGCTGGTGACCCGGCGTGATCGCAACGGGTTTGCGATCCGTGAATGGCAAAAGATGCGCGAGCGCAATGAGGCGCTGGATTGTTATGTCTACGCGAGAGCCAGCGCCAGTGCGGCAGGCCTTGACCGATTTGAAGAGCGCCATTGGCGCGAATTGGAAAAACAGCTGGGACTGGCGCCGCCACCCGAGCCTACGACCCCACCCAACGAAATCCTGGCCACCCCTAGCGGTGGCCTTGTTGTTTCTGACGGGCGCAGGGTTGCCAGGCGCGTGGTGCGCAGTCGCTGGCTGTCGTGAATTTTTAAAGGAGAGTTTTTATGAGTCTTGCTACCCGAATCGAAAGCCTGGTTATCCGGGTTGCCCAGGAATTCAATGATGTGCGTGCAACGGCTGGCAGTCTGGCCAGCCTGTCCACAAATGACAAATCGAGTCTGGTCGCCGCCATCAATGAACTCAAGGCTGCGGTCTTGTCCGCGATGGCCATCGACGACAACCAGATCGCCACCACCAGTACCTACTCGTCCAACAAGATCGTGTCACTGCTGGACGCGCTCAAGGCTGATATTTTGGGCGGTGCCGATGCAGCCTATGACACCCTGGTGGAGATCCAGCAGGCTCTGCAGAATGGCACCAGCGGCCTGGATGCGATTCTGAGCGCCGTCAATTTGCGCGTGCGTTTCGATGCGGCGCAGACCTTGAATGTGGCCGAGCAGTTGCAGGCCCGCACCAACATTGGGGCAGTCGCAGCCAGCGATGTGGGCAACACCGATACCGACTTTGTTGTGATCTTCGATGGGGCGCTGGCCTGATGAGCCTCGCCTCCAACATCGCTGCACTGGCGGCACGCATCGGTTTCGAGGTCAAAACCAAGATCGACGCGACGCACCCCGGTATCGCAAGGGTGTGGGTCAGTTTTGGTTATGTGGGCGGTCAGGTCGTGATCTACGGCGCACACAACGTCGCCAATGTGGTGCGCACGGCGGCAGGCCGGTACCGCGTGCATTTCGCGCAGTCGATGCCGGATACGAACTACTGCTGGACGGCGCTGGCTCGCAGCAGCACCAATACCGGCCAGCAGCGTTTGGCAATTGTGCGCGCGAGCTCCGACCAGAAGACCCCGCAGTACGTCGACATCTCCGGCGCGACCGCTGCATCGTCGTTTGACGACTCCTCTGAAATCAACCTTGTGGTGTACCGCTGATGGCCTACACAGAAGCCCAACTCCTGGCATTGGAGAGCGCACTCGCCAAGGGCGAACGCAGAGTCACCTTTGGCGACAAGACGGTGGAGTACCGCTCGGTGGACGAGCTGCGCGTGGCCATGCGCGATGTCCGCCGTGGCCTGCTCGAACAGGCTACCGCCACAGGCATGTGGCCCGGGGCACCACGGCAGATCCGGCTTAACACCTCCAAGGGGACGTGATGGGCTGGTTCAAGACGATTCGTCGCAGGCTCTGGTCCTCAACACCCACCTATGACGGTGTGGGCGGCGGCAGGCGTGCGCTGGCCTGGTCAGTGGGCAACCCCGGCGCAGTGGCGGCCATGTTGTTCAACCAGAGCGAACTGCGCGCCAAAAGTCGCGATCTGGTTCGTCGCAATGCCTGGGCGAACTCGGCGCTGGAGTCCTATGTGGCCAACGCCATCGGAACGGGTATCAAGCCCCAGTCGATGCTTGCCAATCCACAGCAGCGTGAGGCGGTTCAAGCCCTGTGGCGCAACTGGACCGTGGAAGCCGACGCGGCTGGACTCACCGATTTCTATGGACTGCAGGCGATGGCGTGTCGGGCCATGCTCGAAGGTGGCGAGGCTTTGATCCGACTGCGCTACCGCAGGCCCGAGGATGGGCTCAGCGTTGCGCTGCAGATCCAGGTCCTGGAACCCGAACACCTGCCCGTGCAGATGAACATCACGGCAGAAAACGGCAATCTGATCCGCGCTGGCATCGAGTTTGACCGACTGGGGCGCAGGGTCGCGTACCACCTGTATCGCTCGCACCCCGAGGACGGTCTGCTGGCTCCCATGTCGGGTGACGGTGGATTGAGCACGGTGCGGGTGGATGCCGCAGAGATCATCCACTTGTTCCGGCCACTGCGCCCGGGCCAGATCCGGGGTGAGCCCTGGCTGGCGCGTGCATTGGTCAAGTTGAACGAACTCGACCAGTACGACGATGCCGAACTGGTGCGCAAGAAGACGGCGGCCATGTTCGCGGGCTTCGTGACTCGCCTCTTACCCGAAGACAACCTGATGGGCGAAGGCAATGCAGACAGCAATGGGGTGGCCCTGGCCGGCTTGGAGCCAGGCACCATGCAGATCCTGGAGCCCGGCGAGGACATCAAGTTCTCCCAGCCTGCCGATGTGGGCGGGTCGTACTCCGAATTCCTGCGCATGCAGTTTCGTGCGGTGGCCGCTGCCATGGGCGTGACCTATGAGCAACTCACCGGTGATCTCACGCAGGTCAACTACTCGTCCATTCGCGCAGGACTACTGGAGTTCCGACGCAGGGTGGAGTCCCTGCAGCACGGCGTCATCGTGCACCAGCTGTGCCGCCCGATCTGGGCTGCATGGATGGACCAGGCGGTGATCCAGGGAGCCTTGAGTCTGCCGGGGTATGGCTCAGGTCAGGCACAGCGTCGTGACTACCAGGCCTGCAAGTGGATTCCACAGGGCTGGCAGTGGGTTGATCCGCTCAAAGAAGCCGATGCCATGAAGGCTGCGATCCGCTCCGGCCTGATGAGTCGCTCGGAAGCAATCTCAGCGAATGGCTACGACGCCGAAGACGTGGACCGGGAAATAGCTGCCGACAACGCTCGCGCAGATGACCTGGGGCTGGTCTTTGACTCAGACCCCCGGCACGAATTGACCAAGTCCCTATCTGCTGCAACCGGTGCTGTACCGACGCAGCAACCCGAATCTTCTCAAGGAAACTGACCATGTTGTTGCCACATCTGGCGTCCCGTTTGTACGGGACGCCGCTTCTGCTTGCCCGTACCAAACTCGACATCATTCTCTCGGTGCTGGGTTCTCGCGTGGGCTGGCCCATCCAGTCTGAGCTGGCCCTGCCACCGTCGCGGGCGTCCCCCGCAGGTCAACACATGGCTGCAACCGGCATTGCGGTTGTGCCTGTGCATGGCTCGCTGGTACGCCGGTCCATGGGTATCGATGCTGCCTCTGGACTGACGTCCTACGGTGACGTTGCGTCCATGCTGGATGCGGCCGTGGTCGACACCACGGTATCGGGCATCCTGCTCGACATCGATTCACCGGGTGGTGAAGCCGGTGGCGTGTTTGAACTGGCCCAGCACATTCGCACTATCGATGCCATCAAGCCGGTCTGGGCCGTGGCGTGTGACTCGGCATTCTCGGCGGCCTACGCCATCGCCTGTGCGGCCTCCAGGGTGTTTGTCACCCAGACCGCAGGCGTGGGGTCGATTGGCGTCATTGCCATGCATGTGGACCAGTCGGTGCGCGATGCCCAGGAGGGGTACCGCTTCACTGCGGTGTCTGCCGGTGACTTCAAGAACGATCTGTCCCCACACGAGCCCCTCGACAAGGGCGCTTTGGGCCGACTGCAGTCCGAGGTGGACAGGCTCTATGGCCTCTTTGTCGACCACGTGGCCTCCATGCGGGGCCTGCAAGCCCAGGCCATTCGCGATACCCAGGCTGGACTGTTCTTTGGACCTGAAGCGGTTCGCAGTGGTTTTGCGGATGCGCTGGCCAGCGCGGACCAGGTGGTCACTGAGTTCAACGCTTACCTCAGTACCAGGAGCGCCCTGGGGCTGGCCCCCCGAGTGATCACTGCCTCTGCTACGGACATCCCGTCTGTCGTTTCCCTATCTCTCACATCCAACCTCAAGGAGATTCGTATGAATCCAGAAACCCATAAACCCTCGGCGCCTGCCGATGCAGAAGACGCAACTGCAGTATCCGATCTGGTGCAACACAAGGACGGCGCATCGCCTGAAGAAGCCAAGGAGAAGGTGCATGCGCCAGTAGCTACGCCAGCACCTGCCGTGCCCGACAACGTCGTCGCCGCTGCCGTGCAGTCTGCCAGGGCTGAGTCAGTTGCGATTGCGGAGCTGTGCCAGCTTGCCGGTCAAAGCCATCGCATCGCCGCGTTCCTCACCCAGGGCCTGTCGGCCGCCCAGGTGCGCCAGACCCTGCTGGCCAGCAGAGCGCAGAGCGAAGAGATCACTTCACTCATTGCACCCGACGCTGCCCCAAAAAGCGCCAGCGCTACCGGCGACTCCGGTGCCCTGATGGCTGCAGTCAAGAAGCTCACCCAAAAAACCTAACCCATCACCTCATCCGAAAGGACCCACACCATGAACGTCATCAATCAAGCACTCAATCTGGGCGACCTCATCAAGTACGAGGAGGATTGCCTCAATTACTCGCGCGACGTGGTCACTGTGGAGGCGGGCCAGAACCTGCCCCTGGGCTGCATCGTTGGTCGCGTGACCACTACCGGCAAGGTCAAGCAACTCGACCCCGGCGCTGAAGATGGATCGCACCTTCCAGTGGGAATCCTGCTGGACGCAGTGGACGCCACGCTCATCGACCGCGAAGACGCTTTGATCCTGGCACGCCATGGCGTTGTCGCTTCCAAAGCTGTCGTGTGGCCCGTGGAGATCTCCAACGCCCAGCAGGCAGCCATCACGTCGCAACTGGCGTCCCTCGGCATCCTGATTCGCCAATCGGCCTGATTTTCAACATCGAACGGACACATCACCATGAACAATCCATTCAACACTCCCGCGTTTTCGATGGCCGCGCTGACCGCCGCCATCAACATCATCCCCAACCGCTACGGCCGCATGGAGGCATTGAACCTCTTTCCGGCCAAGCCGGTTCGCACTCGCCAGGTCATCGTGGAAGAACAGAACGGCGTCCTGAACCTGCTGCCCACCATGCCCCCGGGCTCGCCCGGTACGGTGGGCGCACGTGGCAAGCGCAAGGTTCGCTCTTTCGTCATTCCGCACATTCCCCATGACGATGTGGTCCTGCCGGAAGAAGTCCAGGGCATCCGTGCCTTTGGCTCGGAGACCGAGATGGAGAGCGTGGCAGGCGTCATGGCCCGCCACCTGGAGACCATGCGCAACAAGCACGCCATCACGTTGGAGCACCTGCGCATGGGCGCGCTCAAAGGCGTGATCCTGGACGCCGATGGTTCTGTGATCTACGACCTGTACAGCGAGTTCGACATCACACCTGCCACCGTGCCGTTCGATCTGGGCAATGCCAATACCAACGTCAAATCCAAGTGTGCCGAGGTGTTGCGCTACCTGGAGGACAACCTCAAGGGTGAGTTCATGACCGGCATTCACGTCCTCTGTTCGCCCGAGTTCTTCGATGCACTCACTGGGCATGCCAAGGTGGAGAAGGCCTACACCTACTGGCAACAGGGCGCGGTGCTGATCAACGACATGCGTGCGGGCTTTACTTTCGGAGGCATCACCTTCGAGGAATACCGTGGGCAGGCTACTGATATCAACGGCACCTCGCGCCGCTTCATTGCCGCTGGTGAAGCCCATGCCTTCCCGCTGGGCACGGTAGACACCTTCAGCACCTACTTTGCACCGGCGGACTTTAACGAGACCGCCAACACGCTGGGCCAGGTGCTCTACGCCAAGCAGCAGCCGCGCAAGTTTGAGCGTGGCACGGATCTGCACACGCAGGCCAATCCGCTGCCGATGTGTCACCGCCCCGGTGTGCTGGTCAAGCTCACCGCGTAGCAAGTCCTGGCCATGCTCAGCGTTGAGTTTCTCTACGCCGCTGCTGCCAACGCCGGACTCCTCAAGTCAGCCTCCATCGGGGACAAGCAGGTCTTTGTTGATCTGCGTGCGCCCGATGAGGATGTGCTGGGTGGCATGGGCGTAAGCCGGGACTACGCCATTCGCTATCCACTGGCATGGTTGCCCGCACTTGCGGCAGGCAGTGAGCTTGCCATCGGTGGCAACACCTACCGGGTGCGCGAGGTCCTGGCCATGGGCGACGGCAGCGAAATGCGTGCCCACCTGACGCAACTCTGATGACCCAACTCTAAGGATCCGACCATGACCCAATCCGTGCGTGAGCAACTGATTCAGTCCGTTGCTCAAATTCTCGCGCCTGTGGCGGAACTGCAGGGCGCCCAGGTCCTGCGCTCGCCCACCAGCGGGGTCACCCGAGAGCAGTCACCTGCCATCCTGATCTTTGCGGAAAGCGATGCAGTGTCACCCCGGATCAACGACCGTGTGGAGCGCCAGCTGGTGCTCCGCATGGTGGCGATAGCCCGGGAAAAGGAAGGCATCGCCCCCGAGACCATTGCCGACGCGCTGCTGGTGGCCAGTCACGCTGCCGTGTTTGCCAACGCCAGTCTCAATGGCCTGTGCCTGGGTGTGAAGGAACTCGACTGCGAGTGGGAGGTGGAGGACGCCGATGCACTGGCTGCCTCCATTCCTGCGCGCTACCAGTTCACCTACCGCACCTTCGTGCATGACATCTCCATTCCAGGATAAAGCCAATGAATTCAGCCATGAACCCATCACTTTCAAAGGTGACTCTGATTGCGCCCCATACCCATGAGGGCAAAACCTACGCGTCAGGCGAGTCGATCGCCGTAGACGCTGCCACAGCGCAGTGGCTGCAACAGCACGGCATCGCACGCGTTGCCAGTGAATCCGCAGTCACCAACCCAACCCCAGTTTCCAAACTCGTAAAGGACTCCAAATGAGCACCTATGCATCCTTCCAGGGCCGTGTCTATCTCGGCAAACGTGATCTCGGTGGCAATCCGACGGAGGTTCGCTCACCCGGCAACGTGGCCGAGCTCAAACTCTCTCTCAAAACCGATGTGCTGGAGCACTACGAGAGCCAGACCGGCCAGCGCACACTGGACCATCGCATGGTCAAGCAGAAGTCCGCGACCGTCAAACTGACCATTGAGGAGTTCACCAAAGAAAACCTCTCCCTGGCCCTCTATGGCAACCATGTCACCGGCACGCCCGGCACGGTGTCGGCAGAAACCTTGGGCGGTGCTGCCCCTGTGATTGGCGACCGCTACTTTCTGGCGCATGCCAAAGTGGCCAATCTGATCGTCACGGACTCAGCAGCCACGCCTGCGACCCTGGAACTGGGCACCAACTACACGGCCGATGCGGACTTCGGTGCGGTCCAGTTCCTGGATGTGACGGGATTTACCGCACCATTCAAGGCCAGCTACGGCTACGGCGTGGCCACTGAGATCGGAATCTTCACGCAGCCTTTGCCAGAGCGCTATCTGCGTCTGGAAGGACTCAACACCGCGCAGGGAAATGCCAAGGTGCTGGTCGAGTTGTACCGGGTGGCCTTCGATCCCTTGAAGGAAATCTCCTTTATCTCGGACGACTACAACAAGTTCGAGATGGAAGGCTCGCTCCTGGCCGATTCGACCAAGCCCTTCGACGCGGTGCTGGGCCAGTTCGGCCGTATTGTCCAGTTGTGAGGAGCTGATCCATGTCTGATCTGGAAAAACTCTTGCCGCAGGCCACGGAACTGGCCATTCACGGTGAAACCTTGGCCATCATGCCGCTCAAGGTGGGCCAGATGCCTGCCTTTTTGCGTGCCATTACGCCAGTCATGCTCCACCTGAGCAGCAGTGAAATCGACTGGATCGCACTATTTGGCGAACGCGGGGACGATCTGCTCTCTGCCATTGCCATTGCCGTCAAGAAACCCCGCAGCTGGGTCGATGACCTGGCAGCGGACGAGGCGATCGTGCTGGCAGCCAAGGTGATCGAGGTGAATGCCGATTTTTTTACCCAGACGGTGATGCCCAAACTGGACGGGCTGTTCACCCAAGCCAAAAGCATCCATCCGAGCACGCCTGGTTCGACGCCACCCAGCGCCTGATCGCTCGAGGCCACCGTCTGCCGGACATTCTGGACTACACCCTGACGCAGATGTGCGGCTTTCTGGACGCATCCATGCGGCTGGATGCTTTTCATGACGCACGGCTGCTGTCCCTGATGGCCATTGGCAGCCGGGGTGACGTCAAAAACCTGGACCAGACCCTGGATCGACTCGTCGATCAATCCCAGGGTCGATAGTGCTCGATGAAGTTCGCCCATGAAAATTTCCATTCGCATCGACAGTGCAGCAGCACAGGCACAACTGCGCCGCTGGGGTGGTGAATACCGCGACAAGGTCAAAAAGGCGGTGGCCCGGGCCATACGAAGCGAGGCCACGGAGATCAAGCAGGAGGTGCGCGAGCAGGTTGCCTCCCAGATGGCGGTGGTCAAGAACGCCTTCCTCAAGGGCTTCAACGCCAAGGTGCTGGACCAGGATCCGAACCGTCTGCCCGCACTCTATGTGGGCTCGCGCATTCCCTGGTCTGGCATTCATGAGCGTGGTGGCTCCATCAGCGCAAGGATGCTGATCCCCCTGCATGGTCGCGTGGGGCGCAAGAAGTTCAAGGCGCAGATTGCTGAGCTGATGCGTGGTGGCAATGCTTACTTTGTGAAGAACGCCAAGGGAAACATCGTGCTGATGGCGGAGAACATCAAGGAGCACGACCGACCCTTGGCGGGATTCAAGCGCAGGTACCGTAAAGCCGATGGCGTCAAACGTCTCAAGCGGGGTGCCGACATTCCGATCGCGGTGCTGGTGCCTCGGGTAGTTCTAAAGAAGCGACTCGACATCGAAAGACTGGTGGCTGGCCGGATTCCCCGGCTGGCTGCCCAGATTGAACGACAGATTCAAACCCTGGACTGAAGTTCGGTCCAGGACCCATTGAGGTTTCCCTGATTCATGGCTACCAACCGCATATCTGTCCTCGTTGCTCTTGAAGGTGCCGATGACGGGCTCAAACGCGCCCTCAATTCGGCGCAGCAAAGCCTGGGTGACCTTGCCGCCAACGCCAAGACCGCCGGAGAAAAAGCCGCCGCTGGTCTGGCAGAGGTTAAGGCGGGGATGTCGGCATTTGGTGATCAGGTCAACTCGGCCAAGACCCAGTTGCTGGCCTTCCTGACGATCAACTGGGCCGCTGGCAAGGTCCAGGAGATCGTGCAGATTGCGGACGCCTGGAACATGATGGCCGCGCGTCTGAAGCTCGCCACCATCGGCCAGACCGAGTTCACTGCGGCGCAGAAGGCGCTGTTCGAGATTGCGCAGCGCATTGGTGTACCGATACAGGAGACCGCCACGCTGTACGGCAAATTGCAGCAGGCCGTGCGCATGCTCGGTGGCGAGCAGAAGGATGCGCTCACCATCACCGAGAGCATCTCCCAGGCCCTGCGCATCTCGGGTGCGTCCGCCACAGAAGCCCAGTCGTCTTTGTTGCAGTTCGGCCAGGCGCTTGCCTCCGGTGTGCTGCGTGGTGAGGAATTCAACTCGGTGGTGGAAAACTCGCCCCGCCTGGCGCAGGCCCTGGCCGATGGCCTGAACGTGCCCATTGGTCGCCTGCGCAAACTCGCGGAAGAAGGCCGCCTGACTGCCGATGTGGTCGTCAATGCGTTGCTGAGTCAAAAGGACAAGCTCGCTACCGAATATGGCCAGTTGCCCCAGACCGTCAGCCAGGCATTCCAGCGCCTGCAAAACGCCTTTGGTCAATGGGTCAGTCAGGTGGATGCGTCCACCGGCATCACAAAAAAACTCGCCGACGCCCTGACATGGCTTGCCACCAATCTGGAAAAAGTCATGTCCTGGCTTAAGACGATTGCCGAGGTGGGGCTGTCGGTCCTGATCTACCGACTCATCCCAGCCCTGATTACTGCCTGGCAAACGGCAGGTGCTGCGGCCGTCACGGCAGCCACGGCAACCTCAGCAGCCTGGGCCACAGCCAATCTGTCGATCACAGCGGCAGTGCAGAGCATTGGCTTGCTCAAAACAGCCTTTTCGGTACTCGGCGCTTTTGTGGTCGGCTGGGAAATCGGCACCTGGCTGTCCGAGAAATTCGAGATTGTTCGCAAGGCGGGCGTTCTCATGGTCGAAATCCTGGTCAAAGGGATCGAGCAGTTGCAATACCGCTGGGAAGCGTTTGCAGCCATCTTCTCGTCTGACACGATTGATGCGGCGACCAAGCGCCATGAGGCACGTCTGGCAGAGATGAATCAGATCTTTGCTGCCATGTATGCCGACGCAACCAAGGGATCGGATGCCGCTAAAGGGGCTATGACCACGGTGGCCAACACCGCAGAGGAAATTGCCAAGCGCCTGGAAGCGGTGCGCCAGGGCACCCAGGAAGCGGTCGGTCGTGGATTGGAAGCGGTGCATGCCGCAGTCGAAAAGCTCAAATCCCGCTTAGGTGAGGTGGAACAGGCCGTGTCCAAGGCCAATGCAGTGGTCACCGACGCCACCACCAAGATGGCCGAAGCCTACAAAGGGTTCACGGCTATTGTGGAGGCCAACCTGCAGCGCCAGGTTGAAGCCGTCAAGGCGCGCTATCAGCAGGAGCAGTCTGCACTGGACTTGTCCAAGGCGTCGGAGGCAGACAAGCTCACCAAATCCACCCAACTGCTGCTGGATTCGCTGACCCAGCAGACAACACTGCGTCGCCAGGCATTGGCGGACACCCTGAAGCTCATCGATGACGAATCCAAGGCCCGCATTGCCGAGGCGGCTCGGCAGGGGCAGACGGAGGCCGAGCGTAGTGCCAATGTCACCCGCGTCGAGAATGAAATTCTGGCCACCAAACGCCAGTCGATGGCGCAGGCGGCGACTGAATACAAGGCGCACATCGATGCCCTGAATGCCGAGGCCAACCGGCATCTGGCAGAAATCCAGCGCATTGAGGAGGCCAAACGCCAACTGACCCTGTCCACGGAAGATCGCATCCGCGAAATCCGGCGTCAGGGCATGACGGAATTTGAAGCCACAGAGGATCGCAAGCGCCAGGTCGTGGAGTTGCAAACCAAGGCGCGCGATGCACTGGCTGCGGGCGAGTTTGAACAAGCCCGGCAATTCGCGCAGAAGGCCATGGATCTGGCGGCACAGGTGGCCAGCACCCAGACATCGGAGGCCAAGAAGGCGGAAGAAGCACGCAAGCAGTCCGAGCAGGCTTTGTCGGAGGTGACCAAGCTGGAATCCCAGTCGCGTGAGGCCTACCGCAAACAGGAATACGCGACCGCCCAGGACCTCATGCGCCAGGCGGATCAACTGCGCGCCGAGCTGGCCCAGAAAACCAAGGAATCGGATGCAGCCATCACCAAGGGCAAGGAAGGGGTCAACCAGGCCATCCAGAACATCCGGGAATCGGAAGACATCCTGAACAAGACGCTGGATGCGGAAAGTCAGGCCCACCAGAATGCAGCCAAGTCTGCCCTTGCCGCACGCGATCAGATCAAGCAGACTCTCACCGAGACCGAAACCCAGATCGACCAGATCACGGCCAAGCTCAAAGAGGGCCTGAAGGTCACGCTGGATGCGGACACCTCGCGCTTTGACAAGGCCATTGCCGATCTTGACAAGGCCCTTGCCGAGAAAGAGCGGCTGCTGCCGATCAAGGCCGATCTGGAGCAGGCAGAGAAGAAGTTGCAGGAATACGAGCAGCTTCTCAAGGAAGGCAAGACCCTGCCGGTGGATGCCGATGTCAGTCAGGCCAAGGCAGCGCTAGACAAGTTGACTGCTTATGCCAAGGACAGCGCGCAGCTGGAACTGCGCATCTCCTCAGAAAAAGCGCAGGCGTCGATCACCAATGTCGAGGGCATGATTCGCGCGCTGGACCGCATCAAGACCGAGTCGCAGCACCAGATCAGCAGCAATGCGGACGCCGCGAAAGGCGAGGTGCTGAGCCTCAACGGGATGAATACCTCCAGCACCCACACCATCTATGTGACCAAGGTGGAAACCAATGCCACAGGTGGGCTGGTTGGCCGTGGCGTGCCCCATTTCGCTGATGGTGGCCCGGTGGCGTCCGCCTTTACGCGCATGAGCGGTGGGTCGGTGCCGGGATCAGGTGACCAGGACACGGTACCGCGCACCCTGGATGCTGGAGCCTTCGTGCTGCGCAAAGCGGCCGTACGCAAATACGGCAGTGCTGCGCTGTCCCGCCTGGCAAATGGGGTGGTGAGGGGTGCAGCCAACCCCATGACGGGAGTGGCCCGATTCGCGACGGGTGGTCCGGTCAACTCAGGAGCCAACATCACCAAGCGCAACAAGGATGCGGTCGAAGCCCAGCAGATGGTGGAGCTGGGGATGCAGGCCATGCGCGAGTACACCAGTTGGATGCGCGGCCACTATGGTGCATCACTCAGCCTGGGATTTGAGTGGGACACCCTCAAGTCCTACGGTGAGCAGGCATATCGTGATCGAAATGTCCTGGAATCCCTGGTCAACCGCAAGCAGCTGACCGGCAATGAGCGCCAGAAGGTAGATGCCATCAAACAGACCTGGCGTCAGGCCATGGCGCAGCCGCTGTTGTGGGGCAAAGACGTCGAGCGTGACCTCATGGACTACATGGAACAGCACCAGGGCGAGTTTTACCGGGGCGGTGGCATTGCCAGGTCCGACACGGTGCCCGCCATGCTGACCCCGGGCGAATACGTAGTGAACCGGGATGCTGTCAGTCGCTTTGGCTCCGGATTCTTTGAATCACTGAACAACCTCACAGTACCTGCACAGGCGCTGGCCCAGCGGGTTCAGGGGTTTGCCGTCGGTGGCTTGGTGGGTGTGCCGCAGGCCACCACTGTGCATCGTCCGATGGTGGAGAGTGTGGAAAGGACGTCTGGCCCGGTGCGAACCGTGCGTGTGGAGCTGGCCGCCAATGGTCGGCAGGTGGGTGCGCAGATTGATGAGCGCGACGAGGGGCGGCTTCTGCAGCTGCTCCAGAGTGCGCAGATGAGGGCAGCCTGATCATGCTTCTGACCAATCTCACGGACTCAGTTGCTTTGTCCTTGCCAGACGATTTGCTGTGGAGCGATGAACATAGCTGGAGCCCGGCAGTGGCCTCGGTGTCGTACCTGATCACCGGGGCACTACTGGTTCAGTCCGCGGTACGCCAGGGCGGACGTCCCATCACCCTGGTGGGTGCGGCCGACATGGCCTGGGTGACGCGCGCCACAGTGGAGCAGTTGCATGCATGGGCCAGTATCCCCCTGGGTGCGTCCGATGGGCGTTTTACTTTGACGCTTGCCGATGCGCGTGCTTTTACGGTGGCATTTCGGCATGCCGAAGTGGCCATCGAGTCCGAGCCCGTCAAGGGCATTCCAGCGCGGCTGGCGTCGGATTTTTATCGCATCACCCTGCGACTGATGCAGGTGCAAGGCGCTTTTTAAGCCGCCACACCGATTTCCCATTTTTTTGATTTCTGGAGGTCTGAATGGCCATTCTCACGGGCGACATCAAGCTGGTCGCCTCGCAAGTCATGCTCGACGTTCCTGAAGGCGGTGGTGCGCCCACGTCCACCGTGATTCAGGACGCTACGAGTAACGCAATTTTTCCGGACATCTCGGAACTGGACCGCTCCGGCGGCCGGGTCAACCTGCGCAAAGTGCATGTCAGTGTGCAGACGCCGGACACCGACACCTATCTGGGCTGCAACGTGATCGTGGCCGATCCACCTGCAGACCCCAATGTCAGTGTCACGTTGTTCAGCACCAAGGAAATCTTCGACCGGCGCGACTCGGCCAAAAAGCGTGTGGAGGCCTATCTGGCACCTGGACCCGCATGGGCTGGGTTTCTGTTTGAGAACCACATCATTGGCCAGCGCTCCATCCAGCTCTTTCAGATGCCTAGTAGCACCGCACCCGAGGTGGGGCACACGCTGCTCATCGTGCAAAACGAAGGCTTGACGACCGAGAAGTTGCAGTACGTGCGCGTGACCCGGACTGCCTCTGTCCTTCGCACGTTTATCAAGGACAACGGGCAGGAGTACAAGGCACTCATCGTCACTGCGGACCTGAGTGACGCACTGCGTTTTGATTTCATGGGCTCACCGCCCAGCGAGTTCTTCCGCAAGGCTGCGGCTGCAGCCCTGATCCGTGACACCACGGTGGCCGATGCAGCCCAGTATTTCGGTGTCGTCCCTCTGACGGAAGCAGTGACCATGGGCAGCCTCAGTGCCAAAGCCAAGTCCATCTTCACGCAGCTGGTACCCAGTGCGCAGACCGAGATTCCTGTCATTGATGCCAATGCAGCCGGGGAATACGACACGGTGGTAGATGCATCCAATGGCAATGTGTCGATCACCACGTCCATTGGCTTCAACCCCAATGTGGCGCTGTACTTTGGCAACCCGGTGTATCCGGGCACGCTCAATATTGCCTACTCTGGTGGCGCACTGACCGACTCATCCGGGGATCTGCTGCAGGGCACGACCGTCATTGGCACGGTGGACTATGCGCGCGGAACTGCCACCTTGTCGCCCTCGGCACCCTCCATCGGTGGGACCAAGACCATCACCTACAAGGCAGCCGGTGCACCCCTGCAATTGGCGGACACCGCCGGGATCTACGTGTCTCAGGAGACGCGGGCTTACAACTACATCCAGACCATCAGTCCGCCACCCGCCCCGGCCACGACCCGTGTGAGCTACCGATCCAACGGGAAGTGGTACGACCTGCGTGACAACGGTGGTGGCAAGCTGGTGGGCACCGACGTGGCCTACGGCGCGGGCACGGTGAGTTACAGCACTGGCACTGTGGCGGTCACGCTGGGTGCCTTGCCCGATGTCGGCAGCCAGGTCATTCTGAACTGGGGTTCCCGCGTCAACTACACCAACCGGTCTTCGGTGGCACTGCCGCCCCTCACGGTTCCATTGCAGCTGGCGCAGACGGGCATCACACCAGGCTCGGTCGTCATCAAATGGAACGATGGCACAGCACGCACCGCCACAGACGACGGCAAAGGAAACATCACCGGCAGTGCCACGGGAACCATCCGCTACCAGACCGGGCTCATCAGTCTGGCTCCCACTGTGCTGCCTGCTGGTGGCCAGATCTACACGGTGGACTACACCTATGGTCCACCCGATGTGCAGGAGTTTCCGGCGCCGTTGCGCGACATCAATGGCAACGTCCCACTGACGCTGTCGAAGTCCAACCTGCGCCCCAACACCATCGAGGTGACCTGGAACCTGCTCTACAACCCCTACGACCCAGTCACGATGACCGTGTTTCCATCGAGGGATCCGTACAAGACGGTGCGAGACGATGGCCTTGGGCGCCTGAAAGACACCCTGGGTGAAGACCACGGAAGCGTCGATTACGTCACTGGGATCATCAGTCTCAGGACTGAGACGACCGTTGGCATGCCCAAGGCCAAATATGCCTGGATCACATTGGGCGTGGTCGCTGGTGGTGGCACGGTGCGCCGCTACCTGTTTCAGGGTTGGGAATACTTCCCGGTTGGGGCCAACATGCCCAATGATGAGACGGCGCACGTATCAGTGAAGTACCGCTCCGTTGCGTCTGACTCGGCCGTCACGGCACCGATCAGCACCACAGCACTCAAGTTCGACCTGACCAACCAGTACTCCGAGAACATTGTTCCGGGTAGCGTGAATTTCACGCTAGGGGGTCGTACCTACTTTGATCGTGCCGGGAACCTGTACTACGGGCTGGATGTGGCATCCGGTAGTGCCATCAAGGCTGGCACCCTGAATTACCAGTCGGGCGAGGTGACCCTGGATTCCTGGGTCGCCGCTGCATCGTCTGCTGTTTCCGTCAAATCGCTGCTGACCTCCATGGATGGGCACCCGGTGGACGAGGTCACGTTTCGTGCGCCTGTGGCACCGCTACGCACTGGATCCGTGCAGGTGCTGGCGACCTGGCTTGCGGGCGGCCTGCTCAATGTGTCGGCCAACACGGCGGGGGACTTCATTGGCACCGATGTGTCGGGTCATGTGGACTACGACACGGGTGTGGTGCGTCTGCGCTTTGGGTCGTATGTCACGGCCGCAGGCAATGAAACAGCCGTCTGGTACTCCGCTGCCAATGTCGGGACGGACGGCAAGATCTTCAAACCCGCCCCAGTCATTGCCAATACCATCCGCTTCAATGCGGTGGGGTTCACCTATCTGCCGCTGGACGCCGACATCCTGGGCCTGGATCCGGTGCGCCTGCCGCAGGATGGCAAGGTGTCGATATTCCGGCCCGGTGGTTTTGCCGTGCTGGGACATACCGGGTCGATTTCGGCAACGGTCTCCAACGGTCAGGTCATCAACTGCGCCCGGGTTCGCCTCAGTCGTGTGCGGGTAATCGGCGCAGATGGCCGTGTTATCAACACTGGCTACACCGCAGATCTGGAAGCGGGGACGGTCACGTTCACCTCAGTGAGTGGGTACGCCCAGCCCATCGTGGTGGAGCACCGCATAGAGGACATGGTGCAGGTGTCCGATGTGCAGATCAATGGCCAGTTGGCCTTCACGCGCCAGGTCACGCACAGCTACCCATTCCCCGGTAGCTTCATCTCCAGTGCATTGGTGGCGCAGGATCTCAAGGCCCGCGTGTCAGTCCTGTTCGACCAGGCCACCTGGGACTCGGTGACCTATGCCGATGCGGTGACGGGTTCGGTGGCACCCGGCACCTACAACGACATTCTGGCTCCCCTGGTGGTGACCAACAACGGGGCCGTCACCGAGAAGTGGGCGCTGCGCTTTACCAACACCACGACGTTCGACGTGATTGGTGAGCACGTGGGCACGATTTCCAGTGGAAGTATTGCCACCGATACCTCACCGATCAACCCTGCCACCGGCAGCCCGTATTTCACGATCAAAGGGATTGGTTGGGGCAGCGGCTGGTCCGTGGGCAATGTGCTGCGCTTCAACACCGTGGGCGCGCTGTTTCCGGTCTGGATCGTTCGCACGATTCAACAAGGCCCCGAGAGCGTCATCAATGACAAGTTCACCGTGCTGGTGCGCGGTGACGTCGATCGACCCTGATTTCCACGTTTCAACTGAAGGAATCCGACATGGCAACCATTCCAGTCAAACACTACAACTCCGGCATGCAGGGCGCGCCCCAGCTGGCCAACGCATGGGGCGACATGACCGCCTTGCTCGATGCCGTGCTGGTGGATGGCTTCAACCTGCGCACCATCGACACGCTGACCTTTGCGGACGGCATTGCCACCGCCCGGGTGAACGCCGGGCACCTGTACCTGGCGGATCAGGTGGTGAGCATTCAGGGGGCCAACCAGGCCGAGTACAACGGCGAATTCCGGGTCCTGAGCACGACCGCACTGGAGTTCACCTATGCGGTGACTGGCACTCCTGTGACGCCAGCCACTGGCACGCTGTCAGTGAAGGTCGCGCCACTGAATTTTGAGCGCGCATTCACCGCGACCAACAAGCGCTGCTACCGCAGTAAAAACATCCTGAGCAACCGGCCATTCCTGCGGGTGGACAACTCGCTGGATCCGTCCTACACCACGACCTACGCCAAGAAGGCCAAGGTGCTGATGGCCGAGAACATGTCCGACATCGACACTGTGGTGGGAGCACAGGCTCCGTTTGACCCGAACAGACCCACATTGAATACCGTGGGCACCGGCTCCGGTACTGGCGCAGCGGATGGCTGGTACAAGTGGTACCACTCCCGCAGTGACCAGAACAGTTCTGAGAGTTCCGGTGGGACCGGTGGCAACAAAAACTGGGTGATCGTAGGTGATGACCGGGGCTTCTACCTGTTCAACGAATGGCAGGTGTCGGTCTATGGGCGTGCTTGCTACTGTTTTACCGATTTCGCCAGCTTCCGCCAGGGGGATGCGTACAACACGCTGCTTGCGGCTACGGATTCTTACATCGGCGTGTCCTCCAACATTGGCTACAACGGCGTCGACTACCAGAGCTACGGCAATCGGTCGCTGGATTTCACGGGCAAGATACTGATGCGGGATCACATGCAGGTGGGTGGCAACGTCCGGGTCGGATACCTGGGGCTCAACACCAACAACGCCCAGCAGATCACGGGCTACAGCACCTCGGTGCCGTGGCCCAATGGTCCGGACTATGGGCTGATCCTGCACCCGGTGTATCTGCGCCAGGAGTCGCCAGGGCATCTGCGTGGGAAATTGCCGGGCATCTTCTGGGTGCATAACGACAGCCCATTGGCAGACCTCAACGTGCTCACCGGTGTGGTCGGGTACGAGGGGCGCAAGTTCCTGATCGTCTGCAACAGTTACAGCACGGCAGGCAACGTGGCTCGCTATGCCTTTGACATCACGGGTCCCTGGTGGTGAGCCATGGCACTGGTTTTAGACGAAACCTTTGCCACCGCCATTCCCGCCAACTTTGCCACTGCCAGGGTCCAGAGCGGGGCACTGACTGCCACCTACAACGCATCCGCCCAGGCGGTGGATCTGAGCAATTCCACGGCCGGGCAGAACATCTGGGACATCACGGCAGTTCCTCTTACAGCCGCCGGAGAGATGGAAGTGGACCTGGAGTGGGTGGCCGATCTGACTGGCACCAACAACTACCGGCATGCAGGACTCTGGGTGACTGCTGGCCAGGCCGTGAGCAGCAACGGATTCCGGTTCGCGCACTACCAGTCGGACTGGCGTCTTGGACGCTGGGACGGATCACAGTGGACAGGCAACTCTGCGGAAAGCATCACCCAGCAAGGGGCGGCGGATCCGTTCAACAACGCTGGGGACCGGCGCATTCTGAACCTGCGCTGGGACATGAGCAGTACGGCTGGCGTTTCACGCATAGCCATCGAGGCGCGCATCGACGGTGTTCTGCGCCTGGTGAATGCCTCAACCTTTGCATCATTACGCGCCGGAATCTTTGTGTACCAGTCCACCGTGCGGCTGCACAGCATCAAGGTGTGGGACGTGCCGCAGGCACCGCTGACAGATCTGGGGTTCCATGGTCTGAGGCCTGCCCATGGGCGTGGCGTCTACACAGTGCCACCTGCAACTGCCAGCGGTGTCCCCACCTCACGCATGACCAGTCCGCTGGCACGCGTGGACAACAGCATGCCCCAGGCAAAGGTGAAGGGCGCTGCGGTGAACTACTACCGGGGACAGAAGCTGTGGCGGCGCAATGTGTACCAGGGCGGCAATGGCCGCATCGTGGGGACCGTGGGAATCAAAGGATCACCCAACACTCCGGTGCAACGGCGCGTGCGACTCATTGACGAGAAGACGGGCCTCCTGGTCCGTGAAGTGTTCAGCGATCCGGTCACTGGGGCCTACGAGTTTCTGTATGTCGCTATGGACCACAAGTACACCGTGATGACCTACGACTATGACAACAACTACCGGGCGGTGGTGGCGGACAACATCACTGCGGAGTTTGTCCCATGACGCTCTCCGTGTCCTTTGATCTGAAGAATGCGCGCCTCATAGCCGTCGTAGCCTTTCTGGACACTGGTGCGGGCGTAGCCCGGGTGCGCATTTATCCCGGCGTGCGGGTGCTGGTCGGTGCAGCACCGAATACCGGATTTCTGGCCGAGTTGCCTCTGCAAAAGCCCAGTGGTTCAGTGCTCGATGGTCTCCTGACTCTGGCGGCAGGTGACCCGGTGCTCAACGCCAACAGTGGAGTGGCCACCTGGGCACGTGTGGTCAATGGCAATGGTGAGACCGCCTTTGATTGCGATGTGTCCGACATGACCGGGACGGGCGAAATCAAGATTCAGAACACGGTGCTCTTTGAAGGGGGTGAGACACGCATGGTCAGCGGCGTGCTGGGGGGATAAACGATGCCTGCAGTTGACTTGCTGTTTGACCGCACGGCGGCGTCTGGGCCACCCTGGGTGCTGCTGTTTGGCGATCTGCTGGGCGAGGCTCCGGCCAGAACCCTGGAATTTGCTGCCCAGTTTGATGAACTGCGCTTTGCGGGGCGCGCCAGTTCGATCATCCCTTGCACCGTGTCAGTGGTCTTCCCTGAAATGACCTTTGCGTCGATCGCCCTGTACCAGAGCAAGACCCAGCGGCCCACAGTGGCCAGGGTGATGGCACCCTGGTCCAAGGGCGTTGGGACAAGGGAAATCGGCGTGTCTGCAGCGCACACCCTGGCCAACCGTGCACCGCTGGGTTCTCAGAACCTGTGGAGCACAGGGCTGGAATCCAGAGTGGGTGCTTCAGCGCCGCAGTATTCGGCCATCCGACATGACTCCTATGTCCTCACAGGGTTTGACGGTGCCTTGCACCGCCGCCTGGAGCCCAGTGGTTTGCTGTTTCAGAGTGCGGACCATGCGGTGCGCCTGCGCATGACCAACGCGTTTCAAGTGGCAGCCCGGTTGGGTGCGTCGCGGGTGCGGGACTTTTTCAATGTAGGGCTGAGGCGCGGATCACCGCTTTCTGCTCTTTGGAATCGTGGTGCCGCACACCGGCTGCAGGCATCCAGCAGTGCAGGAGAAGCACTGCGAAGCAATCGGGGATGGCAGCAGCGCTATCAAAACGCATGGGTGCCACGGGCTGGGCGCACTCTAGTTGCGGGTCCGGTCACACCACCTGTGCGGGATCCCTGTTATCTGCCGGATACGCACTTGCTGTTTGACCTGATGTGGGCCAGTGACACCGGTCTGGTTTTCATCTGCGAGCGCCATACGACGCCACTGCCACCTCGCACCACGGTCGTGGTGCCGATAAGAAGGATTTATATGGTTGTGAACAATGCCAGTCTGCATCGGGTGGATGGCAATATCGAGTTGCCGACACTGAGCATGGCATTGGGCCTGGATGTGGATTCCTGGACCTGGAGTTTCAGCGCGACGCTGCCTGCGCAGGCGCTGACCAACCTCGAGCCTGCAGGCACTGGTTCGCCGGTCGAAGTGGAAGCGATCATCGACGGAACAGCCTTTCGTGCCCTGGTGGAAAGCATCGAGCGCACCCGCGAATTTGGCACCAATGACCTGCGGATTTCCGGGCGTGGCAAAACCGCGCTGCTGGATGCCCCCTATGCACCGATCCAGAGCTTTACCAATACCCAGGCGCGCACTGCCCAGCAGATCATGGGTGACGTGCTGACCATCAACGGTGTGTCATTGGGCTGGAGCATTGATTGGGGTCTGGCAGACTGGTCGATTGCATCCGGTGTGTTCAATCACCAGGGCACCTACATCGGTGCGATCAACAAAATCGCCGCTGCTGCCGGTGGCTATGTGCAGCCCCATGCAGTCAGCCAGACACTCAGGGTCCTCCCACGATACCCAACGGTTCCGTGGGATTGGGGCAGTGTTGTGGCGGACTTTCAGTTGCCAGTGGATGCCACTTCCCGCGAGTCCCTGCGCTGGCATGAAAAGCCTGCCTACAACCGGGTGTTCGTATCCGGCCAGGAGGTCGGTGTACTTGGGCAAGTGACACGTGCCGGTACCGCAGGTGAGGTGCTGGCGCCCATGGTGGTGGACCCGCTGGTCACCAGTGCCGTTGCCGCGCGTCAACGGGGTATTGCCGTCCTGGCCGATACGGGGAGCCAGATCGAGGTGGGTCTGCGTCTGCCAGTGCTTCCCGAGACGGGCATCATCTTCCCCGGCGCGTTCGTGGACTACCAGGATGGCGGCGTGTCGCGTCGCGGTCTGGTTCGGTCCACACAGGTACAGGCAGGGTTGCCTGAAGTCTGGCAGACCCTGGGAGTACAGACCTATGCATAACCTCTATCAGCAATTCCGGTCCCTGCTGCCGGATCCGCCACTGCAGGTCGGCACTGTCATCGCTACCAATGGTGGGGTTGGCACCGTACAGATGCCCGGAGGTGGACTTCTGAAAGCCCGGGGCACTGCGATCGTCGGCCAGAAGGTGTTTGTGCGCGATGGCGTGATCGAAGCCATTGCGCCCAACCTGACGCTGGAAATCATCGAAATTTAGATTCATTCAACGCCATTCAACAGAAGTTGGAGGCAACCCCGAAACCCGTCTGTGTGCATCTGCGCCAGGCGGGTTTCTCACTTCGAGGAGCATGAAAAATGGAAACGACACAGGTCGAGAGACGGCGCATGGTCACGCTTCCACAGGAAGAGTTCGAGGCCATGCTGGAGCGGGCAGCCGAACGCGGTGCCCTGCATGCGCTGCATGAGGTAGGCCTTGATGGCGAGGATGCCGCCCGGGATATCCGAGCCCTTCGTAATCTCCTGGATGCCTGGCGCGAAGCACGCGTGACCGCCTGGCGCACGGTCGTGAAGACTGTCACCACAGGTCTGCTGCTGGCGCTGGTTACAGGGGCGGCGATCAAGTTCAAGGTGTTTGGAGGTGGCCAATGATTGAAACATTGCTTGGTGGTTTGCTGGGCGGTGTTTTCCGCTTGGCTCCCGAAATTCTCAAATGGATGGATCGCAATGGCGAGCGTGGCCATGAGCTGGCGATGCAGGACAAAGCGCTGGAGTTTGAGAAGCTGCGCGGCGCACAGCGCATGGCGGAGATCGGTGCCAGTGCTGACGCGGCGTGGAACACAGGTGCCATTGATGCATTGAAAGATGCCATTCGCACGCAGGGTGAGAAAACGGGTGTGCGCTGGGCTGATGCACTGTCTGCCAGCGTCCGTCCGGTCATCACCTACTGGTTCATGGCGCTGTACTGCGCGGCCAAAACGGCGTCGTTCGCAGCCGCAGTGACTGCGGGCGCTGGCTGGGGTGTGGCCATCCTACATGCGTGGACAGAGGCTGATCAGGCTCTGTGGGCTGGAGTGCTGAACTTTTGGTTTCTGGGGCGAGTGTTTGACAAGGTTGGCCGGTGATTCCGGTGCCACTGGCCGCTGTGGAAATGGCCAAGCGGTTTGAAGGATTTCACCGCGTGTCGAGGGTATATCCCGATCGTGCATATCCGTACATCTGCCCAGCAGGGTTCTGGACGATTGGGTATGGCCATCTGTGTGACCCCAAGCACCCGCCGATCACGGTAAAAGAAGCCGAGGTCTATCTGGCGTGCGACCTTCAAAAGGCACTTTCCGCGACGCTGCGCTACTGCCCGGTGCTGGCCACCGCGCCGGAACACCGACTGGCTGCCATCGTCGACTTTACGTTCAACCTCGGCGCGGGTCGGCTTCAGACATCAACATTGCGGCGGCGGATCAATCAGAGCGACTGGACGAGCGCGGCGCAGGAACTACGCCGATGGGTCTATGGCGGAGGGAAGGTTCTACCTGGGTTGGTTGCAAGGCGAGAAGCCGAATCGCGCCTGCTATAGGGCCGGGTCAGCTCTTCTTCGCTGCAGATGCTTTGCGCGCCTTCGGTTTCTCCGCTTCGATATGTGGTGAATCGCAGGCAGCGAGCAGGGCAGTTGCGTATGCGAAAGCGGTCGTTTTGACGAATTCAGCATTCACCACACCGCCCCACACCACAATACCAACGCACGCGACGGCAGCAGAAGCCCAAGACTGACCTGAAATTGCCGACAGATTCGCGGCACCACCCATCCACGCGTGAAGTGCTGTAGCCAATAACGTCAGCAAACACATCACAATGGCTAGTGGTCGCACACCCAAAAGGTTTCTGCGGAAACCGTAGTTGGTGTTTTCAGCGAAGATCAAAGCGAACTTCTTCGAATCTCGTGTGGCTTCGCGCAGCCATTTCACGGCAGATTCGCAAATTGCCGCAGCCTTCGGTCGTTGGGACTCTTCATCAGCCAACTCAAGGAAAGTCAAACCCGCAATCTTCACCTCGAGAATTCTCTTGTACCGGTCAAGAGTGACATGATCCAAGCTGGTTGACGCGCGCAAGAGCATCAATGTTGTCGGCGTTCCTCCCCACTCCTGAAATAGTTGCGGTTCCTTTCGCTTTCCCCACTCGCGCCCAAGAGAACTGAGCAGCATTAACCCACCAAGCGCCACTGCCAGTGAAGCCAGTCCCGCAAGTTGACTTGAAAAAATCGGGGCGACCAAGGTCAACGCGACAACCGGCACGAGCATTACCAGCAATGCCGGATAGAGCCGAGCCTTACGATCATAGGGGTCAAGAAAGCTTCCGATCATCTGCTTCAATCTCCCTCAACCTGAGCGTGAAAAGGAATGGGTGTAGACGCAGTCCAACCTTCCCGGGCTGGCATGTTGTGGGAATGCCGCTTCGACTCGCCCTTCGTTTGATGCACATTCGCACCACGCCGCAGGAACGCATTAGTTACGACCTTGCGGGGATGCACTTCCGAGTCCTTCGATGCTGAGACAAACGCAGTCTTCGTCATTGCCGCCCCCTCGCCAACTTTCGGGCCGACAAAGCGATTCAAAATGCTCGGCGAGACATTATTGCGACTGCCGTGATGCGGCACCTGAATGAACTTGCTCGTGATCAGGTCGAAGCCAAGATCAGACGCGTAGTCAGTTGCCTTTCCAAGCGCCTGAATACCTGCATCGCCGGTCAGCAGCACGCCGCGCCCATCCAAATTCCCATACAAAACCACACTACTTTCGTTCTCGCAGGAGGTTTCGCCATCCTCGGACAACGTTTCTATATGCCAGTGTTCATCAGCCCATGCAGCCACCTTTTCCAGAGCGCGAAGACCGAAACTCTTCATTGCTTCAGCCATGCTGGTGCTGCGTGCTTCAGGTGTCTTGTTGAACTGTGGGACGAGTTCCAAGTACCAATTTTGGCTGGGCGACAACACATAGAAATCGCCAATCTTGGCACCGGCGTAAGGTTCATAAACTGGAATGCCTTTCTCATCGGCGAGTTCCTCCAGCCGGTAAGCGTGCGACAGAAGATCTTTCAGTCGCGCGGCCAAACTCTCGTCGGTGATCCTGCCGTCCTTGAACCAGTGCCGGATTTCTTCGGCATACTCCCACGGCCGATGTACCCACACCTCACCAACGGTCATCTGGTCAAGAACCACCTCAAGCCCTGATGCGTGATCTGCGTCTGGATGTGTGTTGACCACGTAGTCGACGTGTGTCGTCCCGTAATGTGACTTGATGTGATCAACCAGCTTCTGGCCGGACTCTTTCGTCCCGCCATCCACAACCATCACTTTGTAATTACCCGGCTCACCGTAACGAAGAACAATTGCATCGCCGCTCTTGTCGCCGTTTCCGACCGGAAGAAAATCAACCTCGTAGCCATATCCAGCCATGTTTCTCTCCCTTACTCTTCGAACTCGGAATTTTTGAATCGAAGCACATTGCAGTTCTCCTTCACAGCGCGCTGCAAGCCGTCGTCAAAACCTGTTGCTGACTCGGCCTGAATTTCGATGGCGATCTTCACCTTTACGCCGGGGCGAGCAGTGAATTGCATGATCACTTCGTCAACGAGATCTGCGAACTGCTTTTTGGCCTGAATGGCATCGAGTTCGATGCTGCCGTAGAACTGCTTCTTGACGGCCTGCGGCGCACTGCCACCACCGGTTGGGTAGGTCGGCTTGGCCGAATCTTCGACACGCGGCGGCCAGTCTCCGGTGGGATTGTTTGTCTGGTCAGTGGACTTTGGCCGTGCGGCTTCGTCGGCGGCTTTCTGCGCCTCCGTCTCAGTTGCCAAATAAGCGGCAGCGGCGACCGGCTCGATCAGCAGCAGTGACGAATCAAGGAACAGTGATGTGCGCTTGCCGAAGCTGAATCCCACGTAGCGGTCACCTTCTTTGCCTTGTGCGAAGCCGAAGAAATCCCGGCTTTCTGCGCCAACCGCCATCGTGTGTTGAAACGCCGTATCGTCCTTAATTCGGGGCAGATAAAGCTGCTGGCAACTTTGTTGCCACACGTTGAGCGCGCTAGTGTCTTTGCTATCGTCCTTCCAGAACCAGTCTTTCAGCACCTTGGTCAAATGGACGGGAGCCCACTCGGTAATCAGGAGTTCATTTTCCTTCAGCACGCGCTCAATTTCCTGCGACAGGTTCTGCGCGCCCGGATTGACCTGGAAATGCTCCCACTGAATTTCGGATAGCCCCTTGCCGGGACGGGCCTCCTGCATTGGCGCAACCATCCACTTGTAGGTTTCACGGATCATGCGGCGCAGGGCATCGTTCGCATCCTCAAAGCTCTTGCTCGCCTGCCGGGACTGAAACTGGTCGAGGTTGAGCTTCATCTCCTTGATGTCGCTAACGATGGATTGCCACGCCAAGGTTGACCGCACCTGATCCTTGAGACGGCTCACGCTGTCATAGTCGGCGGCAAGGAAAATCAACCGATTCAGCTTGAAACGCGGCTGATCGCCACGCGCCTTCAATATCTCGGTCGCGCGCTCGATGGCAAGGCTCTGACCACTGCGGCTAAACGCAGCGTCAGGCGGCAGCACAACGAGACGTAGCTGCCAGTCATCGGGAACATCGCCGCTGGCCGTGAAGACGTGGATGCCGCCAAACACGCCGGTGGCAAAACTCTTCTGCACACGATCACGGATGGCCGGAAACACATCTTCCTTGTCCTGGAAGCGGCGTTTGCGCTCTTCCATTTCCCGGCGCAGGTTCGGGCGGGTATCGAACCAGAAGCGGTTGTTGCCGCTGTTCAGATAGTGGAGGCGGTCGCTCAAGCGACGCAGCGCGTCCTTGTAAATGCCGACCTGCTGGCCCGGTTGTGCCACGCCCAAAACAATGCGTTCCAGTTCGAGGCCTCGAACCATCTGGTTCGCCGTGGTCGGCGCGCTACCGAGAAATACGGCGCGAGCCGAGCGGCGGCAGGCCTGTACGCTACCAAGGCGCGTATCTTTGTTTTCAATCTCGGTGGTTTCGGCACGCTCGCCATCGATATCGCGTTCGACGACCGGGTCCCAGCCTTGCGGCAGGTAGTAAATCACCTCGTTGCGGGTATTTGCATCGTCAAGCGGAAGGCTACCCGGCATGATCAATGGGTCTTTATCGTTTTTGTCCCAAAGCCGGTGAATGACCTTGGCCATCAACTTCAACACACCACGGGTACGCTGGAAGTTGTCGAGCGACGACCAGTCTTCATACAAACGGTCAAACACCTCGGGGTGAATTGGATAGGCGTGCATCAATCGGTCGAAATACCGGCTCTCCTGCGTTTCGCGCGGGAAGTCGTCGCTGTTTGCCGTGTAGTAATCAGCAAAGGCACGGCACACCGTTTCCGCCGCCAGCTTGTCGTTGATGCTGCTAAACAGACGACGACGGACGATCTCGAACGCCTCCTCGGTACCTACCGGTTTCCACAACGCCTGAATGCGACCGAAGTAGTGTGCCAGCGCCGCGAGTGCCTTCACGCCGCGTTGGCTACCTGCCTCCTTGTCCGACTCTGGCAGCGAAGCCAACAACACAGCGGTCGGGACGGCTTTCAGTGCTTCGGTCAGCGCCTGCACAAAGCTCAGGTTGGAATCGAAGCTGCCACCGGTCAGTGTCTTTCCCTCTTCAAACTGGCGTACGTAGGCGACCAACTCGTCGATCAGGATCACGCACGGCGCATAGCGACTGAGCAGTGTTTCGAGCACGGCCTTGCCGGGGGAAGTGCCAGAAGAATCCGCATCTGCCACCAGGGCGTAGCCCTCGGCTTTTCCGAGTTGCCATGCCAGATCGCCCCAAAGGGTGCGCACAGATTGCTTTACATCGCCGTCCTGACGCGTCACCGGCTGGTTAGGCGATGACTTGATGCCGTCTAACACAGCAACCCGTGCGCGGGGTAGTTCAGTCACGCCAGCAGCATCGAGAATGGCGGGCACACCCGGCAGGTCACTGGCTTGCGCTTCGCCTTTCGCAAGGTGATAGACCGCCAGCATCGTGTGGGTCTTGCCGCCGCCGAATGCGGTTTGCAACTGTATGACTGGGTCGCCCCCCTGGCCGGACAATCGCTTCACCACGGAATCGAGCAGCAAACGCATACCCTCGGTGATGAAGGTGCGTTGGAAGAACAACGCAGGGTTCTGGTATTCCGCCGTTGCCGTGCCGTCGTGGACGCGCGACAAATCAGCTGCGAACTCAGCTTGCTGGAATGTGCCCTTCAGGACATCTTCATGCGGAACGGCGATTTCACGCCAAGGTTTTAGAGTCATCTTCATCTCCCCAATCAGATATCGAGTTTTGTTTGCGAGCCGATAATGCCCGCGTCGACAGACGCCTGTTCAATGCTCGACCATGCAGTGACCAACTCGTTGTAGGCGCGTGCCTCCTCTGCCCAGCCCTTGCGTTCGCACAGGGTGTAGAGGCGATAGGCCAGCGCACGCATCGGTTCGGCACGGGCGGGCATTCGCGCAAGCAATACGCCCGCAGCAGACTCGCCGTCTTGGTTCAGCGCTCGGATTAGCTGATGCAAGGCCTCCCATACGGGGGTACGGGCATCGCCCTCGGGCGACCAGTCTTTAGGTAGCTCTGCCCAGCGTAGAAGGCGCAAGCTGCCTGCACTACTCTCAATCACCCCGGCATCTTGAAGGCCACCAACACTGGTGCCTTTGGCACGGGCAAGCACATCGGCGTCGCCAAACTTGCCAGTGGCCCAACCTTGAGTTTCAAACCAGTGCAGACAGAACTGGGTGTCGTGATCGAAATCATCTTCGGCGAAGAAGCGATTGATGAGCTGAAGCGCGGTACGCACACTCATGGGTTTGCCGTCCGCTTCCAGCACGGCGGCGTACTGGCTGAAAATCGCCATGCCTGGGCCGATAATGGCTTGCGACAAGTCCACCGGCGCGACCGGGGAATTAACACCGCCGCGCGTCATCTCGTCTAGCGCCTCGGGCAGCACAGAGTTGAGTTCACGGATGAACTCGCGGCGGCTGACTGAGGGGGCGTCCGCATCGCGCTTGCGGCAAACGAGGACGATGCTTGAGGCAAGCGCGTTTATCACCTTCTTTAGATTGCCGACCAACTCTGTACGCATTGGCCACGTTCCAGTAATGCTGAAACCGGCGCGCGTGACGGCCTCCAAGAATGTGTCCCAGCCAGCACTTGATGTCCCGTCGTTGTCACTTGTTTCGGACTGCTTTACTGCGTAGTAGATGGTCACTGGGAAGGCCGGATGTGCCTGTGTGGCCAAGTTCCGTATGGCTTGGGTCATGCCCTCAAGAAAGAAGGCATCAGCCTGCTCCCGACTGCCATGTCGTGTCGGGGTCGCAACAAGCTCAGTTGCCTTAGGTGTTGCGAGCGTTGCGTATAGGCCGGAGAAGATGGGCTTTAGGCTGCGCCGTAGCCAAACATAGAAGAAGTCGGACAGGTCGGCATACCCGATGTTGTTGTAGTACGGTGGGTCCGTTGAAACCACAGGGTATGGAACGAAGTCCTGGACTAGCGCCGCATCGTGCTGAATCACTCGTCCAGATACGCGACCACTGAGGTTCTCAATGACCTTCGATATCCATTGCACTCCACCAATCCAGCCGCCAGAGGAATCGGAAAAGACGTTCGCTTCGGCGAAGTCCCAAGTCATTGGCAGCGCCTGTCTTCCGAACGCACTAGTGACGGTCTCGTACTTGGCACCTGAGTGCCAGGTGCAAAGGGACGACAGATAGTTAGCCATCTTGTCAACACCAAACGCCAAGAACATTGCTACAGCATCTGCGTATGCGTCGGCACCAGCACCGCCACTTTCAAGACTATCTTCCCCGGTCCGCATGCCTGCCCGCACCGCGTCGGCCTCGACTCGGCTCTTAACTATCGCAATCAAGTCCGCGAATGTAGTGAGTCCAACCAACTGCCTGCGCGTGAAGATGCTGCCAAACGTGGTCATGCCGTAAAGCGGCATCTGGTCACGCGCTTTCCCAACCAACTCCTGCGTGGGTTCCCACTCTGGGGTCGCGGAGAGTGCAAGTGCCTCTTGTGCGGTGTCCGGGTCGAGATATATCCGCCCGCGTGGGCCCTCAGCAACTACTGTCATGAGCCTGGCCTTCATTCGACCCGCCTGCGCTTCCGCCTTGACGTAGTTGCCGCCGACAGGACTGTTCGAGACAATGCACATGAAGCCGGAGCCTTTGCCAGGAACTTTGGTGCCTCTTTTCGCATTTTCTGGAGGGTGCCCCATCTTGACGGTAAACCGGTATCTTTGGCCATCGACTGCCGGTTGAACGTACGCTTCCTTCCCTGGCTTAGTTGCCAGCACAAATGACGCCACCAGCGGAATCTCAACTTCGGAAAATGCGGGGTTGGGGCTTTTTACCGTGCGCGCCCACAGCCATGCGATGACCGTGAGCTTCTGGCCAAGCAGGGCTTTCAGGTCAGGCCGCTCCTTTACGATCTCGGCTGTGATCTCGACCTTGGGATACAGATGGCCAATGCGCTTTTCGGCCTCGGCGCGCATCCACGCCCCGTAGCGACGCACGTCCTCGGCTAAACCCTGCGCGCCAGACCAGTCCTCGCTCAACTTACCCTGCTTGTCGCCCGGTACGCGAGGCCCCACTGGAGTGCGACCGGCAAAACGCGGTGGGATTTCGATCATGGCCTTGTTGATGGTGACGGCCACGGGGTTGAGGTCGGATGCGTAGCTCTCCAAGCCCAGACGCTGTGCCTCCAGCGGCAGCGCACCGCCGCCAGCAAATGGATCGTGAAAGGCGGGCAGTTTGTCGGGGTTGAACAGTTGGGCTGCCTGCGGGTGGCCCTTGTTCAGCTCGCAGACCTCGCGCCACGAACGGCGGATTTCGACTCGGGCGCGTTCCAGCACCTCCTCGTTGTTGGTGTTCTCCCATTGCACGAGATCTTCAATGATCTTGAACAACCGCTCGCGCTCGATGATAGCCTTTTCCTTGTTCACACCGTACTTAAAGCCGCCTCCCTGCTGGTAGCCAGGGTCGTTGACCATCTGCGCAAAGATCACTGCCCGTGCTGCTGCCAGCGGGCGGCGCGCCCACCACAGGTGCAGGGTGCTGGGGTGGCCGTGGCGGATTGATTTCTCGCGCGCGCACGCAACATTGATGGCATCGAGCGGCAGCGCGACTTCGATAAGTTTTTTAGGTGTTTTGATGTTGGTCATACGAGTCCTGGGGCGTGCTGCTGCAAGGTGTGTTCGGCAAGCTGGCCGAAGAACTGGCGTGTCAGACTGAAGAAACGGCTGAGGCGCTGATTGCGCGGCAGCAAGTCAATGCTAGCCAGATCGGGCAGGCTCCAGCCTTTGGTTTGGTGCTCTTGAAAAAGCTGATCGAGCTCATCCCACCACTGCCGCCTGTAGGTGATCAGGTAGGGGCTGTTGAGGTTGAGTAGGTCAATGGTGTATTGCGCCCGGTCTTGCTCTTGCGCATTCAGATTGCCCGCAGGCACTACACGGCCATCGGACAAGTAGGCGAAATAGCGTCGGCAATCCGGTTGATGGCAAGAGACAAAGCGAGCCAAGTCAACCGAATCTCGTTTGCCGGGTGCATGGCCACCAAAAACTTCATGTCCCTGGGCTTTGAACGCGGATAGGTCATTGGTGCTGTCGAGCGCGCTTGCGGCAAGATTGTTGTAGTCGAAGGTGCGTGCCGGGTTCTGACTTTTATTCTCTACATGTTCGATGTGGTAGCCCAAGCCTTCTTCATCAGACCGCATTTCGCTATAGCAGCACAGTTGATACTGCTCGTTGAGAATGGATTGCTGGATAGCTGCTTTGTGACTGAAACTGCTCCAGCGACTGGTGGCCTGCTGCGGCGTAGTAGGCGGGTTGGCGTGTGACTGATTGAGATGATAGCCACCGTTGCCTTGTTTGGTAATGGCCCTCATTGCTTCAGAGCCTCCTGCCGCTGGATGCTGCGTTGCAGTCGTTGCAATTGCGGGTGTTGCGCACCCAACGCGGCAACCAGGGTTTGCATCAACTGCGTTGCATCTGAGCTTTGATAGTTGCCTTGATCAACCCACTCGGTTAGGCGCTGCAGGTCGGCTTTTTCGCTGACGGGTGGTTGCGGGTCAACCATCATCACGCTGTGCAGCACGTCGCCACTGGGCTCACCGTAGGTCATGGCCAAAGGAGGTGCTGCAATGATTTTCCCACTGGCATCGGGGCCTATGACCCGGATGTTTTCGCGCTTGACTGTGCTGAGAACCTGCGGGCTGTGTGTCGTAACGATGAACTGGGTGTTGCGGAAGGTTTGCATCAGATCAGTTAGCACGCGTTGCTGCCACGATGGGTGTAGGTGCAAATCAACCTCATCGATCAGGGCGATGGCAGGGAGATCGAGAGGATTCATGATCTGCATGCCATCAATCGCCATCCGACTGTTTGCTTGCGCCAAGCGGCGGGCGAAATCCATAGTCAGCCCAAGTACCACGCGGTAGCCATCGCTGAGTTGGCTGATACGCAACGTACGAGTGGTGCCGTCAGGTGCCAGGCGATCAATGACAAAACGCAGCGGACGGATTTCGGTGCGTGGTTTGCTGAATCCGACCGGGAGCAGACGAACGATGGCTCCACGCACTGCCCGCAGCTCGGGATGTTGATAGTCGAAATCGCGGCGAGTTTCACGCTCACGGCGTTCGGCGTCTTCCATCGCGTTGAACCACTCGAATGCAGCTCGAAAACGTGAATCTGGTTCCAGCGCACCAGCCAAAGCATCAAACCGGGAGAAGTTTTTCTTGAAGCCACGGCGGCGTTGCACCTCCTCGCGGATAGCGCGGTTGGTGCCGTAGTAGGCAATGACAGGAAGAAAGTACGCCTGTTGTTCGGATTCGGCTTGAACGAGTCCGAGAGTGAACTCATCCAGATCTTTCAATCCACGTCCCAAAAGGGCTGCTTGCTCTTCAGAAAGTAGTTTCTTGATCGCCGACGCATTCACCGTGCCATCTCGCTTTCGACCGCCAGCCCATGCGAGCGAAGCGTCTTCTCGCGTGCGAGCTTCCCAAGCGAGCATCATGAACGGCTCGCGCCGCTCCCCTTGCGTGACACGCAGGTCGGTCTCTTTAGCGGTTCTCCCAGACACCCCAGGCAATTTAGTCAGATAGCGACCAAATCCGATTGCAATTGCGTCCAAGATCGCTGTTTTACCAGCACCGTTCTCGGCAATGATGACTGTGAGGCGCTGGCCAAAGTCGATACTCAATTCATCGAAGCATCGGAAATTTTTTAGATGTAGTCGTTCGAGCTTCATGTTTATCCTCCTGGTAGTGCTGATCGAGCCAATAGTTGTTCAAGGTCTAAGTTGATACTGGTGACCGCCCAATCCGGTTCTTGTGTGAAAGGCTTGGTCACATAAAACGGCCCTTCGTGCTGTTCGCCATCCACCATGACGATGGCTAGAATGAATTTGTCCTGCTGGTTTAGCCCGTAGAGGATTTCGTTGCGGGTAACGGTGACCGTGCTGCTGCCTTTGACACGGCCCTTGACCTCGATGTGGCGCGATGGTGGCAGCTTGCCGTCAATCGCTTTTGGTAGGCTGGTCACATCCCAACCGCACTTTTGCGCCGATACGTCGATGACCTCGTGACCAAGGGCACGCTCGGCAGCCATCACGGCGTTCATGGCAGCCCACTCAACCCGGGCGCGGGCGTCAGCATCTGCGGTCCAGCCCGGTTGGCCTGTGCGCTGAGCCAGCAGGCCTGCTGGAATCACCAAGGCACCACCGGCAACAACGGGCGTTGCCGAGATAACGTGGCGCATGGCCAGCAGTTCTTTTTCGCGCGACTCGCGGCGGGCTGTAAGGTCGTCAATAGTGCGGCGGACATTTTCGAGCGACAGCCGCACGTCTTTGCCTGCGGCAATGTCGTCTTGCAGCTTGATGTAACGGTCTGACCAGTAGTTGATCTCTTTGACCAAGCGCTCGTGAACGGCGGCCAGGGTCTTGTCGACATTTTTCTCGCGGCGATTACGCACCTCGTCGAAGTGCTCAGGCACGAGATGGGTGGAAGCGTGCGCCAGCGCAACCTGCTCGAGGTTTTGCGCGTCTGTGCCGTTGAGCCACGGTGCTTCGAACACGTCCTGAATCAAAGCCAGATCGGCCTTGCTGATGGATTCCATATCCAAGTGAGGGGCCCAGCCAGCATTGATGGTGTTGCCTTGCGGATCGATCTCAACAAACTGCATCCGACGCGAAACGACATGGGCGGGATCTGCACCTTCTCGCACTGAGTGATCGATGATGAACATCACCTTTGGGGTGATGCCCATGTCGCTGGGGTCGACCAGTACGGTGCCTTGCTTTAGTTTGTTTCGATGCTGCTCCAACACGAGGTCAGTCACCGATTGCATCAGCGGGTGGCCGGGGTGCATCAGGCTGGCCATCGGCGCACCCACACGTTCGATCAGTCGGACGAATTGCTTCTCGAAGCAAACGCGTTCGTAGCGACGCAGAACCGTGTCGGCGTTGCGGCGGTCACGCCCAGTGATTTGGCGGTCGCGTTCGCGGATGTTTGCCGGAACGTGGGTGATCTCGTAGCGGCCTTGCTCGCGCGGACGCAGTTCGCCGCCGAGTTGCTGGAAGGCCTGATTGAAGAAGGAACGGATGAAGTAGGGCTGCAGCTTGCGGGCCTCGGCCTTTTCCATTTCTTCCTTGACAGCAAACAGGCGCTCGGTGCTCATCACCTCTTCGCATAGCGCGTTGCGCTTGATGATGTTTTCAAGGTGGGCGGTATCGAGCGCACCTTCAATCTTACGCAGCAGGCGCGAGCGGACTTCAGGGTCTTCGCCGTAGCGGATCGCTTCGATCAGCAGGTCTTTGAGGCTTTTGTCCTCAAACACTTCGCCGAGGATATCGAACACGCGGCCACCCAAGGCTTCGCGCTCGACTTCCAGTTTCTCGAACAGACGTTGAAAAACATCGCCCTCACGAGTTTCGGCGGCGACCATGTTCCACAGGTGGCAGACTTCGGTTTGGCCAATGCGGTGGATGCGGCCAAAGCGCTGTTCGAGGCGGTTTGGATTCCAGGGCAGGTCGTAGTTGACCATCAGGTTTGCGTTTTGCAGGTTGACGCCTTCGCCTGCGGCATCGGTGGCCAGCAGCACGCGTGTGGCCGGGTCGTTGCGGAACAGCTCTTGCACCTTACGGCGCTCTTCGCGCTTGATGCCACCGTGAATCATCGTGACGGCTTCTTCGTTGCCGATCAGGCCGCGAATCTTGACTGCAAGGTAATTCAAGGTATCGCGATGCTCGGTGAAGATGATCAGCTTGCGCTGGCGGCCACTTTCTTCGCGCATAGTTGGCGACTGCAGCAGGTTGGACAGTTCGTCCCACTTGCGATCCTGGCCGGAATGGACAACTTGCTTTGCCTGCTCTTCAAGGCCATCAAGGATGATGATTTCGGCCTCGAGCTCCTGAATGGTTTGCGCGGCGGTCGCTTGGTCGACTACGGACTCTTCGAAGTTCTCGTAGTCGTCGGGCGACATGGCGTCGGCTGACTCCCAGATATCTTCTGGAGCGCCATTGACGTTGAGCGTTTCAGCCAGCGTTTGGCCGCGATTGCGCAGTTTTTCATCTTCAACCCGGCGCTTGAGTTTGTTGCACCGGCGTTTGAGCGATTGGTAAATCGCTTCGGGACTGGATGCCAAGCGACGCTGCAGGGATGTCAGTGCGAAGCCGACGTTGCCTTTGCGCTGGCCATCCAGTTGATCTGCCCTGTTCATTTCCTCTTTGACGTAGTCAGTGACCGCTGCATAAAGCGCGGCTTCCGGATCAGAGAGTTTGTAGTTGGCGGTGATGGCGCGGCGATCAGGGAACAGTTTGGTTCCATCGAAGCGCAGCATCTCTTCTTTGACTGTGCGGCGCATCAAATCGGTGACGTCGACCTTGTGCGCGCCGTCGCGGAACTTGCCATAGAAGCGGTCGGAGTCGAGCAAGGACATAAACAACTGGAAGTCTTCTTCCTTGCCGTTGTGCGGCGTGGCGGTCATCAGCAGGAAGTGCCGCGTGATCGAGCCCAGCAGTTCGCCCAATTGAAAGCGCTTGGTCTTGTTGACCTTGTTGCCGAAGTAACTGGCCGACAGTTTGTGCGCTTCATCGACAACGATCAGATCCCAATGAGAGAGTCGCAGCTTTTCTTGGAGATCTTCGTTGCGGGAGAGTTGATCTACCCGTGCGACCATCAGGTCGATGTCGTCGAAGGGGTTACCTCCGCGTGACTGCTCAACCTGCTCGCGGGAAAACAACGTGAAAGACAGGCCGAACTTCTCGAACATTTCGTCCTGCCACTGTTCGACCAGACTGCCCGGCGCAACAATCAGGATGCGCTTGGCATCGGCACGCATCAACAGTTCGCGGATGAACAGCCCGGCCATGATGGTTTTGCCCGCGCCCGGGTCATCTGCCAGCACGTATCGGAGGGGCTGGCGCGGCAGCATCGATTCGTAAACGGCAGTGATCTGGTGCGGCAGCGGCTCCACGTTGGATGTGTGGACGGCCATCATCGGATCGAACAGATGGGCTAGATTGATCCGGTAGGCTTCCGCCGCCAGTTTGAATTCTTCGCCCGGCGCATCAAACGCCCAGGGGCGGCCAGCTTCCGCCAGTGACAACTTCACCTCGTCGCTGCGGAACAGCATCCGTTCCAGAAGCTTGCCGTCCGCCGTCTTGTAGTAGACGGTGAGGGCGTTGTCGCCAACAGGCTCAGTGGTGACGATGCGCACCACATGCCCGGGCTCGATACCGGAGATGGCTGCGTTTTTCTTGATGTCTTCTAGTTTTAGCATTTGTAAGCCTTCTCCTAAGCCTCGTACCCTGGTGCAAGCACGAGGTTGGTCACGCCATAAAGCGCTTGGCGATTACGCAGCCAGAGGTGGTACTCGGCACCCTTGAGACTGTGGTCTTCAGTGCAGTCCACGTTCCAGCGGCGCATCAGGTATCCGGCCATTGCCGCGCGCACACGCATCCGCAGCGCGCCGTTTTCCATGCCGTACTCGGCTTCGATGGTGTCGGGGTGCTGTACGTTGGCCGGGTGAGGAACCAGTTCAATCTCCGCGATCCGGTTCCACTGAATGTCTTGATCGGAGGTCTCATGCTCTTGCACGACACCGGCGACCGATCTGGCGTCAGCAATTCGAGTCAATACAAAATCGCGGAAGTCACCGCTGCGCCGGTCGAAAGCGCGAACGTGCCAACGTTGCCCGTTGTCGGCCAAGGCGAAAGGGACGATCTCCCGTGTGGTCAATCCGCTGGACAGTGCGCGATAAGAAATCTCGACCGCTGCTTTTTTGTGAATGGCGCGAGTCAGCACCGACAACATCTCTAGATCGAGATTGATCGACAACTCCGAACCTTCGCACGCCACCAATTGGCGGACACGCATCGGCTCGCCATCGCCAAAGCCCTGCGACAGCCATGTAAGGACGCGACTTGCTGCAAAGTCGAACACCGGGCGAAACCAATCGGCGCGCACATAAACCTTGCGCTTGGTGTCGTAATCAAGGTTGCGAGGGCCGAGCTCTTTGTACTGACCAATGTCGCGGGTTGCTGCTGCAGCCTGGATGCCAAACCTTTCCACCAAGTCCTGGCGGCGAAATTCCCCTACAAAACGCAGGCGCAACTCAAGGAACGCGAGGCGGTCGCGTTGCGATTGAGTCATCTCTGAAAGTTGATCGCTGGACATTTGGGCTTGCTCGAACGGTCTATCGGTATTGTTTAGCGGAGTTTATACGACTCAATAAGCTACGTCAAGCAGCGCATATTAAATCAAAGTCTGTCGCTTAATGATGATGATTTCGCGATGCACCATGTTTGGGCAAGTCGTATGGCAACGGGATTCTTGCTCGGGGTATTGGTTCGATAGCGAAATCGGGATTCGAACTGGCATTCGACTGTTGGGCAGTGAACGCCCATGCTTCGTGGGGCGATAAGCATTTCCACCCTGAGCACGAAGCCTCCAACGACCTTTCAAAACCAGACTTCAAATCACTGGGTTTTCTTTTGTCTGCCACTTACGGTCGATGTGAAAATAGGCCACCAAAGTAGGGAGAAAAAAATGGCACGAAAAAATGACGGCGGTGCACTGGCACTGGTGTTTGAAGTGGCAGCGCTGTTGCCTTGGTGGGCCGGAACAGGCTTGGCAGGCATCGTGTATTTTGTGTTGCACAGGTATGCGACGGCTGAGGTGGCAACGGCAGCTGTACCTGGTCAGATGGGACAAATGGTCGTTGGTCAAGTTGCCAAGACGCTAGCTTCAATCGGCCAATACATCGTTCCCTTCCTACTTTTGGCGGGGGCAGTCGCTTCATATTTAGGCCGGCGTAAACGCGCAGGGTTGATTGAAGCCGCTGCGACAGGCAAGCCCGGTGAAGCTCTGCGCGGCATGTCGTGGCGTGACTTTGAGTTATTGGTGGGAGAAGCATTCCGGCTGCAAGGCTATTCGGTCACCGAAACGGGCGGGGGTGGTGCCGACGGAGGTATCGATCTGAAACTCACAAGAGGCCGTGAAGTCTTTTTGGTCCAATGCAAGCAATGGCGGGCCTATAAAGTGTCCGTAAATGTGGTGCGGGAGCTGTTCGGTGTCATGTCTGCAGAGGGTGCAACAGGCGGCTTCGTTGTCACTTCTGGCATTTTTACGGCGGATGCAAAAGCATTTGCTGAAGGACGCAATATTGACCTGATTGATGGACAGGCGCTGGCGGCAATGGTTGAGCGCGCGCGTGCCACAAGGTCGGCAGAGATAAGCGGAAAGACGAATACCACGGCAACGGTGACACCCACAGTCGGGAGCAAGGAGCCGTGTTGTCCAAGGTGTGGTGGGTCTATGGTGAAGCGAATTGCCAAACAGGGCTCCAATGCTGGCGGTGCATTTTGGGGCTGTACCGCATTTCCAAAATGCAGAGGTGTCATCTCCATCGAGTGAGCTGCTCCACAGCGCGTCTAGATTGCTGGTCGCCAGCCGACCGAGGGTGGCAATAAGGTTCTAACATTTGCTGCGAAGTATGCGAAGAATAAATTTTCCTTTCAATTCAACAGCTTGTATCTGAATAATTCTCCGCCGCTGCTGCGAAGAATGCGAAGTATCTCGCGTGCGGTTGATCTGTGACTACCTTTCGAATTCGGAAACAGGCCTGCCAACCGACAAAGCGTAGATGTTGGTCTGACGCCCACGCGCACCCCGAATTCGCGGTTCGAGTTGAACAGTGAGTTGTGGCGGCGAGGCTAGCAGCAGCCTTTCGATGGCCGCATCAATGGTGGCCTTTGATGCATGCCCCTGAAAGCACTCTGTGGTGATTTGCCATCGGGTTGCCGTTCCTCTAGCCTGCAAAAAATCGACGATTTTCTTGACCGCCACACCGGTGCGCACCGAGTCTGCTGCGTCCGTGGCTTTAACAAAGACGAATTTGACTGATTCGACACCATGGCGAATCCAACCCATGGCGGCCTGGATGTGTTGCACGTCAATTCGCGTTTGCAGATCGCACAGTGCAAAAATCATGGCTAAGCGAAGCAACATCGGAGCCCGTCGTTCTAGCAAAGCCGTGACACGCTCACCGCCACAGTCGTCAATCAGCTCCCCCTGATACAACTGGGAATAAATGCCTTGCGCCCGTGCAGTAAGTTCAATCCGCATGTGATCGCGCTCCGTGACACGCTCTGCCTGAACAAAATCTAGAACGCTGAGCATTCTGGCCGCCAACATGTCCACCGTTTCCTGGGGCGTTGCATTCGGAAACGGCACGACTTTCTCCCGCTCAGCCCAAAGCATCAAGAATCGGTTGGCAAAGCCGTTCGTCAGTTCACGTGCGCGCATCAATGCCAGAAGCTCACTGGGCGAAATCGCACCGCTCAGACACAGGTGGGGATGACTTGCATACAGGCGGTTGGATTTGGTGGCTGGTTTCAGGCAAACGCCATCCCAGCAATCGCGCAGTGCCGCCGACAAAGTGTTGCCTTCACGCCGCCCCTGGTGCAGAACATTGGCAAATTCCGACTCGACCACCCACAGTCGCTTGTCCAGAATGGCAGGAACTTCCTGCTTGCCCTGTTTGTAGCCGTCATGAAACAGTGAGACCAACCCCTCCCGGCTGGAGAGGCCACCCCGGTGGACTGGCGGTGCGGCAGCTTCCCGCAGTTGACGCAATGCGGCATCCAGGCGGTTGATCAACGAAACTGCATCCCCTTTGCGACCACGACCAGAGCGGCCGATGTGTAGAACATAAAGTCGGGCATGGTGCCAGGTGTTGCCAACTGGCAGGTACGGCCCTCGGCCGATGGCGCACGACAAGTACGCCATGAAATTGGCCGCTATCGCATAGGGGTTGGCTTCAGTGCCTTCACTGCCCGCCCTGGCCACATCGCCAATCAGGCCGTAAAGACAGACCGGATCTGGCAGCGGTGCGTTTCGATGGGAATCGGGCGAGTCATCATCAATATGATCATCACGGGGGGGTGACTGGGTGTAGGTTTCGCCACGTAGGCCATGTGCTGGCGAATCGAAAGAATTGCTGCTGTGCATTCATCTATGCGTCGAGCGACTCGCATTCCACGATGAATTTGAGTTCCGTCAGAATCTCGGGGTAGTTCTGTTGCAGATACCGCTCGATCTCGGCGTTCTCCAGCCATTTGGCCAGGAACTTACTGGCAAGAAGCAAATTGAAAACATCCTGGCTGAAGGTCTGTTCAGCAAGTTTGTATTGCTCTTGCAAGCTCCCCATCTCGCGCTCCATGTTGGCCATCTGTGTTGGACTCACCCCGGCGACCTTTTTTGCGACGACTGACTCCACCAGTTGGCTGGCGGGAGTCGCGGCATACAGTGCATTGGCATAAGCCAGGGTGACACAGTTTGCGTCGACCATCAATTCAACACACTCCACCTGGCGCATCGGCTTCATCTTCTTCAAGATGGAGCCAAGGTCGGACGCAAATTGTTGATCTTTCAGCAGTGACACTGCCTCCGCGCAGATGCCATCAAGCAGATTGAGCTTGCGGGTAATAGTGGAAACGTCGAGGTCCAGAGCATCGGCCAGCCGTTGCGCCGTGACACCTTTCTCTACCGCCCGGCACAGCATCACATGTTCTTGAATGGACGACAGCCGGTTGATTTTTGTGTTGTAGGTGTAGCTTTCGTCATCTGTGGATTCCAGGCACGGTGCTTCGGTGTGTTCCAGCGATCGGAGCGCCAGAAGTCGCAGATGGCCGTCGAGCAGGACGCGATACCCTGTCTTCTTATCTGCTGGCCCCACCGTCAGTGGCTCTATCAATCCGACAGCCTTGATGGAGGCCTGGATTTGCATGAATTTGCGAGTGGTCAATATTCTGGAGAGCGCCTTGCGCGAGGGCAGAATTTGGTCGAGCGGAATGGACAGTGGATCCAGCAGGAATGCGAGGGGCAGTTGTGCCATTTCAAGCTCCTTTCGGCCACACACGCTCGGCCAGGTACGTCGGTAAGGTGTCCAAGCCCTCAGCCCGAAGCAGCGTGGTGAAGTGCTCGTTTGTCAGAAGTTGCCCCAAAGCGCCAATCACAAATAAGAGGCGCTGCTGGGCGGCACCTGCTTTTTTGACCATCAGCTTTTGGCGCTCCACTTCTTTTTGATAGGTTCTGACCAAGCTCGAGGCCGTGATGTCCACTGCCACGCGTTGCGTGCCACGGCCTAAAGCGCGCCCATAGGTCTGGCGTTTTTCGATAATCCTGCGGGCTTGAATCAGTTGTTTGCCACGCAGCATGCCTGATTCATATGCTTCCTGCAGTGCCGCCTGGACCGCCTCATTGCTGTTTCCGGCACCCACAATGGCCAACGCAGCATTGAGAGGTATGCGGCCACTCTCTACCGCCACCATGAGGCGTTCTTCCCCATTTTTTATGAGCAGCATGATTCCCTGCACATAGTCGACACTCAACCCGGTCTTCTTGGCGATGGTTTTCTTGTCATAGCCTTTGGCCACCAGTTGCTGGATGCCAGCCAGAAGTTCGAGTGGGCTGGACTTGCGACGGGCAATGTTTTCCACCATGCTCATGATGAAGGCGTCTTCATCGCTGACATCAACCACCAGCGCCGCAATGGTGGTCTCACCTAGTGCCATGAAAGCCTTGAGCCTTCCCTCGCCACAAACGAGCACGTACTTTTCACCGCCGTCATCTGCAGGGCGTGGGGTCACGGTGATTGGCTTCTTGAGGCCGACGGTTTTGATGTTCTCAACGATCTGCTCGAACACCTGCTTGTTGCGGTCTCGGGGGTTGAGCACCTCGATCCGGTCGACCGGGATCATGCGCAAGTTGCCCGATGGCTGCTTCTTGGTCATGACGCTCTCCGTATACGGGTGCGTTGGGCCATGCCATAAAAATAGTCCAGGTTGTCAAAGCGGTAGCTCTCAATTTCTATGGCGTTGCGATCGGCCAGGCTGATGCGCGGCAGCCCAAAATCCAGACGCGGAAGGAGGTAGTAATCGAGGGGCGCATCGTTGGCATGGTTCAGTCGCACTGCGACCGTGATGTCAGGTGCCAAGCTGGTGTCAAACCGAACCTTCCAGCGGTTGCGCCCGTTGTCATGGGTTTGGCAGCGGGCTAACACCAGCGAAACTGTGAATTCCTTGTTGACCAGCAGAAGATCGGTTGCGGGATCGCGTTGAATGGCGCCGCCCAGATCACCGATAGACTTCTCCGTCTGTGCAACGATTTGTGGATGGAGACGCCGCAGAAACTGGTTGGCTTCCAGATACCGGTAATCGCGGTCGGGCGTGAATCCTACTTCCTGGTAAGCGCGGATCAGGCTGCCAAATCTGTGGATGTAGGCCGATGCAGATGGCATCCCTTCGGTCTCATCGATGATCAGACCAGACAAAAATCCACGGTCGTGGTACAGCGATCGCAGGCGTTCAATCAGTTCGACGTTGGAGAACCGGTACGCCCTGGCGCGGATGATGCCCTGGGCTACATAGAACATCTCCGGCGGCACGATGGCCTCGAACGCGCCTTCCCTTTTGATCCACATATCCGGGGTGTTTACCACCCGGAGTTTTTTCAGCTTGAAGGACCGGCGGTTGTAGATGTTGTTGCCGATGTACTTCTCGTTGCTCAACACTTCCCGAACAGTGGCACGTGTCCAGCAGCGACCAAGGTCGGTCTGTATGCCTTGCTGGTTGAGGCGAAATGCAATTTCTGACTCGGTCAGACCGCCATCCGTGAACCAGCGGTAGATTTGCAGCACAACTTGTACCTCGGTGTCTGGGCCGGGCATCAGGATCACCCGGTCGGTCTGCAGGCTTTTGTGCTCTCCGCGTGCCAGTTCCGACTTGACGGATCCGGTCTGATCCAGAAGAACTCGACGCAGACCAAATCCGGCCGGGCCGCCCTGGCGAAAACCCAGCTCGATCAGCCGACACTGCCCAGCGAACACCTTCGCCGACAGCTCACGGCTGTATTCACCAGCCATGGCGCGCTTGACGCCCTTGACGATGGTGGCCACCGGCGAGCCGTCGTTTTCAAACTGTTCTGCAACATAGGCAACCTGGATGTTCTTGCGCTTGCAGATGTACTCGTAATAGGCTGATTCGTCGGCATCCTGGAAGCGCCCCCAGCGGCTGACGTCATAGACCAGGATGAGCTGAAAATCTGCGGCGCCTGATTCCACATCCTGGATCAGTTGCTGCAAGGCCTGCCGACCGTCTATGCGCAGACCACTTTTTCCAGCGTCGGCGTAGGTCTTGACGATTTGGATGCCACGGTGTGTGGCGTATTCGCGGATCTTGTCTGCCTGGTTCTCGGTGGAGTACTGCTGGTGCTCGGTAGACATCCGAACGTACTCGGCCGCCCGAAATTGGACGGGTGGGTCCAACCCATCATCTTTTGATTCTTCTGTTGCCATGACGCTGATCGCTTGGAGTTCATTTGAGTGGGACGTTAGTGGCTGACGGGTCATTTGGCTATCACGTCCTATCTTTGCAAGCGTCTGTTTTGCAGGGGCAGTCGCCGCACACTGGGGAAATCTCAACAATCCACGCGTCCATCTTTGCAAGTTGGTTCAGTGGAACAGGGCGGATTCGATAGATGCCCGCGGGGATTCCGTTCATCAAAATTGACATGTCTGTCTTCGAGAGTTCAAATCTCTCGACCCCATGGGGCTTGGCGCGCTGCTGATCGCGGTTTCGATCCGCGTATTGCCGATTTCTGGCTCTGTAGTTGCTTGAGTAGTCCGGATTGCGTTCTCGCCAGGCACGCTGCGCGTCCTTCCGGTTTTCGCGGTAGAAAGGGTCGATTTGGAACTTTTTCCGCTGCCAGGCTTTACGGCGCTCCCGTTGGCAGGCGGGTAACGAGCAGTAGGTTTGGTTTTGGACTTGGGGGCGGGGCTGGAAGGCTTGGCCGCAGTGTGCGCAGTACTTGGTCGTCATCGGTGGGCTCCATACAAAATTCGTATGGGAACCCGTGGGCAGGCCGGTTTTTCTGCGCACCCCGCCTTACCGGGGGACTCTCCAGTCGGCCACCATCGGCACCAGCCGGTACCAGATCACTCCGCACAAGGCATACAGGCACAACGACGTTGGCCATTGCCCTTCCCGGATCATGACTTCGGGTCTGATCAGAGACCAATAGGCCCAGTACACGCCATCCACGGACAACCACGTCCAGAACACCGCCAGAGGCAACCAGCGCCAGCGCCGTTCCCAGAGAACCGCCACAGACCATTCGGCGGTGGCCAGCGTGGTCAGGGACATGACCACGCTCACGCCCACATCCCAATCGGGATAGTCCAGAAACAGCGCGCCATAGAGCAGCGCTCCCAGACCGACCACGAAGGTGCCCAGTTTCAGTACACGCTGCAGGGACGTCCTGGACATGCGCGTGGACGAGGTCACGCGAAACGCAGGAATGCGGCGAGCAGGCCCAAGAAAACGACGCCTTCCACCTGTGGGCTGCGGGGTTTTTCACCCAGCAGCCACGTGGCGTAGATTTCGCAATTGCGGTCCACCAGTCGGTAGGGGCCCCGGTGCTGCAGCGATTGGGAAAGCCGCTGCATGATCTGCGCCCGCTGTTCGGGAGCGGCACGCCGGATTTCCTTGATGGGGCGACCTTGTGCGAACTCCGTGAAGCTCACGACGTGCTCGCCGTCGGGGGTCAGGTGCGCGACGTTGCCGTCGGGCAATTGAACGCCCCAGTGTTCCCCCAAGCCAGTCAGCTTGGGGCGAGAAATGATGCGGATGGGGTGGGTGTTGAAGAACAAGAAAACCTCCTGATGTCGTTGTTGTCTGTGTCAGAGCAGAGCGCCGTGCCACCCGATGTCCACGCAAGGCAGGCATCGGGTGGCAACAGCGATTACTTGCTTTTCGACTTGCTGGCGCTGGCCTTTTGGGTCAGTGCCGACGCCGCCACGGATTTGACGGAGGCAGGCGTGCGTGGATTGCTCAACAACTTGGCAGCGGTCGAGGCCACGCGGGCGGAGGTATGTTCGTTCGTCGGTTTTTTTGTGGACATGAGATTTTCCTTATCAGTTCGCGGAAAGAGAGAAAGACGGGAGTCAGGTCCTGCTGAATCCCTTCAGAAATGGATCAGGCAAACAATTGCATCTGACCCGGATGCGAGCGCCAGTGCTGGCACACAGCCTCCCGGCGTCCGAAACGGAACCGGGTGTATGCGCGCACGAAAACGCTTCTCCATCGGTGGTAGGCCATGGCCAACTCCTCATGAAAGTTGAGGGGGTTTGGGCTTGCCAGCACACCGCGAACTGGTAAAATCCGCTGTCGGTTCAAGACATGATGTGCATGGGTGGTTTGGTAGCCCCCTATTCACCTCACCAAAGGCTCTGGAGTGTTGATAGCACTTCAGGGCCTTTTTCTTTGGTGTTGCCAGCACGGTCACTGACTCGATAGCGAGTTCGATTCCGTACTGGCAAGTGGATTCTATGATAATCCCGAAAAAGGATCAATGCAAATGATTGTTTCCCTTTTTGGGACTTTTATTCATTGATCCAGTATTTGGCTGACCTGTCCCGTCTTGCCAATGAGGTGTGAGAGCAGACGGAAGTTGTTCTCTTCGTGACGCAGGCGTCCTGCCACGATGGCTGGATGCACGCCGATCTCGTCGGCGAAAGCAATCGCGTCTTCAGACAGAAACGTTGTCCTTACTTTGGCGGTGCGCCAGCTCTTTTCGGGAACCAGCGCCTCTCCCGCCATGGCATCGGCTTCCGCTTCGACCTTTTCGGGATTGCTGCGATCCAGATCATCAATGAACACTGGTGCCTCGGCCGTCAAATGCTTGGCAACGTGCGCCAACTCGTGGAGCAAGGCAAACCAGAAGTTGTCGAATCGGTCATGTCGCAAGGTCAAGGCGACGATCGGTCGATCGTTGTCGAGCATTGCAGCACCATCGAGGAAGGTGCGTTTGAAGTGCTTTTCGATGACGAGCGTGATGCCGTGGCGGGCGAGGTACTCGCGTGCAAGTTTCGGACCCTCATCGAAAGTGGAGAGTTTGACCAGTTCGCGCAACCAGGCCGGTGTGATGGTTCCGGGTTTGTACTCCCTGACCGCGTTGACGGCTCGCGCTTGTCGCAAGACGCACATGCGCCAAGCCAGGAGGGCCATCTCATCGGCCTGACGATCCCCACGTTGATGCATCGGGGCACGCAGAAAAGCCGGGCTGACTTGCTTGGGTAGCAGGTCTTGCATGAATTTTCTGACTAAGTCTTCGGCGTATTCTTTGAGGCGCTGTGCGTTCCCTTCGAAATCTCCGAAGCAACCCCGCTCCTGCATTTCCTTGAGCGGGAAACGAGTGAAATCCATCTCTGGCTCTTGGTCGACGACCGAACTGTCCGTTTCGACATCTTCTATCAGGATGTCAGCAGGGATGCCCAAACCTTGGTTGAGTCGACGGATCATGGGCAGGGATAGCGGGCGCTTGCGGGACAGCACCTCCGAGACCTTGGAGATCGATCCGATGTAAGGGATCAGATCCTTGCGGGAGAGCTGCATCTGATCCATCCGGAAAAGAATCGACTCGATAGGGTCGGCCTTGACTGGGGGAACGGTTTGGCGTTCGAAGTCTTGGATGACCAAGGCCAGCAGTTCGAGCTCGTTCTCTTCCTTGGAGTTGGCCTTGGGATCGAGCGACATGAGTGTAGACAAGCGCGCCATCGCTGCTTCGTAGTCTTCCGTACTCTTGATGATCTTCACATTCATCGCCATCTCCACCTGTTGTTTGCTTGCCTTACACACATCTGCCTAGAACTTTTTCTTGTCGTACTCGGCATGTGTTCCCACCCACTCAACCACCACCAGTCCGTTCTGATATCGGACTTTGACCACAAGCCGATATGAGTTGCCCTTTATGTCAAAGATGACTCTGTTGTCGGCCAAGAAATCCGCGCTTCTGTATCTACGCTTGATGTCATGGGGTGTTTTCCAGTTCTCACGCTCGACATCCGTCTGCCACGCGTCTAATGGCCCCCGCGAGGCTGCATGATCTTTTTTGAACGCCTCGAGGATGGGCAAACCCAGAATTCGCATGTAGGGATGATGTGTGCATGTTCAGCTCTGCATTGTATTTCCCAAAAAGGGAAATGTCAATAACAACCCGGGTGAAGAGAGGGAAGTTTGTGCGTGTCGGCGGACCAGGTCACAGTCGCCCGGGGCAAGTTCGATAGGTTGGCAGGAAGCTGGTTGCCGATGAAGTCGAGCCGACCGGAGCCCTGAGAAGGTGGGGCGTGCGCGGTAGAAGCCGAACTCTCCCCGGACTTCCGCATGGTGTACAATCACACCCATGGTTTCCCTGCTTTTACGGCAGGGCGGTTTCCTCTAAAGGGGAACTACACCACCACTTATTTAAGCCCAACCCCTCTCGGTTGGGCTTTTTCGTTGTTCGGCCCGCCGCTGCCGTGGCCCGGGGCGTTCGCGTCGCAGCGGCCTCATCCGCAATCGAGAGGGGGCTCCTGCATCGCCTCGATTTGCTCCTGCAGCAGATGCACCTGGCCACGCCAGTAGTCCGATGAGCCAAACCACGGAAAATGGATCGGGAAGGTCGGATCTTCCCAGCGCCGGGCCAGCCAGGCGCTGTAGTGGATGATGCGCAGCGTTCGCAGCGGTTCGATCAAAGCGATTTCCCGTCGGTTGAACGGTCGAAATTGCTCATAACCTTCCAGCAGGATCGACAGCTGGATGGTTCGTTGCTGGCGGTCGCCCGACAGCAACATCCACAGATCCTGGATTGCCGGGCCCATGCGGGCATCATCCAGATCGACAAAGTGCGGGCCGCCGCCGGGCCGATCGTGTGGGGTCCAAAGGATGTTTCCCGGGTGGCAGTCGCCGTGCAGCCGAATTTCGGAGTCGAAACGACTCGTACCCGGCATGGAAACGTTGCTTTTTGCTATCAACGCGATAGCTTCTTCGCAAGCTGTGCTCCAGCATGCTCTGACATCGGCGGGAACCAGCTCATGGCCCAGAAGCCAGTTGCGTGGCTCAATGGCAAATTCGGCGATGTTCAGGGTCGGGCGTGCAGAGAACGGCTCGCGGGCGCCAACTTCATGAATACGGGCGAGAAAGCGCCCGATCCACTCCAGAACGTCGTAATCGTCCAGCTCCGGTTGTCGGCCGCCTCGCCACGGACTGACGCTGAACCAGAAACCGTTCCACCAGTGCAAGGTGCTTTCACCCAGGGTCAAGGGCGCAACAACTGGAACCTCGGCGTCAGCCAGTTCACCAGCGAAGGCGTGCTCCTCGCGAATCGCGGCCTCGCTCCAGCGTCCGGGGCGGTAAAACTTGGCCACGACGACCGAATGACCTGCATGCGGTGCCTCCAGTGGCACCTGGTAGACACGGTTCTCATAGGAGCCCAGAGCGGTCAGGCGACCGTCACCCAGCAGGCCAACGCTGGCCAAGGCATCAAGCACCACATCGGGGGTCAGGGCCTGGTAGGGGTGGGGGCTGCGGTCCGGGTCATGCGCTCTGTTCATCGCCAGATTGTCGCCCGGCGTCGCAGGCGGACAGCCGCCATGCGACAGAGCGGGCGCCATTGCGCGCCGTCAAGCGGGACCGAAAGGCGGCGGGCGCACAATCGGAGGTCATGGAAAGCAAGAAAACCGCGAGTCGGCGGCGTCGGCATCTGGTGCGCCAGGGCCTTTTCTATTCGGTCGCGCTGGCGCTGGGGATACTCGCGCTCGGGGGGATCGGTTTCTGGTTGCTTGATCCCCGCGTGCATACGGTCCAAGACGGTCTCTGGCTGGCTTTCACCACAGCGGCTACCGTCGGCTACGGGGATATCGTGCCGTCTACGCCGGTTTCGCGGGCGTTTTCCGTTGTGGTGGTGCTGTTGGGGCTGGCCGTCCTGTCTCTGGTTACGGCTTCGCTGGCCGCCATTCTTGTCGAACAGGAAGTCGAGGCGGAAGATCGCCAGATCGAAAAAGATCTGATGCGGGAACTGCAGACCCTGCGGCAGGAAGTGCGGGTATTGCACCAGGATGTGCAGCGTCTGCGGGCCGGCGACCGCGGCTGCGACGCCGGCTGAGACGATGGTTTACGCCAGGGTCAGATCGACCGTGATGTTGCCCCGCGTGGCGTTGGAGTAAGGGCAGACGCGGTGGGCTGCATCGACCAGTGCCTGCGCCTGCTCGCGGGGCATGCCGGGCAGATAAACGGTCATCCGCACAGCAATGCCATAGGCGCCCGGCGTCGGGCCCAGATCCACTTCCGCATCAATCGCCACGTCTGCGGGGATGGTCAGTTTCATCGCGCCGCCCACGGCACGCAGCGCGCCGATGAAACAGGCTGAATAACCTGCGGCAAACAGTTGCTCCGGGTTGGTTCCGGTGCCTGCGGTGCCGGGGGGGGACAGGCGAATGTCCAGGCGTCCGTCGTCGGTGCGGGAGGCGCCGTCGCGGCCTCCGGTGGTTCGTGCGCGGGCGGTGTACAGAACTTTTTCGAGTGCGGTGGGCATGGATGTCCTTTCAGGGCAGGGGCGGGATAGGCCTTTATCAGGCGAGGGATTCGTCCGCCGGCAAGGCGGACGGGCTGGTGTGGGACAGGTTCAGTCGGTCACGCAGTCCGCGCAACTCGCGCGTCAACGTCACCAGCTCCGGTGGGCTGCAACCGGTTGCCTGCATCAGGCAGGCGGGAATGGCCTGCGCGCGAAGCCGCAGTTGCGCGCCGGCGTCGGTCAGGAAAACCAGCACGCTGCGCTCATCGAGTGTGCTGCGCTGGCGCCGCACCGAACCGTGGGCTTCAAGGCGTTTGAGCAACGGTGTCACGGTGCCCGAATCAAGACCAAGACGCTCCCCGAGCGCAGAGACCCCAATGCCGTCCTGTTCCCACAAGACCAGCAGGGCCAGGTACTGCGGATAGGTCAAACCCAAAGCATCGAGCAAGGGCTTGTAGAGGCGGGTCATCGCCAGTGATGCGGAATACAGCGCAAAACACAGCTGATGATCGAGCAGCAGCGGGTTGTGCGGGACGGCCGGTGACGGAGTCATGGCCATAAATATATCGCGCAATTGAATTGCATGCAATTCAATTGGACAATACCATTCCACCAGCGAGGGTAACGGCGGTTCAGCGTCCGGTGAAGCGTGGCGGGCGCTTGTCCCGGAAGGCAGACACGCCCTCAGCGGCGTCGTCGCTGGCGGCGAGCGACTGCTGGGTCGTCAGAAACTCGCGCACGGCGGCCGCAGCGCCGTCTTCGGCGGCTCTGATGGCGTTGAGGCGTGTGGCAATCACGGCGCGGGGCGCCTGTTCGGCAATGCGATTTGCCAGGCGAATGGCCTCTTCAAGCTCTTGCCCGGCCGGAACCACGGTCTGGACAAAATTCAGCCGCAAAGCCTCTGCGGCGGTGAACTCGTCGCCGGTCAACAAATGCAGCAGGGCATTGCCCAAGCCGGCCCGTTCGGCCATCCGCACGGTCGCGCCACCGGTGGCCATGATGCCGCGACGCACTTCCAGTTGCGAAAAGCGGCAGTCATCGGCTGCCACGACCAAGTCAGCGGCCAGCATCAGCTCGATCCCCAGGGTGAAGGTGATGCCTTTCACCGCAACCACCATCGGTTTGGTCCTGCGCCGGTAACCGTCCATGCCCAGGTCCAGGGGGTCCACCAGTCCGACCGGGACCGCCTTCGCACCCGCGCGCATCAGCGGTGCGAAGGCTGGCAGGTCCAGCCCGGCGGTGAAATGCCCGCCCATGGCGTGCAGCACACCGACGCGCAAGCTGTCGTCATCGTCCAGGCGGGTATAGGCCTGTGCCAGGCCCTCCAGCATCGCCGGGGTAAAACCGTTGCGTTTGTCGGGGCGGTTGATCCCTATCAGCAGGAGACTGCCGCGCACGGTGCAGTCGATACGATCGTCGATCGCCTGCGGCACGGCATCGGAAGGAGCAAATCCGGAGTTCATGCGTCCATCGTAGCGCCGGGCAGCCACGCGCCGACATCACCCCGGCGACAGGCGCCGCCGCCCGCCACCGGAAGCCCTGTCCCCGAAACGATCAATACTGGTACACGCCCCGACCGGTCTTGCGGCCCAAGCGACCTGCCGCGACCATCTCGCGCAGCAACGGGCACGGGCGGTACTTGCTGTCACCGAATTCGGCCAGGTACACCTCCATCACCGCCAGGCACACGTCCAGACCGACCATGTCCGCCAGTGCGAGGGGACCGATCGGTTGGTTGCAGCCCAACTTCATGCCCGCGTCGATGTCTTCCGCGGTGGCCAGCCCTTCGGCGAGGACAAAAAACGCCTCGTTGATCATCGGCACCAGAATGCGGTTGACGACAAAACCCGGTGCATTCTTCACCGTAACCGGCGTCTTGCCGAGTGCGCGTGACAGGGCTTGCACGGCAGCATGGGTAGCGTCGCTGGTTTGCAGCCCGCGGATGATCTCCACCAGCGCCATCAATGGCACCGGGTTGAAAAAATGCATGCCGATGAAACGGTCGGCCCGCTGGGTTGCCGCCGCCAGTTTGGTGATCGAAATCGACGAGGTGTTGGACGCAATGATCACCTCCGGCGCCACCAGCGCATCAATCTGGCGCAATATCTTGAGCTTGAGCTCGTAATTTTCGGTCGCCGCTTCGATGACCAGCTGGGCGTCGCGCAGATCCTCATAGCGGGTGCTGCCGGTGATGAGGGCCAGCGCCGCGGCTTTGTCTGCGGCGCTGATCTTTTCTTTCTTGACCAGGCGGTCGAGGCTTGCCGATACCGTCGCCAGGCCACGGGCTACCGCCTCCTCGCTGATATCGACCATTACACAGCGGATCCCGCTGGTGGCGCAGATTTGCGCAATGCCATTGCCCATCGTGCCAGCGCCAATAATGCCGACGTTTTGAATACTCATGAAAAACCCCAAAAACAAGAAAGCCGGCTGTCCACACCGCCGGCGCGGGAAAACCCCTATCGTAGCGAACCTTGGCGGTCAGGGACTGAACGACGGCTTCTCAGCTGCGCCTGGATTCCGAACGGGCCGATCGCCTCGTGCGGCGCTGCATCATTTCCTCCTGCATGCTGGCCAACGCCAGTGCATCCAGTTGCTCGCGGGCTTTGGGGTAGGCCAGCGACTCTTCCAGCGCGATGTGATCCAGGTACAACGAGCGGAAAATCTCAACCGCATGGCGAAACTCCGCCGGTTCGAACCACTGGTAGCCGTCTGCGATGGCCGACAGCGTCGGTTCGATTTCGATCCAGTCTTCCTCCAGCCAGCCGTGATCCTGGATCAGGCGTTCCACCTGCTGCACCAGCGCTTCGTCACCGGAAGTCAGCAAGGGCGGAAAGACATGCTTTTCCTCATCCTGATGGTGATCGCGCGCCGTTTCGTTGAACCAGACGCAAAGCTGGCGCGCCGCCTTCTGTGTTTCGGCGCTGATACCGTCGGCCTCGATCGACGCGGCCAGAGCCTGCAGGATGACGAGGTTCTGCGCCATGTCCCGATGGCAGGTATCAAGAAACTCGAAACCATGGCTGTCGACGCCAGGTACGGCGGGCGTAGGAATCTGCAGGCTGGCCATAGGGCACTCCATTGAGAAAACAGGATTACCATTGTCGGAATGCTGCACCGCACAAACTTGATCTGGCGCAAAAAACCTGCGACCGGACTGCCGTCTTGGCGCCGCCTTTCGAAACAGCCTCGGCGGGCGGAAGCCCCCGACCCACCCGGTCAGCTGAACTGGCTGGGTTGTCCGACGATGCGTTTGGCCAGTTCATCGAGGCAGCGGGTGTCAAGCCGGGATGCCTCCACCACCGTCTGGCTGATCTGCAGCGCATTGACGGCAACCAGCCGGATCTGCACCCGCGCGGCGTCGTGATCGGGAACCAGCACCAGGCTGCTGCGACCGCCAAACTCGTGTTCGAAGTGCAAGGCCTGCAACTTCTGCGTCTCAGGGTGGCGTTGTTCGATGCGCTCATGGCGGATGCTCCCGGCCTTCAGGCGCTGCTCCACCCGTTCCAGATCCGGCGGGAAGTTCACCGTCACTCGGCCTTTCGGCGGGGCGCCTTCAACCGGGCCAAACGACCATCCCATGGCCAGATAGTCGAACACCTCGCGGTCGCGCCAGGTCTTTTTGCGGTTGTCACAGCGAAACTGAAACTGCCGCATCGCCGGCCAGGGGGTACGGCCGTCCAGACTCAGCGGTCCGGTCGGCGGCTCCAGCACATTGAGCTGCCGGGCGAGTTCGGTCAGATAGGTCCAGGCGGCCCGGCAGGCCGACTCGGTCAACTCCCCCTGGCGGGTCAGGTCCTCGGATTGCCGGGTCTGTCCGGTCTGTTTGACCTGCGCCTGCTGGCGCAGCTGGTTCAGGAAACTCATGGTGTGATTCAATCCCCTCCGGATCGCATGGTATCCGAACCGCAGGCAGGGTCAATCACTACAATAATCATAGCAGAAAACGACCTTTTGACGCTGGGTATTGCCCGAATTGGCAATAAATTCAGCCGCAACCGCCCGCCAGAGGCTGAGTTTGAGGGGCGGCGCGCCGAATCCCTCAGGACTGCAGGGCTTTCCACATCTCCATGTCCCGCTCCGCGGTCCAGATGCGGGGGTTTTTGATGCCGCTGGCTTCGTCGTAGGCGCGGCTGACGTCGAAGGGCAGGCAGTGTTCGTAGATGAAGACGTGGCCGAACACCGGGTCCATGCTCTTGCGGGTGTGGGCCATGGCGGCCTTCAGGTCCATGCCGGCGGCGGCGGCTTCCTTGCCGGCGGCGAACAGGGTCTCGACCCAGCGTTTGGTGTAGTCCAGCGCCTTGTTGACGTCGGCGGCGCCTTTCATGGCTTCGCCGCGGCCTGGCACGATGGCCTCGGCGCTCAGCGCGCGCAGGGCTTCCAGCGTGGCGGGCCATTCGGCCAGCTGGGCGTCGCCGGTGTAGACACCGGCTTCGTATTCGACCAGGTCGCCGCTGAACAGCACTTTTTCTTCTTCCACCCAGGCGATGGTGTCGCCGCGGGTGTGGCCGGCGCCGGGGCTCCATATCTGCACCTTGACGCCGCCGAGGTCCACGGTCAACCTGCCCGGCAGTTCGCCTTTGAACGGGTCGCCGCCGCCGATCACCAGCGTGGGCCAGGTCAGTCCGGGAATGCTGTCGGCGCCGCGGAACAGGCGCGGGAAGCGCTCCATCTCGCTTTTCATGTCCTGCGCGCCGCGCTCGACGATCAGCTCGTAAGTGCCCTGACTGGCGATGATTTCGCTGGCGCCTTCGGCGAAGTAGGCGCTCGCCCCCAGCACCCGCACGGCGTGGTAGTGGGTCAGCAGCACGTATTTGATGGGTTTGTCGGAGACGGTGCGGATTTTGGCGATCAGGTCGCGCGCCATGGCCGGGGTGGCGGTGGCGTCGCTGACCAGGATGTACTTTTCGCCGATGATGACGCCGGAGTTGGGGTCGCCCTCGGCGGTGTAGGCCCAGCAATGGGCGCTGAGCTGCTCGAAGGTGATCTTCTTGTCTTCCAGGTCGGCCTGGGAGGCGAAGGCTTTGGTCATCGTGGGTCTCCGGTGGGTAATAGGCGAAAACGTGAAGTTTACCTAAACGTAACGAATTACGCGTGGTGAAATGACTGACAACGAACGACCGGCGCTCGCTCAGCCCGGACCCGTGCCCAGGCCCCGGTCCAGCAGTGCAATGACGTCTTCGGCGAAATCGTCGTAACTCAGCGGTCCGCCGGGACGCAGCCAGGTGAAGGTCCAGTTGATCATGCCGAACAGCATCATGGTCGTGGCCGTCTGATTGCTGGCGTTCAGGCGCTGCGGGTAGGCTCGCCGCAAGGCGCGGGTCACCGCCGCCACCACGTCGCGCTGCCGGTTCAGAATCAACTCGCGCGGCGACTCGCCCAAGCGGGTATCGACCTCGTCGCTGAGAAATTTGGTGTCGTGCAGCAGCGACACATGGCGCTCGGCCGAGCTCTGGTATTCGTGCAGAAAAGCGCGGATCAGCTCATGCAGCGCGGCCCGGTCGTCCAGGTTGCGGCGTTGCGCCGTGGCCTCCACCTGGCCGATGATGGCCAGCAGCTTTTGCGTGTAGCGGTCCAGCACGTCGAACAGGATCGCGTCCTTGCTCTGGTAGTAGTGGTACAGCCGCGCCTTGCTGGTGCCGCAGGCGGTGGCGATGTCGTTCATCGTGGCCACCGGAAAACTCTGTCGCGCGAAGCACTGCGCGGCGGTGTCCAGGATCTGGTCGCGTTTGAGGTCGTGGGATGCGGACTTGGGCCGGGCCATGTTTTGCATTATCGTGTCGCCATGGTCAGCGCCGCCCGTGAATTTGCCCACCATTGCTGCGAACTGCTCGCGTCGGTCGGCCCCTGTGTCGCCCGGCCGATGTTCGGCGGCTGGGGCATCGCCACCGACGGCCTCACGCTGGCCATCATTGCCGATCTGGGCGAGGGCGAGCGCCTGTACCTCAAGGCCGACGATGAGACCCGGGCCCGGTTCGAGGCCGCCGGCTGCCAGCAATTCATCTACACCGCCAAGGGCAAACCGATGGCCATGAATTACTACACCGCGCCGGAAGAGGCCATGGACGCCGCCCACGCCATGGCCCCCTGGGCCCGGCTGGCGCTGGAATCAGCCCTGAAAGCCCGCAAACCCAGCGTCAAACGGTCTTCTTCCGCTCCAAAAAGCAAAGTGAAACCGGCGGCCAAGCCCCCACGCGCAACGCCGGCGCGCAAGACACCCCCGAAGGGCTGAGGCCGCCGGCAGTCACCTGCGTGCTGGACCGGCGCCGCCGCGCGTGCGCCAATGCGCCTTCGTTTTGCCAGCGGATTCGAGCCGAGGAGACCATGAGCGACACCACCACCCACCACCGCATCTGCCCCCTGTGTGAAGCCTGCTGCGGGCTGGAGATCCAGGTCCGTGACGGCCGGGTGACCGGCATTCGCGGCCACGACGCCGACGTGCTGAGCGCTGGCTACCTCTGCCCCAAGGGCGTGGCGCTGAAAGACCTGCACGAAGACCCGGACCGGCTGCGCGCGCCGCTGGTCAAACGCGACGGCGAATTTGTCGAGGTCTCATGGGAAGAGGCCTTCGCGGAAATCGAGCGCCGCCTGCCGCCGCTGCGCGCCGCGTTCGGCCGCCACGCGGTGGCCATCACCGTGGGCAACCCGTCGGCGCACAAGATCGGGCTGCTGACCTATTTCGGCAAGCTGGCGCGGGCGCTGGGCACGCGCAACGTGTTTTCCGCCTCCACGCTGGACCAGATGCCCAAGCAGCTGGCCAGCGGCCTGATGTTCGGCCACTGGCTGAGCGTGGCGCTGCCCGACATCAGCCGCACCGACCACCTGCTGGTGCTGGGCGCCAACCCGCTGGTCAGCAACGGCAGCATGTGGACCGTGCCGGACTTTCGCGGCAAGGCGAAAGCGCTGCAGGCGCGCGGCGGCAAACTGGTGGTGATCGACCCACGCCGCACCGAAACCGCCGCCATCGCCGACGCCCACCACTTCATCCGGCCCAACGCCGACGTGTTTCTGCTGGCGGCCATGGTGCACACCCTGTTTGCCGAAGGCCTGGTGACCCTGGGTAACGTGGCCGACCGGGTGACCGGCGTGGACGCCGTGCGCGAAGCCGTGGCGCCCTTCACCCCCGAGGGGGTGGCGCCGCGCTGCGGCATTGCGGCCGACACCATCCGCAGCCTCACCCGCGAGCTGGCCGCGGCGCCCCGCGCCGCCGTGTACGCGCGCATCGGCACCTGCACCCAGGAGTACGGCACCCTGTGCAGCTGGCTGGTGGACGTGCTCAACACGCTGACCGGCAACCTGGACCGCGAAGGCGGCGTGCTGTTTGCCAAATCCGCCGCGTTTGCGTCCAACACGGCGGGCAAACCCGGCATCGGCAAAGGCGTGAGCACCGGCCGCCACCATGCCCGCGTGAGTGGCGCGCCCGAGGTGTACGGCGAATTGCCCGTGACCTGCCTGGCCGAGGAGATTGAAACGCCGGGCGACGGGCAAATCCGCGCGCTGATCACCGTGGCCACCAACCCGGTGTTGTCCGCCCCGGACGGCCCGCGCCTGGCCCGCGCGCTGGAGCAGCTGGACTTCATGGTCAGCTTGGACATCTACCTGAACGAAACCACGCGCCACGCCGACGTGATTCTGCCCGGCCTGTCGCCGCTGGAAGAGTTTCACTACGACGTGGCCTTTCCGCAGCTGTCGTGGCGCAACCATGCCCGCTACAGCCCGCCGGTGCTGCCCGCGCCGCCGGGCCGGCCGGCCGAGTGGCAGACCATTCTCAAACTGGCCGCCATCGTGCGCGGCGACGGCGCGGCCGCCGACGTGGACGCGCTGGACGAGGCGGAGTTTGCGCAGGATGCGCAGCGCCTGTTCGGCGCCCATGCCGACGCGGTGATCGCCGCCACCGCCGCCTACCGGGGCCCGGAACGGCTGCTCGATGTGGCGCTGCGCAGCGGCCCGTATGGGGATCAATTCGGTCGCAAACCAGAGGGACTCACACTGGGCAAGGTCATGGCGGCCAACCCCGCCGGCGGCATCGACCTGGGGCCGCTGCAGCCACGCATCCCCGAGGTGCTGCGTACCCCCAGCGGAAAGGTGGAGCTGGCGCCGCCCACGCTGCTGGCCGACATGGCCCGCGCCGTGGCGGACCTGGCCCGCCCGGCGCCGGACCTGGTGGTGATCGGCCGGCGCGACGTGCGCACCAACAACAGCTGGATGCACAACCTGCCGGTGCTGGCCAAGGGGCCGTTTCGCTGCACCGCGCGGGTGCACCCGGCGGACGCGGCGCGGCTGGGCCTGCGCGACGGCGCGCTGGCGCGGCTGGCCAACGGGCCACGCCAGATCACCGCGCAGGTGCAGATCAGCGACGAGATGATGCCCGGCGTGATCAGCCTGCCGCACGGCTGGGGGCACGATCTGCCCGGCAGCCGTTTGCGTGTGGCCGCCGAGCGCCCGGGCGCCAACCTCAACGCCCTGCTGGACGACCAGCAACGCGACCCGCTGTCGGGCAACGCCGTGCTGGGTGGCGTGCCGGTGACGGTGGCGGCGCTGGAGGCGGCCTGAACCGATGGTTTTCGGTCAAAAAGGCCAATACCCAGCGTAAAAAGGTCGCTTTATGCTATAAATAGCAGAGTGATCGAAAGGCCGCCATGCTGCACTCGCGCACCCATTTGCGTACCCGCCCGGTCGGCGCTGGCAACCTGCGCGCCTTCGAGGCCGTAGCCCGTTACCTCAACTTCCGCGCTGCGGCGGAGGAAATGGCGCTGACCCAGTCTGCGGTGAGCCGCCAGATCCAGGCGCTGGAAGACGAGGTGGGCACGGCCCTGTTTCTGCGCCATACCCGGGCCGTGGAACTGACCGCTGCCGGCAGCCAGTTGCTGGCCGCCGTTCAGCATGCTCTGCCGCGGGTGGATGCGGCCGTGCGCCAGATTCGCCAGAGCACCGGGCGGCAGTCGGTGTCGCTGACGACCTTTGCCTCCTTCGCGTCCATGTGGCTGATACCGCGCCTGGAAGACTTTCAGCGTCAGCATCCGGACATCGACATCCGTATCGACGCCTCCGACACCTCCGTGGACCTGGACACCGCCGATGTGGACCTGGCCTTGCGCTACGGCCCGGCGCGGGTGATGCCGGCGGGCGCCGTGCGCCTGTTCGGCGAGCAGCTGACGCCGGTGGCCAGTCCGTGGCTGCTGCGTGGGGGGCAGCCTCTGCGGCGGCCTGCCGATCTGGCGCAATGGCCGCTGATCGAAGCCGGCGACGCGCATGCGACCCATCTGGACTGGCTGACCTGGCGCCGCTGGCTCGACGGCCACGGGCTGCCATTGCTGGTGCCCCGGCGCTGGCTGTACTTCAACTACGCCTACCAGATGGTGCAGGCGGCGCTGACCGGGCAAGGCATTGTGCTGGCGCGGCTGCCGCTGGTCGCCCAGGCGCTGGCCAACGGTGACCTGGTCGAAGTCTTGCCCGATACCCGCCTGGACTCGCCCATGGCCTATTGGTTGATTCCGGGCCCGGGGGGGGGGGGGGGGGGGGGGGGGGGGGGGGGTGGGGGGGGGGGGGGGGGGGGGTGGGGGNGCCCATGGCCTATTGGTTGATTCCGGGCCCGCGCGCTCGCGAGCGCGCGCCGGTACGGGCTTTTGCCGAGTGGCTGGCCGGCCAGGCCCAGGCAACCCGCCAGACCATCGGCGACGGCCCGGACCCGGACACACTCGACCAGATCGACTGACCCCGCCGTCGTCGTGGCAGGACCCTACAGCAGTGCGCCCGGGCGCTCGCCGCGTTCGTAGACCACGTGGGCGCGGCCCACAATCAGCGGGTCGAGTTTGCCGATCTGGTCCAGATTCTTGTTGTTGTAGGGCAGCTTGTGCAGCACATAACGCATGGCGTTGAGGCGCGCGCGCTTTTTGCAGTCGCTCTTGATCACCGTCCACGGCGCTTCGGCGGTGTCGGTCTCGAAGAACATGGCCTCTTTGGCGCGGGTGTAGTCCTCCCACTTGTCCAGCGATGCCTTGTCGATCGGGCTGAGTTTCCACTGCTTGAGCGGATGCGCTTCCCGCTCCTTGAAGCGGCGACGCTGCTCGGCCCGGCTGACGCTGAACCAGAACTTGATCAGGTACACCCCGCTGCGGACCAGGTGCCGCTCGAACTCGGGCGTCTGGCGCATGAATTCGTCATATTCCTCCGGCGTGCAAAAACCCATCACCCGCTCGACGCCGGCGCGGTTGTACCAGCTGCGGTCCATCAGCACAATTTCACCGCGGGTAGGCAGGTGCTGCACGTAGCGCTGGAAATACCATTGCCCCGCTTCCAGCGGCGTCGGCTTTTCCAGGGCGATCACCCGGGCGCCGCGCGGGTTCAGATGCTCCATGAACCGTTTGATCGTGCCACCCTTGCCGGCGGCATCCCGCCCTTCGAAAATCAGCACCACCCGGGCGCCGGTCTCCTTGACCCAGGCCTGAAGCTTGAGCAGTTCGACCTGCAGGCGGAACTTTTCCTTTTCATAGACGCTGCGGCGCAGCAGGTTCTTGTACGGGTAGCCACCATCGCGCCAGTCGGCGGCCAGCTCTTCGTCCGGATTGCCGTCGCGGTCCTTGCCTTGCTTGCGGCGGCCCAGCAGCACTTCGCGCAACACCGCGGCGTCGTCGGGCGCCGCCCCCTCGAAAATCGCCCGCAGGGAACGGGCCCGGTCACCGGCCTCGCCCGGCGCGTCGGCGCGGAGCAACTCCTCCAGCGCAGCAATGGTTTTGTCGCGCGCCGTTTCGGTCGCTTCGTTGGCCACATGGCGTTCGATGGCCCGGGAGTTGGCGGACGGCACCACATCGCCCCGGGCGGCAGCGCGAACGCCGGCGCGCGCGGTGGTCTTGCGGGGGCTTGCTGCCTTGCGCGCCGGCTTCTTGCCGGTGGCCTGGGCTGCCGGCCTGGTGGCGGGGTTCTTGCTGGGGTTGTCGCTCATGGAAAGGGCCTCCGATGTTCGTGGGCGTCAAAAAGTTTCAACTCTGCCCCCCCAGTCGGGCGAGCTTCTTGATGCGGATCAATTTCCTGTCACGAGGCTGTCACGCACCGCCACGGTGCCGGCCCCGGCATCGCTTGCGATCGCCGGGGCCTGCCAAAATGTCGTGCCGGCTCACACCGGCCAGACCACGCCGTTGTCATTCAGGATGGCCTCCAGTGGCACGTCATGGGCTTCGGGTTCCAAGTCGTCCAGAAAACCCTGGGTGAAACCCAGTCCCACCGTAAACGGGCGCGGCTGCAGCGCCGCCAGCGTGCGGTCATAAAAGCCGCCGCCATAACCCAGCCGGTAGCCGCCCGGGCCGTAACCCACACAGGGCACAAACAGCAGGGTTGGCACCAGCACCTCGGTCTCCTTCGGTTTGGGGATGCCGTAGGCGTCTTCCTCCATGGGGCAGCCGGGGTACCAGGCATGAAAGCGCAGGGTGCGATGCACCTTGTCCACCACCGGCAGACCGATGCGTCGCCGCTGGGGCTCGTCGAGCAGTTCGCCGTCTTCCTTCCAGCGGTGCAGGGCGGGCAGGGGGTCGAACTCGCCCTTGATCGGCCAGTAGGCGCCGATCACGGTGTCCGGGCGCCCCACCAGCCAGATGCGCATCACCCGTTGCAGCGCCTCCGCGCGCTCCAGCCGGTCGGGCAGGTTCAGCCGTCCGGCAATCAGGGATGCCCGCAGGGCTTTTTTGGTGTCGGGGATGTTCATAATCCGGCCATGTTGTTTCCAACCATTCTGACACCCTTGGCACTGGCCCTGACGGTAGGGCTCGCAGCCGGCCTGATCACGCCGACCACGGCGCACGCCCAGTCGGGCTCCGCCACGGCAGTCGCCGACGCGGCCGTCGTCGAAATGGGCCAGGCCTTTCGCAAAGGCGACCGCAAACGCCTGACGCAATTGCTGCCGCAAGCCCAGGGCCATGTCCTGCAGCCCTGGGCGGCCTACTGGGAGCTGAAAGCGCGGCTGGACGATGCCAGTCCCCAGGAGGTGCAGGACTTCCTGGCCCGCCATGCCGGCAGCTATGTGGAGGATCGCCTGCGCAACGACTGGCTTCTGCTGCTGGGCCGGCGGCGCGACTGGAGCCTGTTTGCCGCCGAGTACCCGGCCTACCGCATGCGTGACGACCGCGAAGTGCGTTGCTACAGCCTGCTTGTTCACCATCTGCGCACCGGCGAAGACGTGTCGGCCGAAGTGCGGCGCCTGTGGCACGCCCAACGTGATGCCGACGACGGCTGCCAGCAAGCCGCCGACCGCCTGGTTTCAGCCCGTTTGCTCAAGCCCGCAGACGTCTGGCGCAAGGCACGGCTGGCCATGGACGCCAACCGCCCGCGGGCGGCCCGGGCGGCAGTGGACCTGGTTGCGCCCGACCTGTCCGACCTGGTCAGTGAAGTGCATGCCCGTCCGCAGCGCTATCTGGACAACCGCAAACTGACGGTGCGCACCAAGCGTCAGGAACTGGGTCTGCTCGCCTTGCTGAGTCTGGCCCGCGACGACCCCGATCAGGCGGCGCAACGGCTCGAACAGCGCTGGGGCCCGCTGCTGACGGAAGAAGAGCGCAACTGGGCCTGGGGTGCCATCGGCCGCCAGGCCGCCCAGCGCCTGTCCGACCAGGCCATGCCGTATTTCGACAACGTCAGCCGTGACCGGGACCTCACCGACGACATGCTGGCCTGGAAAACCCGTGCCGCGTTGCGTCAGGGCCGCTGGCCGGTGGTGTTGTCGGCGATCAACGCGATGTCCGACGAAGCCCGTGCCGACCCGACCTGGACCTACTGGAAGGCCCGTGCCTTGCTGGGCGGCCTGGCACCTTCGGCCCGTCAGGCCCTGCTGCAGCCGGTGGCCGCGCCGACCTCACCGTCGGCGTCCGCTGCGACCGATTCCGCACCGCATGGGGCCTCGGCCGCCAGCCGCCGCGCCCACGAGGCCGCCGCCGAAGCCCGCAGCCTGCTCGCCGGCATGGCCTCCGGACGCGGCTTCTACGAACAACTGGCGCTGGAAGAGCTGGGCCAGCGCATCGAGGTGCCGCCGCCGCCCCCGCCGCTGAGCGCCGAAGAAAAGGCGGCCGCCCGCCGCAACCCCGGCCTGCAGCGTGCGCTGGCGGCCATTGCGCTCGGTTTGCGCCAGGACGGCGTGCGCGAATGGAACTACACCACCAACCTGCACCAAAGCGGCGGCATGAGCGACCGCGACCTGCTGGCCGCCGCCGACCTGGCCTGCGAACGCGAGGTGTGGGACCGATGCATCAATACCAGTGAACGCACGCGATCCGTGGTGGACGTGACCCAGCGCTTTCCCATGCCGTTTCGCGATGCCGTGGTGCGCCGCGCCCGTGAAATCAGCCTGGACCCGGCCTATGTCTACGGCCTGATCCGGCAGGAAAGCCGCTTCATCATGGACGCGCGCTCCCATGTCGGCGCCTCCGGCCTGATGCAGGTCATGCCTGCCACCGCCCGCTGGACCGCGCGCAAGATCGGCATGACCGGCTTCACCGCCGAGCAGATCACCGACCGCGACACCAACATCGCCATCGGGACGGCCTACCTCAAGCTGGTGCTCGATGATTTCGGCGGCTCCATGCCCTTGGCGGCTGCGGCCTACAACGCCGGCCCCAGCCGCCCCCGCGCCTGGCGCAACGGCCCGGTGCTCGAAGCCGCCATCTGGGCCGAAAACGTGCCGTTTTCGGAAACCCGCGATTACGTCAAGAAAGTGCTGGCCAACACCACGAACTACGCGGCCATCCTGAGCGGGCAGGGTCAGTCCCTGCGCGCCCGCCTGGGCACGGTGGGCCCGCGCGACAGCGCTGCAACCGCGGAAAACCGCGACCTGCCGTAAACACAGCCGGCAATTTGCGTGGTTCGGCCTTCAGCGGCCGCCTTTGCCCGTCCGGTCGTATTTGCGCCAGTACCCGAATTCGTCGGCGTGGACTTCATAGTCCAGTTCCTGCACCCGCATCTGCAGGCGTTCCTGGGCGTCGCGCACGCCCTGGTTGTACAGGCAGGGACCCACTTCGTCGATAAAAAAGGCCAGCAGTCCGCCCGCGCCCACATTGCCCAGCCGGGTGTCCAGATGTTCCTGGAAATAGCGCTGGATCGAGGCGATGGCCTGATCACGGTCGGCCTTGCTCAGTTCAAGGGTCATGGGAGCCTCCGGCGCGACGATATCACCGTCGCGGAAGAGGTGAACCTGTGGAGCCTTATGGGCAGGGCACTGCACACCGTGGTTTGGACAGGCCGGTCACCTGTCTGCCGCACCGAGACCAGCCGGGCATGCATCTTTCAGCGCGAGGTACCCAGGGCTTTGATCGCTTGCTCGATTGCTTTCACCATCTCGGGAGCAGGGCTGTGCGTGATGATGGCGTTGCCCTCGGCACGCAAGGTCGAGAGCTTGTCCTTCTCCTTGTTCGCCGAAATGGCACTGTTTTCGTCTCTCGCTGGCAGGGCCGACAACGCGGCGACCGTTGACCGCGATACCGTACCCGTGACGACGCCGTCCGGTGTGTAGACCAAGTCCGACGCGCAGGACTGGCTCGACACACCCGACAAGCAGAATTCGTAGGTTCCGGAGATCGCGCCGGTCGAACTCACGTCGAACAGGAAAACGTCTGTATCCCCGACAGAATCCACAATGGCGCAGGTAAATTCCGGGGAGACGCTTCCCGTTCGGGTGCAGGCGATCCCCGCGGATCGATTGCTCAGCGAAGAGGTCAGGTTGCCCGAACTGTTCAGGTTGGCCGCGCTGAACGAGACCCTGTCGGTATAAATTGTGGTGGTGTTGTTGAACCGGTAGTTGAACACGACATTGCCATACAGCTTGGCAATCCCGGTCGTGGTGGGTGTGGTGGTGCCCGTCGAGACGCTGGTGACAACAAAGCTTTGTTTGGACTGGCTCCACGTCAAGGTGGCATTGGATCCGGCGGTCGGGAAATCGCTGACGATGACCTGTTTCGCGGCACCGGTCAGAAATGCCTTGCCGCCCGATTGCGTGGTGTTGAAGTTGGCCTCACCGAACTTGATTCCGTTGGCAAAAACTTGGACGTTATGGGAGCCGCGAGGCAGCTCATTGAAGTTGAGCAACAGGGCATAACCGGTGCTGGATTTGCCGCATACGCCCACGGTGTCTCCCCGTTCACTGCCGACATAGGCGAACCCGACAGATTTTCCGTCGATGAACGCTTCGACCCGCGACGCGGTGCAATGCCAACCGGACAAGATGCCAATGCCGGATTCCGTGGCGTTGACGGCCGGGTTTTCCAGGGAGCCTTGTGCCATGGAAAGAACAGGAGCTGCCAACATGGCAAGTGAAAAGGGAATTCGTTTCATAAGAGCAAGTTCCAGGTGATCAAGTTTGGCGTGTCCGAAGACACCCGAGCGTAGAGTTTCGGTGCTCCGCTGTCCGGCATTGCGGCTGCGATTCGCGACAAAAAACTGTCTTGGAGGCTAGCGGATAACCGATCACGACTTCCCCCCCAAAAGGGGGATTCTTCGCAGAAAGTTCACGAAGTGTCTGGACGGTGCAACGGAAATTCGCAACCAGCATTCGGCCGGGTAACGGACCGAATGGAGCGGGCCGCTTACCCGCGCCGTTGCGGCTCGCGCAGGTGCAGAAAGCGCGTGTACAACTCGCGCGGCGGCGCCATGCCGATGGCCTTGAGCAACTGGCCGACGTTGCCGCGGTGGTAGCCGCCGTGGGTGATGACGTGCAGCAGGATTTCTTCGCGGGTCATGGCGCCACGATCGCCGTCGGTAAACGTGAACGCGACGGTCTGCGCCAACTGCTCGGGCGTCAGGTCGCGCACATAGGCCTCGTACCAGGCGTCGGTTTCCGCGGCGGCGGCGCGCAACAGGGCCACCGCCGGTGTGTCGGGGGTATTGGTCGCGTCAAACGGGCGGCATTCTCCGATCAGGTGGGCGCGGAAGATGCGGTCCACCACGTGAATGTGATTGAGCGTGCGCAGGCATCCGTGCACGGTGTCGGCGTGCTGGCTGGGCAGCGCCGCCAGCACGGCAAACAGTTCGGCCTGGGCCCAGGTCTTGAAGGCAAAAAGCGACTGCAAACTGGTGGAGCTCATGACGGGGCCGTTCAGGGGTGGCACGCAAGCGCCGGGTTCGATGGATACCACAAAAACAATAGCAAAGAACGACCTTTTTACGCTGGGTATGGGCCGAAATGATCTGAAACCAGCCCGTCAACGGCCTGGAACAGCGCCTGACGCCCCTGGCTGATGATCTGGCCCTTCCAGGCATCGGTGTCGGTGTAGAACGCGGCCATCAGGCGCTGGTGTATGGCTTCGGCCAGTTCAGGCGGTGCCTCGGGATGGTTGGCCAGCCAATGGTCCGCGCGCAGGGCCTGCAATACCTCGGCGACCGGCTCGGTGCCATATTCCATGGCGATGCCGGTGTACTGGGCCTGGGGGCATTCCTGGTAGGCGCTCATCCACATCAGGCCGGTCAGGAAGGCGGAGGTGGACGAGCCGTCGTAGATGGACGTGACCCCCGCACCCCACCAACGCCGTGCGCGCTCCAGGGCGGCCGCGTCATCGCGGCAGGCGAAGATGCGTTCGCCCACACCGCTGGCGCCGAGGCCTGTGTGCAGATCGATCCAGGCCAGATGCCGCGCGGTTCGGGCGTGCTGGCGAAGGACCGCCCTTACCGTGCGGTTGCTCCAGGTGGGCTCGCGACCCCCGAAGAAGAGCCCATCCGCATGCCGGTGCTGGCCGCGCGTTACCGCTGCCTGGTAGGCATCCATGCCGTGGCTCACGATCCACCGGGTCAAGGCCTGTTCGTTGGCGGCGTCTGGCGGCCAGGTGGCCGGCAGCAACAGATGGTGCAAGCTGTCGTAGGCGGGGTTTTCCGGCAATGGCGCGCCAAAATCCTGGAAATTGCGGTTCAGATCGACGTTTTCATGGGTCACGCGGCGAACATGCGAAAAGCCGAAGGGGTTGAGGGCATGGATGTACAGCACCGCCACGCCGGCATCGCGGGCTTTGGCCAGCCACTCGGCGTCGTGCAGGGCAAAGACCTGGACGCCGGAGCCGCAATACCCTTCGACCCCGTGGCAGGCGCTGGACACGATGAGCAGTCGCTGGGCATCGGGCGGGCCGCTGCGGGCGACATCCATGGCCAGGGTCTCACCGTCACGGCCGGTCAGCGGGTGCTGGTGGGACTCGATGGCCAAGCCCGCCGTCGCCGCGGCTTCAAGAAACTTGACGCGGGCCTGGGCGTACCGCGCGGAAAACGCGTCGGCAACACCGATCATGGGGCACTCCCGGCGGAGGGACGGGGTGTTTCCAGCCAGCGTTCGGCCAGGCGAACCCAGTAAGTCGCGCCCAGCGGGATCAGATCGTCGTTGAAGTCGTAACTGGGGTTGTGCAGCATGCACGGGCCCGCGCCATGACCCATTTCCCGGTGGCTGCCGTCGCCGTTGGCGATAAAGCAGTAAGCGCCCGGTTTGGCCTGCAGCATGTAGGCGAAGTCTTCGGCGCCCATGGTCGGTTCCTGGGTGACCACCTGCGCCGGGCCGACGATTTCTTCCATGACCCGCCGGGCAAAGGCCGCTTCCGGGGCGGAGTTCACGGTGGGCGGATAGTTGCGCACGAAGTCGAACTCGCACGTCGCACCGAATGCGGCGGCGGTGTGCTCGGCGATCTGGCGCATGCGGTTTTCAATCAGGTCCAGCACCTCCAGGGTGAAGGTGCGCACCGTGCCCTGGATTTCTGCGGAGTCGGGGACCACGTTGGTGGCCTCGCCGGTGTGGATCATGGTGACGCTGATGACGCCGGCGTCGATGGGTTTTTTGTTGCGGCTGATGATGGTCTGGAAGGCCTGCACCATCTGGCAGGCCACCGGTACCGGGTCGATGCCGTTGTGGGGAAGCGCCGCGTGGGCGCCTTTGCCGCGGATGGTGATCTTGAACTCGTTGCTGGACGCCATCACCGGCCCGGGGCTGACGGCAAAGGTGCCGACTGCATTGCCCGGCCAGTTGTGCATGCCGAACACGGCCTCCATGGCGAAACGGTCGAACAGGCCGTCCTTGATCATTTCGCGCGCGCCGCCACCGCCTTCTTCGGCGGGCTGGAAGATCAGATAGACGGTGCCGTCGAACGGCCGGTGCTGCGCAAGGTGCTGCGCCGCGGCCAGCAGCATGGCCGTGTGGCCGTCGTGGCCACATGCATGCATCTTGCCCGCGTGGCGGCTGGCGTGGGCAAACTGGTTGTACTCCTGCATGGGCAACGCGTCCATGTCGGCCCGCAGGCCGATCGCCCGGCCACTGGCCCCGCCGTCGCGCCCGTGCACGATACCCACCACGCCGGTGGTACCCATGCCCCGATGGATGGGGATGCCCCATTCGGTCAGCCGCCGGGCCACGATATCTGCGGTGCGCACCTCTTCGAAACACAGTTCCGGATGCGCGTGGATGTCACGGCGGATCGCCGCGATGGTGCCCGCCTGGGCGACGATGGAATCGATGATTTTCATGGGGCCAGTCTAGCCCCAGTCGGTGATTCCTGCCAGACCGGGGCCATGGGGCATTTCCCGAAGGGTGCGCCTGGGGGCGCCTCCGCGACGCCCCAGTCAGGTTCTCACGCGGCCGTCGCCGGTCAGCATGGACAACTCGACGAACCGAGAGGCGACATGGCTGGACGATGAAAACGACACCTGGAAGCCACCGAAGCTTTGGTCGCTGATGGACTCCAGCGCGGCAATCAGCGCATCGCGACCGGGTTTGGCCGCGCGTCGCAGGCCTTCGGCGAACACCTTGGCCGCGAGGTAGCCCTCCATGCTGGAAAAGTTCGCCTGTACGTTGCCGGTCTTTTTGCTGGCTTCGACGAACTCGCGGGCGATGGCCCGGCTTTGGTTGTAAGGCGAGGGCATGACCTGTGAAATCACCACCCCGGCGCCGTCTTTGCCCAGTTCGTCGGCCAGCGCCTGTGTGCCGACAAACGACACGTTGTAGAACGTACCCCCGAAGCCCGCCTTGCGAGCGGCGCGGATGTAGGCGGCGCAGGATTTGTAGGCGCTGATCTGTACCACCGCGTCCGGCGTGGCCGCGTTGATGGCCGCAACCGCTGCGGCAACATCAACGGAATTGCGCTCCACGGTGGTCTGGGCGACCGGTTTGAGGTTCTGCGCCGCCAGCGCGAGCGTCACCCCGTCCAGGCCGGCCTTGCCATAGGCGTCGTTCTGGTAGAAGACGGCAATTTTTTTCAGCCCCAGTGAAGTCAGTTGCCGCACGATCAATGCGGTTTCATCGTTGTAGGACGCGCGCAGGTGAAATGCCATGCGGTTGAACGGTTCACGCAATGCCATGGCGCCGGTGAATGGCGCAAAAAACGGCACACGGGCTTTGGTCGCCAAGGGAAGCGCCGCGACGCTGGTTGGCGTTCCGATGTAGCCGAACAGCGCAAAAACGTCTTCTCCGATCAGTTTCTGGGTATTGGCGGCACAGCGATCCGGTTCGTACCCGTCGTCGAGTTGACGGATTTCTACCCGGCGTCCACCGGCTCCGCCCTGGGCGTTGAGCTGGTCGAAAAACAGCTTGGCGCCGGCATGAAACTGGATGCCCAGTTGGGCTGCCGGTCCGGTGAAGGCCGCCGACTGGCCCAGCACGATGCGGTCGTCCTGGGCATGGATGGCGGGTGTGGCGCCCACGAGGGCGGCGCTGGCGACACGGTGGAACTGGCGCCGCGTAAGGCTCATTCGGAACATCGGGGAAAGTCTCCAGGTCTTTTTTTCGGGGCTGCATTGGCAAATGCCCCTGTGAAACAATGAACCGGAAATAGTAACGGAACCGTTCGATGACCGCCTCTGCCACTCCTGCAGCCGAAACCGAAACCGTCCGAGGCGCCTGTCCGCACGATTGCCCCGACACCTGCGCGCTGCTGACCACGGTGCAGGGTGGGGTGGCGGTCCGGGTGGCCGGCAACCCGGACCACCCCCCGACCGACGGCGCGCTGTGCACCAAGGTGTCGCGCTACACCGAGCGCACCTACCACCCCGAGCGCATCCTGCAGCCCCTGCGCCGGGTCGGCCCGAAGGGTTCGGGGCGGTTCGAGCCGGTGGGCTGGGACGAGGCGCTGGACACCATCGCCGCGCGCCTGTCGGCCATCGCGACCCACAACCCCGAAGCCATCGTGCCCTACAGCTACGCCGGCACGATGGGACTGGTGCAGGGCGAGGGCATGGCGGCACGCTTTTTCCACCGGCTGGGCGCTTCGCAACTGGACCGCACCATCTGCGCCGCGGCCGGCGGTGAGGGGCTGATCCACACCCTGGGCGCCAAGGTCGGCATGAAGATGCCGTTCTTTGCCGAATCGAAACTCATCCTGATCTGGGGCAGCAACCCCATTGCCAGCAACCTGCATTTCTGGCGCCTGGCCCAGCAGGCCAAACGCGCCGGGGCCCGCCTGGTGTGCATCGACCCGCGCCGCAGCGAAACCGCCGACAAGTGCCACGAACACCTGCAGCTGCTGCCGGGAACCGACGCGGCGCTGGCGCTGGCGCTGATGCACGAGCTGATCGTGCACGACTGGCTGGACCACGACTACATCGCCCGCCACACCCTGGGCTGGGAGGCGCTGCGCGAACGCGCGCTGCAGTGGCCGCCCGCGCGGGCGGCGGCGGTGTGTGGCCTGCCCGAGGCCCAGATCGTGCAGCTGGCGCGCGACTGGGGCACCACACGGCCGGCGGCGATCCGGCTGAACTACGGCATGCAGCGGGTGCGCGGCGGCGGCAACGCCGTGCGGGCCGTGGCCTGCCTGCCGGCGCTCACCGGCGCCTGGCGGCATCGTGCCGGCGGGCTGCTGCTGTCGAGCTCCGGCCACTTCCCGGTCCACCGTGCGGCGCTGCACCGGCCGGACCTGCTGGGCACCCGAACGCCGCGCACCATCAACATGTCGACCATCGGCGACGACCTGCTGCGCGAGGCCTCCCCGGCCTTCGGGCCGAAGATCGAGGCGCTGGTGGTCTACAACAGCAACCCGGTGGCGGTGGCGCCCGAATCGGCGCGGGTGGTGCAGGGTTTTGCGCGCGAAGACCTGTTCACCGTGGTGCTGGAGCATTTCCGCACCGACACGGCCGACCACGCCGACATCATCCTGCCCGCCACCACGCAGCTGGAGCACTGGGACATCCACACCAGCTACGGGCACACCGACGTGCTGCTCAACCGCCCGGCCATCGCCCCGGTGGGTCAGGCGCGGCCCAACACCCAGGTGTTCCGCGACCTGGCGGCGCGCATGGGCTTCACCGAGCCGTGCTTCGCCGACGATGACGAAACCCTGTGCCGCGCCGCCATCGGTGACGCGCGCGATTTCGACCTGTTGCTGGCCCACGGTTTTGCCTCGCTCCCCGTGCCCGACGCCCCCTTTGCCGACGGCGGGTTTCCCACGCCATCGGGCAAGTGCGAGTTTTTCAGTGCCCGGCTGGCGGCGCAGGGGCTGGACGGCCTGCCCGACCACCTGCCCAATTTCGAAGGCCCGGACGGTGATGCGCGCTACCCGCTGGCCATGATTTCACCGCCGGCCCGCAACTTCCTCAACTCGACCTTCGTCAACGTGCAAAGCCTGCGCGACATCGAAGGCGAGCCGCTGCTGGAAATCCACCCCGACGATGCTGCCGCCCGCGGCATCACCGGCGGCGAGCTGGTGCGGGTGTTCAACGACCGCGGGGTCTACCACTGCAAGGCCGAGGTGTCGGGGCGCGCCCGCCCCGGTGTGGTGAACGGGCTGGGCATCTGGTGGCGCAAGCTGGGCCCGCGCGGCACCAATGTCAACGAACTCACCAGCCAGCGCCTGACCGACCTGGGACGGGGGCCGGTGTTTTACGACTGCCGGGTGGAGGTGGCGCGTGTCGGCTGACCGGGTGACCTGTCGTATCGGTGCGATGCAAGCGGCGCTGCGACGCGGGCTGGTCCTGGTCCTGTCGAGTCTGATGCTTGTTGGCATGAGTGGATGCAGCGCGGCCGGCTACTACTGGCAGGCGGTGACCGGACATCTGGACATCCTGCAACGCACCCGACCAGTCCCCGATTGGCTTGCGGCGCCGGAAACGGCGGACACTTTGCGCGAGCGGCTGCGCCTGTCGCAGCGCATCCGGGATTTCGCCGTTGCCGAGATGAAACTGCCAGACAACGCCAGCTATCGGTCCTACGCGGACCTGGGGCGCCCATTCGTGGTCTGGAACCTGGTGGCGGCGCCTTCGGATTCGCTCAAACTCAAGACCTGGTGTTTTGTGGTGGTCGGTTGCGTCAGCTACCGGGGATATTTTGCCGAGGCTGACGCCCGGGCCGAGGCGGCTGCGCTGGCGGCCCAGGGCTGGGAGGTCCAGGTGTACGGGGTGCCAGCCTATTCCACGCTCGGCTGGATGAACGCGTTCGGCGGTGACCCGTTGTTGAACACCTTTCTTTTCCATCACGAAGGCGATCTGGCGAGGCTGATTTTCCATGAGCTGGCGCACCAGGTCCTGTACGTTGCCGATGATTCATCCTTCAACGAATCGTTTGCCACGGCGGTCGAACGCCTGGGAGTGCGCCGCTGGTTGCGAACCCAGGCCAGCCCCGCGACCCGTGTTGCCTACGAAGCCCATGAGGCCAGGCGTCAGCAGTTCCGAGCGCTGACGCGTCAGACACGCGCTGAATTGGACGCATTGTTTGTATCGCGCCCGCCAGACCTGATCGCCCGCAAGGCAGAAATCATGGCGCGCTTTCGGGATCGCCATGCCGATCTCAAGGCCAGCTGGGGGGGCTTTGCCGGTTACGACCGTTGGGTCGCGCAGGCCAACAATGCCAGTCTGGCCGGGCAGGGTACCTATGATGACGGTGTGCCGGCATTCGAGGCCTTGTACGAGCGGGCCGGCGGCGACTGGAGCCGGTTTTATGATGCGGTACGCGCTCTGGCCGAACAACCTGTGGCGGAGCGCCGCCGATTCCTCAAGGAGCCCTGACGTGTCGCATATCCGTATCCACCGTGAGCATCATCTTGGCCTGGCCAAGGCCCGCAAGATTGCCTACCGCTGGGCGGAGGATGCCGAACGCGATCTGGGCATGACCTGTACCTACGAAGAAGGCGCCCGGCACGACGAAGTGCAGTTCACCCGTACCGGCGCCAGCGGGTCCTTGCGCGTGACCGCCGAAAGCTTCGAGCTCGACGCCAAGCTCGGGTTTCTGCTGGGCGCGTTCAAGGATCGCATCGAAAGCGAGATTGTTCGCAACCTTGACAGCTTGCTCAGTCCCAAGGCGGCCAAAGCGCCGCCCGCGGCAAAAGCGCCCGCCCGAAAGAAAGCCTGATCGCCACGCGGTGAAGGTTCCCGGGGTCGGGTGCGCACCGCCAAAGTAGCCCGACACCCCGCAGGCTCATTGACGAGCAGGCACACTGGGCGCTGATCGGCCCGCCGCAATCCATGAATGTTCTGGCTTTTGACAACAGCTATGCGCGCGAACTCCCGGGCGCTTTTGCCGAGGTTCGTCCCGCACCGCCACCGGCGCCCGCGCTGGTGTTTCTCAATCGCGCGCTGGCTGACGAACTTGGGCTGGGTGAGCAAGCCCGCCAGGGCCCTCGCGCAGCGGCCTTGTGGGCGGGCGCGCTGCTGCCGGACGGCGCGCAACCGATTGCCCAGGCCTATGCCGGGCACCAGTTCGGTGGTTTTTCGCCGCAGCTGGGGGACGGCCGGGCGCTGTTGCTGGGTGAGGTCGTCGACCGGCTAGGGCGGCGTCGCGATATCGCTTTCAAAGGTTCGGGCACCACGCCCTTCTCGCGCAACGGGGACGGCAAAGCCGCGCTGGGCCCGATGCTTCGCGAAGTGCTGGTCAGCGAGAGCCTGTTTGCGCTGGGTGTTCCGACCACCCGCGCGCTGGCGGTTGCCGCGACCGGTGAGCCGGTGGTGCGCGAGCGCGCCTTGCCAGGTGCCGTTCTCACCCGGGTCGCCTCCAGTCACCTTCGTGTGGGAACACTGCAGTACTTTGCTGCGCGCCGCGACCATTCCATGCTGCGGCGGGTTGCCGACTACGCCATTGCCCGCCACGATCCGGATTTGGCTGGCCGCGAGGACCGGTACGCAGGCCTTCTGGGCCGGGTGGTCGCTCGGCAGGCGCATTTGATTGCACAGTGGATGAACCTTGGTTTCATTCACGGCGTCATGAATACCGACAACATGACCTTGTCGGGCGAAACCATCGACTACGGCCCCTGTGCCTTCATGGATCGGTTTGACCCGGAAACGGTTTTCAGCAGCATCGACCGCCATGGCCGGTATGCCTGGTCCAACCAGCCTCGTATCGCGCAGTGGAACCTGGCGCGCCTGGCCGAAGCGCTGCTGCCACTGATGGCTCAGGGAACGGGCGACCGGGAGCTTGCCCAGGCCGCCGAGCAGGCCAACGCCATCTTGCGGTCCTACGATGAGCAGTATGGCGCGGCCTGGTTGACCGGACAGCGTGCAAAGCTCGGTCTTACGACGGGTGCTCACGGGATCGATCCGGCGAAAGACCAGGTCGACGCCGTGCTGGCGGCCGACTGGCTCGCATTGCTGCATCGGGCCGGGGCCGACTACACGCGGGCCTGGCGGCGTCTGGCTGACTGCATGGAAGGCGATGTCAACCCGCTTCGGGCAGAACTGCTCTCAGGGAACGAGGGGTCTGGCGATACCCTGGCAGCGCTCGACGCCTGGTTGGCCCGCTGGCGGGCACGCCTGCGCGAAACGGTTTCGGGCGCGGCACCGGAGCCGGCAAGACGGGCTGCCGCGATGCGTCAGGTCAACCCGTGGATCATCGCGCGCAATCATCGGGTGGAGGAGGCACTGCAAGCCGCCAGTGATGGCGGGGATCTTTCGCTTTTTGAGCGGCTGCTTGCTGCGGTTCGGAGTCCGTGGGATGAAACACCGGAACGGGCGCCCTTCGCCGAACCGGCGCCACCGGCGTTTGCGGCGGTCTACCGCACCTTCTGCGGGACCTGAGCAACGCGACGGTTTGCCGGCCCCGCCCCACCGGCAGGTTCGTGGACAGCCATCCGCCCTTCGGGCAGACTTGCCATTCATGAATACACACTCTGTTGATCCAGCTTCCGAATCAACGGCCGCCGCCCTCCGGGTCGGGCCTTTGGCGGGTCTCAAGGTGGTCGAACTCGGGCAACTCATTGCCGGACCTTTTGCCGCCAAGACCCTCGGCGATTTTGGCGCCGAAGTCATCAAGATCGAGCCGCCGGGCAGCGGCGATCCGCTACGCAAATGGCGTTTGCTGAAAGACGGTACCTCGGTGTGGTGGCAGATCCAATCACGCAACAAGCGATCGCTCGCGATGGACCTGCGCAAGCCCGAGGCGCAGGATGTCGTGCGTCGCCTGGTCGCCGAGGCCGACGTGCTGATCGAAAACTTCCGCCCGGGCGCGATGGAGGGCTGGGGCCTGGGGCCGGAGGATTTGCTCGCGCTCAACCCGCGCCTGGTGATGCTTCGCATCAGCGGCTACGGCCAAAGCGGGCCCTATCGGGACAAGCCGGGTTTCGGCGTGGTGGCCGAAGCCATGGGAGGACTGCGTTACCTTACCGCCGAGCCCGGACGGGTCCCCGTGCGGGTTGGTGTGAGTATCGGTGACACCCTGGCATCGCTGCACGGGGTGATTGGCATCCTGATGGCGTTGCACGAGCGCCACCGCAGTGGTCAGGGTCAGGTGGTGGATGTCGCCCTGTACGAGGCCGTGTTCAACTGCATGGAAAGCCTGCTGCCGGAGTACAGCGCCTTCGGTGTCGTTCGCGAGGCGGCCGGCAGTGCCTTGCCGGGAATCGCGCCCAGCAACGCGTACCGATGTGCCGACGGCGGCTATGCCCTGGTGGCCGGCAACGGGGACAGCATTTTTCGCCGTCTGATGGGCGCGATCGGTCGCGAGGACCTGGCGAACGACAGGAGCTTGGCCGATAACACCGGCAGGGTGGCGCGAGTGACGGAAATCGATGCGGCCATTGGTGCCTGGACAGAGCAGCGGTCGGTGGACGAGGTTCTGGCGGCGCTGGATGCGGCCGATGTTCCCGCCGGTCGCCTCTACACCGTTGCCGACATTGCGGCGGACCCGCATTACCGGGCACGCGGGATGATCGAGCCTGTCACTCTGGAGGACGGCAGCCGGCTGGAACTGCCGGGTTTTGTGCCCCGCCTGTCGCGCACGCCGGGCCGCCACAGACACAACGCACCCGCTTTGGGGCGGGACACCCAGGCGGTGCTGGAGTCCATCGGGCTGACGCCTGAGCAGATTGCCACCTTGCGCGCCAGCGGGATTGTGGCGGGCTGACGCCCTCCGGGCGATGGCGGGGGGGACATGCTAGGCCGGGCCCCGGGAGGCCCGGCATGGACTCAGCTCAGTGATTCGATCAGGTCGATGTACTGCTGCATCGCTTCCTTGCTGTCGGTGCCTTTGAGTTTGTCCCAGGCGTCCCACTTGGCTCGGCCTACCAGGTCGGTGAAGCCCGGCTTTTTCTCCGTGTTGTCGCCGACAGTCGCCTGTTTGTAGAGGGAGTAGATCTTCAGCAGCGTGGCGTTGTCAGGCCGCTCGCTGAGGTTCTTGGAGTTGGCGACGGCGGCTTCGAACTTGGCTTTGAGGGTGGCCATGGAAATTTCTCCGGGCAAGGATAAAAAAGAACGGCTGGTGACCGCTGCTACCCCTTCGGGTAACTGCCCGGTATCTTAAGGATGCGACATGGGGGGAGAATAGAGGCTTTTCCCCAATCGGGTGCATTCGTCGTCATGGTTACACGCATCAATAAAAAGAGCGCAGCCAAGAGCCTGTCCGGGCGTAGCCGCTCACGCCCGGTCGCGCCGTCACTGCAAGGCGCTGAACACCTGGTTGCCGACGCGGCCGGTGCCGCGTTGCATGCGGCGCAGGTGATCGGCGAGAACGTCGCCCGCGCTGCCACCGGAGTGCTGGGCATGACCGGCGAGCGGATGAGCCGCGTGGATACCGCCTGGCTGCGCATGGACTCACCCAGCAACCTGATGATGATCGTGGGCGTGTGGACGCTGGTGCCTCGGGTGTCCTACGAACAGGTCTGCGAACGCATCCAGTCCTCGCTCCTGCAGTACCCGCGGTTTCGGCAGCGCGTCGTCGAAGACGCTGCCGGCGCCAGTTGGGTTGAGGACACCCATTTCGACATCCGTCGGCATGTGGTCCGCGAAGAACTGCCTGCTGTCGAAGGCGGCAATCCGCAGGTTGCGCTTCAGGAACTGTTGGGCGACCTGGCGATGGAGCCACTGGATCGCCGCCATCCGCTGTGGCAGTTTCACCTGATCGAAGACTATGTGGACGAAAAGGGCCGCAAGGCCAGCGCCTTGCTGGCCCGCATCCATCATTGCATCGGTGACGGTATCGCGCTGATCTCGGTGACCATGTCGCTGGTCGACGGAGGAGCGGCGCCGCCCAAGCGCCGACGGGTCAAGAAGGACCATGAGAGCCCGGAAGAATGGATCGCCCACGCGCTGGTCAAACCGCTGACAGACATCGCCGTGAAGGCCTTGGACATGGCCGGTGAAGGCGCGGCGGCTTCCTTGCACATGCTGCGCGAACCGGGCAAAGGGATGGCCAACTCGGTTGACCTGGCCAAGGTCGGTATGCACATCATGTCCGATGCGGCGGCGCTGGCGCTGATGCCCGACGACTCGCGCACCCGACTCAAGGGCAAACCAGGCTACGCCAAACGGGTCGCCTGGTGCCCTCCGATTCCGCTCGATGACGTCAAGGCGGTGGGCAAGGCGCTCAACGCGTCCGTCAATGATGTTTTGCTCAGCTGCGTGGCCGGTGCCATCGGCGAGTACCTGAAGGGCCATGGCGACGAGGTACGCGGGCAGGAAATCCGCGCCATGATCCCGGTGAACTTGCGTCCGCTGGAAGAGGCCTGGAAGCTGGGTAACCGCTTCGGCCTGGTTCCGCTGGTACTGCCGATCGGCATCGACAACCCCGTCGAACGGATCTATGAGGTGCGCCGTCGCATGAACGCGCTCAAGGGCAGTACCCAGCCGCTGATGGCCTTCGGTCTGCTGGCGGTGGCGGGCTTGCTGGTGAAGCCGGCCCAGGACGCCTTGCTGGCGCTTTTCGGGAAAAAGACTACCGCCGTGATGACCAACGTGCCTGGCCCGCGCGAAAAGCTCAAATTCTGCGGTGCGTCGCTGGAGCAGACCATGTTCTGGGTTCCCCAATCCGGCGATATCGGCTTGGGTGTTTCCATTCTCAGCTACGGCGGCGGCGTACAGTTCGGCGTCATCACCGATTCGACCCTCTGCCCCGACCCGCAAGGGATCATCGACCAGTTCGAACCGGAGTTCAACCGCCTGTCCATGGTGACCATGATGTTGCCTTGGGGCGAAGGAACCCCCTGACGCGCCGCCCCTGCGCAATGGCGCGGATCGGTTTCGCGCAATTGCCTGCCTTCCGGGCTGATGACCGTCTCGCGAAAACTCCCGTTTTCATAGCGAAAAACGACCTTTTCATGCTGGGTATTGGCTGAAAATGGCCGAACACTAGTCCCCGACGCTTTGCTGCAGCGCCCACATGGCGGCGTAACGCCCCTGCCGGAGCAGCAAGTCTCCATGGGTGCCGCGCTCCACGATGTGGCCGGCGTCCATCACCAGGATTTCGTGCGCATCCACCACCGTGGACAGGCGATGCGCGATGACCAGGGTGGTCTTGTTTTGCGCCGCGTTGGCCAGTTCAGCCTGGATGGCGCGCTCGTTGCCGGAGTCCAGCGCCGAGGTGGCCTCGTCGAAGATCAGGATCGGCGGGTTCTTCAGCAGCGTGCGGGCGATGGCCACCCGCTGCTTTTCGCCGCCCGAAAGCTTGAGCCCGCGTTCGCCCACCATGGTGGCGTAGCCTTTGGGTGTGGCGGTGATGAAATCGTGGATTCGGGCGGCACGCGCGGCGGCTTCCACCGCCGCCCGATCGGCGCCAGGGCGACCGTAGGCAATGTTGTATTCGACCGTGTCGTTGAAAAGCACCGTGTCCTGCGGCACGATGCCGATGGCTGCGCGCGCGCTGGCCTGGGTTACGGTGCGGATGTCCTGGCCGGCAATCAGGATGCGACCTCCGTGATCACGTTGGCGTGAATCAGGCGAATCGGGCGAGCCGGGCGGTGTGCCGACGTCATAAAAGCGGTAAAGCAACCGTGCCAGCGTGCTCTTGCCCGAGCCCGACGGCCCTACCACCGCCACCGTTTTGCCAGCCGGAATCTCGAAATCGATGCCGTGCAGGATGGGGCGGTCTGCCTCGTAGGCGAAGTGCACGTTCTCGAAACGAACCGGCGGCACCCCATCGAGCGCCAGCGGCAGCGCGCCGGGCGCGTCGGGCACCTCGCGTTCGCGGTCCATGAGCGTGAACATCTTGTCCAGGTCGGTCAGGCTCTGCTTGAGCTCGCGGTAGATCACGCCCAGGAAATTCAGCGGGATGTAGATCTGGATCATGAAGGCGTTGATCATCACCAGGTCACCCAGCGTCATGCGGCCGTCCGCCACCCCCTGCGTGGCACGCCAGAGCATCGCCACCAGACCGACGCCGATGATCAGCTGCTGGCCGGTGTTGAGCAGGCTCAGCGTGGTCTGGGCCTTCAGCCGTGCGCGGCGCAGGCGATCCAGGCTCTCGTCGTAGCGGCGCGCCTCGAAGTCTTCGTTGTTGAAGTATTTGACGGTTTCATAGTTCAGCAGCGAGTCGATGGCGCGAGTGTGGGCGGCGGAGTCGAACTCGTTGGCTTCCCGGCGGAACTTGGTGCGCCACTCGGTCACCGCGACTGTCCAGCCGATATACAGGACGAGCGCCGCCACCGTGATGCCGGCATACCAGAGGTCGAACTTCACCGCCAGGATGGTCAGCACCATCACCACCTCGATCAGCGTCGGAATGATGGAAAACAGCGAAAACGAGATCAGCGATTCGATGCCGCGCACGCCGCGTTCGATGTCGCGCGTCATGCCGCCGGTCTGGCGCTCCAGGTGAAAGCGCAGGCTCAAGGCGTGCAGGTGCTCGAAGGTGCGCAGCGCAATGGACCGCGCCGCGCCCTGCGTGGCCTTGGCGAAGATGATTTCGCGCAGCTCGGTGAACAGCGAGGTCGCCAGCCGCAGGCCACCGTAGGCCAGCAGAAGACCCACCGGCACCACCAGCAGCGCCGCCGCGTCGCCAGGCTTGATGGTCATCGAATCGACCAGATTCTTCAGCATTACCGGCACGCTGACGTTGGCGGCTTTGGCGCCGATCATGAACAGCAGTGCCGCCAGCACACGCCATTTGTACTGCCACAGATAGGGGAACAGTCTGCGCAGCGTCGCCCAGTCGGTGCGGGGGGCGCGGGGCGTGGCCTCGGGTGGCAGGGGGTGGGACGAGGAACCGCCGTGTCGGCGCATGGGGGAGAATCCGGGAATCGTTGCAGAACCTCAGGATTGTGCCCATGTCCACCGAAACCGGCCCGCGCGGCCCCAGCGTCACGCCGTCCGGCGCCATTTCGTCCAACCCGCTGCCCGCTGGCGGCCCGCGGGTGCCGCTGCCCACCGACAAGGAACTGGTGCTGAAAGTGGTGCCGATGCCGGCCGACTGCAACGCCAACGGCGACATCTTTGGCGGCTGGGTGATGGCGCAGGTGGACGTGGCCGGCTCCATCGTGCCGGCGCGCTACACGCAAGGCCGCATGGCCACGGTGGCGGTGAACGAGTTCATCTTCAAGCAGCCGGTGCGGGTGGGCGACATCCTGTCGTTCTTTGCCGGTGTTACCCGCATCGGGCGCACCTCGATCACCGTGTCGGTGGAGGTGTACGCCGAGCGCTACACCACCCAGGGGCAGTATGTGAAGGTCACCGAAGCCACGCTGACCTACGTGGCCATCGACGCCGAGGGCCGGCCGCGGCCGATTCCCCAGACGGCGGGGTGACCGGCGGGCTGTGAATTGCTCCTTCTTCAGGAGCAATCAATGACCATTCTGCGCTGGGTAAAGGCCGAAAAGACCGAAAAATTCGGGCCGAACGCCTAGAACCGGCCGTGCCGCCCGGCCCCGGCCGCAAAACGCGCGGCGCCGGCCAGTGTGTCGTCCAGGCAGGCGCGGCCGGCGTCCCACTCCTGCCGCAGCGCGTCCTCCAGCGGCAGACCGCCCTGGCGCAGGGCGCTCAGCCGGTCGGCGTTCATCGTCGCCTGCGGGAAGGCTGACAGTTGCCGCGCCAGCGCCAGTGCTGCCTCCAGCGCGCCGCCCGGGGGTGCCACGCGGTTGGCCAGACCGATGCGCAGGGCCTCGGCGGCCTCGACCTTGCGCCCGGTCAGGATCAGGTCCATCGCATGACCCAGGCCGATCAGGCGCGGCAGCCGCACCGTGCCGCCGTCGATCAGCGGCACGCCGAAACGCCGGCAGTAGACGCCGAAGTAGGCGTCCTCCTCCATCACCCGCAGGTCGCACCACAGCGCCAGCTCCATGCCGCCGGCCACGGCCGCACCGCTGACGGCGGCGATCACCGGTTTGGACAGCAGCAGGCGCGACGGACCCATGGGCCCGAGGGGGTCGGGGGTGTCCGCCGGCCAGTCCAGGTGCGTCAGCGCGTCACCGCGCACGCCCTCGGCATGCAGCCTTGCGCCGGACTGCAGGTCCCAGCCCGCGCAGAAATGTCCGTGGGCGCCATGGAACACCGCCACCGGCGAATTCGGGTCATCGTCGAAAGCCAGGAATGCTGCATGGAGCGCGCGGGCCGTATCGGCGTCGACGGCATTGCGCACTTCGGGTCGGTCCAGCGTGACGATAGTGATCCGGTCGATGACGGTCGAGCGGACGGGGGGCGGCGACGGCTTGGGCATGGTCATCGGCACATCATCACCTGACGTCAAGGCGACAGGACATGGGGAACAACCCTGAGAGGAAATAGCCGGCTTGGCCCTATAAACCCGGCAAGGTTTGCAGGAGATATCGTGCAGTTTCTACAACTGGTCATCAGCGGCATTGCGCAGGGCTGTATTTACGGCCTGATCGCGCTGGGCTTTGTTCTGATCTACAAGGCCACCGAGACGGTGAGTTTTGCGCAGGGCGATCTCATGATGCTCGGCGCGTTCGGGGGGCTGGTGGCAATGACCATGCTCGGCTTTCCCTTCTGGCTGGCCGTGCCCAGTGCCATCGTCGCGATGGCACTGGTCGGTGTGTTGACCGAGCGGGTGATCATTCGGCCGGTGCTCGGGCAGCCGGCCTTCTCCATCGTCATGCTCACCATCGGTCTGGGCTACGTCGGCCGGGGGCTGGTGACGATGATTCCCAACATCGGCACCGAAACCCACACCCTGCCGGTACCCTACAAGGACCAGGTCTGGAATGTGGGGGCCCTGGTGCTGAACGTCGAACAGATGGTCGTGATCGCGTCTACCGTCGCGCTCTGTGGAGGCTTGTTCGCGCTCTTCCGCTACAGCAAGTTGGGGATTGCCATGCAAGCCTCGTCACAGAACCAGTTGGCGGCGTATTACATGGGTATCCCCGTTAAGACGCTCAACGGCCTGGTCTGGGGTCTGGCCGCAGGGGTTGCCGCGATCGCCGGACTGCTGCTGGCGCCCATCACTTTCGTCCATGCCAACATGGGATTCATCGGCCTCAAGGCCTTCCCGGCTGCCGTGGTCGGCGGCTTTGGCAGCTTGCCGGGGGCCATTGTCGGCGGCCTGATCATCGGCATCGTCGAGTCGCTGTCGGGCTTTTACCTGCCCGAGGGTTTCAAGGATATTGCCGCCTATATCGTGGTGCTGATCATGCTGGTGGTGATGCCCAACGGCCTGTTCGGCGAGAAACTGCGCAAAAAGGTCTGAAGGAAACAACGGTATGCGCTTCATCTTCAAGACCGATTACAACCAGGACATCCGGTTGGCCAAACACGGCGGGCATGTCTTCTGGTATTCGATGCTGGGATTGTTCCTGGTTGCTGCGCCTTGGATCCTGGGCGAATACATGCTGGCCCAGATGACCTTCATCCTGATCTATTCGATCGTTGGGCTGGGGCTGATGTTGCTGGCGGGCTTCACCGGGCAGTTCTCCATCGGTCACGCGGCCTTCCTGGGCGTGGGCGCCTACACCCAGGCGGTGCTGACGGGCATGGGTTGGCCCTTTCCGGTGGCCATCGCGGTTGCAGCGGGGCTGTCGGCGGCGGTGGGCGTCGTGGTGGGGCTGCCGGCGCTGCGCGTCAAAGGCATCTACCTGGGCATTGCGACCCTGTCATTCGGCTTCATCGTCGAAGAGGTGTTTGCACGATGGGAAAGCGTTACGGGTGGCAACGCCGGAAAATCGGTGGGCTCGCCGGATATTTTCGGCTGGAAGGCCGACACCGGAGACTCGTTTTACTTTCTGTGTCTGGTCATTACCGTGCTGTGCACCCTGGCCGTGGTCAACCTGCTGCGGTCGTCCACCGGACGGGCGTTTGTTGCCATTCGGGACTCCGAGATATCGGCGCAGAGCATGGGCATCAACCTGTCCTATTACAAGACTTTGAGCTTTGCCATTTCGGCGGCGCTGGCCGGTATCGGTGGGGCCTTGTATGCCCATCAGATCCGCTTCCTCTCGCCTGACCAGTTCAACATCATCCAGTCGATCGATCTGCTGCTGATGGTGGTGATCGGGGGGCTAGGGTTCATCCACGGCGCGTTCCTCGGAGCGATCTTCCTGATCGGCCTGCCGCAGGCGATCAGCGCCGTGAAGGATTTTCTCCCCGACGCCATCGGCCAGGCGCCGGGTCTCAAGTCCGTGATTTACGGTGGCGTGCTGATCGCTTTCGTGATGTTCGAGCCCATGGGCCTGTATGGCCGCTGGCTCAAGATTCGAACCTACCTGCAGCTGTTCCCCTTCTACCGCAAGGGCATGTTCAAGCGGCAGAAGTCCTTCCAGAAGTCCGATCGCTTGAAGTGAGCCTGACATGAGTGACATTCTTCTCAGTGCCAGCGCGTTGAGCGTGCGTTTCGGTGGTGTGCTGGCGGTCGACAACGTGAGCTTCGACGTGCGCGACGGCGAGGTTTTCACGCTGATCGGCCCGAACGGCGCCGGCAAAACCACGGTGTTCAACCTGATCAGCCGTATCTACACCCCCACGACGGGTTCCATCCAGTACCAGGGCCCGAACGGGATGCTGACCCTGACTGAGCAGCCCGCGCACCGTATTGCCTCCCTGGGGATTGCTCGCACCTTTCAGAATATCGAGTTGTTCGAGCATGCCACTGTGCTGCACAACCTGCTGATCGGTCGGCACACCCATCGGCGCACCGGTTTCTGGAGCGAGGTCTTCTTTACCCCGGGTACCCGGGCGGCGGAACTCGAAGCCCGCGAGAAGGCCGAACAGGTCATCGATTTTCTGGATTTGCAGCACCACCGCGATTCGCTGGTTGCTGGTTTGCCTTATGGCGTTCGCAAGGTCGTCGAACTGGCCCGCGCGTTGTGCACGGAACCCAAACTGCTGCTGCTTGACGAGCCTTCTTCGGGTCTGAACGTGGAGGAGACGGACGACATGGCGTTCTGGATTCAGGACATCGTCAACGACCTGGGCATCACCGTGCTGATGGTCGAACACGATATGTCGCTGGTGTCCAAGGTGTCCGATCGAGTCGTCGCGATGAACCAGGGTCGGGTGCTGGCCATGGGTACCCCGCGCGAAGTACAGACTGATCCCGGTGTGATCGAAGCCTACCTGGGTTCCATCGATGACGTTTCGTCGCTGCGGAGGGCCGCATGAGTGATATGAATACGGCGGCAGGCGATCAGGGCATCATGCTGAAATTGATGAACGTGGAAAGCGCCTATGGCCCGATCAAGGCCATTCGGGGCGTCAGCCTCAAAGTCCGCAAAGGTGAAGTGGCCACCGTGCTCGGTTCCAATGGCGCGGGCAAGACCACCATCCTCAAGACCATCTCCGGCATCATCGATCCGCGCAAAGGCTCCGTCGAATTCAAGGGGCAGGACGTCACCGCCCGGGACCCGGCATTTATCGTGCAGCAGGGACTCAGCCATGTGCCGGAAGGGCGTGAGGTCTTCCCTCTGCTTTCAGTGCACGACAATCTGTTGATGGGCGCCTATACCCGCCATGACCGCGACGGCGTCGCGCGCGACATGGAAATGGTTTTCGGCTACTTCCCCATCCTCAAGGAGCGTGAACACCAGGACGCGGGCCTGCTCTCGGGCGGGCAACAGCAGATGCTGGCGATCTCGCGCGCTTTGATGGCCAACCCCGAACTCATCCTGCTGGACGAACCCAGCCTGGGCCTGTCCCCGAAGCTGACCAAGGAGATTTTTGAGATCGTGGTGCGCATCAACCGCGAGCGTGGTACCACCATCCTGCTGGTCGAGCAGAACGCCAACATGGCCCTGAATGCCTCGGACTACGGCTACGTTCTGGAGAATGGCCGCATCGTGATGGAAGACACCTGTGCCGCCTTGCGCGAGAAGGAGGACATCAAAGAGTTCTACCTCGGCATGAAGGAAACCGGTGTTCGCGGCGAGCGCCGCTGGAAAAAGAAAAAGACCTGGAGATAAACCGATGTCCAACCTCTGGGATTTGAGCCATATCCGACCCAACACCGATGTCGTCGTGCCGGGCGACACCATTCCGGCCATGTTCTGGAACGCCGTGGAAAAGCGCGGCCCCAAAGTCTGGCTTCGCCAGAAACACCTGGGTATCTGGCGAAGCCAGACCTGGGACCAGACCGCCGAGGCGGTGCGTGAAATCGCTGGTGGATTGATGGATCTGGGCTTTGCCCACGGCGAGACCGCGTCGATTCTCTCGAACACGGTGGTCGAATGGGTACTGTCGGATCTGGCCGTGCTCAGCTGCGGCGGAGTGGCCAATGGCATCTACCCGACCGATGCCGCCAGCCAGGTCGAATACCTGTCGGCCGATTCCCGCACCACGGTCCTGTTTGTCGAAGATGACGAACAACTCGACAAGGCGCTGGAAGTGCGCGAACGCCTGCCGCTGTTGCGCAAGATCGTCGTTTTTGACATGGAGGGGCTGCGCGATCTGGATGACCCTGGTGTCATCAGTCTGGGCGCATTGCGGGAGCAGGGGCGCCGCTATAACCGCGAGCATCCCGAAGCGCTGAAGGCGCGCGTCGCCGCCGTCAAGCCCGAAGACCTCGCTATCCTGGTTTACACATCAGGCACCACCGGAAAGCCCAAAGGGGCCATGCACCTGCACCAGGGCCTGACCTACACCGTGCGGGGCTACAACCTGCTCATCTCGCGCGACGAGAACGATGAGTGCATGTGTTTCCTGCCCCTGTGTCACATCGCCGAGCGCATGGGCGGCGAGTATTTTTCCCTCTACACCGGCGCCAAGCTCAACTTCGTCGAAAACCCTGAAACCATCCCGGAAAACGTGCGCGAGATTGCGCCCACAGTATTCACTGCCGTTCCCCGGGTGTGGGAGAAGTTCTATTCCGGCGTGATGATCGGCCTCAAGGAAGCCGGCGCGGTGCAGCAGGCCACCTATGCCTGGGCCATTGGTGTGGGCACCCGGATTGCCGATCTGGTCCTTGCCGGGCAGCCGGTGCCGGGGAGCCTCAAGTTCCAGTTCACGCTGGCGCGCTGGCTGGCGCTGAACAACGTGCGCAAGCTCATCGGCATCCACCGCTCGCGATTCCTCGTGACAGGGGCGGCGCCCATCTCGCCCGAACTGGTGAAGTGGTATCTGGCGCTGGGCGTCCCGATGCTGGAGGTCTGGGGCATGACCGAGACCTGTGGCGCCTCCACCGGTGTGCCGGCAGACCGCATCAAGCCGGGCTCCATCGGACCGGCTGCCAGCTTCAACGAAGTCCGGCTGGACCCGGCGACCAGTGAAATCCTGGTCAAAGGCCCCAACGTGTTCGCCGGCTACCTGAACCTGCCCGAGAAGACCGCCGAGACCATCGACGCGGACGGCTGGCTGCACACCGGCGACGTCGGTGTCGTCGATGAAGAAGGTTTCTTCCGCATCACCGACCGCATGAAGGACATCATCATCACGGCGGGCGGCAAGAACATCACGCCCAGCGAACTGGAGAACGAGCTCAAGTTCTCGCCCTACGTTACCGACGCGGTGGTCATCGGCGACAAGCGACCCTACCTGACGGTCATCATCATGATCGACCAGGAGAACGTGGAGAAGTACGCTCAGGACAACGACGTGCCGTTTTCCAACTACGCCAGTCTGACCCGCGCCCCGGAGGTGCAGGCCTTGATCCAGGGCGTGATCGACGGCGTGAACAAAAAGTTTGCCCGGGTCGAACAGATCAAGAAGTTCTTCCTGCTCGACACCCAGCTGACGGCAGAAGACGAAGAACTGACGCCGACCATGAAACTCAAACGCAAGCTGGTCCAGACCAAATACGCCGCCCAGATCGATGCGATGTACCGCTGAAATTGGCTTGCATCACTTTTTTTCACCCAACCCGGCAGGAGAGCCCATGAGTCATATTCCCCGTCATCCACGCGCCCACCTGGCAGCGGCAGCCGCGATTACCGCGCTGTCGCTGGTCGCAACAGCGGCTTACGCCCAACAGGGGGTCAGCAAGACGGAAATAGTTGTCGGATCCATCCAGGATCTTTCCGGACCATTGGCCGGATATGGCAAACAGGCCCGCGCCGGGATGCAACTGCGCGTCGACGAGATCAACGAGCAGGGGGGCATTCACGGCCGCAAGCTGGTTCTCAAGGTCGAAGATTCCGCCTACGACCCGAAAAAGGCCGTGCTGGCCGCGCAGAAGCTGGTCAATCAGGACAAGATCTTCATCATGGCCGGCCACATCGGCACCGCGCAGAACAACGCAGCCATGCCGGTGCAGTTCGAGAAAAATATCGTCAACTTCATGCCGCTGACCGCTGCGCGGGAAATGTACGAGCCCACCCACAAGCTCAAGTACGCGATGCTCAGCACCTATTACGATCAGATGCGTATCGCCGCTCCGCGTCTGATCAAGGAAAAAAACGCGAAGAAGCCCTGTGCCATTTACCAGGATGACGAGTTTGGCCTGGAGGTCTTGCGCGGTGCGGAAGCGGGCGTCAAAGCCATCGGCATGGAGCTGGCAGAAAAGACATCGTTCAAGCGTGGCGCTACCGACTTTTCCTCGCAGGTGGCGCGCATGAAGGGCGCGGGCTGCGACTTCGTCGTGCTCGGCACCATCATCCGCGAGACCATCGGCACCATCGCCGAATCGCGCAAGACCGGCTTCAATCCCACCTTCCTGGGCTCCGTGGCGGCCTACACCGACCTGATCCACCGCCTGGGCGGCAAGGCGATGGACGGCATGTACGCCACCATGACGGTGCAGAACCCCTACACCGATGAAGCGTCCCAGCCGATCCGCTTCTGGGCCAACAAGTACAAGACCAAGTTCAACGAGGACCCGACGGTGTTCTCGGCCTACGGTTACACCATCATCGACCTGTTCATCCGCGGCGCGCAGAAGGCCGGCCCGAACCTGAGCACGGACAGTTTTGTCAAAGCGATGGACTCGATGACGGTGCCGCCGGACATGTTCGGCAGTCCGGCGCTGTCCTTCACAGCGACCAAGCGTCTGGGTAACGACGAGTCGCGTCTGTCGCAACTGCAAGACGGCCGCTGGAAAGTCGTCTCCGGCTATTTCAAATAAGCCGCCTTCGCCCCTGTTGCAGAACCCTCCGGTCGGCAGAGACCGGAGGGTTTTTTTGTGTCGGCAACCGTGGCTGTCACCTGTGTTGCTAGGGTTCGCCCCAGCTAGGGAAAGTGCCGGTTTCAAAGCGCGGATACCACCCTATAACTGTGGGGTTCAAACCACCGGAGACATCGAGCATGAACAAAAGATTTTTCAGGACCTCACTGGCGCTTTGCTGCGCAGCCGCAGCCAGCGTGGCCATGGCGAGCGGTCAGGGTGTCAGCAAGACTGAAATTACCCTGGGATCCATCCAGGATCTTTCCGGTCCGATTGCGGGCTTTGGCAAGCAGGTTCGTCTGGGCATGATGCTGCGCGTTGACGAGATCAACGAGCAAGGCGGCGTCAACGGTCGCAAGATCAACCTCAAGATCGAAGACTCCGCATACGACCCCAAGAAGGCCGTTCTGGCCGCCCAGAAGCTGGTCAACCAGGACAAAATTTTTGCGATGGTCGGCCACATCGGCACCGCACAGAATCTGGCGGCCATGCCGGTGCAGTTCGAAAAGAACGTCATCAACTTCTTCCCCGTGACCGCAGCGCGTGAAATGTACGAGCCTTTCCACCGGCTCAAGTACTCGTTTGCTGCGACCTACTATGACCAGATGCGCACGGCGGTGCCCAAGCTCGCCAAGGAGAAAGGGGCAAAGAAAGTTTGCACCATGTACCAGGACGATGAATTTGGCCTGGAAGTCATGCGTGGCGCGGAAGACGGCCTGAAAGCCGCCGGCATGGCGTTGGCCGAGAAGACCACCTACAAGCGTGGGGCCACGGATTTTTCCTCGCAGATTCAGAGGCTTCAGGCATCAGGCTGTGACATGGTGGTGCTGGGGACCATCATCCGTGAAACCATCGGGGGTATCGGCACGGCACGCAAGCTGGGCTACAACCCGACGTTCATCGGCTCCAGTGCGGCTTATACCGACCTGATCCACAAACTCGGCGGGCCAGCCATGAATGGACTGATTGCTGCGCATACGGCCGCCCATCCGTATCTGGATGACGCCTCGCAACCGATCCGTTTCTGGGCCAACAAATACAAGACCAAATTCAACGAAGACCCGACGGTGTTCTCGGTCTATGGCTACAACGCAATCGATGCCTTTATTGCGGCGGCACAGAAGGCGGGGCCGGGCCTGACCACCGACAGCTTCATCAAGGCCATGGACACGATGAAGATCCCTGCCGACATTTTCGGCAGCCCCGAGGCCACCTTCGGACCGAAGAAGCGGCTGGGCAACGAAACCTCGCGTCTGTCACAGATCACCGACGGCAAGTGGAAGGTGATCTCCGATTACATCAAGTAAACCGTAACAGTTCCCACCGTGAGAAAGCCGCCTCCGGGCGGCTTTTTTTATCAAACAGTTCGATAGCCAACGAAAAACGGTTCTTTCTTGCTATGAAAATTTAAGAGACGATGTAGGCGCCTGCCCCTGTTGCCATCAGTCGGCCGTCCGGCCCGCAGAACTCCATCCGGGTCGAGGCGACGCGCGAGCCCAGTCGGAGCACTTCGGCGCGCAAGTCAAAACGCTCACCGATACCCGGGCGCAGGTAATCAATGCGAAGGTCGATCGTGCCCAACTTGGCAAACCGGTGCAGACGTTGCATGGGCGCTTCGTCCATATGTCGGGCCCCGATCGCGGCCATGACCGCCAGGCCACCCATGGCATCCAGGCAGGCACTGATGACCCCACCGTGAATGCGGTTGTAGCTGTAGTGGCCCACCAGTTCATGGCGCATCGCAATGTGACCCGTCACGTAAGCGGGCCGCAATTCATTGATCTTCAGGCCCAATACCTGGTTGAAGACAATCTTCTCTTCAAAAATCTGTTTCAGTCCAGTGACGAATTCCGGTTCGAATGTGTCTGGAACAGGCGAAGGGGCATGGCGGGTCATAGTGCTTTCGGGATCGACCTGTTTGGAAAAAGCCCGATGGTAGCGACACCGGGTGGAGCGGGAGTTTCTTGGGCCCCTCAGTGGGCCGCCGGGCGCCTGGCGATGCCCATGGTCTTGGCCAGGATACCCAACATCACTTCGTCAGCCCCTCCGCCAATGGAGCCCAGTCGGCCGTCACGGTACAGCCGCGACACCTTGTTCTCCAGCGTAAAGCCCATGCCGCCCCAGAACTGCAGGCAGGTGTCGGGCACGATGCGGTTGAGTCGACCGGCCTTGAGCTTGGCCATGCTGGCCAATTCCAGCACGTCCTGCCCTTGCACGTACAGGTCGCAGGCCCGGTAGGTCAGTGCACGCAGGCTCTCAACCTCTGTCTTCAGTTCCGCCAGTTTGAACTGCACCCACTGCTGGTCGGCCAGGGTGGCGCCGAACAGCTTGCGCTCCTGCGCCCACTCGATGGTCCAGCGGATGCAGTTGTCCAGACTTTGCAGGCAACTGGCGGCGGCCCACAGGCGCTCCTCCTGGAACTGCTGCATCTGGTAGATGAAACCCTGCCCTTCGGCGCCGATGCGGTAGCGCTGCGGCACGCGCACCTCGTCGAAATAGATCAGCCCGGTGTCGCTGCTGTTCATGCCGATCTTGCGGATCTTCCTGGCCACCTCGATGCCTTTCGTCAGCTTGCCGTTCGGACGGTCGCGCATCGGCACCATGACCAGGCTCTTGTTCTTGTGGATCGGGCCCTCGCCGGTGTTGACCAGCATGCACATCCAGTCGGCCTGCAGGCTGTTGGTGATCCACATCTTCTGGCCAGTGATCACATAGTCATCACCGTCCTTGCGCGCGAATGACTTGATGCCGGAGACGTCGCTGCCGGCAGCCGGCTCGCTGACCCCGATGCAGCCGACCATGTCGCCCGAAATGGCGGGCGCGAGAAACTGCCGCTTCAATTCGTCACTGCCGTGTCGTGCCAGCGCAGGCGTACACATGTCGGTTTGCACGCCGATGGCCATCGGCACGCCGCCGCATTCGATGTGACCCAACGTTTCTGCCATGGCCAGGGAGTAGGAGTAGTCCAGGCCGGCCCCTCCGTATGCCTCCGGCTTGGTCAGGCCCAGCAGTCCGAGTTGTCCCAGGCCTTTGAACACATCGTGTGCCGGAAAAGTTTCGGCCGCTTCCCAGGCGTCAACGTGGGGGTTGATGTGTTCGTCGATATAGCGTTTGAGTGTTTTCTGGATTTCCTGGTGTTCGTGGCTGAAATGCATGGAAGGCCTCCGTGGTCGAATCAGGGGGTGAGCGGGGAAGGGTCGAGAAAGAAATCGCCCAACGGGTGGCGCCGCCCGTTGAGCTGCAACGCGATGGTGTGAAGACCGGGATAGTGGGTGCGGGTGGTCATCTGCCGCAGCGACAGCTGCTTTCTCAACGTTACGACGCCGCCGGACGCCAACGCCACGTTGCCCAAGGAAAAGGTGCGGGGACTGAGCTGCCCGTTGGCCTTGACGTAGCCGATTTCCAGATTCACCAATGCGGTCTGTACTTCGGCCTCGGGGTTGTGCAGTGCCAGGGTGACCAACAGGTTGTCCCCGATATGTGGCCGTGCCGGCGCCCAGCTGACTGACCGGATTGACAGGCGGCTGCTGTGTCCCGATCCCAGCAAACTCAGCGCATCCGGGTCTCCGCGACGTACCAGGGTGCGCAGTGCGTGTCGCAGCAACTGCACCCGCGGGGGTGGGGCATCGGACATCCAGCGACCAGCCAGGGCAAGCAGGCGTTGCGGGTGGTCTTTGCCGACATCGCCGAGGTGATTGGCGACAGAGCGGCGTACGTAACGCGATGGATCGTCGCGTAGGTGTTCCAGCAGCGCCAGCCCTGGGGACGGATCGGCAACCAGTGCTGGCAGGCGTCGAGCCCACGGCAGGCGCGGCCTGGTTCCTTCGCTGACCAGCCGCCGGACATGGCCACTGGGGTCGGCTGTCCATTGCGCCAGCCGCGCCAGTGTTGCCGCCGGATGCCGAACCAGAAACGGGCGAATGCTGAATTCGGCCGTAAAGCGCTGTGTCAGGGCGTGCTGCGCGTCCATGGCCGCCTCGAAGTGTTCGAGTCCGTGCCGGCTGATGAAGATGCTGTATGGCAGATACAAGAAAGCGCTGTAGCCGCGCCCGTCCGAACAGGGTTCGCCGCGCGCATCCATGGGCAGCGGAGGGTCCATGGCGCTGCTCAGGATCGCTGCCGCCCTTTCGAAATCAGCCGGCAGGGTCTGTTCCAGCGCATCGGCCATGCGCTCGCCGCGGGCCATCAGACCGAGGATGGGATAGCCGGGCATCGCCAGGGCGGTGAACGCCTTGCGGTCAAAGCGCGACCACGCGCGGTGCAACAACGTCGCCAGCCTTTGCGGAGCGTCCTCGCCCAGCAGGGATTTCAGGCTTTCGGCCATGGCGCGTCAGCGGGGAAAAGACTGCCGCTACCGGCCGGACCACGGAGAGGTCGCCCGCGCGGCATCAGGCGCAGTCCTTCAGAAACAGCCGCAATGCGGTGTCGGTCAGGTCGTCCAGTGTGGCCCGTTGCCCGGGGTCGAACCATTGCACCGACCAGTTCAGGGCACCAAAAATCATCAGGCGCGCCAGTGCCGGGTCGCCGCTCACAGCCCCTGCTGCCACCAGCGCCTGCAAAGGTGCAACCCACATGCCCTCGTAACTGCGCCGCAGGTCATTGACGGCCGCCCGTTGCATCGCGGTCAGCGACCGCCATTCGTACAGCATGACCGGAATGAACTCGCTGTCCGGCCCCAGCAGTACGTCGAAATGGGTGCGAATGAGCACCCGCAACTGCTGGCGCGGGTCTGGTGGTGAATTGCCGGCGGCTTCGGACGCCCGGTCCATCGCGGCTTTCTGGCGGGTCACGGCCCGCTGCATGCCCTCCAGAATCACCGCGCCCAGCAATGCCTGCTTGTTTTCGAAGTGATAGAAGGGTGAACCCGACTGCATGCCGGCCGCGGTGGCGATATCGCGGGTGCGGGTGGCCGCGAAACCGTGTTGGCGAAACAACTGCGCGGCGGCACGCAAGACATCCTGGCGGCGATTGCCATCATCACGTTCATCCGCGCTTTTTCGGGGGCGCCCCCGGGTTCGACGGGGAACGGCGGCCAGTTCGATCGGATGCTCGGGAAAGCGCATGACGTCAGACCATAGCAGCAGCCTTTATTTTTGGCAAGCGGTTGCTTTGCAAAAATAAAGCCGCGGAAAGCGGGCGCGTTCCCCTTGCGGTGCCGTCCAAGGAGTAGCAAAAACCATAGCAAGAACCGACCAAAATACGCTGGGTAATGCCCGAAAATAGTCAAAACGAACGTCTGTCAGCGGATGGGGCTGTTTCGACGGGGCGTTGCATGGCAACCGGGCTGATGCAGGACAATAGCGCATGGAAATTCTCCTGGTGCTGGGTGTGCTCGTCGTTGCGTTTCGATATGCGCAGTTACGCGAGCAGCGTGAGCGGGTCGGCCTGCTGTCCGCCCAATTGCGCCCCTACGAAATTGAAAAGCGCATGGAACGGCTGATCGAAGCCTACCTGCGCGCTGCGGGCGAGCCCGACAGCGAGCGCTCCGAACCCATCTGGCAGACCTTGGTCGACGTGGAAAATGCCATCGAGCGCGAACTTGGCCAGCTGGCGGATGACGTTCGAAAAGTCTGGGGCGAAAGCATGCGGGTCAGCCGGTGGCCGGTCCATGTGCCCCAGGCCACACGCTTCTTTCCCTCGATCGGGTTCGATTTCCGGGCCTTGGTCGCGCTGCATGCCCGGGGTCTTTCCGCTGCCTTGCGTGACGAGGGCGGCCTCAGTCGCCGCGATCGGGCCTTTCGGGTCACTGCGGAGCTGATGTTGTTCCAGCACAGTTGCCATTGGTTTTGCCGGTCCAAGTCGGTTGCCGATGCCCGGCTGCTGATCGCGCACAAGACCCCCTACGCCCAGGTGCTGGACGCCGTCACGCCTCAGACTCGCGCCGCCTACAAGGCCCTGATCCAGCCCGCGCAGGCCTGAAGGCCCAAGCTTCCGCTTGCCTTTCCGACGAAAGCGCGGGCACCTTGCCGGTTGCCCCTGCCCGGTGCGGATGTCAGATCTTGCTGAAGTCCGGCTTGCGCTTTTCCATGAAGGCGCTGAAGGCCTCGCGGGCGGCGCTTTCGCGCAGCATGCGTCCGAAGCTGGCGCCCTCCTCGGCCATCTGTTGCAGCACCAGGGCGGCCTGCCCTTTTTTCATCAGACGCTTGGTCTCAACCAGAGAACTCAAGGGTTTTGCAGCGAGTTTGCGGGCCATGGCCTGTGCCACGCCATTTGCTTCGGTGGGGGGCACCACGCGGTTGACGAGCCCGACCTCCAGTGCCGCTTCGGCGAAAAACGGTTCACCGAGCAACAGAGCCTCCGCCGCCCGGTGGTAGCCCAGCATCTGGGGTACCAGTAGGCTCGACGCCGCTTCGGGGCATAGGCCCAGATTGACGAAGGGCATAGAAAACGCAGCGTTGTCACCTGCGACGACAAGATCGCAGTGAAAGAGCAGGGTGGTGCCCACACCAACTGCCGGCCCGCTGACTGCGGCGACCAGTGGTTTGGAGAAACCGGCAATCGCCCGCAAAAAGCGGAAAACCGGTGACTCCGCAGTGGCCGGTGGCTGGTTGAGAAAGTCGCTGATGTCATTGCCGGCACTGAAAACCGTTTCGTGACCCTGCAGCACCAGGGCACGAACGGCCGCGTCACCGTCAGCCTGGCTCAGCGCCTCAGCCAGGGTCGCGTACATGGCGGCGGTAATGGAGTTTTTGCGTTCGAGGCGGTTGAACGTGACGGTGGTCACACCATCTTCCGTGTGAACAAGGATGTCGCTCATGGGCTTGGGCAAAAGTAAAAGCCCACAAGGTACCACGCCCGAACCGCAGCCGCCGTCGCCGCTTCGACAGCCACCATCGCTTGCGTACACTGTCGCAGAGCCCTTCGCTGAGTCCTCCACCCGATGAAATCCCCGTACTTCCGCAGAATTTTTTGTCTGGTGTTGACCACGATCGGCATTCAGGCGGCCGCGCAGGCCACGCCGCCAGTCGCGCAACCGTCGAGCGCGGCGACCGTGGACGCCCCCGAGCGTCCACGGATCGCCCTGGTGCTGTCCGGCGGCGGTGCGCGGGGCCTGAGTCATGTCGGCGTCTTGCGGGTGCTGGAAGAGGCGCGTGTGCCAGTGGATATCGTGGTTGGCACCTCAATGGGAGCCATCGTCGGCGGTTTGTACGCCTCAGGACTGGACGCTCGCCAGCTGGAGCAGGCTGTCCTCGCGCTGGATTGGGTGGGCATGTTCGAACGCAACGAGCCTCGCCAGCAACTGTCCCAGCGTCAAAAAGAAGAGGACTTCGAACTGGCCCCGCTGACCGAGCTGGGATTTCGTGACGGCGAATTCCGCATCCCCACCGGAGCTTTGTCAAGTCGCTCCCTGGAGCTTGCCCTGCGTCGAAACACCCACCACGCCCGGTGGATTGAACGGTTTGACGAATTGCCAACGCCGTTTCGCGCGGTGGCGACGGACCTCGAAACCGGCGACCCTGTTGTCCTCGGCCAGGGCGATCTGGCCACGGCATTGCGCGCGAGCATGTCGGTACCGGGAGTGTTCGCGCCGGTCGAGCGCGATGGCCGTGTGCTCGGTGATGGCGGCCTGGTCAACAACTTGCCTGTCGATATCGCCCGGCGCCTTGGTGCAGACACTGTCATTGCCGTCAATATCGGCACTCCGTTGGCGGGGCGCGAGACGCTGAACTCCCTTGTCGGTATCACCGCACAGATGGTCAACATCCTGACCGAGCAGAATGTGCGCCGCAACATGGCCTTGCTGGCGCCGACCGACCTGTTGCTGCTGCCGGAACTGGGCCGCCACACATCGGCTGATTTTTCCCGCGCGGCCGATCTCATTCGTATCGGCTACGACTACGGGCGCTCGATCATGCAGGCGCTCGATCGTTTCGCCTTGCAGCCGGCGCAATACGAGCAGTGGCTCAGTCAGCGCCGTCACCGGATGGCTGCCGCACGGGCGCCGGATGTGGCGGTCACTCAGGTCGTTTTCGAAGGGGTGGACCCCCAGCGGGCGTTGGCGCTGGCACGGCGAGTGCAGAGTCAAAGCGGTCGAGCGCTGGATCTTCCGCAGGTTGAGCGTGATCTGCGGGCGCTGGCCGCCACCGGTGACTTCGAAGCGGTCGACTATCGACTGCACCGCCAGGCCGACAACGCGTCAGAAACGCTGACCATTGATCTGCGGGAAAACCGATGGGGCCCGAACTACCTGCGTATTGGCCTGGATCTGCGCACCGACTTCAGTGGTCGTTCGGCGTTCAATCTTCGGCTCAGCCACAACCGCCGCTGGCTGAGCCGCAGCGGTGCCGAATGGCGAAATCGACTGCAATTGGGACGTACCAACGCCGTTTCCACAGAGCTGTATCAGCCTTGGGGCGAGGATGGCAACCGCTTCCTGGCGGCGTATGTGGGGGCCAGCATGCGCCCGGTGGAGCTGTTCGCGGAAACGGGGCAGGTGTTGGCGCAGTTTTCCCGCACCGGGTTTGACATGGGGCTGGACTTCGGATGGCCACTGGGGCTGCTGAACAACCTGGGTGAAGCCCGACTCGGCTTGCGCCTGAGCCATCGCAAGACGAGCCCCGAACTGGTCGATGGTACATTGGGTCCGGCAGTACCGGGGCTGCTGCGGCAACGGTGGCGCGAACAGGGTGTGCGCCTGGCGATCGTCTCCGACCAGCTGGACCATGCCAACTTCCCCTCCGATGGCTACCGGGTGCAGGCCGACCTGTTCGGTGGCCGCCGCATTGACGGGGTGGCTGGGACAAGCCGATTGAGCCGGTTCGAATTCAATGCCACGGCTGCCCGGCGTTGGGGCCCTCACACGGTCAACCTGGGTGGGCGGCTGGCTCGTACCAACCAACTCCCGGTCGGGGCGATCGACGAGTTCTCGCTGGGCGGATTTCAGCAGTTGTCGGGTTACCACCCAGGCCAGGTTGTCGGCAACGTGCTGGCGTTCGGCCGCCTGACCTATTACCACCGCCTGCCGTGGAGCAGTGTCGTGGCGCGGGCGCTGTTTCTGGGCGGTTCGCTGGAAGCCGGAAACGCCTGGCGCCACCATCGGGACCTGCGCCTGGACGATCTTCGGGTTGGCCGCAGCCTGTTCATAGGTGCCGACACGGCGCTGGGACCGTTGTACCTGAGTCTGGTGAGTGCCGCGCGTGGCTATTCGGGCCTGTACCTGTTCCTCGGCCGCCCGTGAGGACTATTCACGGAAATAAACCACCTGGTGGCTCGTGGCCAGCAGATCGCCGGCCTCGTTCCAAAGCTGGGCGGTCTGGTCGAAATAGCCCTTGCGAAAGGCCTGCGCCTGGGCCTGACCCAGCACATACCCGGTCCCGGTCGTGACCAGCAGATCCCGGTCTGCGTGGAAATAGACGGTCAGTGACACCGTACCGACCGGCACCAGGGTGGCACGTCGGCGCCAGATCCGCGGAAAGAACACATCGGCCATGGCGGCGAGGGCGGGGTAGTCCAACCCCCGCGCCGGTTGATCGCGCATCCACAAGCGACTGAGACTGGCGGTGGCGCCACTGCCATCCCAGTGGGCCGGAATGGCACCTTCAATGAAGCGCATCTCATATCGGTTGATCCATTCCACCCGGGGACGTCCACCTCGCAGGGGAACATCTGCCGGGCTGGGCACTTCGGGTTTCGCATGTTCGGGAGCGTGCCAGGTGTCACGACGAAGCGCAGTGAACACCGTGGCCGCGATCACACATTCGCCGTTCTGGATGGTCTCGACAATCCAATGCTGGGTTGACCGATTGGTCCGGACCGGCCGCGCGATGATGTGAAACGCGCCGTCGGCGACAGCGGCGCAGAAGTTCACCGTCAATGCCACCGGCTCACCCTGGCATTGCGGGTGCTGCAGTACCGCGTTCAGCGTCTGTGCCGCGGTGATGCCCCCAAAAGGCCCGACCATATTGGCATAGGCCGGACTGGTTTCCCCCCGGTGACCGCTTTCAAACTGCCACTGCAGAGCGATGGCATCATCGAACGGATGGGTTTCGGGCATGCCGGTTGGAGCCTCGCTCAGACGCGCTCGAAAATCCCGGCGGCGCCCTGGCCGGTGCCGACACACATGGTCACCATCCCGTATTTCAGGTTGTGGCGTCGCAGCGCATGCACCACCGTGGCGGCGCGGATGGCGCCGGTAGCCCCCAGCGGGTGGCCCAGGGCGATGGCGCCGCCCATGGGGTTGACCTTGGCCGGGTCCAGGCCGAGCGTGTTGACGACCGCCAGCGACTGGGCTGCGAAGGCCTCGTTCAGCTCGAACCAGCCGATGTCCTCGTGCTTCAATCCGGCGTAGCGCAGCGCGGCCGGAATGGCCTCGATCGGGCCGATGCCCATGATCTCGGGCGGCACACCGCGCGCGGCATAGCTGACAAAACGCGCCAGCGGCGTCAGCCCGAACTGCTTGACGGCCTTTTCGCTGGCCAGGATCAGCGCGCCGGCACCGTCGCTGGTCTGCGAACTGTTGCCGGCCGTGACGCTGCCGCGGGCCGCGAACACCGGCTTGAGCTTGGCCAGCGCCTCCAGCGTGGTGTCCGGGCGCGGGCCTTCGTCCAGATTCACGGTGCGGGTGCGGATGGAGACCTCGCCGGTGGCCAGGTCGGGCGTGCGCTCCACCACGTCGATGGGGGTGATTTCGTCGGCAAACTCGCCGGCCTGCTGGGCCTTCACCGCGCGCAGGTGCGATTCGAGCGCAAACGCGTCCTGCGCCTCGCGGCTCACCTTCCACTGCTGCGCCACCTTTTCAGCCGTCAGGCCCATGCCGTAGGCAATGCCGACGTTCTCGTCGCGGGCAAAGACCTCGGGGTTGAACGAGGGCTTGACGCCGCCCATGGGCACCAGGCTCATGGACTCGGCGCCGCCGGCGATCAGCACGTCGGCCTCGCCCACGCGGATGCGGTCGGCCGCCATCTGGATCGCGGTCACGCCCGAGGCACAGAAGCGGTTCACGGTGACGCCGCCCACCGGGTGGTCGAAGGCCAGGCCCATGGCGACACGCGCCATGTTCATGCCCTGCTCGGCCTCGGGGAAGGAGCAGCCGATGATGGCGTCCTCGATCGCTTTCGGGTCCAGCGTGGGCACCTGCTTCATGGCGCTGCGCACCGCGGCGACCAGCAGGTCGTCCGGCCGCGTGTTGCGGAAATAGCCGCGGCCGGAACGACCGATGGGCGTTCGGGTGGCGGCAACGATGTAGGCGTCCTGGATTTGTCGGGCCATGGGGAAACTCCTTCAGTTCTTGCGCGGGCCGGCGGGTATCCAGGCCCAGGTAAACATACACTCCACCGGCTCGGCGCCGGTGTCATCGGTCACGGTCACCGGCACCGTGACCTCTCCTTTGTCCTGCGACTGCATCCATCGGGCCTGCGCATCGGTCAATGTGGCCACGGCTCGCATCGAGCCGCTGGCGCGCTTGCGAAATGCCATGCGCATCTCCTTGGCCACCGGCACGCAGTCGTCGCGCACATTCATTCCCACCACCATGCCGGTGGCAGTTTCTGCCAGCAGGTTCATGGCCGAGGCGTGGATGCCCCCGATGTGGTTGTGTACCTTGCGCACGCTGGACAGGCGGACCTCGACGCGCTCGGGTGACAGCGCGACGAAGTCGATCCCGGCGGTGCCGGTAAAGGGCACGGCGCGGCGCAAAACGGCCGACCGCAGCACGGGGCGAACAAGACCGGGCAGGCGGTCGAGCCGCTGCAGCTGGCGCTGCATCCGGTTGGGTGGGCGCACCGACGGTTTCATCAGTTGCGCAGCGGTTTGCCGGTGGACAACATGCCCATGATGCGTTCCTGCGTCTTGGGATGCTCCAGCAGCGAGCAGAAGGCCTTGCGTTCCAGCGTCATCAGGTATTCCTCGGTGACCAACGTACCCGCGTCGACATCGCCGCCGCAGAGCACGTTGCCGATCAGGCTGGCGATGTGAAAGTCGTGCGCGCTGATGAAGCCGCCGTCGCGCATGTTCACCAGCTGGGCACGGATGGTCGCCAGGCCGCTGCGGCCCACCACCGGGAAGCTGCGCCGGTGCGGCGCCCGCCAGCCGCTGGCGGCCATGGCGCGGGCCTCGTTGAGCGCCACGAAAAGGACTTCGTCCTTGTGTGGCACGACGATGTCGCTGTCCAGCAGGTAGCCCAGCTTGCGCGACTCCAGCGCGCTGGTGCCCACCTTGGCCATCGCGGCGGCGGTGAAACCTTCGGTCAGGAAGGGCAGCAGGTCCTTGCCGGTGCTGGCGGCGGCATTCTCGGCGGCGCGTCGCGCGATGTAGGTGAGCCCGCCGGCGCCGGGCACCAGGCCCACGCCCACCTCCACCAGACCGATGTAGCTTTCCATGTGCGCCACGCGGCGGGCGGAGTGCACCGCCAGTTCACAGCCCCCGCCCAGGGCCAGACCCCGGATGGCCGACACCACCGGCACGTTGGCGTAGCGCAGGCGCAGCATCACGCGCTGCAGGTCAGCCTCGGCTTCGTTGATCGCCGCGGCGCCACCCATCATGAAACCCGGCAACATGGCCTGCAGATCGGCGCCAGCCGAGAAAGGTTCGTCACCCGACCAGATGACCACACCCTGGTAGGCTTGCTCGGCCAGGTCCACGGCACGCTCCAGACCCTCGGCCACCGCCGGGCCAATGGCGTGCATCTTGCTCTTGATGCTGGCGATGACGATCTGGTCGTCCAGCGTCCACAGGCGGATTGCGTCGTCTTCGTGAAGCGTGGTGCCCGCGGTTTCGAAACGTGGGCCTGCTTCGCCCAGCAGGAGCTCCGGGAAATGCTGGCGGGCATAAACCGGCAGTTGTCGGCGTGCCTCGAAGCGTCCCCGGGTGGGGTTCCAGGAGCCGGCTGCGGTATGCACGCCACCCGCCTCGGCGACAGGACCTTCGAATACCCAGGCTGGCAGCGGCGTGTTGCACAGCGCCTTGCCGGCATCGATGTCCTCCTGGACCATCTTTGCGACCTCCAGCCATCCGGCTTCCTGCCACAGTTCGAACGGGCCCTGTTTCATCCCGAAGCCCCAGCGCATCGCCTGGTCAACATCGCGTGCCGTCTCGGCAATGGATGCCAGATGGACCGCCGCATAGTGGAATCCGTTGCGCAAAATGGCCCAAAGGAACTGGCCTTGAGGCCCTTCGCTGTTGCGCAGCAGTTTCAGGCGCTCACCCGCGGGCTTGCGCAGCATGCGGCCATAAACCTCATCGCCCTTCTGGCCGCCTGGCGCATAGTCTTCGCTGGCCAGGTCGAAACGCAGCACGTCTCGTCCGACTTTTTTATAGAAGCCGGCTTTGGCTTTCTGGCCCAGATGCCCCAGTTGCAGCAGCTTGCTCAGGACCGCCGGGGTACCAAAGCTGCCGTAGAAAGGGTCCGTCTCCAGGTTCAGATTGTCCTGAAGGGTCTTGATGACATGCGCCAGGGTGTCCAGGCCTACGACATCGGCGGTGCGAAAGGTACCCGAGCTGGCTCGGCCCAGCTTCTTGCCGGTCAGGTCGTCGACGACGTCGTAGGTCAGCCCGTAGTTCTCCACCTCTTTCATGGTGGACAACATGCCGGCAATGCCGATACGGTTGGCGACGAAGTTGGGCGTGTCCTTGGCGCGCACCACGCCTTTGCCCAGCCCACTGGTAACAAAACCTTCGAGCTGGTCGAGGATGCGTGGCTCGGTGGTGGGCGTTGCAATGAGTTCCACCAGCACCATGTAGCGGGGCGGGTTGAAGAAATGAATGCCGCAAAAGCGCGGCCGCAGGGCCTCAGGCAAGGCTTCGGAAAGGCGGGTGATGCTCAAACCCGAGGTGTTCGAGGCCACGATGGCCTGGGACGCGACAAAGGGCGCGATTTTTACGTACAGGTCGCGTTTCCAGTCCAGCCGTTCTGCAATGGCCTCAATGATCAGATCGCAGTCCCTTAACTGTTCCAGGTGCTCCTCATAGTTGGCGCATTGGATCAGGCTGGCGTCATCGGCCACACCCAGGGGCGAAGGCTTGAGCTTTTTGAGGTTTTCGATGGCTCGCAAGGCGATCCCGTTCCTCGGGCCTTCCTTGGCGGGCAGATCAAACAGCACCACCGGAACCTTGACGTTGACCAGATGGGCGGCGATCTGTGCCCCCATCACGCCGGCGCCGAGCACGGCAACTTTCTTCACAGTAAATCGGGACATGGTGTTTCCAGAAAAGTTCAGGGGACGCGGACCCAGGTCTGTGTGCGGCCGATGCCCAGCACCGATCCGCGCACTTCCAGTTTCTTGCCGCCGTCGATCGGGGTCAGGCGCAAGGTGTAATTGCGGCCGTTCTCGGGGTCGAGAATCTTGCCGCCTTCCCAGACATCTTTGCCGTCCGTCTTGCGGGCACCGCGGATGATCTCCAGACCCAGGATCGGCTTGCCCTTGCGGTCATCGGTACATTCGTTGCAGACATCATCAGGTTTCGCATCTTTGGTCAGGCGCTTTTCGATCCGCCCTGCAAGAATGCCGCCGCTTTCGGTAATGCGAATCTCTGCTTTTGCTTCTCCGGACTTGTCGTCAATTGACCGCCAGCTTCCAACCGGGGTCATCTGCGACCAGGCGGCAATCGACAAAGAGGAAAAAAAGATAGCAACGAACGACCTTTTCATGCTGGGTTCCTAGGCAAATTAATGGAAATCCGGTCGCGCGCGTGCGCAACCGGGCTCCAATGATCAGGCCAGAGCCAAATCCGTGTCCATCAGGACCTTGCTGCCGGCGCGGGCGGTGCGCATCAGGGTCGCGGTTTCGGGGAAAAGCTTGGCAAAGTAAAAGCGCGCGGTCTGCAGTTTGGCGGCGTAGAAGGGGTCTTTATTGCCAGCGGCAATCTCGCGCAACGCGACCTGGGCCATACGCGCCCAGAAATAGCCGAACACCAGGTGACCGGCAACGCGCAGGTAGTCCACCGCGGCGGCGCCCACCTCGTCGGGGTTCTGGAAGCCCTTGAAACCGATCTCGGTCGTGAACTTGGTCATCTGGTCGCCGAGGTAGGCGATGGGGTTGATGAACTCTGCCATCTTCTCGTTCACGCCTTCTTCCTCAACCAGTTTGGCGACCAGCTTGCCGAATTTGCGCAGGGTGGCGCCATTGTTGCCCAGTACCTTGCGGCCCAGAAGGTCCAGGCTCTGGATGGTGTTGGTGCCCTCGTAGATCATGTTGATGCGTGCATCACGCACGAACTGCTCCATGCCCCACTCCTTGATGAAGCCATGGCCGCCGAAAACCTGCTGGCACATCACCGCCGACTGAAAGCCGTTGTCGGTGAGGAAGGCCTTCACGATGGGGGTCAGCAAAGACAGCATTTCTTCGCTGTCCTTGCGCACCTTCTCGTCCGGATGGTAGTGCGACTTCTCCAGCAACACCGAGCAATAGATGGCCAGCGCGCGACCTCCTTCGGCATACGCCTTGGCGGTCAGCAGCATCTTGCGCACGTCCGGATGCACGATGATCGGGTCGGCCGGCTTGTCCTTGGCCTTGGGGCCGGACAGGCTGCGCATCTGGATCCGGTCCTTGGCATAGGCCAGCGCATTCTGGTAGGCCACTTCGGTCAGCCCCAGTGACTGGTTGCCCACGCCAAGGCGCGCGGCGTTCATCATCACAAACATCCCCTGCATGCCTTTGTTGGGCTGGCCGACCATCGTGCCGATGGCGTCCTCCAGAATCATCTGACAGGTGGCGTTGGCGTGGATTCCCATTTTGTGCTCGATACCGCCGCAGTGAATCGAGTTGCGTTCCCCCAGGCTGCCGTCGGCGTTGACGAGGTATTTGGGCACCACAAACAGGCTGACGCCTTTGATCCCGGGCGGGGCGTCGGGCAGGCGGGCGAGCACCAGATGGACAATGTTCTCGGCCATGTCATGCTCGCCGGCGCTGATGAAGATCTTGGTGCCGGTGATGCGGTAGGTGCCATCGGCTTGCGGCTCGGCCTTGGTGCGCATCAGGCCCAGGTCTGTGCCGCAGTGCGGTTCGGTCAGGCACATGGTGCCGGTCCATTCGCCACTGGTCATTTTTCCCAGGTAAGTCTTTTTCTGCTCATCGGTGCCATGGGCATGCAGCGAGGCATAGGCGCCGTGGGTCAGGCCGGGGTACATGGTCCAGGACTGGTTGGCCGAGTTCATCATTTCGTAGAAGCACTGGTTGACCGCCAGCGGCAGACCCTGTCCACCGAAGGCTGGGTCGCAGCTGAGCGCTGGCCAGCCGCCTTCGACGTATTGGGCATAGGCTTCCTTGAATCCCTTGGGGGTGGTGACCGCGTGGGTATCACGGTCATATTTGCAGCCTTCGGTGTCTCCGCTGATGTTCAAAGGGAAAAGTACCTGGGAGGCGAATTTGCCGGCTTCCTCCAGCACGGCATTGATCGTTTCGACATCCATCTCGGCGTGTTGCGGAATGGCTTTGAAGTCTTCGGTAACGTTGAGCAACTCGTGCATCACAAACTGCATGTCGCGAAGGGGTGGGGTGTAGCTGGGCATGATGTCTTCCTGTCGAGAAGTGAGAAAAAGTGTTCAAGGGCGCGGCGAGATCGCCGGGAGATTGCGGGCAAGGATGTTGGCGAATCCCGTGTGGGCCCGGTCCATGGATCCGGGGGTCTTGAGAAACCGCGCCTCGTAGTGAAGCGCCAGAATCAGGGCATGGATTTCGAACGCGATCTGCTTTTCGTCGGCGTTCGCGCGCAGGTGTCCTGCCTCCTTGGCCTGGACCACCGCGCGATCCATGGCTGCCAGCCAGGTATGGACCGAACTTGCCAGTGCGTCGCGCACCGGGCCGGGCCGGTCGTCAAACTCGACAGCGCCGCTGATGTAAATGCAGCCGGAGTCGATCTCGGTCGATGTGCGACGCATCCAGTTGGCGAACATCTGGCGCAGTCGTGGAAGGCCTCGGGGCTCCTGCAGGGCCGGGTAAAAGACTTCTTCCTCGAAACGATGGTGGTACTCGCGGATTACCGAAATCTGCAACTCTTCGCGGGAACCGAAATGGGCGAAAACACCGGATTTGCTCATTCCGGTGACTTCAGCCAAGGCGCCGATGCTCAGTCCTTCCAGCCCGATTTGTGTGGCCAGGCCGAGCGCTGCGTCTACGATGGCCGCTTTGGTCTGCTGACCTTTGAGCAAGGGCCGACCTTCGGCCCGGGTGCGGGGGTGAAGCGGAGCGACTTTTGCGGTAGCAGTTGCCATGGCTGCGAATAAATAAAACGAACGATCGTTCTATTTTGCAGCACTTTCGCCGCGGGAGAGGCGATTTCCCCGTTCTTTCTAGAGGCTTTGCCCTAGGGGTGGCAGGGGTTAACCCCTAATGAAGCGTTGCCCGCGGCCAGGTTGGCGTGGCGGACGTCGAGTCAGGCAGAAAAGGCGCGAACCCGCTGACGCTGAGAGCCCAGACCGGTGCCCCCGAGCTGCAGGACATCGCCGGGTTGCAGGAACTGCGGTGCGGGCCTGCCATCTGCCGTCTTGCGCCCCATGCCTACGCCTGGCGGCGTTCCGGTCGTCACGATGTCGCCTGGCTCCAGTGTCATGAATCGGCTGACGTAGCTGATGAGCTCGGCTACGCTGAAGATCATGGTGCGGGTGTTGCCGGTCTGCATCCGCTGACCGTTGAGATCAAGCCAGAGATCGAGGTTCTGCGGATCGGCCACTTCGTCGCGGGTCAGTAACCAGGGACCAACCGGACCGAATGTGTCGCAGCCTTTGCCTTTGTCCCAGGTTCCGCCGCGCTCCAGCTGGTAAGCGCGTTCGCTGATGTCGTTGACCAGGCAGTAGCCGGCAACATGGGCCATTGCGTGTTCTTGCGTTACATGCCGCGCTCGCATTCCGATCACAACACCCAACTCAACTTCCCAGTCGGTCTTGCGTGAGCCAGGCGGCAGCACCACGTTGTCGTTCGGACCCTGGATGCAGGTTGTGGCTTTGAGGAAAACGATCGGTTCGCTCGGTATTGGCATTGCCGCCTCCGCGGCGTGGTCGGCGTAGTTGAGCCCGATGGCAACAAATTTGCCGACGCCGGCCACAGGGCAACCCATTCGGCGCCTCCCTGAAACAGCCGGCAATTGCATCGGGTCCAGTCGCGCAAGGCGGGCGATCACCCGCGGCGACAGCTGATCAGGCCCCAAATCATCCACCACATCGCCCAGATCGCGCAGCTGGCCGGTCGGGTCGATAAGGCCGGGCCGCTCCCGGCCTGCGGGTCCGTAACGAACCAGTTTCATGCGATTGGTCCTTTTGCCCTTGGAAATGCTCGTGTACCCACTGCCAAAAGGTCGTCGGGCGCTATTGCCAAGATAGCATTGCAGTCAGGCAGGCGTCCAGCTGCTCTGTCGGGCTGCGACGAAAGCCAGAACGCGAAAATCGGTGCAATCTGCCTTGGACAAATGAGGCCAAGGTACTGGCGAGCACCTGGGCCTGCACGGTCGGCGTAGGTTCGCCGCGGTCCTGCGCGGCAACGCGAAGGCACTGACGAAGGTTCGATTCGACCCGCTCGAACAACTGATTCATCCGGTCCTGCAGCCGTTCATGTTCCAGCACCAGCGCGTCACCGACCATGACACGCGCCATCCCGGGATTCTTTTCGGCGAACTGCAGCAACAGCGCGACCGTTCGGGCTGCCTTCCGCCGCCCATCGTCGCCACTGGACATGATCTGGTTGATGAGACCGAAAAGGCTGTCCTCGATAAAGCCGATCAAGCCCTCATACATCTGCGCTTTGCTGGCAAAGTGTCGGTAAAGCGCCGCTTCACTGACTCCCAGTCGGGCGGCAAGGGCTGCCGTAGTGACTCTTTCTCCCGCCGGCTCCTGAAGCATCTCCGCCAAAGCCTGCAAGATCTGGATCCTGCGCTCGCCCGGCTTAGGCCGCTTTCGAACAGGCTCGGTGTCCAGGTCTGCGGGGTTCGGTCCGTGGGCGCTCGGGTCGAGGTTCTGGTTCATGGCGTTACGGTCGATGCGTGAAAAAATTCTCGCATACCGAAGGCGCGGTTTAACCCTGCGTACACACAAGCCGAGGTCGCCTTCGGCTCAATGCGAGCGAATCATGGTCCCGTAAGCCTGGTCGGTGAGGATTTCCAGGAGCATGGCATGGGCGACCCGTCCATCAATGATATGAACGGCATTGACGCCACTTTTGGCCGCGTCCAGTGCACCGGCAATCTTCGGCAGCATCCCGCCAGAGATTGTGCCGTCCGCAAACAGTTCGTCGATCCGCCTTGCAGTCAGGTCGGTCATCAGGTGGCCTTGTTTATCCAGCACGCCGGCGATGTTGGTCAGCATGAGTAGCTTTTCGGCCTGCAATACGGTGGCGAGTTTGGCGGCGACAACGTCGGCATTGATGTTGTAGCTTTCGTTCTGGTCACCAAAACCAATGGGTGATACCACCGGGATGAACTGGTCGTCCTGCAAGGCGCGAACCACCGAGGGGTCGATAGAGACGATGTCGCCCACCTGGCCGACATCGTGTTCGACCGAGGGATCCTGATGATCTTGCATCCGTAGCTTGCGCGCCCGAATCAGTCCACCGTCGCGTCCGGTAAGGCCCACGGCCTTGCCACCCGCGGCGTTTATCAGGCCGACGATATCCTGTTGAACCTCACCGGCCAATACCCACTCGACAACTTCCATGGTTTCGGCATCAGTGACGCGCATGCCCTGGATGAATCGGCCCTCTTTTCCCAAGCGCTTGAGGGCGGCTTCAATCTGAGGGCCGCCACCATGTACCACCACCGGATTCATTCCTACAAGTTTCAGCAAAACGACGTCCTCAGCGAACGCCTTCTGGAGAGCGGGATCTGTCATTGCATTGCCGCCGTACTTGATGACCATGGTTTTGCCATGGAATTTTCGGATGTAGGGCAATGCCTGGGCAAGGATCGCGGCCTTGTCCTGAGGCCGCGTATCGATGGAAGTGTTCATGGCGGGTCCTGGTGAGAGGTTGTCGGCAATGGGCGCAAATGTAACCCTTCTGATCTCGGAGAAGGCTCAGGCTTCCATTGCCAATGGTCGATAATGCTCTCCCTGATCGCCCGATTCGGGGGCTTTCGGCCGCGTCGACGCATGAATGGCAGCGTTCAACGTTTCGGATCGTTGTGTTGCCGTGCAACTGTCTCATTACTTCTATCCCGTGCATATCTACGAACGTGCCCAGGTCATCGGACGACACGATTCTCTGGCCCTGATTGCAAGACAATTGAAAGACGGGGATCGGGTCCTCGACCTCGGTATGGGTGCGGGTTCGCTCGCGCGGTTGGTGGATCGTGGGCGGGGAATACGTTTTGACGGCGTCACGATCAATCCGGAAGAGCAAAACCTGGCGGCGCCATACTACGAACGGACCTGGATAGCAGATCTGGAGTCGGTGGAGTTGTCGGCGCTGACAGATGTTTCCACCTACGATGCCGTTGTCTGTGCCGACGTACTCGAGCACCTTCGCCAGCCTGCAAAGATCTTGCAAGCTTGTCAGCGCCTTCTGAAGCGCGACGGTAGACTGCTGATTTCTGTCCCAAATGTCGGCTACGCGGGGTTGATTGCCGAACTGATGGAGGGCGAGTTTCGGTATCGCCCTGAAGGCTTGTTGGATCAGACCCACCTTCGCTTCTTCACGCGCCGATCGCTGATGAGGTTCCTTACGGAGTGTGGGTGGTCGGTTCAATCCTGCCAGGCGGTCGACCTGCCCGTGCTTGCTTCGGAGTTTGGTCCGGACTTTAATCTTTTGCCGCCTCCGGTTGCCGAATATTTGCAGGTCCTCGGCGACGCCCGCACCTATCAATTTGTTGTTTCGGCGACGCGCCAGACAGCTCAGTCATCACCAGGCGCGAGTGAGTTACCGCCCGCGGACACGGCGACCGAACCGCTCGCCTGTTTCAGTCTGAGCCTTTACTGGTCGGAGGGGCATGGTTACGATGAAACGCGGAAAAGTGTCGGCCAAGGACTGATCGGTTGCCTGCATCAGGCAGTCCGTTTCGAACTGGAGCCCAGATCAGCCGGTTACTCCGGTTTGCGATTGGATCCAGCAGACCGAGCGGGTTACCTGCACCTCCATCAGATGGAATTGGTCTCTTCGCAGGGCGGCTCACTGTGGCGTTGGGAGCCGAATCCGTTCGGCCTGGCTCAATTGTCGAAGGCTTTGCACCATCACCTGTTGATAGATAGCCCCTCATGGACAGGATCCGCAGCACCTTTGTTGTTGACCGGAAACGACCCATGGTTCGAATTGCCTGTGCCTCCACCAATACTGCATAGTTTGGCGACACAAGGTGGCGCGTTGATTGTGACCCTGGGGTGGCCAGTCTCCGCAGACTACCTCCAGGCCGTGAGGCATGTCGAGAGGCTGGAGTTCGACAGTGGGCGACGACTCATGGAGGCGACGGATCGCGTCAACCATCTGGAAGTCGCCCTGTCGGACCGCGAAGTAGAAATCAGCAAACTGGCGGTTGATGTGCAGGCATTGCGGGCACGTGAGACATTGCTCGACGATCAACTGCGAGAGGCGAAAGCCCGCTTGCGTGATTCCGAGCAGTCAAGGGACGAGCTTGGCGAAAAGCTTGCAGTGTTGTCCGAAGAAACCAAAGAGCTTCGATCGCGATTCAACCTCGTGATGGGCGAAAAGACTGCGATACAGCGAGAACTTGACATCAAAAGTCGCAAAATCCAGGAGCAGATGGCTCAAGTGCAAGGCCTTCAGTCCCACCTGGCTAGAGTGGAGAACACTGCGGCCTATCGGCTCAGTCGCCCGGTGGCCAATTGGTATTGGCGTTTGCGCGGCGGGCATCCAGCGAATCGGCCTGCTTCTGCTTCCGCTGCCTTTGACAACGAACGGCCCACGATGCCCGACGCTCCGATCGACGTCATCGTTCCGGTTTACAGAGGTCTGAGCGATACCCGCCGTTGCGTGGAATCGGTACTTGGTTCGCGAACGAGGTTGCCGTGGCGGCTGATACTGATCAATGACTGCAGCCCTGAACCGGAAGTAACTGACTATCTTCGGCTCGTGAGTCGTACGGATCCACGCATACTTCTTCTTGAGAACGCGGAGAACCTCGGGTTTGTCGGTACAGTAAACCGTGGAATGGCAATTTCTTCTGTTGCAGATGTGTTGTTGCTCAACAGCGACGCTGCGGTTGCCAATGACTGGTTGGATCGAATTGCGCTCTGCGCGTATTCCAGACCTCGTGTTGCGAGCGTGACTCCGTTCTCGAACAATGCCACGATCTGCAGTTATCCAAGGTTCTGCGAAGACAACCCCTTGCCTGATGGATACGACCTTGAAAAGCTGGATCGTCTCTTCGCCAAGAATTTAGCGGGGCACGCTGTTGAAGTCCCGACCGGAGTCGGGTTTTGCATGTTCATCCGACGTGCCTGCCTGGATGAAGTGGGACTGTTTGATGTTGCCAACTTCGGCAAGGGATACGGGGAAGAAAATGATTTCTGCGTCCGTGCAACGTCATCCGGCTGGGTCAACCTTCATGCCATGGACACTTTTGTGCTCCATAGTGGCGGGACCAGTTTCGGTTCTACGAAGGGTCCTCGTGAACAGCAGGCCATGGAGACCATTCGGCGGCTGCACCCAGGGTATGAGGCGGCAGTCATGGACTTCGTTCGACGAGATCCGGCTCGCTATGGCCGCATCACCGTCGACCTGGCTCGGCTTGCAGATCACTCCAAGCCCATCATTCTGAACGTGTTGCACGACCGCGGAGGAGGGACGCTACGCCATGTTCGCGAATTGGTTGAAGCATTCAAAGATCGGGCAAGCTTTTTGACTCTGGCTCCACAGCCAGGCGGGGTGCTGCTCCAATCTGAGTCATCCGAGCGGGGATCACAATGGCAACTTGGATTTCCGTCGGCCGGCGACAACGGATTGATTGAATTCCTGCGGGCGCTCGGTGTTCGTCAGGTCCATTACCACCATTTGCTGGGGCACTCCGCCGAGGTTCGACAACTTCCCTTGATGCTGGAAGCCCGCTACGACTTCACGGCCCATGATTTTTACACTTATTGCCCACAGGTTTCCATGGTGACTGCCGAAGGGCGTTACTGCGGCGATCCCGGATTGGAGGGTTGTCGCGCGTGCCTTAGGCAGACGCCTGTTCCAGGGGTTGAAAGCATCGATGACTGGCGAGAAACCCATGCGGAGTTTCTCGGTGGAGCGCGGTTTGTGCTGGTACCCAGTCACGATGCGGGCGCGAGAATCGCAAAGCTTGCGCCGTCAGCGAGAGTGCGTTTCGCACCCCACAGTGACTTGTATCAGATCGACTTGCCTGCCCCGTCGAAACGGCGGCGCAGGCTGCGCGACGACGAGCCGCTCCGTATCCTAGTCGTGGGGGCCCTCAGCAAAATCAAAGGGGCCGATTTGCTCGAGGATGTGGCGCGACTGGCGGCAGCCCAGAAACTTCCTCTTGACTTCCACCTCATCGGATATGCCTATCGGCAACTTCTCAAGGCACCAAAGGCGAATCTGACGGTCCATGGCGCTTACGAAGAGTCCGAGCTGGATACTCTCATCGATTGGCTTCGACCGGATCTTGTCTGGTTCCCGGCCCAGTGCCCAGAAACATACAGCTTCACCTTGACCAGTGCACTGAAGAGTGGTTTGCCCATCATGGCCCCTGACATCGGTGCGTTTCCGGAACGGTTGCAGCACCGCAACTGGACTTGGCTCTTCCGTTGGGATGCGGGACCTGACTTGACAGTCAGTCGCTTGCTGGACCTTCGTCGTCGATATTTCGTGGGTGACGCGCCCCCTGACGTGCGACCTTTGAGCGCTGAAAGCAAAGTCACGATGTTCGACAGATTCGATTACCGCAAGGATTATCTCGTTGACGCTGCGACGTCGACCAGTTTGGGCGAGCGTGCTTTCAACGGAGACTTCGTCGGAATTGCTTGTGCGATTGCGGGAAAGTCGGGACACGATAAGGCTCTGAGACCTTATGCAGGCCGTGTGTTGAGTCTTGTCGTGTGGCTCAGGGGAAGGCCGTGGATGTCAGGGCTCGTTCGATTGATTCCGTATCACTTGCAAAGAAACGTGAAATCCTGGTTGCTTCGGTGACAAGCGGCTAACCCGAGGGTGCAATGAAAGCGAACCGTCCCCAAAATGCGACAATGCAGGTTTGCTTGTTGCTTTGTGATCGTGAGACGTACTGAAGGGCCGTAGATGATTCTTGTTACCGGAGGCGCTGGATTCATCGGATCGAACTTTATTCTGGCATGGTTGCGGGATCACGATGAGCCCGTCATCAACCTCGACAAGTTGACGTACGCGGGCAACCTGGAGAATCTTGTCGCGGTCTGTGAAGATCCCAGGTATCGGTTCGTGCTCGGCGGCATCGGTGACTCCGAATTGGTGGCGAGGCTTTTGGAGGCAACGAAGCCTCGAGCTGTGGTCAATTTCGCGGCCGAAAGCCACGTCGACCGGTCAATTCGCGGTCCCGCAAACTTCATTCAGACGAATATCTCTGATACGTTCAACCTGATCGAGGGGGTCCGGAAGCATTGGGAGTCGCTGCCTGAACAGGCCCGTCTCGATTTCAGATTCCTGCACGTTTCAACTGATGAGGTCTTCGGAAGTCTCTCTGATGCTGCTCCTGCTTTTACCGAGACTCATCCATATCAGCCCAACAGTCCCTACAGCGCGAGCAAGGCGTCAAGTGATCATCTGGTACGGGCGTACCACCACACTTATGGTCTCCCTACACTGACCACACATTGCTCGAACAACTATGGGCCCTACCATTTCCCCGAGAAGTTGATCCCATTGATGATCGTCAATGCATTGCAGGGCCGTCCACTGCCAATCTACGGCGATGGGAAGCAGGTGCGAGATTGGCTTTATGTACGCGACCACTGCAGCGCGATCATGACCGTGTTGTCCCGTGGCAAGCCTGGTGAGACCTATAACATAGGGGGAAATTGTGAGCGAACAAATCACGAAATCGTCGTAGAGATCTGCGCTCTCCTGGACCAGGAACGTCCAAAACCAGATGGACGTCCCTATGCCGAACAGATCATTTATGTGACCGACCGGGCCGGACACGATCGCCGATATGCAATCGATGCCACGAAGATTCGGCGGGAATTGGGGTGGGTGCCAGAGACAAGCTTTGATAGGGGATTGAGTGAGACCGTTCGGTGGTACCTGGAACATCCCGAATGGGTCTCTAGAGTCCAGTCAGGTGCATATCGGGAATGGATCAATCTCCACTATCAGAAGCTCGAACGGCAATGAAAATTCTTCTGTTCGGAAGCAAAGGGCAGCTCGGCTGGGAACTGCAGCGAAGCCTTGCCCCTTTGGGCATGGTCGTAGCACTGACGAGGACGTCCAAGCGTCTTTGTGGCGACCTGACGGATATCGAGGGATTGCGAAGGACGATAGATGAAGTAAAGCCAACCGTCATCGTCAACGCAGCAGCGTACACCGCCGTCGATCAAGCGGAAGATGAAGCGGGACTTTGCCGAAAAATCAATACTGACGCCGTGCAAACGATAAGTACCTCCGCAAAGATGGCCGGTGCATTACTAATCCACTACTCTACGGACTATGTCTACAGTGGAGAAGGTGATCGCCCATGGAAAGAAACAGATCCGCTCCAGCCGCTAAATGTCTACGGGAGTAGCAAAATGGACGGAGAAAAGGCGTGCGCTGAAAGCGGGACAAGCCACATTATATTGCGAAGCAGTTGGATTTATTCTGCCAAAGGAAATAACTTTCCAAAGACAATTCTGCGGCTTTTGAAAGAAAGGAAGCCGTTGCGTATCATTGATGATCAAATTGGATCACCGACGAGTGCTGAATATATTGCTGATGTAACTAGCATGCTCATAAAGACGCATGTAGAGCGAAGAAGTCTGTCGGAGGTAAAAGAGGTATTCAATTTGGCTGCTGCAGGGGAAACTTCGTGGTTTAATTATGCGAAATTCATAGTTGAAACACTGGAGGAGTTCGGAGAAAAGACAATGAATGGCCCCAGCAGCGAACTGACCGCAATCAGCAGCGAGAAATATCGGCAAAAAGCGAAAAGGCCACTTAACTCCCGGCTCGACACAAGAAAAATCAAGGATCACTACAACATATACTCTCCTGACTGGCGCGTGGGAGTGGTCCGAATGATGTCAGAGATTGGTGTTATAGAAATCAATGAAGAGACAGAATGACTAGAAGAAAAGGAATTGTGCTCGCGGGTGGTGCAGGGACAAGGCTGCATCCCGCGACGTTGGCGATGAGTAAACAACTGCTGCCTGTTTATGACAAGCCAATGATTTATTATCCTCTCAGCACACTGATGCTGGCAAATATACGCTCAATTCTACTGATAAGTACCCCCGAAGATATTGATAGATTTCGTATGCTGCTTAAAGACGGCTCGCAATGGGGCATAGAAATAGAATACGCGGTTCAAGATAAGCCCGAGGGACTTGCTCAAGCCTTCACGATAGGTGAGAAATTCCTAAATGGATCGCCTAGCGCGTTGGTATTGGGTGATAATATATACTACGGGCATGATTTTGTTCGGTTGCTGAGGAGTGCCGATTCGTGTGAGAGAGGCGCTACAGTATTTGCTTATCATGTGAATGATCCAAGTAGATATGGCGTCGTCTCATTTGACGGACATGGAAAGGCGGCCACAATCGAAGAAAAGCCAGTTATACCTAAGAGCAGTTATGCTGTTACTGGTTTGTACTTCTATGATGAGAAAGTGGTTGACATAGCAAAATCCGTAAAACCAAGTGCGCGTGGTGAGTTGGAAATCACGGCGGTTAATCAAGCGTACTTGGAGGCTGGATGTTTGAACGTTCAGATAATGCAACGTGGTTACGCATGGTTAGATACTGGAACGCATGATAGTTTGCTGGAGGCAAGTCAGTTCATTGCAACACTGGAACATCGGCAAGGACTTAAAATTGCATGTCTTGAAGAGATTGCATGGCGAAACAACTTCATCGATAGTTCGCAGTTGGCTGCCTTGGCTCTCAAAATGAAGAATAATGGTTATGGCAGCTATCTAAATCGCCTTCTTTCTGAGAGGCGGGCATGATGAATGTGGTCAGTGTTCCATTACAGGGGGTTTACGAAATAGTCCCGAAAAAATTCGAGGACAATCGTGGTTGGTTTCTTGAAAGTTTTAACCTGCGAGATTTATCTGCAGTCATTGGCAAGAGTCACAATTTCGTTCAAGATAACCACAGCTACAGCCGCAGAGGCGTGTTGCGAGGTATGCATTATCAGATAGAGAATCCTCAAGGGAAACTGGTTCGTGTGGTTTCTGGCGAGGTCTATGACGTAGTTGTTGATTTAAGGGTCTCGTCAAGAACATATGGAAAGTGCTATGGCACGTATCTGTCTGGCGAAAATATGAAACAATTGTGGGTTCCGCCAGGCCTGGCCCATGGCTTCTTGGTTGTGAGCCCCGAAGCCCAATTTCTCTACAAGACGACAGACTATTACAACAGCAGTGCCGAGCGATGTATCGCTTGGGATGATCCTGATTTGAATATTTCTTGGCCGCTTCAACATCGTGAAATCTTCGTATCGAATAAGGATAGGCAAGGTGTGACCTTTAAAGCTGCGGAGAAGTTTGATTGAAAGCGCCTGAGGTCACAATCTCTGTGGTAAGTCACGAGCATGGTGAGGAAATTCCTCATTTTTTGAGTGATCTCGCAGCTTTTGCCTCTGCTAGTGTAAGCGAAGTCATTGTTACACTCAATGTTCCGGAAGGTCAATTGAGTCAGTGGATTGAAGCGAGAGAATGGCCTTTTAAGCTGACAATCATCAAGAATAAGGCACCACTCGGCTATGGAGCGAATCACAATCAGGCGTTTGGATACTGTTCCTCCAAGTATTTTTGTGTGGTAAATCCGGATATCCGACTGCCACGCGACCCTTTCCCATCGCTGATTAAAGAATTCGATAACCGGTCAGTAGGTTGTGTATATCCGTTGCATATGAATGGTGACAGGGTTCCAAGAAATCACTCTCGGGAGATACCAAGTCTAAGAGCGCTTTTTCGAAGATATGGTATAAAGAATCACAGAAAAACACCTAGCGGTAATGAGTGGGTAAATGGCGCCTTTCTTCTTTTTCCTGCCGAGGTTTATCAGGAGCTTGGAGGCTTTGATACGAAGTTTTTCATGTATTGTGAGGATGTAGATATATGTCTTCGATTGGCATTATCTGGTTACATTTTGAAGGTTTGCCAAGGCACTACAGTAGAACATGAGGCTCGGCATGCGAGTCGAAGAAAGGTGTCGCATTTGTTATGGCATATCGAAAGTTTGTGGGTACTTTGGAATTCTACGGTCTATCGTGAATACAAATCGAAGAGAGCTAAAGGAAAATTACCTATCAAATTTCCGGATGAAGAGAAGTATAGATTGGCGTCCAGATGGTAATTCCCGATTTTCTCAGCGTTGATCTTACGGATGATGAGAAAAAGTTCGCAGAATCTGCAATTCGTGGCAACCATATAAGCGAGGCCAATTTAGAGAAGGCTGTTCTTGCGAAAGCCGGTCTACGAGCTGGTTTGGCCATTGCTTGTGTGAAGATCGGAATAATGAGCGACGACGTCGTTGCGCGCGTCCTTGCCGACATTCACGGTCTTGAGTATCTCGATGGTGATGAACTTGAATACGCGAGCAACGAAATTTCCGGTATTAGCCGCGATTTTTTGCGTATCAATAATGTGGTTCCTCTTTCGTTTGACGGCTCTATTTTGCGAGTCCTTGTCGCAGATCCGTCTGCAAAATTCGTTCTACGCGCGATCGAAGTTGCATCTTCTGCGACCGTTGAAATAAATGTCGGAGCGTTAGGAAGAATTGAAAAGCTTATTCAGCTTGATAGTGAAAGTCGGGTTTCGGATCAAGAAGTTAGTTCGCTTGAGAACGGGCAAGACGCGGATTTTCGCAGCCATCTCAAGGATATAGCGAGTGAGGCGCCAGTAATTAAGATGGTGTCTGATCTCTTCAACGGAATCGTGGAGCGAGGGGCATCTGACCTTCACATCGAAGCAATGAATCGAGGGCTTGTTTATCGGTTCCGTGTGGACGGAGAAATCCAAGTGGCGGGAGAGGTGCCACAGTCATTGTCTATGGCGGTGGTATCGAGAATTAAACTCTTGGCGGGTTTGGACATTGCCGAACGCAGGCTTCCCCAAGACGGCAGAATTCAAAGCAAAATTAAAGGGAATGACCTCGATCTTAGGGTTTCGATAATACCGACAGTGACCGGGGAGAGTCTTGTCGTGCGTGCGTTGGACAAATCAAGAATGCGAGTTCAGCTCGGATCGATTGGATTCAACCTTACGAGGGAAGGTGAAATTCGCCGACTATTGAGTAGTCCACACGGAATAATTTTGGTCGTCGGCCCTACGGGTTCGGGGAAGACTACGACCCTGTATGCTGCGTTGTCAGCCTTTGATTCTTCTAAGCTGAAAGTTATAACGATCGAAGATCCCGTCGAGTATCAGCTTGAGGGAATTAACCAGATACAGATACAGGCTAGTATCAATTTGACATTTGGTCGCGCTCTACGCTCAATTCTTCGGCAAGATCCAGATGTGATTCTTGTTGGTGAGATGAGAGACTCCGAAACAGCTCAGATTGCTACGCAAGCCGCTTTAACCGGACACCTTGTACTGTCCACCCTGCACACTAATACTGCCGCTTCCGCGATAGTTAGGCTGAAAGATCTTGGTATTCCACATTATTTAATTTCATCTTCGCTAATTGGAGTACTTTCCCAGAGGTTGATCCGTGTTCTGTGTGACAAATGTAAGGCCCCGATAAACGAACTTGAAGTTTCGGATCTTTATCAAAAATACGGTGATCTGGATTTGACAGGGGGGACCTTTTTCAAGGCCGTCGGTTGCAAACATTGTGCGCAGAAGGGCTATAGAGGAAGGACAGTAATTAGTGAGTTGATTGTGGTTGACGATTTGGTCCGTTCCATGTTGTCGAAAGATATCGACACCGTTGAGTTCGAAGAAGTATTAAGGACGAAAGGTCATCGAACTTTGTTCATAGACGGATTAGAGAAAGTGAGAGCCGGGCTTACGACGCTTGAAGAGGTCGTTCGCTCCGGCATGGATTGAGGGCAGATCTGTGAATTATGTCTTTGTCGCACTCGATTCAGCGGCTGAGAGAGTAGCTGGATTTATTGATAGTCAGACAGCTGCGCAGGCCCTCGTCGAATTGAAAAATCGTGAACTTACTGTGTTAGAACTGCGGGTCGCTGAAGCATTAGAGAAACCAGAGGATCCCAGGCATAGAAGGAAATTGAAAGGAGCGAATGGAAGCTTCAGGAGCTTCTTTACTCAGAAGCCTAAGGCGACTAAACAGGCGTTTTTGGAGGGCTTTGTTAGCCAAATGGCATTGTTTACCCGTGGGGGTGTTCATCTTGCCAAAGCGATCAGAATATTGTGTGAAGCGGAAGGCGATACCGAAAAGCAAGCGTTGCTTTCAGAACTAGAAAAGAAAATTCGCTCGGGTATATCCCTTTCTGAATCCTTTGAACGACTGGGATTCGAGGATTCATTCTTTTTAGGAATGGTTCGCGGCGGCGAGTTGTCCGGAGATATGCTTGGTGCCTTTGAACGAATAGACCAACATTTGGTTCGGCGTCGGGTGATGAGGTCGAAACTTGTCTCGTCGCTCATCTATCCATCTATTCTTGCGTTTATCGCAATTTTGTCTGTCGTGTTGATGTTTGGCTTCGTGCTTCCTCAATTTGAGGATATCTTCAAAGGCATGGGCGATAAGTTGCCGTTTCTTACAGTCAGTGCGATGGCTATTTCTTCGGCAATGCGCGCAAATTTTCTTGAGATTGTCATCGTTCTTTGTCTATTCGTAGCTTTCGCACCTCGATTTTTTAACGTCAATAATTGGAAAGAAGTGCTTGCGAAATATGCTCGACGAATTCCCATTATTCGTTCTGCGATCAACCAATATAATTGTGCCATTTTCCTGAGTGCACTAGGAAGTCTGTTGAAATCCGGTTTGTCGTTGCCAAGAGCCTTCGAAACATCTCTGCTGAGCATCAGTGATTCTGAACTTCGGACAACGTTGGGATCTATAACGAAGGAACTAAGAGAAGGAAAGATATTTTCAAGTTGCCTCGCAGGTACAAATGCCTTTGATAGCGTGACGATCGGACTTATCAGAGTCGGCGAGGAAACTGGAAGGTTACAATCCGCATGTGATCAAATGGCTGAGACTCTTTCTTTGCGATTTGATGCAAAGATAAGCAGAGTTCTCCAGCTGATTGAGCCTTTGATGATTTTATTCCTAGGAATCATTGTCGGGGTAATTATTATTGCGATTCTGCTAGGGATACTTTCAATTAACGAATTTGCTGTTTGATATACCTATGAAATCTAATCATCCTCTCGGATTCACCCTGGTGGAGCTTTTGGTTGTGCTCGCAATACTAGGATTGCTTGCTGCTTTGGTCGGACCTCGAGTTTTAAATCAGCTTGGAGGCGCAAAATCGAAAACCGCCGTTGTGCAAATAGCAGATTTTGAACGAGCTCTAGAGATATACAAAATTGATGTCGGACGTTATCCATCGACGGAACAGGGATTGGCGGCATTGACGACAAAGCCTGAAGGTTTAAATAGCTGGAATGGACCGTATCTTAAAGGACAAGTCCCGAACGATCCGTGGGGTAAAGCATTTATCTATTCCAACAAAAATGGGATCATAGAGATAATATCTCATGGATCCGACGGTGTTGTTGGTGGTGAGGGAGAGGCGGCTGATATTAAGAGCAGGTGATTCTCTTCATGGGCGTATCATTCGATGGCAACAAAGGAATACAACTGGGGTTTACGTTAATTGAACTCCTTGTCGTCATTACTATCGCCGCTGTTTTTGCGGCTTTAGTGCCGGGCTACTACGAGAGGTTTCGGGATGCTGTTCAGTTCAAATCGCTGATATCGGAGGTCATATCTGATTTGAAGCAGGTAAGGATGGTTAGTAATAGGATAAATGGTGGTGCGAGCTATTTTTGGCTCGATGTTTCAGAAGGTACCTTTGGTACTTCTATCTCGGAAAAAAAGTCATTGCCGCCTAATATTAAGGTTGAAGTCACCAGTGGCCTCGTTGGGGAAGTGCGTACAAAGAAACATGAATTTCACTTCTTCCCGGAAGGTGGCTCCACTGGAGGAACGATAGTGTTCATCAGAGAGAGTGGTGCAGCAGCAAGGATTGAGATCGATTGGTTGACCGGAGCTATTTCAGAAAAGAGGGATGGATACGCTCATAGCCAATAATATGAAGCAGGGAAAAGGTTTTAGCCTTGTTGAGGTCCTGGTTGCGCTCGCGATCGTTGTGGCTTCTATAGGTGTTTTTTATCGAATAAGCGCAGATATTGCTAGAACCGAGAAAAGTCTGAATATCCGTGCCAACAATGTCGAAACTGTGCGAAATGTACTCGCCAATGTGCACCCACACGAAGTGCTGCGCAATCAAAAGGATGGGTTTGATTCAGGATGTAGTTGGAAAGCGCGGTGTGATGCACAAAGAAGTTTTGCGGTTCGAGACTATGAGGTATGTCATCTCACAGTAGAAGTGGAATGCGGCGAAAATGATATGCAAACAAAATTTCTATCAGTAGCTGAATTACATATTGCGAAAAAACTTCCTGGGGGTAAGTTTGTATGGCTTGATTGAGCCACGCTTGCCGACCGGCCCTCGTGGTTTTACGTTAATTGAAGTTCTTGTTTCAATATCTGTTCTTTCTTTGGTATTGTTGTTACTGACAAGTTCCCTTTTCGGCGTCGGGCAGCTAGAACGAATTGTGAAGGGGGGCGCGGATCGAAGGGAGATTTCATGGGCCGTCTCTAACTTATTCCGAACTACACTCGGTACTTTGTTCAGTAATGGCACGGTTGTGAAAAAGCCGGATATTGATAAGAGTCATACTATATTCAAAGTTCACGGCCTCGAATGGACAGGTTATCTTCATGGGCGCGAAGGTGTTGGTGGTCTATATCGTATGAAGGTTGCGATAGAGGACATTTCTAAAGAAAAGGGAGGAATCGTTTATTTCTCCATGATAACGTCGCAGCGCGATGACTTTTTGAAGCGTACCAATGCGGATCCGCACTCTTGGACGAGACGTTTGATCCTTTCCGATGTATCGAAGTTTGATATTGAAATCGAGGCATCCAAGGATTCGGTCCAGGTTCTGAATGATTTCGCCTTTATTGAAAATCCCAGCGGGATAAAGAGAATTACAATTAAGGTGGCTCTCCAATGGGGCGAATGGCCTGATATCGTTTTGGTGCCCAAAGTCTTCGGAATGAATGGCGATGGCGTTTTTTCAGTTGGTGGGGAGGCGGCGAAATGAGTACTCCCGAATGACCCTTGTGTCACGTCGTAACAGAAGTGAATCCGGACTTGTCTTGGTTGCTGTGCTTTGGATAGCAGCCTCCCTTGCATTGCTTCTTAACTCTATATTATCTGTTCAACGGAACGAGTTGAAAGAGAAATCTTTCCATGTGGAGCTTCTTCATGCGATGGCAGGAGCTGATAGTGTAATCAGAATGCGACTATTCGAACTCCTGAATCAGCGTAATGAAATAGTGCCTCCGCTTTACTCGGCCGTAAGACGGGACTTTGAAGGTAGATCTTTTCTTGTTGAGATTTTCTCAAGTTCGGGTCTGATTAATATTGAGTTGGCGTCCGAGGCTCTGCTGGTTGATCTTTTTGAATATGGTTCAGGCCTCGATAGTAGTTCTGCGTCAAAAATGGCGAAGGCTGTCGTTGATTATAGAATTTCCACCCGCGAATTGGGATCGAAATATTCGTTTGCCGTAAATGAAGACTTGTTGAAAGTGCCAGGTATGCGTTATTCCTATTTTCAACGAATCCAAGGTTTGATTTTCGCAGCTACAGAGGGAAGTCCTTTGGTGAATTTGAGAACCGCGCCACTTGATGTACTGCTTATCATATACCGGAATGATCGACGAGCTGCAGAGGAATTCATTCGGGGACGAGAGCAAGATATCGCAATGCCGGAATTGGAGTCTGTTGGTAGGTTCAATTTCACTGATTCTGTGGTCAGGAAGTTCGTTGCGAGAGTTGTGCCCCTTCGAGACGACGCTAATGCGAAGCAATCTGCGTTACCAGTTCGTGTATGGTGGATTGGTTACGGCTCTGGTGGAGAGAGTAATGAAAGACCTTGGAGTAAATATTGGAGTTATCAATTTTATTCCGGATTGGGCGTTGAATTAGGGATAAACAGATGAGTTCTATAACGGGCATAAAGGAAAGAGGCTCTCTCGGTAAAGTCTTAGGCCTCTATCTGGCATCTGTTTATCGTTCATTTGGCTTTCTAAAAGGGCGTGTACCGTTTGCCCTATTCAAGGATGGGCAATTGGTTGGTCGCTATGATCGCCTTCATTCCAATGGGAGGCTTGCTGGTGACTCGAAGCAGAAAGCCTCATACTCTGCTGTCGTACTCCCCGATAGCGTCGTTTTATGTTATCAGTTGGAAATCAAACATAGACTCACCGACGATCAAGTTGATCGAATGGTTCAATTGGAGAACATGACGAAATCTCCGTTTGAGGTTCAGGAAACGGTGTATGGGATAGATTGGATATCATATTATCGTTCGAATTGCCAACGTGTGAACATCTATTTGTCCTCGAAGTCATTTGTAAGGGCTGAGTTGGAAAAGTTTGCTTCTACCTATTTTCGCAATGAACCCGCAGTGATGTTTGAGTCCCCCGAAGGAATGTTGATTGAATCTGATTGGGAGGGGGGAGGGGAGTTGAGAATGGCGATAAGGCGTAGGACGATATTTAACTTCATGTTGCTATTGGCTATTCTAGTTCTTAATTACGGTTTGGCCGTTACTCCTGTCCTCAAAAATTGGTATCGTCTAGAAGATGCCAAGGTCCAATATTCGAAACTTACTAAAGACAACTTGCCAATAGAAAAATTGCGGGAGCAGTTATTGAGTCGGCAGGACTTTATCTCGGTTTTTGATCAACGATCGAAAATGTATTATCCTCCCATTGAAGTTTTGTCTACCGTTACTCGGTTGCTTCCAGATAATTCCTTTTTATATAGCATCGAGACTTCTTCCGAGGGCATTCGGATACATGGACAAGCACCAAATTCGGCGGGCCTGATGGCGAAGTTGAGCAGCGAACCTGAGATCGCTGAAGTTAAAGCCATTGCTCCTGCCACTAAAGCGCCAGGGGCGTCGGGTGAAACGTTTCAGTTGATCTTGGGCCTCTCCAGTGTCAAGACGGGAGGAAAATGATGGTGCCTGCTACTCAAGCAATTGCGATAAGTCGGTTTTCTGCGCTCATCCTCCCGATGTTTGTGCTCATATTTTTTATTGGTGTGCCGGGGTATATATTGTTCAATTTCAATTCACGAATCGAGAAGGAGATTGAACAGATCAACGTGCGTTATTCTCGCCAAAAATCGCTGCAAGTTTCGGGTCCTGACTTTTCAAAGTCATTGGCTGAGACAAATGTTGAACTACAAAAGCGATTATATGTTACAAGTATTGACATAAATAAATTCTCCAATGAGTTTCAGGAGGCCATCAAATCGATGCTTCTTGGTACGGGCGTCGAGGTCATTTCTACCATCATATTGCCTGTGAAGACTGACGGGGGTGTCGAGGAGGTTACCTTGGATATTCGAATAGAGGGAACCTATGAGAAGATCTACAATGCCCTTGAATCGTTGAGCAGTCATTCTCCGCGATTGTTTGTTCGTTCGATGAGTTTGCAAAGCGCAGGTGCTATCAAACCGAAGGAGCCCGTAAGAATGAGTGGTAACATGAAAATCAGCGTTCAGCGGATACTTCAATGAGATTGTCGCCAACCATAGTTCTGGTGGGTTTGCTTTTTGCCATTTCAACGACACTTCTTGTTCAGTGGATCGGGCCGGACGGACGCCTGTTGCTGCCACGCTGGACCCCACCAGTAAGCCAGAATGTTCCGTATGTGGTTCAAAAGACTCCTGCTTGGGAATCTGCCCCGATTGGTGCTGCGTTGGTGGTTCTTGAGCGTCCGTTGTTCTCTTTGGAGCGGCGGCCTCCCTCAGCCGTACCGACAGTCGATTCAGTTGTTGCTCTGCCACCGCCGGATGTCCTCGACAACGTACAAATTTCTGGGATCTTCGTCACTGGTGACGGTGGCGGGCTCATTGCGCGTATCGAGGGGAAAACGCGGCGTGTTCGCACCGGTGAAAGTGTTGGTGACTGGACGCTCGCAGCAGTCGAAGGACGGGAAGCACGGTTCGAGCGCAGTGGTGACACGCGAACGATATCCCTGAAGAAGGCCGCAGGCGCTCCAGCGGGAAATGATGCTTCGGTCGTGAATTCCCCTGGCGAGCCAACCGGCAATGCCTCGACGGGTCAGGGCATTGCGTCCGCGGAAGACACTCGGCGCGCTATGGCTGACGAGGCGCGGGATCGTTTGCGGCGTCGAAATGAGGTGCGTGCAAAAGCCGGATTGCCACCAGTGACCGATTGACCTTTTGGGTCAAGATCATAGGATTAACATGTCATATAGAAGAACATTGTGCGCCCTATTGGCTGCAGGATTAATGTTGTATTTGTATCCCGCGGCAGCCGAGGGCACGCTGTCAACGAATCCAACAAAAAAAGTCAGCATTGAGGCGGAACAAAGGCTGTATCGTGGTACCGACCAGGTGTTGTCACCGGCTAAATCGGTCCCCCCATTCAGCGGGGCTCCTGCGTCTTTCAAGTTTGAGGATGCCCCCCTCATCGATGTAGTCCATATCGTATTGCGGGATGTTGCGAAGGTTGACTATGTCTTGCATCCGCCGATTGTCGGAAGGGTGACCCTTGCAACCAATGCAGATGTAGCCCCAGATGACGCGGTGTTTCTGCTGGAGGCTGCTTTGCAGGCGAATGGACTGCAGTTGTTGCGAGACGCCAGGGGCACCTATCACATTGGGAGGCCTGAGGCGCTGCGCGCCATTGCACCGGTCGTCCGACAATTTGACGCCAAGTCTCCATTACCTCCGGGACAAGGCGCGATCCTTGTCCCACTTCGCTTTGTTGGCGCGTCGGAAATGGCCACAATTCTTCGATCTGTTGTTCCAGCCGAAAATCTCGTCCGTATCGACACCGTGAGAAACCTGCTGGTGCTGGTCGGAAGTCGCACTCAGGCAGAGGGATGGCTGGACCTCATCGCAACTTTCGATGTCGACATGCTCAAGGGCATGTCGATGGGGATCTTTCCTCTGAAGCATCTCTCCATCAAGGACGTCGAAGCCGCCCTCAAGCTTGTCAATGTGCCATTGGCCGTTCGCGGCGCCGGAGCCGGGCCGGAAACACCGGCAAATGCTGGTGCAGCGCGTGCAAGCGGGGGCATTTCTGAGGCCTTTCCCCTCCATGGGGCGTTGAGAATCATCCCGATGGAAAGCCTCAACAGTGTCCTTGTGGTAACTCCGCGAGCTGCCTACCTCGACGCTGCGCGCGAATGGCTTGAGAAGCTTGATCGACCCGGGCTGAATTCCGCATCGCCACAGCTATTCGTCTATCCAGTTCAAAATGGATCTGCGCGCCAACTGGCCGACCTGCTGGGGGCCTTGTTTGCCAGTGAATCCAAGCCATCAGGGGCGCCACCGACCAGCGCTGTCTCGCCCGGCCTGGCGCAAGCTACAGGTACGACGGGGGGCGCAGCGTCCGTCACACCGGCTTCACAGGTCCGCGGTGGCAACGCGGCCGGGTCGGCGTTGACGACGGTGAATCTGGGGCAAGGCGCCCGAGTGATCGCAGACGAAATCAACAACGCGGTACTGGTCTACACGACGGGCGTGGAGTACCAACGCATAGAGGCGACATTGAAACGACTCGACGTCCCGGCCGCCCAGGTATTGATAGAAGCAAGCATCATCGAAGTGACACTCAATGATGATCTCAAGTACGGTTTGCAATGGATGTTCACCGACTACCGAAGCAATGGCAAGACGGGAACTTCCCTTTTGAGTAACGCGGTGAGTGGTGCTTTGGCATCGACAGGGGCCGGTTTCTCCTACACCCTGCGCAACTCGGCAGGGAACGTGAGGGCGATACTGAATGCTTTGGCCGAAAAGTCGCTGGTCAAGGTGATTTCAAGCCCGTCCCTGATGGTCCTGAATAACCACACCGCCAACATCACAGTCGGCAACCAGCAGCCGGTTCGCATTGGTGAATCTGTGACTGCCGGCGGCGTGATAACCAGCAACATCCAGTTCAAAGATACCGGGTTGGACCTCGCAGTCACCCCTTCTGTCAATGCGGGCGACATGGTCACCATGCAGATCAAGCAAGGAGTCACGGACATTGGACAGGTTGACGTTGCAACGGGCCAGCGCAGCTTTCTCAAGCGACAGATCGAAAGCAAAGTTGCCGTTCGCTCGGGCGAAACCATCGTTTTGGGTGGTCTGATCAAGGACAACAGTACCAGCGGAGAAAGCGGTGTACCGCTGCTTCATGAAATTCCGGTGCTCGGCGCATTGTTCGGAACCAAGTCGAACAATGCGAATCGTACCGAGCTGCTGGTAATCATTGCGCCCAAGGTCGTTCGTAGCGACCAGGACATCGGTGCACTCAGCGCCGAAATGAAAGCCCGCATGAAAGGGTTGCGTCTGGTTCCACAAGGAAACGAATCCGGCGCACCCGCGATTCCGGCTCAGGATCCCGGCGTCGGCGGAGGTTACCGCTGAAAGCCTAGGGAGACGGCCAGATTTTCCTGTCCCTGATCTAAATACTTCCATCGCATCAACTGATATGAGCAGCGTTACGACTTTGACAACCGCGAGTGAAGTGCCACGACGCCGATTGAAACGCATCGGCATGGCAAGCTTGGTTGCGCTGACCCTTCTTGCGGGCTGTGCAAGTTTCACTCCAAAGCCCGAGGCACTCGTACTGGAGCGGGCGCAAGCCCGATGGGCCTTGATGCTGGAGGGCGACGTGAAGGGAGCCTACGAATATCTGGCACCTTCCGTGCGCAAGCTGCTGACCGCCGACAAATATGTAACGCGCTTTGGCGCGGCAGCGACCCTGGACAAAGCGGCAGTCGTTGGTTCGAACTGTGACAGCGAAGTCCGATGCGCTGCTCGCATCCGCGTCGAGCGTCCCCCCATCCTGGGCGGACGCAAGGGCGACAAGATCAGTACCCACTTTGACGAAACCTGGGTCAAGGAAGACGGACAGTGGTGGCTGTTCATCCGCCTGTGACGCTGCCCGCGCAACAAAAACGGATCAATGGGAGAGGAGGGTGAAGCCAAGCAGCCATCAATCTGTTGCAAATACTCAACAACCGGGCGACGGGCCATCTTGCGAACGCCCTCCCCGAACTTCCTTGTGCTACCATAAATAGGCGTTCTGACCATTCTTGGTTGCGCTTACTAACTTTTCAACTGGAGTCTTTGTATGAGAAAAAATATTCTCGCTTTGAGCATCGCTACCATGATCGGTGGGCTCGGTTTGGCTAGCGGTGCCAACGCTGGTTCGTTCCCGGGCGTGTTGGTCGGTACGACCGCGACCGTGCTGGAATTCAACGGCCGTGACGTCGGTCACCAGCTGATCGTGCCTTACTTCACGACCCAGAACGGTCAAGCAACGCTGATCAGCATCGTCAACCACGATCAAACCAACGGCAAAGCTGTCAAGGTGCGTTTCCGTGGTGCCGCCAACTCGGACGACATTTTCGACTTCACGCTGTTCCTGTCCAAGGGTGACCAGTGGTCCGCCGCCGTCAGCCAAGGCGCTGATGGCCGCTCGGTTCTGAAGACCTCGGACAAGTCCTGCACGCTGCCCGCTTCCGTGGCCACCAATGCTGACGGTACCGCCTTTGTGACGGACCGTCTGCCGGCTTCCGCGTCCGCCGCCGACAAGGCGAAGGGTACCCGTGAAGGTTATGTTGAAATCTTCAACATGGCTGACGTTCCTGACAATGGACACACCGCTCCCCAGCCTGACCTTGCCAAGGCCATCACGCACGTGGCCGGTGTTGCTCCTTGTACGGCTGCCACCTTCTCCGGTCTGGCAACCTACGCCAACATCGACAGCACGGCTGAACTGGAAGCCCGTGGCTTCCGCGCCCCGACCACGGGTCTGAGCGGTGGCTGGACGATCATCGATGTGCCGAACAGCACCACGTTCTCCGGCAACGCCACCGCCATTGAGGCGCGTGTGGCTGCTGGTGGCGCTGCTGCCCCTGCTCGTATGGTGGTGTTCTCGCAGACTGGCAACGCCGTTGGCCAAGCATTGGCCGATTCGACGACCGCCGATCCGCTGCTGCGCGGCGCCGCTCCGAAAGTTGCACCGGCACAGTATGACCTGCCCGACCTGTCCACGCCGTACGTCGGCGCTGCAGCGTTTGCGCCTGTTGCTGGCGACACGATTCCCCTGGGCAATGCCTCGCGTCTGACGGCTGCTCTGGCTGTCCCGAACACGCAAAACGAGTTCGTGACCTCCACCGACATCGCTGCCAAGACGGACTGGGTGTTCTCCATGCCTACCCGTCGCTACAACGTGGCCCTTGACTACAGCGCAAGTCCTGCTGCTCGCGTGTTCTCGGACTTCACCACTGCCGCTGCTCCGAACAACATCAACTTCTTCACCGCAGCAAACACGTCTGTCGCCAGCGGTCAGATCTGCGTAACCGGCATCACGCCGAAGCAGTATGACCGTGAAGAGAACTCTCCGACGGTTTCCAACGACTTCGTGGTGTCGCCCGGTACGCCTGGCCAGCCGCTGAGCTTCTGCGGCGAAGTGTCGGTTCTGAGCTTCAACGATGCCGGCGGCAATTCGTCTCTGAGCAGCTCGGTGGCCCGCAAGGACATCGACTTCGGCACCATCCGTAACGGCTGGGCTACGCTGGCTCACCCCGGTCTCGCAGGGACCACTGGACTGCCGGTTCTGGGTGCTTCTTTCGTGAAGGCTTCCAACGCCGCCGCTAAGCCCGGTGTTGCCGCTAACTACGGCCTGACCTTCCCGCACAAGGTTGTCCGCTGATCGTCGATCAGAGGTTCGCCTGACATAGAAAAGGGCGGGAGTGATCCCGCCCTTTTTCATTCCTTCCGTCAAACGTTCCGGTTATGTTCTTTCTACGCTTTCCGATTCGTTCCAATTTCGCCCCGTTTCTTTTTCTCCTCGTTTTCTGGTGCACTTATTCGGCGTCCGCGCAGGCTCGGACGGGGGTCCTGGCCGAAAGTCCTCAAGGTGTCAGCATCGATCTCTCCGATGTGGAGGCCGACGCACGGCGCCTGCCCGATGTCACGCGCCGCGCCGCGTTGTCGCGGGAACCCAACGTCAAAGAGCAGGCAACCGCCCTGCTGGTGCGGCGCGTCATGGCCGCTCAGGCCAAAGCGCAGCAATTCGACAAAGATCCGGTTCTGGCCGCAGAGGTGCAGATTGCGGTGGACCGCGTGCTGGCCGATGCTGTTCTCAAAGACATCGACCGGAAGTCCCGACCATCGGACACCGAGCTCCTGCGCTATGCAAGAACTCTGTATGACGCCGAACCCGAGCGCTTCAATGTCCCCGCACAAACCCGTGCCCGGCACATCCTGATTCCCCGCTCTTTGCCGGACGCTGGTGCCAAAGCGGAAGACATTCGCAAACAGCTGCTGAATGGTGGGAATTTTGAGCAACTGGCCCAACAGCACTCCACCGACTATGGCAGCGCTGCAAAAGGAGGCGATCTCGGCTTTTTCTCCAAGGGCGCGATGGTGCCTGAGTTTGAGGCAGCTGTGGATGCGCTGAAGATGCCGGGGGACTTGAGCCCGGTGGTTTCCACCCAGTTCGGCCTCCACATCATCCGCCTTGAAGCCCGCCGAGCCGCCCAGAAAAGACCGTTTGACGAGCTTCGTGACACCCTGGTGAACCAGGCGGCCAACAGTCTGGCCAACGAGGCGCGCCAGAAGGCGATCGAGGCCATTCGCGCCGACATCAAATACCACGATGCGGTCATCAAGGAGTTCGCCCAGCGGCAAGGGCAAACACCAGGCCCGGCAAATAGTCGATGAGGATTGGCATTTCGACCTGGCGACCGGTCCCGGCGCCCATGGCCTCAACGCCATATTGGGGTCGTTGAGAGCACCCGTTCGCCAACTATGAGCCGCATTCACCCCGAGACTCGGGGCACCGGAGCCCTGTCAACGATCATTCAGCACCGTTGGATGCTCCGGAGTTTCATATCCCGGGAAATTACCAACCGATACGCGGGCTCGGTTGGCGGAGTTGTTTGGGCTTTGGTCCATCCGCTCGCCATGCTGGCGATCTTTTCCGTCTTGTTTCAGACCATCTTCAAGGTCCGATTCCCGGAACTGGAGCGCTTTCCCTTTGTGGCATTCATGGCCATGGCCATGTGGCCATGGCTCGCGTTCTCTGAAGGTCTGAGCCGCGGAACCCAAGCCATTGTGGCCAATTCACCGCTGATCAAGAAGGTTGCATTTCCGCACGAGTTGGTCGTATATGCCGCTGTCGGTGCCGCGTTCGCGGTTCAGATGGCGGGGTATGCGTTCGTGTTGATCATGCTTGCTGTGCTGGGCTACGCCGTGCATCCGCTGGGGCTGGTCTGGTTAGGGGTATTCCTGCTGATACAGCTTGTCATGACAACGGGCCTGGCACTGGCCTTCGCGGCGGTTCAGGCCTTCATCCGGGATTTCGAGCAATTTCTCTCACAGGCGCTCTCGGTCCTGTTCTATCTCACCCCCATCCTGTATCCGATCTCGATGGTTCCTTCGCCGTTCCGTGAGGTCATGGACTTCAATCCACTGGTCCATGTCATCGAACCGATGCGCCAGGCACTCCTGTTTGGAACCACGCCTTCCTGGCTGAATCTGGCAGGGATGATCGTGTTCGCGGCATTGACCTTCTGGACCGGACGAAAGCTGTTCAACAGGCTATCGCCCCATTTTGAGGATGTGACGTGAGCCCAACCGAAGCCGTGCGCCGCGTTGAAGACTTGCCTGATTCACCGACGGAACTGCGTGACCAGGGTGATCCGCATTGCCTGATTGCCCTGCGCGGCATCGCCAAGGCGTATCCCTTGGTCGATACCGCCAGCCGCAAGGTCGGGGCGCTGGTCTCGCTGCTGTTCCAGCGCAAACCCTCCGCTCAGTACGTGGCGCTACAGGACGTCGAACTGGCCGTTTATCGGGGTCAGTCCTTGGGCCTCGTCGGGGTCAACGGCGCAGGAAAGTCCACTTTGCTGAAAATCATGGCGGGTGTCATCAAACCGTCTGCGGGTGAGATGGTGCGCAAGGGACGTGTCGGTGCCTTGCTGGAACTCGGTGCCGGATTTCACCCAGAGTACACCGGTCTGGAGAATGTGCATCTGGCCTGCTCGCTCATGGGTTTCAGTCCCGATCAGACACGCGAGCGACTTGACGAAATACTGGCATTCGCGGATATCGGTGACCATATTTATCAGCCTATCAAGCACTATTCGTCCGGAATGGTGGTCCGTCTGGGTTTCGCCGTGGCCACCACCTTGTCGCCGGATCTGTTGATCACCGATGAAGTGCTTGCGGTAGGTGACGAGTCTTTTCAGAAGAAATGCAGCCGCTGGATGGAACGCTACCTCAGCAACGGCGGTACCCTGATCCTGTGTTCGCACAGCATGTATCACATACAAAAACTGTGCACCCATGCGGCCTGGCTGCATGAAGGCGTGATTCGTGAATACGGCGCAGCAGGAGACGTCAGCCGCAACTACCTCGCATGGCACGAAGCGAAAAGCGCCGCCGAAGGCGCGAAGATGACCGACGTCACTCCCCGGGCCGGAAACGGCGCGGTCTATCACATTCAGGAAGTCTGGCTGAACGGACACGACACAGACCGGATTGCCCTGAACGCCGGTGGCGAATTTATCATCACCGGCACCGCGTATTCGCCCGATGGCCGTGACCCGGTAATCGCAACCAGCATCGTCAAACCCGATGGCGCACCAGTCTTCGGAACGTTTTCCGACATCGCCGGCTACCGTACCCACCCGGTGGCAAACGGACTGTCGGGCTTCGAGATCCGATACCCGAGCCTGCCCCTGTTGCCCGGAAGTTACCGGGTGCGTCTGCACGCCATGGACCCCGAAGGACTGCGTCTGTTTGACCATGTCGAGCGAACGCTTGACATCACAGGCACCGGCCGGCACATGGGCGTCTGCCTGCTTGACCATGAATGGCGCAAACCGACCCTGAACTCCGGCGGCAGACCGACGCTCTCATGACAAGGTCGGGAAAGTTTCGCCGCATGCTGCGCGAAGCCGTAGAACTCTTTCTTGTTCCGGGCATGGCCGCCTTTTTACCCTGGGGCCTTACGTTTCGCCTGTTTCGCTGGTTGAGCAAATATCCGTTTTTGTATGACGCAGACTGTCGCCTGGCTCTCGCGCACGCGTCGAAATGCATCCCGGTCGCCGATCCACAAGCCTGGCTCTTCGAGCGACGATTGACCACTCTGGTGGACCATGCCGACTGTTACCTGAGCCTCTCTCGCTCTGACGCCTGGATCCGCAAACACCTGCAAGTCGATGGCGAGTGGGCCGGGCCGGGACAGGCCGCATTGCTGTTGACCTTCCATTGGAGTGCCGGCATGTGGGGGTTGCGCCATGCCCGATCGGTCGGACTTTCGCCGCACATGCTTCTGGCCAAGGGGCCTCATGTCCCATCCCCCGCGGGGCTGTACGCCCGCTTGCGAACCTACGCGGTGGCCCGAGCAACCGGAAACGCGGCGTTTCCAGTCCCCGTTCGCAACGCTGCAGAACCCGAGAGAACTCCCTTCGACTTTCCCCGGATGGAGCGGCTCTACCAGGACAAGCACCAGTTGCTGGCGGTGATCGATGTTCCGCCGGACCAGGTCGGGGAAAGTGTCGCCGTCCGTGTGATCGGCCATCGCGCCCACGCGCCCATCCGGCTGCTCCGGGACGCCCGACAAAGGCAGATACCGATTGTGGTTTACCGGACCGGACTCGATTTGCGAACCGGCCGTCGTCGGCTGGTAATACGTAATATCCCGCCAATGCCCGACGAACAAGAACTGGCCGATGCGGTATTCCGCGAATTGAACGAAGCATTGGCCGAGTCCACGGCCGCCTGGCACTTCTGGGCGATTGCACCGCGCTTCTTCGCGAGAGGGTCACTGTGAATACCGCCACCATGGCGCCGAACCTGGCCCGGAACCCAGGCCTGGACTACTTGCGAACCGCCTCCATCCTGATCGTTCTTGCGAACCATGCCTTCATTGGCTTCTTTCTCCCCCTCGGAAAAGCCCAATGGAGCGGAATGACGGCCTATGTGAGCGCTTCAGCCATCATCTCGATCGAGTGGCTGTTTGTCCTCAGCGGGTATCTGATCGGCACGATGATGATCCGCAGCTTCGAAAAGCCAGGAACCTGGGCGCAACGGGCCCGTGACTTCTGGCTGCGTCGATGGTTCAGAACCTTGCCGAACTACTACCTGTTTCTGGCCATCAATGTGCTCCTCGTTGCCGTCGGAATAGGTCATGGACAATTCGACTGGACGTTTGTCGTGTTCTCCCAAAACCTGTATCAGGCCGAGAAAATTCCCCATTTCTTCGGCGAGTCCTGGTCACTGGCGATGGACGAATGGTTCTATGTCCTCATGCCGCTGCTGATCGGACTGGCGCTATTGGCGTTTCGCGCCAGAGTCGCAACCGCGTTCCTGTTTGCGGCCGCGGTGCTGATTGTCGTACCTATGGTTGCCAGGGCATGGCATCCGGTGCCCCCGGATTTCTTTGCCTGGGACGCCCAGATTCGCCGTTTGACGCTCTACCACCTGGACGCCACGGGATGGGGCGTATTGGCCGCCGCCGTGAACCGATGGGCTCCGCACTGGTGGAACCGGGCGGTAAACACCAGAGCCCTTCTGGGTATTGCCCTGATGATCGCGGGGCTGGCCATGGTCTGGCGGCTGACCGGTACGGGATGGACCCCCGGGCTGGCTGGCACCTTCATGAACACGCTTTCGACCACTTGCCTCGGATTGGGGACCTTGCTCGTCCTGCCAGCGGTGACCCGCTTGCCGCCGGTTGAAGGATGGGCAAACACTTTCATCGAACGGACCAGCCTGTACTCGTACAGCATCTATCTGGCCCATTTCCCCTTGATATTCGTACTGACAGCGGCGCTGAAACTCAACAGTGAAACCAGCGCCACGGTCCTGGCGGGTGTCACGGTCTTGTGGTTGACCTGCGTGTTTGCGCTGTCCGCCCTGGTTTTTCACGCCTTCGAAAAGCCGGTTTCCGATCTGCGCGAGCGGTTCACCAAAGCCGTCAGCGCATCGCCGTTCTGAAGAAGCAAAAATGGTCAGTCGCGCAATTCCAGTTGGAAGTCATCGAACCATGCTTTACCGGAGCCCTCCAGGATTGCCCCGACGTTGATGCGGTATGTGGACGGCAGAACTTTCAGGTCAACGCTGACACGCCGCCAATCCTGCTTGCCACTGAGCCGGTCGTCAAACATATGGTTGAACGACAGTATGCTGCCGTCCGAACGATTCATCTGGAAGATCAGGCCAACGGACGCGTCGGCTGCGGTATCGGTACGAACCATGGCCGAAAGACGAACGGTCTTGTTGACCCACTGCGGCTGTACCGGAATCAACTGGCGCAAATGGCCATAAATCTCCGGCCCATAACGCTCTACCCGCGCACTTGCCGGTGAGGAGTAGACGATCTCGGAATCCGCCACAAACCGGTAAGAATTGCCCGTGTTGTGCTCCAGACCCTCCCAGCCGACCAACCATCCACGGCTGTCAACCTCGGTGAAGGAAGCGTTGCGAATCTCGATCAGATTCGCAGGTTTTGCCGACTCGGTCGAGGCTGCGCCGCCACAGGCGCCCAGCAACAAGCACAACAAGACAGTGGAAGCGTGGACGTGGTGCGACATGGCTTTGGCAGAGGCGGTTGTGGAAGATTCGGAATTCTATGGGTCTGGGAAAGCCCCACCGAAAACCCGGCCCCTGGGCGGGGATAGGAAACCACCCCTATCCCAATAGGTAGCGTTAACTAAAAACGACCTCGCGCATTCTTTACAGTTCATCCATGGAGTTCACCCGCAGTGAATCCAGTTCAATGTCAATCGCAACAAGGACAACACCATGGTCAAAAAAGTGCAGAAAGCCAGCCCCGCCAAGAAACCCGCCGCACCTTCGGCGGCCCATGTAAAAGACTCAGCCCAACAAATATGGGCAGCAGGTCTGGCGGCGTTTACCAAGGCCCAAAACGAGGGCGGCAAAGTGTACGAGACCCTGGTGAAGGAAGGTCTGGCGATTCAGCGCAAGACCCAGGCCGCTGCCGAAGAAAAAATCAGCGAGGCGACCAATCGCATGGCCAGCATGGCGACCGACATTACGACCCGGGCTACCGGTCGTTGGGACAAACTGGAGAACATCTTCGAAGACCGCGTCGCCCGCGCCCTGAACAAGCTCGGCGTTCCGTCGGCCAAGGATATTGAGGCGCTGATTGCCCGGATCGACGATCTCAACCAGAGCGTTCAGCAGCTGTCGGCCAAGCCGGCAACCAAGCCGCAGGCCAAACCGGTCGCCGGCGCGGCGGCAGTGAAGAAAGTGGCTCCCGCCAAAAAAGCGGCTCCGGTGAAGGCCGCGCCCGCCAAGGCAGCGGCTCCCCGTGCGGCGAAGAAGGCTGTCGAAGCCGAAGCAGCACCCGCCCCGGCCGCAGAGTAAGGTCCGTTGACAGCCGCCAGCGAAGCTCAAGGCGCTGGCGCTCAACTTTGCAGGGGGGCTCAGGCCCCCTTTGGTTTTGCTGCACTGCAACGCCAACACCGTCGTTGAAAGCCTAAACTGACACGTATGAACAAAGCCAACCCAAGCCGTTCACCCCGCATCGCACTCGCCCTTGCTGGCGGGGGGCCGTTGGGTGCGATTTATGAAATCGGTGCGCTGTGTGCCCTCGAAGAGTCTCTGGAAGGGTTGGATTTCAATGCGCTGGACCACTATGTGGGCGTGTCCGCCGGCAGCTTCATTGCCGCGGCCCTGGCCAATGGCCTGACACCGCGCGAACTGTGCGCGGGGTTCATCGAAAACAGTGACGAAAGCACGGAGGTATTTGATCCCTCGTGGCTGCTGAACCCGGCCTGGGGCGAATTTGCCCGCCGCGGCATCATGTTGCCCGGTCTGGTGCTTTCGGCCGCCTGGCGCCTGCTGGTGGAACGGCGTTCACTGATCAGCGCGCTGGAGCGCCTGGGGCCCGCGCTGCCGACCGGGGCGTTTGCCAGCGACGAAGTCGACCAAAGACTGACACAGTTGTTCACCCGTGAAGGGCGGACCAATGATTTTCGCCGTCTGCGCAGTCGCCTGACCCTGGTGGCGACCAATCTGGACAGCGGCGAAGCCGCCCCGTTCGGTGAGCCGGGCTGGGACCATGTTCCGATTTCGCGCGCGGTGCAGGCCAGTGCGGCCTTGCCGGGGCTGTTCCCTCCGGTAGAGATTGACGCCCATTACTATGTGGATGGCGCGCTCAAGAAGACCATGCATGCGTCGGTTGCGCTCGAGCAAGGCCTGGACTTGCTCTTGTGCCTCAATCCGCTGGTTCCCTTTGATGCGACTTTGCCCGTCTTGCCTGAAGTCATGAAGGCGGGGTTGCCTTCCGAGCGTCGCCGCATTCCCCGGATTGTTGACGGTGGATTGCCATCGGTGCTTTCGCAGACCTTCCGGACCATGATCCATTCCCGGATGGCGCTGGGGATGAAACATTACGAGCAGATTTACCCGGCGACCGATATCGTGTTGCTGGAGCCCGACCAGCGTGATCCGGAGATGTACCTGGCCAACACCTTCAGCTACAGCGAGCGGCGCCACCTGGCGGAGCACGCCTACCAGCAGACCCGCCACTACCTGCGAACCCGGCGCAGCATCCTGTCGGAGATCTTTGCCCGCCATGCCATTGCGTTGCGCGCTGACGTGCTGGATGATCCGCACCGCCACCTGGTGGCGCCTGTGCGGGCCAAAACGCGGATCGGCCAGGCGGTGGGTACTTTGCAGGAAAGCCTGGAAGATCTGCGACGGTTTGTCGCACGTCCCCGCGCGGCGGTGTGAGTGGCGTGCCCGCCGCATTGACCTAAAGCGCTTCGATCAGAGCCCGCCCGCCGACAGCAAGCCGCCTGTTTCCCACCGCCTTCACCTGCCTGCCACGATCACCATGGTAAAAAAAGCGCCCCGCCGAACGGCCGAACGGATTCTGGAAGTGACTTTGGATCTGTTCAACCGATTCGGTGAACCGAACGTCTCCACCACGCTGATCTCGTCCGAACTGAGTATCAGCCCCGGAAATCTGTACTACCACTATCCGGCCAAGGACGAACTGATCAACAGTCTGTTCGACCGCTACGAGCGCTCACTGAGCGAGTTGCTCAACGCCAGCGACAGTGTTCGCGACGTGGAGGACGCCTGGTTTTTTCTGCACACCCTGTTCGAACTGATCTGGCAATACCGCTTTCTCTATCGTGATCTCAACGACCTGTTGTCCAAGAACCGGCGGCTGGAGACGCATTTCCAGTGGGTGCTGAAAAACAAGACCCGCTCGATCCGCGCCATGCTCGATGCCATGAGCCGGCACGGTGTGGTCCATATCGATTCACGGGAAATGGATGCAACGTCCACCAGCATGGTGGTGTTGCTGACCTACTGGCTCAGCTATGAGTACGTTCGCGATCCCCGCCGCGCGCTGGAACCTGAAAGCGCCCAGCGCGCCCTGATGCGGGGCGCTCACCATGTGCTGAACATCCTGGTGCCTTATCTGGAGCCGGCGCAGCGCCAGCACCTGATGAGTCTTGTTTCTGCCTACAGCCAGGCTCCGGACTGACGAAGTCCGTTCGCTACGATATATGTAGCAATAAACGACCTTTTTACGCTGGGTATTGGCTGATTTATTTCGGAATCAGCCGAAACGGGCCGAAAACCGCTCCTGACCGATCACCAGCAGGCCGTCAAAGATCAGGCTGTCGACCAGCTCGAAGTTGACGGCCATGCTGGGGGCCATTTTCCAGCCCGCGCCACCGGTCATGACACACATCGGCTCGGCGCCGCAATGCTCCCGGACATGCGCCACCATGCGCTCTACCGCGCCCGCAATGGCGTAGGTGCCGCCACTGGTCAGCGCATCGCTGGTATTGGTGGGAAACTCCCGAACCTCGCCCGTCGGCACATGCAATCCGGCGGTGCCGGACTCCAGGGCGCGCAACATGATGCCATGGCCCGGCAAGATGAAGCCACCCAGAAACCGCCCCTCGGTGTCGATCGCTTCAACCGTCACCGCCGTACCGACCATTACCACCACCATGGGCCGGGCCATCCCGCCGGTCGCCCTCATGCGGGCCAGCATCCGATGGCGGGCCCCGATGATCGCCACCCAGCGATCCGCTCCCAGACGGGTGGGATGGTCGTAGCCATTGGTTACGCCCGCCTGCGCCGCCGATGAGACCACCCACTGCGGTGCGACGTCCCAGATTTCCATCTGTTCCTGGACCCGTCGCTTGACGGCCTCGCCCGCCACAATACAACCGAGCATCGCCTTCGGTGGTTGCAGACTGACCCAGTCCACATCGGCCAGGCGATCAATGTTTTCAAGAAACTCGACGCCCTGATGCAGGACAGCAGCGCCGGGTTCGGGTGCGTCATACAGGGCCCATTTGAGTCGCGTGTTACCAACGTCGATCGCCAAAAATGTCATGGCGTCATTATTGCGGGTTTGCCGTCGACTCCCAGCGGCGAAGAAACCCCGAAGCGGGCGATCTTCACAGCACCCCCAGCCAACAGGCGCGCTGAATTGCCGCCAGTTTGCTGTCCACCCTCAGTTTCACCATGGCATTGGCCAAGTGAAAATTGACCGTTCGCTCGGTGCATGCAAGATGTTGGGCGGTTTCTCTGGCCGTCATTCCGTCCAGCGCCCGCGCCAGGCATTCGCGTTCTCGCGGGCTGAGAACGCAGCGATCCTCGATCAGAGTCTTCTTGATCATGGGCCAGAAATTCAATACGGACCATGCGAGCAACGCGGCCTCGGCGCGGTGGTGAAACTCCCGCGGACTGAAGAGAAATACCTCGAAAGCCCGACCACCGACCAAAGGGAACTCGACCCTAACCGTGGTTTGGAAACCGTGTGCGAGCCAAAGGCGCCTCCAGCGGTGCTCCGCCAGTTGGGCCGACTGGGCGATGTGCTGCCAGGAAACCAGCGGCGCGGTGCTTTCGCGCCAAGGCGCCCCGAAATCGGTCGCGTCGGCCAACGCCCGAGCTGCTTCGCTCAGGCGTGGCGGATGTGCCGCCAGCACATCGCGACAATGAGCAGACCCAAACGGGTTCGGGCCCAGTACAACCAGTGCTTCCACCGCATGACCTCGCATGGCTGTCAGCCAATCGCTGAGCAGCCCGTCCAATACAACGCTGTCAAAGTTAACAGGGGTAGGCATGGGCGAGATCGGCAAAGTTGACACAATACCAAACAAGTTCCCCGATCCCGACTCGCAATGGCTGCTACCGACAACTCGCAACGGACCGACTTTGCGGAATTGCGCCGATCTGGCGAAGTCGCTGGCCAAAAGCTGCGGCGTGCTTTCGAACAAACGTTGACGGCGCCCGTTGAACCAATATTGCATGCATCCCCGCGTCGACTGAAACTGCTCGGTGCCTTCACTTTGGTTGGACACCCGCTGTTCTACTGGGCGTGGCACGTGATCTGGCCGCAGCCCTACGAGAATCTCCTTTTGCGGCTGGCGACCGCGCTGCTTGGGGTGCCATTGCTGTTGGATGCGGTATCTGGAAACCCCTCCAGTCCGCTGACCCGCAAGACGTTTGCGGTGGTCGCGTTTGTTCAGTTGCCACTTCTGTTCAGCTGGATGTATCAGATGAATGGGCACAGCACGATCTGGCTGGCGACTTTGTGCACCGGCGTTTTGATCTACTTTCACCTGACAGACTGGCGTATTGCTGCGGCCGGCTCTGTGATCGGCTGCGCATTGGGGCAGGTAAGCGCAACCCACTTTCCCCCGGGGGAGCATCTGGTCGTATTGGCGTTCGGATGGATCGCCGGACTGCTCCTGGGGCTTTCGGGCGCGAACCTTCGGCGAGAGCGCCTGACGCATACCCTGGCGACGATCGGGATCATGGCCCACGAGTTGCGAACACCGCTCGCGACGACCGCACTGGTTGGCGAGGCCCTACGGCAGGAAGCCCGCAGGACATCACCTGCGGGCCCACGTCCCCATCATCTTGAACGGCTTGCCGACCGACTGCTCGCGTTGGCTCGCTCGATGAATCACCATATCGACATGGAAATCGCCAATGCGCGTTTGCTGCACTTGCCAAAGCAAGTTGACGAAGTCATCGGAGCCGCCGAGATGGTCCGGGAAGTCGTCGAACAGTACCCTTTTCGGAGTACCCAGGAACGACAATGTGTCCTGATCAACCAGCAGACCGATTTTCGCTTTCGCGGATCACGGCGGCAGTTCCACCAGGTGCTGGACAACCTGATCGAGAACGCCATTCGCTCGTTGCTCACGGCAAGTTCGATCTTGCGACCCGGTGATCTGCGAATTGACGTATTTGTTCGAGGCGGGTTCGGCATTGTCGCCCTGGTGGACAAGGGTGTCGGCATGGATGCCGCCACACAGACGCGGGTCTTCGAGCCATTTTTCTCCACGGACCAGGGTATCGGGCATGGGCTGGGGCTGGCGTTCTGCCGAACTGTGTTGCAGGCGGCGGGCGGTACCATTCAGGTTCGCTCCCGGCCAGCGGCCGGAGCGGCTTTCATCCTCCATCTTCCGGCGATCTTGCCGCCGAACGGGGCTACAAAGGAACATCGTTCGGAGGGTGATTGGATCCCTGGTTCTGGCAGCATTCACTGACATTCATGATGTTTCCCGTTTGCAAACGCCCCGGCACGGTGTTTTTTCTTGATGACGAGCCCGCTTATCTGGAAATGATCGCCGATGTTCTGCCGTCGGATTGGGATCTGCGGCTCTTCTGCCACCCGGAGGTTTGCCTGACGGCAATGAAGCATCAAATGGTCCAGTCCGATGCAGACGTCTGGTGTCACCGAGGGATCCTGGAGCGGTGGCGTAGTGGACACTCACTCGTCTCCGGCGTTCTGCAATACTGGAGGCGCGATGGAATCCGCCGCTATGGCCTCGGGCGGGTATGGGTTGTTGACTACACCATGCCAGCCATGAACGGGTTGCAAGCCGTGCAAGCGGCCAGGAATGTGCCAGTGACAACGGTCTTGTTGACCGGTCGCGCCGATGAACATATCGCGATCGGCGGCTTCAATGCCGGACTGATCGACCAGTACATACCGAAACAGGCGAATGATATCGCCGACCGACTGGTCAAACTGGTTGAGATGGAGCTGAACAAAGCGCCCTCGGTGCTTGCGCCGATCTGGCACCAGTCATTGAACCGTGAGCAATTGAAGGTGCTGTCGGACAGGACGGTAGCGCAAGCCTTGGACGACCTGGTTCGGGAACAAAACTGGATCGAATATGTGCTGATCGGGCAGCCGTTTGGCCTGCTCGCGCTGGATGGCGATGGATCGGCGTATTGGATGCAGCTGGAGTTATCGGAAGGGCTGGGCGACTTGGCCGAACTGGCGCGTCTGCATGGAATCGAGGAATCGCTGGTCATGCTCGTCGAGGCGGGAAGTGCCCTGTTCGACATCGAGTTGCGACTTTCATTGGCGGAAATCGGTGGGCGGATTCATCCGGCAGGGCGCCTCGGAGTTGGCGCCAGCGCTCCTGTCTACAGTGTGCAAGCCTTGGGGAACGATCTCTCGCCGGGATTCATGTCCAGCCTGGCGCGTTATCGCGATGTCCGTGCCAGTCGGGCCATCGAACACGTTCCTGACAATCACTCTTGTTTGCTCTGATTCGCCCTGGCACGTCTTGCGACCGGCCATTTCCAAGGTTGGACAACGGCGGCGATGGCACGCGCAACCGATGCGACATGGTCCAGCTCTGCCTGCGCCAGCCCTGCATGCAGGGTCAACCGCACCATTGCGCGATTACGGCTGGTCGCCGGCGCACAGAAAACCGCCCCGAATACGCCGCGCGCCTCCAATTCATCCCGCAAGACCATGGTGTCAGGCTCCGTCCCTGCTTCGAGGGCAATGATCTGTTCCGTTCCCTGGTGGATCGGGTAGCCCGCAGCCGACAACGCTTCCCGTAGCCAGCGTGTATTGTGGTGCAGGGCCGCGCGCGCGGAATTGGCATGGCGGATGACGTTAAGTGTTGCCGACAGGCCGGCGATCTCGTGGGGCAGCAGGCAGGAGCTGAACATGTTGGGGTAGCTGGTGCTCAGGACATAGTTGCGCATGGCGGTTGGCAAGCTCATGAAGCCCGCCCGACCGGCGAACGCTTTCGCTAGACTGGCGGTGACAAAGTGAACCCGCCCGGTCAAGCCGAGGTCACGGGTAAGTCCGGCCCCGGTCGGCCCGTGAGTGCCCAGTGAATGGGATTCGTCCACGAGCACCATGCTTGCTCCTTGCTCGGCGACATCCACAATCGCTTCAAGTGGGCAGACGGCCCCTGTGGTGCTGTAAACCGAATCGACGACAACCAGCCCCGGCCCCAGTTGCCCTAGCAATTTGGCCAGATGGGCGGGGTCGTTGTGGCGAAACGGGTGAGTCGGCGCGCCCGCGCGCCGCGCACCCTCCCATAGGGACGCGTGTGCGAGGCTGTCGATGAATACTGGTGTTTGCGGGTCTGCGATTGCTTGAAGCAGACCCAAATTGGCGTTGTACCCGGATTGGCAGAGAAGTCCGTCTTCGTGTCCGATCCAGGCCGCCAGCTCCCGCTCCAACTGCCGCGACGGGTGGTTGTCAAGCAGGAAGACCCCCGACTGAATCACGAAATCCGCGTCGCGGCGCAGATGGGCGGTCTGGGCTCCGATGATGTCCGGATGTCCAGTCAGATGGAGGTAGTCGTTGCCGTTTAGGCGAACCGCGTCGACGCCGGCATCTCGGCCATGCAGGAGGGATCGACCACCCCACAACGTATTCCAGCGTCGGGTAAATTCCCTCTCGATGCGCGCTTCCAGATGTGCGCCAATTGCTGCGGACATCGGGCGGTTTTCCAAAATTGCGGCGGCGGCTTCCATGGCGTACTCCGGAGTCATGACCTGATACTTCATTGAACCTTGGGTCTCGTCCGGCGATCGCGCCCCACCTGTCAGAACTGACAGGCTGTGCAGTTCCCTAAGCGTCGTAGTCGAAGGCCAACACAAAACGCCAACAAAGTCATGCTTTTTTCAGCCCGGTGCCCTTTTTTTGGTCGGGCCGCCTGGGTTGGGAGAAGGGAGCCATACAAAATGATTACTCTGAAGTACCCTTCCACTCGTCAAAGGAACGCCCCCATGGGATTTCTCAGTTTCATCAAAGACGCCGGCGAAAAGCTGTTCGGCAGCAAAGAAGTGGAACAGGCTGCTGCTGCCGCCTCACCCTCACTCGATGAGCTCAACACCCAGGCAGCTCACGCGATCCGCGACTACATCGAGGGGCAGAACCTGGGGGTAACGGGGCTGTATGTGTCATTTGACGGTGCGTCGGGGAAAGTGACCGTCCAGGGCGAAGCGCCGACACAGGAGGCCAGTGAAAAGGTCACCTTGTGCTGCGGCAATGTCAGCGGCGTGAATGACGTCGAGAACCTGATGTCGGTGGCGGCCCCAGCCGATCCGGCCCAATACCATGATGTGGTTCGTGGCGACACCCTGTCGGCGATTGCCAGGAAGTTTTATGGCAATGCCAACAAATACATGGCCATCTTCGAGGCCAACCGTCCGATGCTAAGCCATCCGGACAAGATTTATCCGGGTCAGAAGTTGCGGATTCCGCCGCAGTCCTGAGCCGGGCGGCGCCCGGAGTTGCCGCAGGCGCGGGGGCAACCGCCTATCGCTGACGCCACGGCAGGCCGTGATGGCGCCAGCCGCCGACATGGCCCCTTTGGGCGTTTCCGTCGGGGTCGCCCTCGAACCCTTCAAGAATGTTGTAAGCCTCGATGCCGAGTTCGTGGGCCCGGCGTGCGGCGGCGATCGACCGCACGCCGCTGCGGCACAGCAGGACGATTTTTTTGCCGGATGCCGCCAGGCGCACGAGGCTCTCGTCAAAGTCGGGATTGGCATGCATCCCGGGCCATTGTTTCCACGCAACAGCTTGCGCTCCGGGAACAAAACCGACCCACTCCCGCTCGGCGTCCGTACGAACATCGACCAGGATCGCGTGCCCGGCCTGCACCCATTCCCAGGCGAGTTGCGGCGAAACATCACCGGCATACCCCTCGGCGGTTCGAGGCAGCATCAGGGACTCGCTGCCAGCTTCGTGTCGCAAGCCGGATGCCCGGTTCGCGGGTACGGCTTCGTCCATTCGGCGCGGGTAGGGAAGTGCCAGTGATTCCATGGTGGCGACGAAGCTGGTCAGGTCCTTCCCCGCCAGGCGGACGTTTCCTGCTTTTTCGGCAGCGATGGTACTGCTCTGGCGGCCGTGATAGTCGTGGCCCGGCCATACCACCGTTTCGTCCGGCAGGCTCCAGAGTACGCGGGTAATGCTGTCGAAGAGCGCGCTGGCGCTTCCGGACTGGAAATCGGTTCGCCCGCAGCCGTTGATCAGCAAGGTATCGCCGGTGAAGACCTGGGGTGGCATTGCCAGACCACGCGGCTTCCAGAGAAAACACATGCTGCCGGCCGTGTGCCCCGGCGTTGCCAGAGCCTTGACCTGTTCCTGGCCGAACTGCAGAAAATCACCGTCTTCAAGCTGTACGGAGGCCGTGCTGATGTCGCAACCTGCCGGCGCTGCCGTTCGCGCGGCAGTATGTTCCGCAATCAGCCCCGCGCTGGTGATGTGGTCGGCATGGGCATGGGTTTCCACGGTCCAGCGCAGTTGCAAGCCGTATTGGCGCAGTGCCGCCAGATCGCGCTCCAGTTGTGCGTCCACCGGATCAATCAGCAGCGCCTCGCGGCTTTCCTCATCAAACAGGATGTAGGTGTAGGTGCTGGACGCGGGGTCGAAAAGCTGGATCGGGTTCATGGTCGCATCGCTTTCAAGCGAACTTCGCCAACATCTCGGCTACTTTTTCGGGGGGTTGATCGCCCTGTTCGATCATGCAGCCAACCATGGAGAAGAACGATTTGTCCAGGGCTTTGCGGGCGGCTGCCATCTGTTGGGCGATTTTCTCGCAGTCTGCGTCCTGGTCGATGAGCTTCTGCAGCCCCCGCAACTGGCCTTCCACCCGGGCCAGCCGGGCACAAAGTGCACGTTTTTTCTCGGCATCGACGATTCGGCTCATGGCGTGATTCCTTGCAGGTCAGGCGAACGATTTTGCATTATCGCGACCCGATGGCAGCCTCGGCCGTCAGTGACAGGAAAGCCCTTCTCGGCTAATATTGACGTTTACGTAAACGTCAATTTGACGCCGTCAGGCAAACCCCAGCGAATGCCCCTCCGGAGACACCCACATGACCGACCTGTCCGCAGAATTCAAGGCCCTGGCCAATTACCGCCCCACCCACAAGGTACGTTTTGTCACGGCCGCCAGTCTGTTTGATGGCCACGACGCGGCGATCAACATCATGCGCCGCATTCTGCAGGGTATGGGCGCCGAGGTCATTCACCTGGGGCACAACCGCAGTGTGGAAGAGGTCGTCACGGCCGCCTTGCAGGAAGACGTGCAGGGTATTGCGGTCAGCAGCTACCAGGGCGGCCACAACGAGTATTTCTCTTACATGGTGGATCTGCTGCGCGAGCGTGGCGGCGAGCAGATTCAGGTCTTCGGCGGCGGGGGCGGCGTGATTGTCCCCGAAGAGATTCGAGCGCTGGCCGCACGCGGCGTGCGCATTTACAGCCCCGAAGACGGTCAGCGCATGGGTTTGCAGGGAATGATCGGCGAGATGGTCATGCGCTGTGATCGGGATCTGTCTGGCCATGCACCGACCCAGACCAGTGCCATCCGTGGCCAGACGCCACAGGCCTGGCGGGAGCTGTCCCGATTGATCACCGCACTGGAGGCATCGGCGGGGGAGCATCCACTGGCTGCCGAACTCAAGGCCCAAGCCGCATCGCGGTTGGTGCCGGTTGTGGGCGTGACCGGAACCGGCGGTGCCGGCAAGTCGTCTCTGACTGACGAAATCATTCGTCGCTTGCGCCTTGATCAAGGCGACCGCCTGCGCATTGCGCTGATTTCCATCGACCCGAGCCGCCGCAAGAGTGGCGGTGCCTTGCTGGGTGACCGCATCCGCATGAACGCGATCGGGCCCTGGCAGGCCGGGCCCCGGGTGTACATGCGCAGCCTGGCCACGCGGGATTTCGGCAGCGAAATCAGCGCGTGCCTGCCCGATGTGATCGCAGCGTGCAAGGTGGCCGACTTTGATCTGGTGATCGTGGAAACATCAGGGATTGGTCAGGGCGATGCCGCGATCGTGCCGCATGTTGATGTGCCGCTGTACGTCATGACACCGGAATTCGGTGCCGCCAGCCAGCTGGAGAAGATCGACATGCTGGACTTCGCCGAGTTTGTGGCGATCAACAAGTTCGACCGCAAGGGAGCCTCAGACGCGCTGCGCGACGTGGCCAAGCAGGTACAGCGAAACAGGGAGGCCTGGAACACACCGGCCGAGCAGATGCCGGTGTTCGGCACGATGGCTGCCCGGTTCAACGATGATGGCGTTACGGCCTTGTACCAGTCCATGAAGCCGCGTCTGGCCGAACTCGGCCTTGCGCTGGAGACAGGAAGTTTGCCGGGGGTGAGTGTGCGCCACAGCACCAATCAGACCCCCATCGTGCCCCCGGCCCGGACCCGGTATCTCGCCGAAATTGCCGACACCGTGCGCAGCTACAAACAGCGCGCGCGGGCACAGGCCCGCCTGGCGCGTGAACTGCAGCAGTTGCGCGAGACGGCCCGCATGTTGCGCGAGGACGATGCAGCCAAAGATGGCGCACTCAACACGGTGCTGCGACTGGCCGACCAGCGTGACGGGCTGTTGGAACGCGATGCGCGCCAATTGCTGTCGCAGTGGCCCGACATGGTCAAGGCCTATGCGGGTGACGAATATGTGGTCAAGATTCGGGACAAGGAAATTCGCACGGCATTGACCACCCTTTCGTTGTCTGGCACCCGGATCCGCAAAGTCAGCCTGCCGCAGTTCGAAGACCACGGGGAAATTCTCAAATGGCTGATGCTGGACAACGTGCCCGGCAGCTTCCCGTACACCGCCGGCACCTTTGCTTTCAAGCGCGAGGGGGAAGACCCGACCCGAATGTTTGCCGGTGAAGGCGACGCCTTTCGCACCAACCGCCGCTTCAAGCTGGTCAGCGAGGGCATGCCCGCCAAACGGCTCTCCACCGCCTTCGACTCGGTGACCTTGTACGGCCATGAACCAGATGCACGACCCGACATCTACGGCAAAGTCGGCAACTCCGGCGTCTCCATTGCCACCCTGGACGACATGAAGGTGCTGTACTCGGGCTTTGACCTGTGCAACCCGACCACCAGTGTGTCGATGACCATCAACGGTCCGGCGCCGAGCATTCTGGCGATGTTCATGAACACCGCGATCGACCAGAACCTTGACAAATTCAAGCTCGACAATGGCCGTGAGCCAACCCCGACCGAAGCGGCCAAGATTCGCGAATGGGTGCTGGCGAATGTGCGCGGAACGGTTCAGGCCGACATCCTCAAGGAAGATCAGGGACAGAACACCTGCATCTTCAGCACCGAGTTCAGCCTCAAGGTGATGGGCGACATCGCCAGCTACTTTGTGCACCACAACGTCCGCAATTTCTACTCCGTCAGCATCTCGGGCTATCACATTGCGGAAGCGGGCGCCAACCCGATCAGTCAGCTGGCCTTTACGCTGTCCAACGGTTTCACGTTCGTCGAAGCCTACCTGGCCCGTGGCATGCACATTGATGACTTCGCTCCCAACCTGAGCTTCTTCTTCAGCAACGGCATGGACCCGGAATACACCGTGCTCGGTCGCGTGGCGCGCCGCATCTGGGCGGTGGCGATGAAGGAAAAATACGGCGCCAACGAGCGCAGTCAAAAGCTCAAGTACCACATTCAGACCAGCGGCCGCAGCCTGCACGCGCAGGAAATCCAGTTCAACGACATCCGCACCACGCTGCAGGCGCTGATTGCCATCTACGACAACTGCAACAGTCTGCACACCAATGCCTTTGACGAGGCGATCACTACCCCCACCGAAGACAGTGTGCGCCGCGCCATGGCCATCCAGCTCATCATCAACCGCGAATGGGGCCTGGCCAAGAATGAGAACCCCAACCAGGGCGCTTTCATCATCGAGGAACTCACCGAACTGGTCGAAGAGGCGGTGTTGTCCGAATTCGAAAAGATTGCCGAGCGCGGCGGTGTTCTGGGCGCCATGGAAACCGGCTACCAGCGCAGCAAAATCCAGGAAGAGAGCATGCACTACGAGATGCTCAAGCACACCGGCGAGTACCCGATCATCGGTGTGAACACCTTCCGCAACCCCAAAGGTGATCCGGTGCCGGAGCACATCGAACTGGCGCGCTCCACGGAAGAGGAAAAACAAAGCCAGCTCGCGCGTCTGGCCGATTTCCATGGCCGCCACGCGGCCGAGGCGCCCGTGCAACTCAAGCGCTTGCAACAGGCCGTCATCGACAATGGCAACGTATTTGAGGTCCTGATGGACGCCGTGCGCTGTTGTTCGCTGGGCCAGATCACCAATGCCTTGTTCGAAGTCGGCGGGCAGTACCGCCGCAGCATGTGACTGCCTGCAAATGCCATCGCGGTGCGGATCGCCGGGGCTACAATGCCCATAACATGCCTGGGGGATTTGACATGCAGCGAATCTGGAAGCCGATCCTGAGTTGTCTACTCGGGGCTCTGATCCATTTGCCCGGGTTGGCGCAGGCGCCGGTGGCGTCCGCCCCGGCCCGGCCGGCATCCGCAGTCGACCTGAACAGCCGTCTGAAGGCCATTGAAGCCGAACCCCGCCAGTTCGAAGCCAGTTACAAGATCGGTCGCAAGGCTGCCGCCGTCTGTGCGAACTGTCATGGCGAAGGGGGCAACAGCCCACGTTCCGACACCCCCAATCTGGCGGGCCAAAATACTGCCTACCTGCTTGATCAGGTGCGGCAGTTCTCCGAAGGGCGCCGCAAGAACGAGTTCATGGAAGGCATCATGCGCGCCCTCAGCGTCGATGAGAAGATAGGCGTCGCGATCTTCTATGCGAACCAGACCGTGGTCCACAAACCCGCTGCAGACGCGGCCTTGGCTGCCAAGGGAAAGAGCTATTACGACCGGACCTGTTTCCGTTGCCATGGCGAACTGGGCATGGGCAGCGAGAAGTTTGCCCGGGTTGCCGGTCAGCAAAAAGACTACCTCGCCGCGCAGTTGCGACGCTACCGCGAGGGCAAAGGCCCACGCATCGATCCGCTGATGGCGGCAAACGCGCGCAACATGACGGATGCTGACATCGACGCCGTGGTGGCCTATGTCAGCTCCATGAAGTAACGATCTCCACGGGGTCCGTTGGCACGCCGGGAAGACACGCGCCGCACACGGCAAGCGCCCGGCGCAGTACGACGGCAGCCCGCCATGGCTGTGCGGCCATGCTGCCTTGGCGGCGCAGCTTGCTGGAACGCGGTGAATGCTTTGGATCGGGCGAGCTTGCCAAGAGTGACCATCACCCCTCAATGACACGGCAAACCGATCCATACACTCGTTCCCCCGGCTTTGTGCTGCTGCTGCGGATGACACGGCCCGGCTTTCTGGTCATCACCGTGATTGCCTGTCTGTTGGGACTGTCGTCGGCGGCGGCATGTGGTTGCGGGTTTGACGGCTTGCGCGCGGTCGGCACCGTCGCGCTGGCGGTGCTTGCCCACGCGGCGGCCAACGTGCTCAACGACTACGAAGATGCCCGCAACGGCGCTGACGCAGCCAACACGGAAGGCCTTTTCCCGTTTACCGGCGGCGCGCGGCTGATTCAGAACGGGGCGGTCACGGCAGCGGATACCCGTCGCCTGGCGGCGGCATTGCTGCTGGTCCTGGTGCCCGGCGGATTCCTGCTTGCGTTCCATAGCGGCGGTGGTCTGGTGCTCGTCGGTATCGCGGGGCTGGCCCTGGGCTGGGCCTATTCGTCGCAACCCTTGCAGTTGATGTCACGCGGGCTGGGCGAGTTGGCGGTCGCCGCCGCCTGGTGGCTGGTCGTGATCGGCGCCGACTACAGCCAGCGGGGGCAATTTTTTGTCATCCCCGCATCGGTGGGATTGGGCTATGGCCTGCTGGTCGCCAACATTCTGCTGATCAACGGTCTGCCGGACGCGCGTGCCGACGCTGCGGTGGGCAAACGCACGCTGGCGGTGCGCCTGGGCCCAACTGGCGCCGCCTTGCTTTTCGCCTGGCTTGCGCTGCTGGCCCATGGCTGGCTTGCCCTGTCGGTGTGGTTGCTGATTCCCCCGGTGGCGGCTTTGGGGGGGCTGGTGTCGGCGCCTTTGTCCGCGGCGGCCGCGGTGCTGATGTGGCGCCGCCGGCATACCCCGTCACGTTTGCGTCCGGCCATTGTGCTGAGCATTGGCGCGGCGTCGCTGCATGGACTGGGCATGGCTGCAGGCTTTTTGTCGATGGCCCTGCGCGGATGAAGACCCCGCTGGCCGTCGGCCTGTAAGGCAATGCAACGCTTGCCATGGTCCAATCGGCCGGTCGGCAATTGGCCGGCGACAATGTGGGCTGAGCCCATGACTGTGCCCGTGATTCGGCGTGCCTGACTTTGGCTGGCAAGCGCGCGGATTGCGGCAGGAACATCACAATGAAACGAGTAGACGACTTCCGCCTGAATTTCGGCGGCCAGGAACTGGTGCCCATCATGGTGGGTGGCATGGGCGTGGACATTTCCACGGCGGAGCTGGCCCTGGAAGCCGCGCGGCTGGGTGGCATCGGCCACATCTCCGACGCCATGATCACCGACGTGTCGGACCGGCGCTTCGACACCAGCTTCGTCAAGGACAAGACGAAGTTCTACAAACACAACATCGACAACAGCGACAAGTCGACCGTCAAGTTCGACCTGGGCCATGTGGCCGAAGCCACCCGGCTGCACGTGGGCAGGACCATGGAGGCCAAGCGTGGTCCGGGCATGGTGTTTGTCAACTGCATGGAAAAGCTGACGATGAACGCCCCGGCCGACACGCTGCGGGTGCGCCTGTGCTCGGCGCTGGACGCCGGCATCGACGGCATCACACTGAGCGCCGGCCTGCACCTGGGATCGTTTGCGCTGATGGAAGACCACCCGCGCTTTCGCGACGCCAAGCTGGGCGTGATCGTGTCGTCGCTGCGCGCGCTGCAGCTGTTCCTGCGCAAGAACGCACGGCTCAACCGCCTGCCCGATTTTGTGGTCATCGAAGGCCCGCTGGCCGGCGGCCATCTGGGCTTCGGCATGGACTGGGCCGAGTACGACCTGGCCACCATCGTCACCGAAATCGCCGCATGGCTCAAACAGGAGCAACTGCCGATTCCGCTGGTGGCCGCCGGCGGCATCTTCACCGGCAGTGACGCGGTGGCTTTTCTGGAGAACGGCGCCGCCGCGGTGCAGGTGGCCACACGCTTCACCGTGGCCCGGGAATGCGGCCTGCCGGAAGACGTCCAGCAGGAATACTTCAAGGCGAACGAAGAGGACATCGAGGTCAACACCGTCTCGCCCACCGGCTACCCGATGCGCATGCTCAAAAGCTCACCGGCCATCGGCTCGGGCATCCGCCCCGGCTGCGAGTCCTACGGCTACCTGCTGGACGCGAAGGGCAACTGTGCCTACATCACCGCCTACAACCGCGAAATCGCGCTGCATCCGGACAGCAAGAACATTTCGGTGATGGACAAGACCTGCCTGTGCACCCACATGCGCAACTTCAAGTGCTGGACCTGCGGCCACACCACCTACCGCCTGAAAGACACCACGCGGCGGCTGGACAACGGCGACTACGAACTCCTCAGCGCCGAGCACATCTTCCGCGACTACCAGTTCAGCGTCGACCACCAGATCGCCCTGCCGGCGTGAGCGGGTCGGTCGCCCGGCACCCGCAAAACGCCGAACGCCGAACGCCGAATTGCTATTGATTTGGAAGTTCAGATGACCATTTGACGCTGGGTATCGGCCCAAAACACTCAAAAACCGGGTGTTTCAGCCCTCCAGCACCCGCACCTTGACGCTTTTGCCCTTGATGCGGCCCGCATTCAGGCGGCTGGCGGCCTGGCGGGCGATGGCGCGGTCCACCGCCACGTAGGTGGACCATTCGTTCACGTTGATCTTGCCCACCTGCTCGCGGGTGTAACCCAGGTCGGCGGTGAGGGCCCCCAGCACGTCGCCGGGGCGGATTTTCTCCTTGCGCCCGCCCTGGATGTGCAGCGTGACCATGGGCGGCACCAGCGGACCGTCGCCGGCAGGTGTCAGCTCGCTCAGCGCATGCCAGTCGGACTCGCGCCCCTGCAGCTGCTCGATGCGGCCCACGTAGCCCATCTCGGGCAGGCTGGCCAGGTTCAGCGCCAGCCCGCTTTCGCCCGCGCGGCCGGTGCGGCCGATGCGGTGGATGTGCACCTCGGGATCGGGCGTCACGTCGACGTTGATGACGGCCGCCAGGCTGGCAATGTCCAGCCCGCGGGCGGCCACGTCGGTGGCCACCAGCACCGAGCAGCTGCGGTTGGCAAACTGCACCAGCACCTGGTCGCGCTCGCGCTGCTCCAGCTCGCCGTACAGCGCCAGCGCACTGACGCCCTGCGCCCGCAGCACCTCGGCCAGGTCGCGGCACTGGGCCTTGGTGTTGCAGAAGGCCAGCGTGCTGGCCGGGCGGAAATGGTTCAGCAGGCGGCTCACCGTGTGCAGACGCTCGCCGTCGGTGACTTCGTACCAGCGCTGTTCGATCTGGCCGCCCGCGTGCTGGGTCTCGACCTTCACGGTCAGCGGCTCGCGCATGAACTGCCGGGCCAGGCTGGCGATGCCTTCCGGGTAGGTGGCCGAGAACAGCAGCGTCTGGCGCTCCTTCGGGCACTGGCGCGCCACGGTGACGATGTCGTCAAAGAAGCCCATGTCGAGCATGCGATCGGCCTCGTCCAGCACCAGGGTGTTGAGCGCGTCCAGTTGCAGGCTGGCGCGCGCCAGGTGGTCCATCACGCGCCCGGGCGTGCCGACGACGATGTGCGCGCCGTGCTCCAGCGAAGCCAGCTGCCCGCGAAGCGGCACCCCGCCGCACAGGGTGACCAGCTTGATGTTGTCCTGCGCCCGCGCCAGCCGGCGGATTTCGGCGCTCACCTGGTCGGCGAGTTCGCGTGTGGGGCACAGCACCAGCGACTGCACGGCAAACCGACGCGGGTTCAGGTTGGCCAGCAGCGGCAGCGTGAACGCACAGGTCTTGCCGCTGCCGGTCTTGGCCTGGGCGATCAGGTCCTTGCCCAGCAGCGCCGCCGGCAGGCTGGCGGCCTGGATCGGGGTCATGGCAAGGTAGCCGAGCTGCTGCAGGTTGGCCAGCGTGGCGGGCGGCAGGGGCAGGCGGCTGAAGTCCGTGGAGACTGTGGTGGTGGCGGCGGGAGGTGAAGAAGTCATCCCCGATTATCGGCACCCGGGGATTCGCCTGCGCTGCAGCGCTCCGGCGCGGGGCGCCGGCAGGCTGCCGCGGTGACCGCACTGTGGCAATTCACCAGGGCAGCGGCTGCCCCCGGTAGTCGAAAAAGCCGCCGCTTTGCGCGGGGGTCAGGCCCGCCAGCACCGTCAGCAGCTCCCCGGCAGCGACCGCAGGTGACCGCACCGTCAGCCCGGCCTTGGCGAACGGCTGGCTCAGGGCCGTGTCCACCGTGCCGGGGTGCAGTGCCACGCAGACGGCCTGCCGGTTGCGCCGGGCCAGTTCGATGGATGCGGTCCGGACGATCTGGTTCAGAGCCGCTTTGGAAGCGCGATATCCGTACCAGCCGCCCAGCGCGTTGTCGCCGATGCTGCCGACCTTGGCGGAGAGAAAACCCGCCACGCACGGCCCGGTGCGCGCCAGCAGCGGCAAGAAATGCTTGACCACCAGCGCCGGGCCGATGGCGTTGACCGCGAAGCAGTGCGCCAGCCAGGCGGGATCAATTTGGGACCAGCTGCGCTCGGGTTGGGCGGGCCGTTCGCCCGCTGGCCCCGGAACCGCACCGTGCAGAAATCCGCTGGCCACGATCAGCGTGCGCAGCGGCATCTGTTGTGTATCGATGGCCTCGGCCACCCACTGCGCCGCCCGGGCCAGGGTGGCCTCGTCGGTGTAGTCCAGCGCCGGCGTGGTGCGGCGACCCAGCGCCAGCACGGCCGGTGCGGCGTACCCCGGTGTTGCGGGTTGGCGCAGACCGGATACCAGCGCCGCACCGAGGCCGCCGCCGGCGCCGATGACCAGGGCCAACCTCGCGTTGAGCTGTTCGTTCACACGCACGTTCTCCAAAAACAATAGCGAAAAGTGACCATTTGACGCTGGGTATGGGCTGAAAAGGGCGAAATTTTCAGGATTTCCGTCCTGGAGGGTGCGCGGCAGCCTGCGCAACACCATCGAAAGATACCGCACCAGGCGTTTCTGTGGGCCTGGCCGCGGCCAGGGGTGCACGAGGCGGTTTTGTGCCGCCATGCTGCACTGTCATCCAGTCCGACGAAAATCGGGCCATGCCCATCCTGCCCCCTTTCATCGCGCCCCAGCGCTACACCGATGCCGCGGCTGCCGTCGCGCAGGTTCAGTCCATTTACCAGGCCAGTCTGGCCCACTTGCGCGAGGCCATGCGCCGCTTTGTGGCCGGCGAGCCGCTGCCCGGCCAGACCGACGCCCGGTTTTTGCCCCGTGTGCGCGCCTGTTACCCCTTCGTGCGGGTGCAAACGGCTTCCATGGGGCACGGCGACTCCCGTCTGAGTTACGGTTTTGTGGCCGGTCCGGGCCGGTTTGAAACCACGCTCACCCGTCCGGATCTCTATGGGCCGTATTACCTGGAGCAGTTTCGCCTGCTGCTGGCCAATCACGGCGCCGAACTGGAGGTGGGCACCAGCAGCCAGCCGATCCCGGTGCATTTCAGCTTTGCCGAGCACGACCATGTGGAGGGCTCGATGGGTGCGGCCCGGCGAGCGCAGATGCGCGACGTGTTCGATCTGCCGGATCTGGCCGCGATGGACGACGGCATTGCCAACGGTACCCATGTGCCACGTCCGGGAGAGGCCCAGCCCCTGAGCCTGTTCACCGCGCCGCGCGTGGACTACTCGCTGCAGCGCCTGCGCCATTACACCGGAACCGCGCCGGAGTGGTTCCAGAACTTCGTCCTGTTCACCAACTACCAGTTCTACATCGACGAGTTCATCGCGCTGGGCCATGCTGCCATGGCCGACCCGGCGAGCGAGTACGTCGCGTTCGTGGAGCCGGGCAATGTGGTGACGCGGCGGGTGGGGCTGCCTGCCGAGGCGAATGACGGGTTCGGCCAGGCACCTTCCCGACTGCCCCAGATGCCCGCCTATCACCTGATGCGCGCCGACCGCACGGGCATCACCATGGTCAACATCGGTGTCGGCCCGGCCAACGCCAAGACGATTACCGACCACATCGCCGTGCTGCGTCCGCACGCCTGGATCATGCTGGGCCACTGCGCCGGCCTGCGCAACAGCCAGCAACTCGGCGACTATGTGCTGGCCCACGGCTACGTCCGCGAGGACCATGTGCTGGACGAGGAACTGCCGCTGTGGGTGCCGATTCCCGCCCTGGCCGAGGTGCAGGTGGCGCTGGAATCCGCCGTCGCCGAGGTCACGCAGCTCCAGGGCCACGAACTCAAGCGCGTGCTGCGCACCGGCACCGTGGCCAGCACCGACAACCGCAACTGGGAGCTGCTGCCCGACAACACCCCCCAGCGCCGCTTCAGCCAGAGCCGGGCGATTGCGCTGGACATGGAAAGCGCGACGATTGCCGCCAACGGCTTTCGCTTCCGGGTGCCCTACGGCACGCTGCTGTGCGTGAGCGACAAGCCTCTGCACGGCGAGATCAAGCTGCCGGGCATGGCCAACCATTTCTACCGCGAGCGGGTCAACCAGCACCTGCTGATCGGCCTGCGCACCATCGAGCGCCTGCGCGAAGCCGGACTGGACCAGTTGCACAGTCGCAAGCTGCGCAGTTTTGCCGAGGTGGCGTTTCAGTAGGGTTGGGACCGGCCCCGAGAGGCAGCGGAAAAGCTATCAGAAAAATAGCGAAAAACGACCGTTTTACGTTGGGTATGGGCCGAAAACGTGCAGAACTGCGGGGAAAACGCTTTCAGGGGGCGCTGGCCATCACTTCGCCCATGCGGATCGCACGGGCCGGTGCCCACTCGGGGTTGAAACGCAGCGTTGCGTGCGGCCACAGCATCACCACGGTCGAGCCGAGCAGGAAGCGACCCATTTCGGCGCCCTGGGCCAATTCGACGGATTCGGTGTCGTAGCGCCACTCGCGCAATTGCCCGGAGCGGGGCGGGTTGACCACGCCGTGCCACACCGTGGCCATGCTGCCGACAATGGTGGCACCGACCAGCACCAGAACAAACGGACCGTGTGCGGTGTCGAACACACAAACGACCCGCTCGTTGCGGGCAAACAGGCCCGGCACGCCGCGCGCCGTGGTGGGGTTGACGGAGAAGAGCGCGCCCGGCACATGGATCATGCGCGTCAGACGGCCGGCACATGGCATGTGGATGCGGTGATAGTCCTTGGGGCTCAGGTACAGGGTGGCGAAGTGGCCGTTGTCGAAACCTGCGGCGAGTGCGGCGTCACCGCCCACCAGCGCGGTGGTACTGTAGGAGTGGCCCTTGGCCTGGAAAATCTGGTCTTTCTCAATCGGCCCGAACTGGCTGATCGCGCCGTCCACCGGGCAGACAAACGTGGCCTGCGCCAGCGGGCGGGCGCCGTCGCGCAGGGGCCGGGTGAAAAATTCGTTGAAGGTCGGGTAGGCGGTGATGTCGGGCTGGGCCGCCTCGGCCATGTTGACCCCGTAACGTGCCACAAAGCGGCGGATGGCGGCATGGGTCAGCGACCCCCCCTCGGCGCGGGCAAAGCGGCCGGCCAGCGCGGTCAGCGCCTGCTTGGGAAGAAAGTATTGCGGCAGGACGGCCAGGCGATCGGACATGAAAGCGACCCGGGTGGGGAACGATGGGCGCGATTCTATCGCCGGGGCTGCGATGGCGGCCGCGCGCCGAGGACCCGGTTTCCTGTCTCCCCGGGGAATGGTGGAGGAGGTCTTGACAAATAATAAGCATACATATCAAATGTGCACTTATTAAATTCCACCCCCATCGAGGAGAACCATGACCCGCTCAACCCACAACACGCTGCCGGTGCTGGTGTCCGGCGGCGGCATCGGCGGCCTGGCCGCCGCCCTGGCCCTGGTGCGCCAGGGCTTCCAGGTGCAGGTGTTCGAACAATCGGCCGAGATCGGCGAAATCGGCGCCGGCATCCAGCTCGGCCCCAACGCCTTCCACGCGTTTGACGCGCTGGGCGTGGGCGACAAGGCGCGCGGCCGCGCGGTCTACACCGACTACATGGTGATGCACGACGCACTCGACGAGTCGCTGGTGGGCAAGATCGAGACCGGCGAGGCCTTCCGCCAGCGCTTCGGCAACCCCTATGCGGTGATCCACCGTGTGGACATTCACTCCTCGCTGCTCGAAGGCGCGGTGGAAACCGGCCGCGTGGAATTCTTCACCAACACCCGCATCGAAAAAATCGAGCAGGACGACGCCCGCAAGACCGTCACCGCTATCGACCAGAACGGCAAGCGCTGGGTGGGCCAGGCGCTGATCGGCGCCGACGGCGGCAAGTCGGTGGTGCGTGCGCAGTACGTGAACGACCCGCCGCGCGTGACCGGCCATGTGGTCTACCGCGCCGTGGTCGACCAGGCCGACTTCCCCGATGACCTGAAGTGGAACGCCGCCAGCCTGTGGGCCGGCCCCAAGTGCCACCTGGTGCACTACCCGCTGCGGGGTGGCGAGCAGTACAACGTGGTGGTGACCTTCCACAGCCGCCAGCAAGAGCAATGGGGCGTGACCGACGGCAGCAAGGAAGAGGTGGAGAGCTACTTCCAGGGCATCTGCCCCAGGGCGCGCCAGCTGATCGAACTGCCGAAAACCTGGCGCCGCTGGGCCACCGCCGACAAGGAGCCGATCGGCACCTGGGTGTTCGGCCGCGCCACCATCCTGGGCGACGCCGCCCACCCCACCACCCAATACATGGCCCAGGGCGCCTGCATGGCGATGGAAGACGCGGTGACGCTGGGCGAAGCCCTGCGCGTGACGAACAAGGACTGGGACGCCGCGCTGCAGCTCTACCAGAAGAACCGCGTCACCCGCACCGCGCGCATCGTGCTGTCCGGCCGGGAGATGGGCCGCCTGTACCACGCCATGGGCGTGGAGCGGCTGATCCGCAACTCGCTGTGGAAAGGCCGCAGCCAGGAGCGCTTCTACGACGCCATCGAATGGCTGTACGGCTGGAATGTGAACAATTGTCTCGCCCCCGAAGCGGCCTGACGGCCGCCTCCCCCGTCCGGGGGCAACGCCAGCGGCCCGGCAAAGCCGGTTCCGCGGCGTTTCTGGCCCGGCGCAGCGGCCCGCCTGCTTCCTATCCCCATCCCTGACAACTTTGCACCCACCGGAGACACCCCATGCACGACCTTGGCCGCCTGGAAGACCTGCCGCAGGACTACCGCGACGAACTCACGAAACTCAACCTGGTGCCGCTGTGGCCCAGCCTGCGCGCGGTGCTGCCGCCCCAGGTGCCCACGCGCAAGACACAGCCCACGTTCTGGGCCTATGACACGCTGCGCCCGTTGCTGATGCGCGCCGGCGAGCTCACGCCGATGGAAAAGGCCGAGCGCCGTGTGCTGGTGATGGCCAACCCCGGCCACGGCCTGGAAAAGATGCAGGCCAGCGCCGCCATGTACCTGGGCATGCAGCTGCTGCTGCCGGGCGAGTGGGCGCCCAGCCACCGCCACACGCCCAACGCCGTGCGCATGATCGTCGAGGGCGAAGGCGCGTGGACCACGGTGGACGGCGAAAAATGCCCGATGGCGCGCGGCGACCTGATCCTCACGCCCACCGGCCTGTGGCACGAACACGGCCACGACGGCGACCAGCCGGTGGTCTGGCTGGATGTGCTGGACCTGCCGCTGGTGTACTTCATGGAAGCCTCCTACGTGATCGGCGGCGAGCGCCAGGACGTGAAGCCCAGCCGCGGCGACCGCGCCTGGAGCCGCGCCGGCGTGGTGCCCAGCCCGGTGTTCGAGCGCAGCAACAAGCGCAACCCGGTGCTGCGCTACCCCTGGGCCGAGGCCCGCGCCGGGCTGCTGGGCCTGGCGGCCGACCAGCCGGACCTGGACGCGGTGCAGGTGACCTATGTGAACCCCGAGACCGGCGAAGACGCCGAGAACATCCTGGGTTTCTATGCGCTGCTGCTGCGCCCCGGCCAGACGCTGCGCCTGCCGGCGCGCTCACCCGCGCAGGTGTTCCACCTGATCGAAGGCCGCGTGCAGGCGCAGATCGTGGACAGCAGCTTCGCCCTGGCCGAAGCCGACACCTGCTGCGCACCCGGCTACGAAGCCGTCACGCTGACCAACCTGAACGCCGACGCACCCTCGTTCGTGTTCATCGCCGACGAGTCGCCGCTGCACCGCAAGCTCGGCGTTTATGAGGTGCGGGGCTGATCGAGATCCGCCCGCTCCAACCCGATCACCCGGTGACTTCCGAAACCTCGCGAGCCCAGGCCCCACCCCGTTCACCCTGAGCCTGTCGAAGGGCCGGCAGCTTTTCTCAGCAACCGGCTTTCTCAAGCCTGGCCCGACCGGAGAGCCCCCACCCCCCAAAAAACCGACTTAACACCCCATGACCACCTATCTGTTCCCGCCGCCTGCCGTCCCCTCCCTGCCCATCCTGGGGCGCGACGAGCGCTTCCCCATCAACCGCCTGTTCTTTGTCGGCCGCAACTACCACGCGCACGCCGTCGAAATGGGCAAGCCGGTGGACAAATCGGTCGAGCGGCCGTTCTATTTCACCAAGGCGCCGCAGACGCTGACGCCCTCCGGCGCCACCGTGGCCTACCCGCCCGAGACGAAGAACTACCACTTCGAGATGGAACTGGTCGTGGCCATCGGCGCCGTCGGCTTCCGCGTGAAGGCCGAGGACGCGCACACCGTGATCTACGGCTACGCCGCCGGCCTGGACATGACCCGGCGCGACCTGCAGCTGGTGGCCCGCGACAAGGGCCGCCCCTGGGACCTGGGCAAGGACGTGGAGCAGTCGTCGGTGTGCAGCGCCGTCGTGCCAATGCAAGGGCAGATCGTGGACCGCGGCGCCATCGCGCTGGAGGTGAACGGCGAGACCAAACAGGCGTCCGACGTGGACAAGCTGATCTGGAACGTGCGTGAAATCATTGCCGACCTGTCCCTGTTCTACCACCTGGTGCCCGGCGACCTGATCTACACCGGCACCCCGGAAGGCGTGGGCGCCGTGCTGCCGGGCGACCACATCACCGGCCGGGTGGCCGGCGTGGCCGAGGTGACGCTGACGGTGGGCAGCCCGGAATAAGTCCGGCGACAATGGGCGCATGACTGCACCCTTGATCGACGTCAGCCACCTGCGCAAACGCTACGGCGAGGCGGTGGTGGTGGACGACGTGTCCTTTCACATCGCGCCGGGTGAATGCCTGGGCGTGATCGGCCCCAATGGCGCCGGCAAGACCACCACCATCCGCATGGCGCTCGGCCTGGCCACACCGGACGGCGGCGAGGTGGCCTACACGCTGGACGGCACCCGGCGCACCATGCCCGCCGATGCGCTGGCCATCAAGGCCCGCCTGGGCGTGGTGAGCCAGTTCGACACACTGGACCCGGATTTCAACCTGGCCGAAAACCTGCTGGTCTATGGCCGCTATTTCGGCATGAAGGACGCCGCCATCCGGGCCCGCATCCCCCGGCTGCTGGAGTTTGCCGCCTTGTCGCACAAGGCCGAGGCCAAGCCCGGTGAGCTCTCGGGCGGCATGAAACGGCGCCTGTCGCTGGCGCGCGCCCTGGTCAACGATCCGCAGTTGCTGCTGCTGGACGAGCCCACCACCGGGCTGGACCCGCAAGCCCGCCACCTGATGTGGGAGCGCCTGCAACTGCTGCTGCAGCAGGGCAAGTCCATCCTGCTGACCACCCACTTCATGGACGAGGCCGAGCGCCTGTGCCACCGCCTGCTGGTGCTGGACCACGGCCGCAAGATCGCCGAAGGCCGCCCGCGCGACCTGATCGCCGAGCACCTGGAGCCCGACGTGGTGGAGGTCTACGGCGTGGGCGCGCTGGCGCTGGCGCAGGACACCGTGCTGCGCGCCCTGTCCGCACGGGTCGAGGTGAGCGGCGAGACCGTATTTTTCTACACCGCCCAGGCCCGCCCGCTGCTGGCCGCGCTGGAAGCGCATCCGGCGCTGCGCACACTGCACCGGCCGGCGAATCTGGAAGATCTGTTTCTCAAACTGACCGGGCGCCAGATCCGGGAGGAAGGCTGATCATGTCGCAGGTGTCCACTGCTTCCGTCTGGTCGGCGCCGCGCCTGTCGATGCGCTGGTGGCCGGTGTTCCTGCGCAACCTGCTGGTCTGGCGCAAGCTGGCCATTCCCAGCCTGGTGGGCAACATTGCCGAGCCGCTGATGTGGCTGGTGGCCTTCGGCTACGGCCTGGGCGCGCTGGTGGGGCAGGTGCAGCTGGGTGACCAGAAGGTGCCCTACATCCTGTTCCTGGCCAGTGGCAGCATCTGCATGAGCGCCATGAACGCGGCCAGTTTCGAGGCGCTGTACTCGGCCTTCTCGCGCATGCATGTGCAGAAAACCTGGGACGGCATCATGAACGCGCCGGTGCGCCTGGACGACGTGGTGCTGGCCGAGATGCTGTGGGCCGCGTTCAAGGCCTTGTTCACGGTAACGGCGATCCTGGGCGTGATGCTGGCGCTGGGCATCAGCCACAGCCCCAAGCTGCTGGTGGCCTGGCCGGTGCTGCTGGGTGTGGGCATCACCTTCAGCTGCATCGCGCTGATCTTCAACGCACTGGCCAAGGGCTACGACTTCTTCACCTATTACTTCACGCTGTTTCTCACGCCGATGATGTTCCTCTCGGGCATCTTCTTCCCGCGCGAGCAGCTGCCGCCGCTGGTGCGCGCCGTGGCCGAATGGCTGCCGCTGTCGGCGGCGGTGGAGCTGGTGCGGCCGCTGTTCCTGGATCGGTGGCCCGCCGATCCGTTGCGCCACCTGGCGGTGCTGGCGGTGTTCGCGGTCGGTTCGTTCTGGGTCGCGCTGGCCCTCACCCGCCGGCGGTTCCGGGGCTGATTGCCCGGCCAGCGGCGGCGGCCGGGCTCTGCCCCGCGAGCGCGCGGAGGTCGGATTCCCAGCCGCGCAGTGTGCGGATCGCCCGCTCGCGCTGCTCGGGGCTGGTGCTGTTGTGCAATCGGGCGCTGAGGATGCAGCCATTGCGCAGATGGCGTTCCGATGTCGCGCGCCAGGCCGGGTCCGGCGAGGTTTGCCACCGATCCAGCAGCGCGGCGATTGCAAGGCGGGATTGCGCCGGCCCCGGGCGTGTGGTGGCAAGCCGATGGAGCGTCTGGGTCATGTCGTCTTCGCGGCGGCGGCGCTCGGCGCCCCAGGCGGCCGCATCAAAGCCGTCATTGGCCAGCCAATCCGCAATCAGGGTGCGTTGGGCCGTGCTCAAGCGGCCGTAGACGCGCTCGGCGCGTTCGATGGTGCGATCGGTGCGGCGCTGCAGACGCTCCCGCGCATTGCCGTCCAGCCACTCCTCGCGCCAGCTGACCGTACTGCGCTGCTGACTGGACTGCAGACGGGCGATCTGCGGCGGCGAAAGGCTCATCGCGAGATCGGTCGCCGGCGCCAGCAGCCGGCCGCTGATTGCCGACACGCCGTCGCGAATCCACTGCGCGTCCCGGCACAGCTGGTTTTCGTCGGTATCGCGCAGGGCGCGGCTTTGCAGCTGGGCCAGCCAGTCGGCCACCAGCGGCAATTGCTCTCTGCGGTGCCAGTCCAGCAGTTCGTCTGCGGCGCGCCGGACCGCGGCCGCCTGGGTGTCGCTCAGGTCAACCTGGCGGTCCACCCAGGTTTGCAGCAGCAGGGGCAATTGTTCGTAGCCCAGCCGAACCACGCTGCAGCCTCCCAGCAGCAGGAGCACCAGCGATGCCACGATAATCCGCAGCCGAAAGGATTGTTTCGTCATGTCCCATTCCGTCTCGTCCGAGCCCAGCTCCCCATCTGCCGTGCCGGTGGATGTGGTCATCATGGCCGCCGGCAAAGGCACGCGCATGAAAAGCCGCCTGCCCAAAGTGTTACACCAACTTGGCAGTCGCGCTTTGCTGCACCATGTGGTCGACACGGCGACACGGTTGAACGCGCGGTCGGCGGTGGTGATCACGGGTCACGGCGCTACGGAAGTGGAAGCAAGCTTCGACCATTTTGCGCTGGGCATGAACGGTTTCTCATTGAAATTCGTCCGCCAGGAGCCCCAGCTGGGCACCGGGCACGCCGTACAGCAGGCTGTGCCGGCGCTGGCCGATGACGCCGTGGTGGTGATCCTGTCCGGCGATGTCCCGCTGACCACCGCCGACACCTTGCAGGCCCTGATTGCCCGGTGTGCGGGCGAGCGGCTGGCGCTTTTGACCATTGCATTCGATGACCCGACCGGCTACGGGCGCATCGTGCGGGCGACCGCCGCACCCGATGCGCCGGTGCTGGCCATCGTCGAACACAAGGACGCCAGCGAAGCCCAGCGCGCCATCCGCGAGATCTACAGCGGCATCATGGCGGTGCCGGCGCGCTGGCTGAAAGCCTGGTTGTCCCGTCTGGACAACCGCAATGCCCAGGGCGAGTACTACCTGACCGACATTGTGAAGTTTGCCGTGGCCGACGGCGTGCCGGTGGTGGCGCATCGCATCACCGATGCGGCGCAGGTCGCCGGGGTGAACAGCCCGGTTCAACTGGCCGAACTGGAGCGCGCCCTGCAACTGCGGCAGGCGCGGGCATTGATGGAGCAGGGCGTCCGTATCCACGACCCGGCCCGGTTTGATCTGCGTGGCACGCTGCGCTGCGGGCAGGATGTGGAGATCGACGTCAACTGTGTGTTCGAGGGGGCGGTCGAGCTGGGTGAGGGCGTGCGAATCGGTGCCAACTGTGTCATCGCCAATGTTCGCATCGCCGCCGGCGCGGTGATCCAGCCGTTTTGCCACATCGATGGCGAATCCGCCGGGGTGGACGTGGGCGAGGGCGCCACGGTGGGGCCGTTCGCGCGCTTGCGGCCGGGCACGCGGCTGGGGCGAGGGGTGCATATCGGCAATTTCGTCGAAGTCAAGAACAGCGCTCTCGCCGACGGGGCCAAAGCCAACCACCTGGCCTATCTGGGCGATGCCACGGTGGGCGAACGGGTGAACTACGGCGCGGGCAGCATCACCGCCAATTACGACGGTGCCAACAAGCACCGCACCGTGATCGGCGCCGACGCCCATATCGGCAGCAACTGTGTTCTGGTCGCGCCGGTGACCGTGGGTGCGGGCGGCACCATCGGCGGCGGCTCCACTGTCAGCAAGGACACGCCGGAGGGTGCCCTGGTGGTGGCGCGTGGCCGCCAGGTGACCATTGCCAACTGGAAACGGCCGGTGAAAAAGGCACCTCCCGCCCAGTGAATCGCTATAAATAGTATAGCTGAAACTCACCTTTTTTCGCTGGGTATTGGCACTTTTGGCGTAAATTTCGCCCGCCGAACCGAAAAATAGGCCTTGACGTTGCGAACATTCTGGTCGGCGCGCAACACCGTGCCGGCCAGGTGGTTCCAGGCCGGCATGTCCGGCACCTGCACGATCAGGACGAAGTCGGGGCCAGGCGTGACCCGGTAACACTGCTGTACCGGCGGCCGTGTCACGACCAGTTGTTCGAAATGATCCAGCGCCTCGGCGTTCTGGCGCTCCAGCGTCACTTCGGCCACCACGGTCAGCCCGTGGCCCAGGTGGGTGGCCAGCCGGTCGGTGTTCACCATGGCCGTCACCCCCTCAATCCAGCCGGTCTCGCGCAGGCGCCGCACCCGTCTCAGGCAGGTGGGTGGCGACACACAGGCACGCTCGGCCAGTGCCTGATTGCTTTGGCTTGCGTCGTCCTGAAGCAAGGTCAGCAGTTTCAGGTCGATGGCGTCAGGTGTGAAATTTTCTTCCATCTACATTAAATCCAGGAAATATTTTCGCACTCTTTAGCTGAGATGAAATTTTCAGTCAGTCTATCCATTGATTATGATCGCCTATTCCGTGACAGTCGCGCTACATTCACGCCTTCTTCTCATTCAGGGGTGGCTTTATGTGTGGCATCGTCGGTGCGGTATCGACCCGCGACATTGTTCCGGTTCTGGTTCAGGGTCTGCAACGGCTGGAGTACCGCGGATATGACTCCTGCGGCGTGGCCGTGCATGGCGCCAGCTTGCAGGCCGTGGCGGGTGCCGGCCTGCGCCGGGCCCGCAGCACGGCCCGGGTGGCCGAACTGGTCAGCCAGGTGGCGGCGGACCGGGTGCAAGGCGGCACCGGCATCGCCCACACCCGTTGGGCCACCCATGGCGCCCCGGCCGTCCATAACGCGCACCCGCATTTCAGCCACGGCCCGGGCGCCGATGCGCACACCCGGGCGGGCCGCGTGGCGCTGGTCCACAACGGCATCATCGAGAACCACGACGAACTGCGCGCCGACCTGCGCGGGCTGGGCTACCACTTTGAAAGCCAGACCGATACCGAAGTGATCGCCCACCTGGTCGACAGTCTTTATCAGGGTGACCTGTTTGAGGCGGTGAAGGCCGCGGTGCGCCAGCTCAAAGGCGCCTACGCGGTGGCCGTGTTTCATCGCGACGAGCCCCACCGGGTGATCGGCGCTCGCGAAGGTTCACCGCTGATCCTCGGTGTCGGCGCCGACGGCCAGGAGCGCTTTCTGGCCAGCGACGCGATGGCGCTGGCCGGCGTGACCGACCAGATCGTGTACCTGGAAGAGGGCGATGTGGTGGATCTGCAGCTGGGTCGCCACTGGGTGGTGGACCGCAACCACCGGGCGGTCGACCGCCCGGTCAAGACGGTGCACGCCCACAGTGGTGCGGCCGAACTGGGTCCCTACCGTCACTACATGCAAAAGGAAATCTTCGAACAGCCCCGTGCCATCGCCGACACCCTCGAAGGGGTGGAGGGCATCACGCCCGACCTGTTCGGCGAAGACGCGCAGGCCGTGCTGTCGTCCGTGGACCGGGTACTGATACTGGCCTGCGGTACCAGTTACTACAGTGGCCTGGCCGCCAAGTATTGGCTGGAATCCATTGCCGGCATTCCGGTGCAGGTGGAAGTGGCCAGCGAATACCGTTACCGGGACTCGGTGCCGCACCCCGACACCCTGGTGGTGACCATCACCCAGAGCGGCGAGACGGCGGACACCCTGGCCGCCCTGCGGCACGCCAAGGCGCAAGGCATGAGCCACACGCTGACCATCTGCAACGTGGCTACCAGCGCCATGGTGCGCGAGTGCCGTCTGGCCTACATCACCCGGGCCGGGGTGGAAATCGGCGTGGCGTCCACCAAGGCGTTCACGACGCAGTTGGCCGGGCTGTTCCTGCTGACGCTGACGCTGGCCAAGGTGCGCGGGCGCTTGAGTGGCCAGGCGGAGTCACAACATCTCAAGGACATGCGGCACCTGCCCGTGGCCCTGCAGGCCGTGCTGGCGCTGGAGCCCCAGGTGATCAGCTGGGCCGAAGACTTCGTGCGCATGGAAAACGCCCTGTTCCTGGGCCGCGGTCTGCATTACCCCATTGCCCTGGAAGGGGCGCTCAAGCTCAAGGAAATCAGTTACATCCATGCCGAGGCCTACCCGGCCGGCGAGTTGAAGCACGGACCTCTCGCGCTGGTCACCGCCGCCATGCCGGTGGTGACGGTGGCGCCCAACGATGCGCTGCTGGAAAAGCTCAAGAGCAACATGCAGGAGGTCCGCGCCCGTGGCGGTGTGCTGTACGTCCTGGCCGATGCCGATGCCCACATCGAAAGCAGCGAGGGCCTGCATGTCATCCGGATGCCCGAACACTACGGCGCACTGTCGCCCCTGTTGCATGTGGTGCCGCTGCAGATGCTGGCCTACCACACCGCGTGTGCCCGTGGCACCGATGTCGACAAGCCACGCAACCTGGCGAAAAGTGTGACAGTGGAGTAAGAAGGGCTGGCCGGTTGCTTCGAGCCATCCTATGCCGCTGACCTGGCAGGTGAGTGCGACCCGGCCGTACGGAGGGTCTTCAGCGTCCCGGGGCGGAGTCGCGCAGGCCCAGGTCACCCTGGAAAGTGTCGAATATGGAGCGGTCGCCCCGCGTACCAGGCATGCGGGTGCGTTTGGCCTCAATGGCATCCAGAGCCGATTGCAGGTTCTGTTCCCGGTTGTCGAAGGTGGTCATGCCCACCCGGATCCGGGGTGTGACACCTCCGACCGGTGTGCGCAAGGCCGCGGCGACCCACCGTGTCGCAGCGTCGCGGGCGCTGGCCTGGTTCTGCGGCCCATCGAGGAGCACCACGAAATCGCCGTCGTCCAGGCGGGCCAACAGATCGATGGTGCGCAAGCTCAGGCGCAGGCGCGATGACAGTCGAACCAGGCATTCGTTGAGAAGGCGGTTGCCACCTTCGTCAATCATTTGTTGGGCGTTGGTCAGGCTGATGCGGGCGCAGACGCCCCGGTGGCCGAAAAACGCAGCACGGACGGCCATGCGATCAAAGCTGTAGGTGGCAGCAGACTGGTTCGGCAGGCCGGTCAGCGGGTCCTGGGTGCCCAGTTCACGGGCGCGCAGTGTCACCACATCGTCCGACGCGACCCGGTACTCATGCAGGTGATACAGCCACCAGCCGCCGGCAACCAGCCCCGCCGGATACCCGAGCCAGGCCCAATCGCCCGCCTGAATCCAGCCCTGGTTGTAGCCAGCCGACGCCAGACCTGCGGCAAACACCACCAGCTGGCCGGCAAGTGCCAGGGCGCCGTCACGGTGACCGAGGCGGATCAGCCAGGCGGTGACAGCCATCACGATCAGAAACGAACTGTAGAGCGACAGACGAAGCACAGTGCGTGCCGCGTTGCCGAGGTTCTCCAGCAGCGGAATGGAAAGCGCCGTCAGGACCAGAAGTCCCAGCCAGAAATACAGGGCCCGGGTGACACGGGGCGCCCGTTGGGGCAGCCGCAGCACCAGCAGATTCATTCCGATCCACGTCACCATGATGGCGGGCAGTGCGGCAAAGCGCAGCCAATGGTTGACTGCGGGCCATTGGCCCCAGATCCAGAAGTTGCCCGCCCCGGTCTGGATCAGGCATCCGAACAGGACGGAGGCAAAAAAGCAGCAACTCACCAGATGCTCGGTATCCGGATGCCGTGCAGCGCGGATCAGCCCCGCAATCAGAAGCCCACCGGACAGGCACAGCAGCACCCCGGTCAGGAGGGACTGGTGGAAAAGGTCTACCGTCAGGAGCCGCAGCGGGAGCAGTTCGATGGCGTTGTTCATGCCGCCTTGCAGGTTGGCGATTTCGACCAGCCATTCCTGCCGCCCGCTGCCAGCCCGTGCGCGAACCACGGGAGTCACCGAACGGACCTCGGCGTCGTGGGCCGCAACCCGGTCTCCGGATTGCGCGGCGGACCATGCCTGCTCGGACGAGACGCGCCAGAACAGCCGAAGGTGGTCGACCGCCGGATTCGGTATCCGGATGAACCAGTCGGCCGCAAGGGCCGGTGGCTCCACCTGAACCTGAATCCATCCCCAGTAGGACTGACCCGGGTTCAATTGCACGCTGCGCCAGCGGGTAGAGGGAGGGTGCGCAGCGGTGAGCGCATCCAGCGCCCGATCGGGTTGTCCTGAGGGGGCGATGACCCATCGGCCCAGGGGGCGCAAATCCCGGGCGCCTTCACCGTCGCGCAGCGTGACGTCAACGGCAGGAGCGGGAACGACCGGTGGGAGTCCGGCGACCGCGACTTCGCCGGGTGGCACGGTCTGGGCCACGGCGGAAACCAGACTGAACAGACAACAGATGAGGAAAAAGACGATACGCGGCATCAGGCAGACAAAGGCGCTTGACCGTCAGGGGCCCCGACGGGGGTTGGTGATGGTAGCGACTCGACGCACAATGCGCTCCAAGGCCCTGCTTGCCAACCCCTATCTGTGACATTTCTCACAGCTGCTTATCCCTTTTCCGGTCAACGCTGCTGCCCGCCATGTTTCGAAACGCTTCGCTTTCCACCAAGCTGATACGGATCGGCACGGTACTTCTGGCGGTCGCGGTGACGTCCATCGGACTGACACTGTGGGTGACCTGGCAATTGGAGGGCGGAGCGGCTGCTGTGAACGAGGCAGGGCGCATGCGGATGCAGACCTGGCGCCTGGCCAGCGCAGCACAAGCAGTTGTCTCTCCCGTCGAGCGCCAGCAGTACGTGCAGCATTTCGACGAAAGCCTGGCCGTGCTGCGCATGGGGGATCCGGCCCGTCCCCTTTTTGTTCCCTGGGATGATGAAGTGACCCGGCGCTTCAAGGAGGTTGAAGTCCTCTGGCAAGGCCAGCGGGAGTATTGGCGGGCGGGTTCCGATATTTCACCGTCTCAAACGCTGGCGGCCGCCGGACAGTTTGTCGAAGCGATCGACCGCCTGGTGTTGGCGATCGAGCAGCAGCTTTCGCACCTCACCGCCATACTCAATCTGGCCCAGATGCTGATGATGGCACTGGCCATTGGCGGCGCCGTGGTGATGCTCTACACCGGGTATCTATACGTGATCAGTCCCTTGGCCCAGTTGCAACAGGGTCTGCAGAAGCTTGAGTCCGGCGATTTTGCGATCCGGATCGATGTCGACACCAACGACGAATTCGGCCTGGTCGCCCGGGGCTTCAACCGCATGGCCGCTACGTTGCAATCGCTGTACCAAGGCCTTGAAGCGAAAGTGAAAGCCAAGACCGAACGGGTGGAGGCCCAGCGCGCTCGGCTGGAGGCGCTGTACGAGGTCAGTGCTTTCCTCGCCCGCGCCAACTCCGTCGAGGAGCTGTCGCAGGGGTTCTCGCAACGGGTTCGAGAAGTTCTGAAGGCCGACGCAGTGGCGGTCCGCTGGTCTGACGAAGCCAATCAGCGCTACCTGATGCTTGCGTCCGACTGCTTTCCCGCCGATATGCAGGAGGATGAGCGCAGCCTGATCGCCGGTGCCTGCGCCTGTGGCAGCCTGCAGCCCCAGGCGCGCACACGGGTGATTCCGATTCACCAGGATGCACAGACGCCTTTGCGTCACTGCGCGCGGGCGGGATTTCGCAATGTGGTCAGTGTGCCGGTGCGTTTGCAGCAACGCCTGATCGGCGAGATCGACCTTTTCTTTCGGCGAGACCTGCAGCTCAATACCGAAGAGTCGGAGTTGCTGGATGCATTGGCCAGTCACCTGGCCAGCTCGCTGGAGGGCCTGCGAGCCGCGGCCCTCGAGCGCGAGGCTGCCGTCGGTGAAGAGCGTGCCTTGCTCGCCCGAGAGTTGCATGATTCGATTGCCCAGTCGCTGGCTTTCCTGAAAATCCAGACCCAGTTGCTGCGAGGCGCGGTGAACAGGCAACAGGCCGAAAAGATCCAGTCGACACTGGATGAGCTTGACGCCGGGCTCAAGGAAAGCATCAACGATGTGCGCGAACTGCTGGTGCACTTTCGGACCCGGACCAATACCGATGACATTGAGCGGGCGTTGCAAGAGACGCTTCAGAAGTTTCAACACCAGACAGGCTTGCCTGCGCGGTTGCAGATCGAGGGCGATGGCTTACCCTTGCCAGCCGATGTCCAGGTGCAGGTTCTGCACGTCATTCAGGAGGCCTTGTCGAATGTTCGCAAACATGCCGGAGCAAGCCATGTCAGCCTCGATGTCGAGAAAGGCCCGCAGTGGAGTTTTGTGGTGCGCGACAATGGCTGCGGATTCGACACGAGGGCGCGCCAGGGCGAGACCCACGTCGGAACCAAGATCATGCGTGAGCGGGCAGAACGTATCGGCGCTGTCGTCAAGCTGACGTCCAGCCCCGGCCAGGGGACCGCCGTCACACTGACACTCCCGATCAATCCGGTGACCTCCAGTGGGTTGTCCACTGTGGGGCTGGGACTTCCCCATTCCGTCGCGACCACTTCATGAGCCCGTCTATCCGTTTGCTTCTGGTTGATGACCACACGCTTTTCCGGCGCGGACTCAAGGCACTTCTTTGCCAGGACGAACGCTTTGTTGTTGCTTGTGAGGCGGCCGACGTCGGCGAGGCACTCCGTTGCCTCGATAAAGGGGTGCCTGATCTGATTTTGCTGGACAACCATTTGCCCGGAGTTCGGGGGGTGGACGCGATTCCGGCATTGAAGGAGGCGGCGCCAGGTGCGCGGATACTGATGTTGACCGTCAGCGAAGACGAGAATGATCTGGCGGACGCTCTCCAGGCCGGAGCGGACGGCTACGTTCTCAAGACTATAGAGTCGGAGCAATTGACGGAGACCATCGTCAAGGTGCTGGAGGGGGAGTCGGTGGTCAGTCCGGAAATGATGACCAAGCTGGTCTCAGCTTTTCGCGCCCGCCCGGCACGCGAAAGTGCGGCCCCACCGGCAGTGCCCTCGCCAGGCACGTCGTCGGAGGCCATTTCACCGACCCCGGGCGCTGTTGTTGGGGCTACCCCTGGTCTTGGCGTGCTGTCACCGCGCGAGCGGGAAATCCTCTCCCTCATTGCACAGGGCGACAGCAACAAACGAATTGCCCGCGAGCTGGATATCGCCGAGACCACGGTCAAGATCCACGTGCAGCACATATTGCGCAAACTGGGCTTGAGTTCGCGGGTTCAAGCGGCCGTCTTTGCGGCCAGCCACCCTATCGTTTGATGCAGATCAATCACCGGCGATAAACCGGGGGATTAGTTCTTTCGGACGATAGGGGTGAAGGCCCCCATCGTCCTTCTGGTTTGGGCCCCACGTTCCAACGGTGGATGTTCAGCCACGCTCTCTCCGGCGAAAGTCTCCTCGTGAGATTTCTGGAGATCAAAGCATGGTTACCGAACTGAGAAACGAGAAAAAGGCCTGGTCGGTCCTGATCGTGAGCACGCTGGCGTTCACCGTCTGTTTCATGGTCTGGATGATGTTTGGCGTCATCGGCATCCCGATCAAGAAGGCGCTCAATCTCAATGCCACGCAATTCGGCCTCCTGACGGCCGTGCCGGTGCTGACCGGCTCACTGGTTCGCGTGCCGCTGGGCATCTGGACCGACAAATACGGTGGCCGGATCGTGATGGCCATTCTGATGGCCATCACCGTGCCTGCCATCTGGATGATGAGCTACGCCACCGAGTACTGGCACTTTCTGACCATTGGCCTGTTTGTCGGTCTGGCTGGCGGTTCGTTCTCGGTGGGCACACCCTATGTCGCGCGCTGGTTCCCAAAAAACCGCCAGGGAACGGCCATGGGGGTTTACGGTGCCGGCAACTCCGGCGCAGCGGTGAACAAGTTCGTAGCGCCAGTGTTGCTTGTGGCCTTTGGCTGGGCCATGGTGCCGCAGGTGTACGCCGCCATCATGCTGGGAACCCTGGTGCTGTTCTGGCTGTTCAGTCACAGTGATCCGGCGCACCTGGTGCCGAGCAACACCCGATTCGTGGATCAGCTCAAGGCGCTGAAGGACCCCAAGGTGCTCAAGTACTGTCAGTACTACAGCATCGTGTTCGGCGGCTACGTGGCGCTGTCGCTGTGGATGGTGCAGTACTACGTCGGTGAATATGGTCTGGACATCCGGGTCGCGGCCCTGCTGGCGGCCTGCTTCTCGCTGCCCGGCGGCGTATTGCGCGCCATCGGCGGTGTGCTGTCGGACAAATACGGCGCGCACAGCGTGACCTGGTGGGTGATGTGGGTGAGTTGGATTTGCCTGTTCCTGCTGAGCTATCCGCAGACCGACTTCACGATCCAGACAGCCAACGGGCCCACGACCTTCCACATCGGTCTGAACGTCTATGCGTTCACCGCGCTGATGGCCATCCTGGGCGTGGCCTGGGCCTTCGGCAAGGCCAGCGTCTTCAAGTACATCAGCGACGACTACCCCAAGAACATCGGCGCCATCAGCGGCATCGTCGGCTTGGCGGGTGGCCTGGGCGGATTTGTGCTGCCAATCCTGTTCGGCATGCTGATGGATCTGACCGGCATCCGTTCCACCGCTTTCATGCTGATGTATGGCGTGGTCTGGGTATCTCTCATCTGGATGTACTGGACGGAAGTCCGACGCACCCCACTTATGGGCGGCGAGCCCGCAACCGGCGTGGCCTGAAACCGTCAGAGCCCAATCAAAGAAAGGCAATTCACCATGGCAAGGATTCAGAACTGGAAGCCGGAAGATCCGGTTTTCTGGAAAGAAACCGGCAGCGCACTGGCGTGGCGCACCTGCGGCGTGACCACGTTTTCGCTGATCTTCTCGTTTGCAACCTGGTTCATCATGAGCGCGGTGGTGGTGCGCATGCCGGCCATCGGCTTCAAGTTCACGACCACCGAACTGTTCTGGCTGGCGGCGATTCCCGGGCTGGCCGCGGGCATTCTGCGGCTCATCCACTCGAACTTCATCCCGCTGCTGGGTACGCGATCGGTGGTCAGCATTGCGACGATCCTGAAGGTGCTTCCGATGGTCTGGCTCGGCTATGCCGTCCAGGACCTGAACACGCCGTGGAGCACGTTCATGATCATCGGCTTCCTGTGTGGCATGGGCGGTGGCGATTTCTCGTCCTTCATGCCCTCCACCAGCATCTTCTTCCCGAAGCGCCTGCAAGGCACGGCCATGGGCATCCAGGCCGGCATCGGCAACTTCGGCGTTTCGGTGGCGCAGTTCGTCGCGCCCTGGATCATCGGCTTTGCGGCGCTGGGCACCGTCGTCGGCGGGCCTCAGGTCTTCACCAAGGCCGACCCGATCAAGGGTGCGATCACGGTCACCAAGGACGCCGGCATTGTCAAGGATGTGGTGATCAGCCAGCCCGAACTGGCCACGGCGATCGAGGTGGTCAAGGAAGACGGCGTGCTGAAGAACGTCGTGCTGCGTGAGACCGACAAGGTCAAGGCGATCAAGGCCGAGGTCAAGAAGGACGACAGGGGCCAGATCACTGAAGTGGTCACGACCAAGGGCGTGGCCATCGATGTCAAGCGCAATGCTGCCGGTCAGATCACCGATGTGGCGGTGCGCAGCGTGGTCAAGAAGGGCATGTGGCTGCAGAACGCCGCCTTCATCTGGGTGCCTTTCCTGGTGCTGGCCTTCATCCTGTCGGTTGTCTTCCTTCGCAGCCTGCAGCTGCCGGTGCGCGGGTTCATGGGCCAGTTCGAGATCCTGAGCGGCCGCAACCGTGCGCGCGTGCACACCTGGAACTGCACCATGACCTACATCTGCTCGTTCGGGTCGTTCTCGGGCTTTTCCGCCGCGTTTCCGATGCTGATCAAGACGCTGTACGGCGGCTTCGACGGCGCCCCCGATCCGCTGGCCTATGCCTACATCGGTCCGCTGATCGGCGGCCTGGTTCGCATGCTGACAGGTGGATTTTTCGACAAGATCGGCGGCAGCAAGGGCATGCAGTGGACCACGGTCGGGCAGATCGGCGGCGTGGCCTTCCTGGTCTTCGGAGGCTACCTCACGCCCACCAGCATTGCCCAGTTCGACGGCTTCCTCTGGGGCATGCTGTGGATCTTCCTGATGTCGGGCATCAACAACGCGGCCACGTTCCGCCAGTACCCGATCGTGTTCGCCTATTCACCGGCCAAGGGCGCGCAGATGCTGGGTTGGACGGGTGCCTGGGCGGCGTTCGGTCCGTTCGTCTGGAACTCGCTGATTGCCACCTCGCTGGAAAAGACCGGCACGGTCACCGCGTTCTTCATCGGTTGCGCCGTGTTCTACGTGTACTCGCTGCTGGTGAACTGGTGGTACTACACCCGCAACGGCGCCGAGCGCTTCGACTACGGCAACGGCGGTGGTACCTGGTGGGACAAGCTGTCGGAATCCGAGAAAGAGCGCATGAAGCGCATCGACCTCGGACAAGCCGCCTGAGAGACGGAGCCCCGACATGAGCAACCTCCTTCACATCGGCGCCGTGGTCTACGGAATCGTCCTGGCAGCGGGCGTCTTCGTGACCCATCCGGTGACCGAGGCGTTTCGCGTGGATGCGATGTTTCTGCCCCAGGCGACTGACAAGACGCGACCGCTGAACCTGATCTTCGGGTTGCTGGTGGCGGGTTACGGTGCCTGGTCGCTGTGGGGGCAAGGATGAATGCAGGCCGCCTGGCCGGCTGTCTGAGATGGGGGGCGAACGCGGGGGTCGAATGGCCGCGCGTTGCCCCGATTGTTAGCTGAAAGGAAATCACGACCATGAGCCACTTTCTGGATCGACTGAGTTATTTTTCGAACCCCCGGGAGTCATTCTCAGGTGACCATGGGGTCACCACCGGCGAAGACCGGACCTGGGAAGATAGCTACCGTAACCGCTGGGCCCACGACAAGATCGTGCGCTCGACGCACGGCGTGAACTGCACGGGCTCCTGCTCGTGGAAGATCTATGTCAAGGGCGGCATCGTCACCTGGGAGACCCAGCAGACCGATTACCCTCGCACCCGTTCCGACCTGCCCAACCACGAACCGCGCGGCTGCGCACGGGGCGCGTCCTACAGCTGGTACCTCTACTCGGCCAACCGGGTCAAGTACCCGATGGTGCGCGGCAAACTGCTCAAGCATTGGCGCGCGGCGCTGGCCGTGGCCAAGAGCCCGGTGGACGCGTGGGCCAGCATCGTGGAGAACACCGAGGCCCGGCGTGAATGGCAGCAGCAACGCGGCCTGGGTGGCATGGTCCGCAGCACCTGGGACGAAGTGAACCAGCTCATCGCCAGTGCCAATGTCTACACCGCCAAGAAATACGGGCCGGATCGCGTGATCGGCTTCTCGCCGATCCCGGCCATGTCCATGGTCAGTTACGCGGCGGGCTCGCGCTACCTGTCGCTGATCGGCGGCGTCTGCATGAGTTTCTACGACTGGTACTGCGACTTGCCGCCGGCCAGCCCGCAGATCTGGGGCGAGCAGACCGATGTGCCCGAATCGGCCGACTGGTACAACAGCACCTTCATCATCGCCTGGGGTTCCAACGTGCCCCAGACCCGCACGCCTGACGCCCATTTCTTCACCGAAGTTCGCTACAAGGGTGCAAAAACGGTGGCGATCACGCCGGACTACGCCGAGATCAGCAAGCTCTGCGACATCTGGATGCACCCCAAGCAGGGCACCGACGCGGCGATCGCGATGGCCATGGGACATGTGATCCTGAAGGAGTTCTATTTCGACAAACGCTCGGCGTACTTCGACGACTACGTGCGCCGCTACACCGACATGCCCAACCTGGTGCAACTGGAAGCGCGCACCCTGCCCGACGGGCGCAAGGTCGTGGTACCCGGGCGCTATCTGCGCGCCAGCGACTTCAACGGCAAGCTGGGCCAGGACAACAACCCCGAGTGGAAGACGGTCGCCATCGACCAGGACGACAAGGTCGTGCTGCCCAACGGTTCGGTCGGGTTCCGCTGGGGCGCTGAAGGCCGTGCCGATGCCGGCAAGTGGAACCTGGAGGACAGGGAAGCGCGCGCCGGTGAGCAGGTCAAGCTCAAGCTGAGCCTGATGGAGGGCGAAGGCAGCGCCTACGAGGTGGGCGAGGTGGCCTTCCCCTATTTTGGCGGCATCGACACCCCGCACTTCAATGCCAACAAACAGGCGGGCGCCACCGACGATGTGCTGGTGCGAAAAGTTCCGGTGCGCCGCATCAAGCTCGGCAAGGCCGGTGACGAGCGCTATGCGCTGGTCGCCACCGTGTTCGACCTGACGGTGGCCAACTACGGCGTGTCCCGCGGCCTGCCAGGCGACACCGGCGCCACCAGTTTTGACCAGGACACGCCCTACACACCGGCGTGGCAGGAAAAGATTACCGGCGTCAAGCGCGACCAGGTGATCGCGGTGGCGCGCCAGTTCGCCGACAACGCCGACAAGACCCATGGCAAGTCCATGGTGATCATCGGCGCGGCGATGAACCACTGGTACCACGCCGACATGAACTACCGCGGCATCATCAACATGCTGATGATGTGCGGCTGCATCGGCCAGAGTGGTGGTGGCTGGGCCCATTACGTGGGCCAGGAGAAGTTGCGACCACAGACCGGCTGGACCGCGCTGGCCTTCGCGCTCGACTGGGCGCGCCCGCCGCGCCAGCAGAACAGCACCAGCTTCTTCTACGCCCACACCGACCAGTGGCGCTACGAGAAACTGGGCGTTGAGGAAATCCTCTCGCCGCTGGCCGACAAGTCGAAGTTCGGCGGCAGCCTGATCGACTACAACGTGCGCGCCGAGCGCATGGGCTGGTTGCCCAGCGCGCCCCAGTTGCAGACCAACCCGATACAGGTGGTGCGCGACGCGCAGGCCGCCGGCCTGGACCCGAAGGACTACGCAGTCAAGGCGCTGAAGGATGGCAGCCTCAAGATGAGCTGCGAAGATCCGGACAACCCGCTGAACTGGCCGCGCAACCTGTTCGTATGGCGCTCCAACCTGCTGGGCTCCAGCGGCAAGGGGCACGAGTACTTCCTCAAGCACCTGCTGGGCACCACCCACGGTGTGCAGGGCAAGGACCTTGGGCTGAACGACGCGAAACCCACTGAAGTGCAGTGGCACGACGAGGCGCCCGAAGGAAAGCTCGACCTGCTGGTCACGCTCGACTTCCGCATGAGCACCACCTGCCTGTACTCCGACATCGTGTTGCCCACGGCCACCTGGTACGAGAAAAACGACCTCAACACCAGCGACATGCACCCGTTCATCCACCCGCTGTCCACCGCGGTCGATCCGGCCTGGCAGAGCAAGTCCGACTGGGAGATCTACAAAGGATTTGCCAAGGCCTACAGCGAGGTGTGCATCGGTCATCTGGGCGTCGAGAAGGAACTGGTGCTCACGCCGTTGATGCACGATTCACCGGCCGAACTGGCGCAACCGTTCGACGTGAAAGAGTGGAAAAAAGGCGAGTGCGACCTGATCCCCGGCAAGACAGCGCCGGCGATGGCGGTGGTCGAACGCGACTACCCGAACGTGTACAAGCGATTCACCGCCCTGGGCCCGTTGATGGAAAAAGTCGGTAACGGCGGCAAGGGCATCGCCTGGAACACCCAGACCGAAGTCGGGCAACTCAAGGACCTCAACGGTCTGGTCCAGGCCGAAGGACCGACCAAGGGCATGGCCCGGATCGACAGCGACATCGACGCGTGCGAGGTGGTGCTGCAGCTCGCCCCCGAGACCAACGGCCACGTGGCGGTCAAGGCATGGGAGGCGCTCTCGAAAATCACCGGACGTGACCACGTGCACCTGGCGCTGCACCGCGAGGATGAGAAGATCCGATTCCGCGACATCCAGGCCCAGCCGCGCAAGATCATCAGTTCGCCCACCTGGTCGGGGCTGGAGAGCGATAAGGTCAGCTACAACGCGGGCTACACCAACGTTCACGAACTGATCCCGTGGCGCACACTCACGGGGCGCCAGCAGTTCTACCTGGATCACCCCTGGATACTGGCCTTTGGCGAGGCGCTGTCCAGTTACCGGCCGCCGGTGGATCTCAAGACCGTCGACGAGGTGATGAACCGCAAGCCCAACGGCAACACCGAGATCACGCTGAACTTCATCACGCCGCACCAGAAGTGGGGCATCCACAGTACGTACAGCGACAACCTGCACATGCTCACGCTCAACCGCGGCGGCCCGGTGATCTGGCTCAGCGAAGACGATGCCAAGCGTGCCGGCATTGTGGACAACGACTGGGTGGAGCTGTTCAACGCCAACGGCGCGATCGCCGCGCGTGCGGTGGTGAGCCAGCGGGTCAACCCCGGCATGGTGCTGATGTACCACGCCCAGGAAAAGATCATCAACACCCCCGGGGCCGAAATCACCGGCACCCGTGGCGGCATCCACAACTCGGTGACCCGCATCGTCACCAAGCCGACCCACATGATCGGCGGCTACGCCCAGTTCAGCTACGGCTTCAACTACTACGGAACCATCGGCACCAACCGAGACGAGTTCGTCATCGTGCGCAAGATGCGCAAGATCGACTGGCTCGATGGTGAAGGCACCGACAGCGTTCAGGCCTGAAGCGAAGAACAAGGAGAAACACGATGAAAGTCAGAGCTCAAATCGCGATGGTCCTGAATCTGGACAAGTGCATCGGCTGCCATACCTGTTCAGTGACCTGCAAGAACGTCTGGACCAGCCGACCAGGTGTCGAATACGCATGGTTCAACAACGTCGAGACCAAACCAGGCATCGGCTATCCCAAGGACTGGGAAAACCAGGACCGATGGAACGGTGGTTGGGTGCGCCATGCCGACGGTTCGATTGTTCCAAAGCAAGGTGGCAAGTGGTCCTTGCTGATGAAGATTTTCAGCAACCCGAATTTGCCGCAAATTGATGATTACTACGAGCCATTCACATTCGACTACGACCATTTGCAATCGGCCCCCGAGAGCAAGGCTGCGCCGACCGCACGGCCGCGCAGCCTGATCACCGGCAAGCGTATGGAGAAGATCGAATGGGGTCCTAACTGGGAAGAAATTCTCGGCGGCGAATTCAGTAAACGCAGCCAGGATGCCAACCTCGCGAACTTCGACAAGGTCCAGAAAGACATGGTCGGTCAGTTCGAGAACACCTTCATGATGTACCTGCCGCGCCTGTGTGAGCATTGCCTCAATCCGGCGTGCGTGGCGTCCTGTCCCTCCGGTTCCATCTACAAGCGCGAGGATGACGGCATAGTTCTGATCGACCAGGACAAGTGCCGTGGCTGGCGCATGTGTGTCAGCGGCTGTCCGTACAAGAAGATCTACTACAACTGGCAGACCGGCAAGGCCGAGAAGTGCATCTTCTGCTACCCGCGCATCGAGGCGGGCCAGCCGACGGTCTGCAGCGAAACCTGTGTCGGTCGTATCCGGTACCTGGGCGTCATGCTTTACGACGCCGATCGGATTGCGGAGGCCGCAAGTGCGCCCAACGACAAAGACCTTTACCAAGCCCAACTCGACATCTTCCTGGACCCTAACGATTCGCGGGTGATCGAGCAGGCACGTAAAGACGGCATTTCGGAGTCGTGGCTGGAAGGTGCGAGGAATAGTCCGGTTTACAAGATGGCCATCGACTGGAAGGTCGCTTTGCCTCTTCATCCGGAATATCGCACGTTGCCGATGGTTTGGTATGTTCCGCCGCTGTCGCCCATCAGCGCTGCGGCAAACGCCGGCCAGATTGGCGTGAATGGCGAGCTGCCGGATATCAACCAGCTGCGCATTCCGGTGCAATACCTCGCCAACCTGCTGACCGCCGGCGATACCGGTCCGGTGGTGCGGGCGCTTGAACGCATGCTGGCCATGCGCGCCTACCAGCGCGGGCGGCATGTTGACCAGGTGCAGAACCTGACCGTGCTGGAACAGGCAGGCCTTTCGGTAGCGCAGGTCGAGGAGATGTATCACGTGATGGCAATTGCGAACTACGAAGACCGCTTCGTGATTCCTTCCAGTCATAGGGAGTACGCCGAAAACGCCTTTGACCTGCGCGGAGGCTGCGGCTTCTCGTTCGGCAACGGATGCTCGGATGGGGCATCCGAGGCCAGCCTGTTCGGTGGCAGCAAACGCCGAACCATCCCTATCCAGTCGGTTGTCTGAAGGAGGAATGACCCGTGAAAACTCCACGTTACTCCCTGCGGGCGTTGGCGGCGCTGTTGCGTTATCCCGACGCTGGCCTGCGTGAAAAACTGGCGGGACTTGTGGCCGCGATTGATGACGAGGCCGTTCTTTCAGCGGGCCGGAGGAGCGAACTGCGGGCCTTGGCGGCCGATCTCGCCCGGCTTGACCCGATGCAGGTCGAAGCGCGCTATGTCGAGACTTTCGATCGAGGCCGGTCTACATCCCTGCACCTGTTCGAGCATGTGCATGGCGATTCCCGTGACCGCGGTCCTGCAATGATCGATCTCGTTCAGACCTATGAGAAAGCCGGTCTCTACCTGGGGCCGGATGAACTGCCCGATCACCTGTGTGTGGTGCTGGAGTTCGCCTCGACCCAGCCCGCTGGCGTGGCCCGTTCCTTCCTGGCGGAAATGGCGCATATCCTGGCTGCCGTATTCAGTGCCTTGCTCAAACGCGGCAGTCCTTATGCCGCTGCCGTGGCCGCGGTGCTGGAGCTGGCGGGCGAAAAGGTCCAGCCGGTCCCGTTTGAAGCCGATGAGTCCATGGACGACAGCTGGGGCGAACCTGAGGCGTTTGCCGGCTGCAGCACCCGTGGGCAAGCCCGGCCGGGCGATCCCCAACCTATCCATATTGTTCGCAAGACCGTCTCTCAAGGAGTTCCAGCATGAAGGACTACCTCATTCAGTTCCTGTTCGGGTATTACCCCTACATCTGCCTGACCGTATTTCTGTTGGGGAGCCTGATCCGTTTTGATCGGGATCAGTACACCTGGAAAAGTGACTCGTCGCAATTGCTGCGGGCCGGCCAGTTGCGTTGGGGCAGTAACCTGTTCCACATCGGCATTCTGTTTCTCTTTTTCGGACATAGCGTGGGCATGCTGACGCCACACTTTGTGTACGAACCCTTCATGTCCGCAGGTACCAAACAGATCCTGGCGATGGTTTCGGGCGGATTGTTCGGCATTCTGGGATTTGTCGGGGTTTCCCTGTTGCTGCACCGTCGGCTTTCGGACGAACGCATTCGCTCGACGAGCCGCACCAGCGATATCGTGCTGCTGTGGCTGTTGTGGCTGCAGTTCGCACTGGGTCTGGGGACGATTCCGTTGTCCGCGCAACACCTTGATGGATCGATGATGTTGAAGCTGGCCGAGTGGGCTCAGCGGATCGTCACGTTCCGGGGTGGCGCTGCTGAATTGCTGGCGGACGCGGGGTGGGTCTTCCGTGCCCACATGTTTCTCGGCATGACCATCTTCCTGGTCTTTCCGTTCACGCGTCTGGTTCATGTCTGGAGCGGGTTTGCCACGCTGGGCTATCTCACGCGGCCGTACCAGGTTGTGCGCAGCCGGCGCCTCGGCATGACACCGACTGCCGTTGGTAGCCGTCGCCCCACCCATTGAAAGACCCTGCGAGGATTTCATCATGAAGGCTTCCACTTCAGCGGTTACGGGGTGTGGCGATAGCGCGTGTGGTTGTCTGAGCGCCGAACCACCGCGTGCCCGCGTCAATGGACGCCTGTTGCATCGGCAATGCGACCGGCCCAGCGAATCCGCGCTGCGTGAGCTCGCCTTTGGCGAGTTGTTGCGCCAGGAGGCTGTGCGGCAAGGGCTTTTGGCCGATCAACCGGGTGACGTTGCGCCGCCACTGGATGACACCCAGCGGCAGGTCATCGAAACGATGCTGGAGAAGCAGGTTCCGACACCCCGTCCGAGTGATGCCGAGTGCGCACGCTATTACGAAGCAAACCTGCAGCAGTTTGTGGTCGGGCAGATGGTTCATCTGCGCCATATCCTGTTCGCGGTCACGCCCGGCGTCAACGTGCATGCGCTGACCGTTCGCGCTGAACAGGCGTTGCTCGAACTGTCTCGCAAGGATGTTCCCGCGGGGCGCTTTGCCCAACTGGCTGCCGAACTGTCCAACTGCCCCTCAAGCGCACAAGGTGGTGATTTGGGCTGGGTCGGGCCGGACGATTGCGCTCCGGAGCTTGCCAACGAACTGTTTCAGCTCAAAAGCCCTCAGTGGGGCATAGGCATTCACCCTCGGCTGGTGCATACCCGCTTCGGGTTTCACATTATTGAAGTGATTGGCCGCAGAAAGGGCCGGCAGGCTTCGTTTGATGAAGTCAGAGGGCGGGTGCAAACCCAGTTGACACTTAGCTCGGGTGCGCGTGGTCTGAACCAGTACATGGCGTTACTCGCGGGGAAGGCACGGATTGAGGGTGTGGTGTTGGATTCGGCGGAAACACCTCTAGTGCAATGAACCATGCGGGTGATGCACCGGATGACTTGCTTTCGCGTCTGCGGCAGTTTCACTCCGACTATTTCCCGCTGCATCAGCAGCGATTTCAGGACTTGGTGTCTCAAGGGCAACACCCGAAGACCTTGTTTGTCGGGTGCTCAGACTCCCGACTAGTTCCATACCTTCTCACCGGTGCGGGGCCGGGGGAGTTGTTCATAGTCCGCAACGTCGGCGCGTTCATTCCACCGTACGATGGTTCACACGGTCTGCACGGGACCATGGCGGCCATCGAGTTTGCAGTGCTGCATCTTCATGTAGAGCGCATCATCGTCTGCGGTCACAGTCACTGTGGCGCGATACGAGCAGCTTATGAAGGCGTGTCCGATGAGGCCATTGCGCTGAAAGCGTGGCTAAAGCTGGCAAGCGAAGCCTTGCTGCCAGTTCAACCGGGTGCCGAGGCATTCCGACGGACCGAACAAAGGGCAGTTGTGCTACAGCTCGAACGCCTTATGGACTATCCCATGGTTCGACGTGCCGTAGAAGAGGCACGGCTTACCTTGCACGGATGGCACTACGTGATCGAAGACGGTGAAATCCATGTATTTGACGCTTTGCGAGGCGGCTTCGTCGCGGCCTCGGAGGCCTCAAACAGTGGAACCGGTCCCTATCGGCCCTATGTCGATCCGGACGCACCAGAACAGGCCACCTCGCTGTAGGGTGTCGGGGCGCGAGTGCCGCAGAGTTATCGCAGACTTTTTGAGTCTCGTCATGGAACGATAGCGAGGCTGGGCTGCTGGGATGTCAGAATCCTCCCCCGGGGGCAGCATATGCCGACCGAGTTCGGCCCGCTTTTTTAGAATGCGAACGATGAAACGCGAAAATTTTGGAAGGCCCCACGACGCCACGGCCGCACAACCCATCAGCCTGGACGTCTTGCACGAAAAGTACCTCAAGCCCGGCGAGACAGGGCTGGAGGATCTGCTGCGTCGGGTGGCTCGTGCCCTCGCATCGGTGGAAAAGCCTGACATCCGCGCCGAATGGGAGCAACGTTTTCTCGACAACTTGCACGCTGGCGCCATCGGCGCCGGGCGCATCATGAGCGCTGCCGGAACCGAAATCCAGGCGACCCTCATCAACTGCTTTGTCCAGCCGGTGGGTGACGCCATACAAGGGGTGGATGGGGAGGGCTTTCCGGGCATTTACGAAGCCTTGCGCGAAGCGGCGGAAACCATGCGGCGCGGCGGGGGGGTCGGCTACGATTTTTCGCGTATTCGCCCCAAAGGCGCGCAAGTCAAGGGGACCCATTCCATGGCGTCGGGCCCTTGCAGCTATATCAACGTCTTCGACCAGAGCTGCTCCACGGTAGAAAGTGCCGGTGCCCGCCGGGGCGCACAGATGGGGGTGCTTCGGATAGACCACCCCGACGTGCTCGAATTCATCACCGCCAAACGAACGCCGGGACGCTGGAATAACTTCAACGTGTCGGTCGGCGTGAGCGACGCCTTCATGGAGGCCGTCAGCAACGACCGGCCCTGGGACCTGGTGCACAAGGCGCGGCCGGGAGAAAAGTTGTTGAAACAGGGCGCCTACCAGCGCAGCGACGGACTGTGGGTCTACCAGACCTTGGCCGCCCGTGAGTTGTGGGACACGATCATGAAGTCGGCCTACGACTTCGCTGAGCCCGGCATCCTGTTCCTTGACAAGATTGGCACCGATAACAACCTGAATTACTGCGAGACGATTTCGGCGACCAACCCGTGTGGCGAGCAACCCCTGCCACCATACGGTTGCTGCGATCTTGGCCCCATCATCCTGACGCGTTTTGTCCGCAACCCGTTCGGATTCGGCGGTGTTCCCGGCTTCGACTTTGATGCCTTCGAGGCAGCCGTGGCGACCCAGGTTCGTGCGCTGGACAATGTGCTGGATGTGACCTTCTGGCCCTTGCCTCAGCAGCAGGCCGAAAGTGCCGCCAAACGGCGTATTGGTGTCGGTTTTACCGGCATGGGCAATACCTTGGCCATGTTGTGTGTGCGTTATGACCGGGACGAAGGGCGTCGCGCGGCAGCCCGAATTGCCGAGCGCATGCGCGATGCCGCCTACCGGGCTTCGATCGAACTGGCCAAAGAAAAGGGCCGCTTTCCCAAGTTCGACGCCGCGGGTTATCTGGCGCCCGGAACGTTTGCAAGCCGATTGCCCGAGCCCATCAAGGCCGAAATTCGTCAGCACGGCATCCGCAACAGCCACCTGCTGTCCATTGCGCCGACCGGTACGGTCAGTCTGGCCTTTGCCGACAATGCCTCCAATGGCATCGAACCGCCGTTTTCCTGGACCTACCGCCGCAAGAAGCGTGAATCCGACGGTACCACCAGTGAATACGCGGTCGAAGACCACGCCTGGCGCCTCTACCGGGAACTGGGGGGCGATGTCAACCAGCTACCTGACTACTTTGTCAGCGCCCTGTCCATGTCCGCAGGCGACCATATCGCAATGATGCAGGCCGTGCAGCCCTTTGTGGACACCGCGATCTCCAAAACGGTAAATGTGTCCGAAGACTATCCCTTCGACGACTTCAAGAATCTGTATCTGCAGGCCTGGCGGGCCAACCTGAAGGGAATGGCGACCTACCGGCCCAACACCATACTGGGGTCCGTTCTGGATGTCGACACCCCGGTCGCCAAGGCGGAGCCAGCGCCGTCGGCGCCGATCGCGCCGGTTGATCCGATGCGCACCGTGATCGAAAGCCGACCCAAAGGGGCGCTGTCGGCCGTGGCCGACAAGGTCGAATACTGGACACAGGAGGGGCACAAGACGCTGTACGTTGTGGTCTCTTTCCTGCCCGTGCCCGCGGCGGACGGACTTGGCATGGTGGAAAGGGCGGTCGAATTTTTCATGCCGGTCGGCCAAAGCGGCGAATCCCAGCAATGGATCACCTCCACCATGCGGATGCTGTCGCTGGCCGCGCGCGGCGGGTTTCTGGAGCGAGCCCTGCGCGACATGCGCAAGGTTGCCTGGGATCGTGGCCCGGTGCGTCTGGGTACCTACCAGAAGGCCGATGGCACCCATGTGCCAATGTGGCACGACTCGGAGGTGGCGGCCATCGCTTTTGCCATTCAGAACATCCTGGCACGTCGCTCGCCAGCCGAGCCAGCCGCCCCCCGGCCGGCCAGCGGTCCGGCTGCACCCGAACTTCTGGGGCTGCCGACGGGCGTGATGGCCGGGAAAAAATGCCCCGAATGCGGTGCACACGCCATGATTCGCAAGGATGGATGCGACTACTGCACCTCGTGCGGGCACCTGGGGAGCTGCGGTTGACTGACGCCGCAGCCCAGGATTGGGCGGACTGGGTACACACCCTGGTCGACAGCCGCCAGACCATATTGCCCAAACGCCTCCAGGTGCCCGGACCCGATGCCCATCAATTGCAGCGCATCCTGGGTTCCGCTGCGGCCGCGCCGGACCATGGACAGATCACGCCCTGGCGGTTTGTTCTGGTGCCGTCCGCGCAGCGTGCCCGGCTGGGCGAGGTTTTTGTCCAGGCCCTGTGCGAACGCGATTCTCTGGCAACGGCAGAGCAGCAAGAGCAAGCCCGTGAGAAGGCGGACCGGGCACCGGTTCTCCTGCTGGCTGTGGCCCGACTGCACGGCGGCGACCCGGAAATCGATGCCGCTGAGCGGCTGATATCCCTGGGTTGTGCACTGCAAAACATCTTGCTGACCGCCCATGCCCACGGTTTTGGGGCAGCCCTGACCAGCGGCAAAGCCATGAAGTCGCAGGCTTTGCGCGACTTGTTTGATATTGCAGCAACGGAGCAAGCCATCTGCTTTGTCAGCATCGGCACGGCCCAATCGCGCCGCGCGGCACGGATCAGGCCACAGCCGGCGGATTACGTCAGCGAACTCGGTCCGGGTGGGGTGGGCTCCGCGGCGGGTCTTCCGGCAAACCTCGGCCCCGAACCGGGACAGCGTTGTGCACCGTAGTGCCTTGGTACTGTTCTCCGGTGGCCAGGATTCCACCACCTGCCTGGCCTATGCGTTGGAGCGCTACGAGCGGGTCGAAACACTGGGCTTTGACTACGGACAGCGCCACCGTGTCGAACTCGACGCCCGGCTGGCGGTGCGTTTGGCGCTGGCACAGCGATTTCCCGCCTGGGCCAAGCGCCTGGGAGACGACCATGTGCTCGATCTGGCCGTTCTCGGAAAAGTGAGTGAAACCTCACTGACGCGAGAGATGGCGTTTTCCATGGAGCAATCGGGTCTGCCCAATACTTTTGTGCCCGGTCGCAATCTGGTATTTCTGACGCTCGCGGCGGCGCTGGCCTACCGGCGCGATCTTCAGGTGCTGGTCACCGGCGTGTGCGAAACGGATTTCTCCGGCTATCCGGACTGCCGCGACGACAGCATGAAAGCGCTGCAGGTGGCCCTGGCCTTGGGCATGGACCGCCGCATCCTGATCGAAACGCCCCTCATGTGGATCGACAAGGCCGCCACCTGGGAGATGGCCAGACAGCTGGGTGATCGCAGCGCAACGCCCCAGGGCGGCGCTGCGCTCATTGATCTGATCGTTGAAGAAACCCACACCTGCTACCGGGGTGACCGCATTCACCGCCACCCCTGGGGATGGGGGTGTGGCGCGTGTCCCGCTTGTGAACTGCGTGCCAGCGGGTGGGTTCGCTGGAAAAATGCAAGCGCCATGCTATCAATAAAATAGCACAGTATCACCTTTTCACGCTGGGTATTGGCCCATTTTTTGCCTAAAAACAGGCGCAATCGGCCTGTCGGTGGCTCAGTAGCGCAGCGACACTGTCACATGCATCCGGTCGTCGCCCTTTTTGGGGGCATCGGGGAAACTGGCGGCCGGAAGGCGGCTGCCAGTGATCACCCGTCCGTAGTCGACGCTGACGAACACATTCGGTTCCTTGGCCCATCTCAGGCCCACGCCCACCGTGCTGGCCCGGTCCGACACCAGCCGCGAGGCATTGGGGTTGTGGTGGCGCAATTGGGCGGAGTCAAGGAAGCCCTGTAACTGCAAGCCAGGTGCCACGGGCGGCGTATTCAGTTGCAAACTGGCCATCACCCCCTGGTCGCCCTGGAGTGCCCGGTCTTTCAATCCCCGCAGCGAGCTGGCACCACCCACACCGAACTGTTCACCCGCAATCAGGGCATCCGGGCTCATCTGGAACTCCGAGCGCAGACTCAGCACCCAGCCCGATGGGAAACCCTGACTGAAGCCCAGATTGCCACGGATCGCCTTCCAGCTCCGCGATTTGATGGCCGTATTCAGTCCGCCGTTGGTAAACGATGCCAGGTCATTGCCTCGGCCGCCGGAGAGCGAGGTGACGAAATTCACCCCGTATGAAAACAGGCGGTTGTCCCCCGACTGGGTGCCAGAGAAGCCGCCGCTGAGCGAACGGCCGCGTGTATCCGGCGTTGCGGTTCCGGCAATGGCTGCACCGGAGGCGTCCAGCAACTGGGCGCCGCGGAACAGCCGGTCTGCCAGCGTGGCGTTCCATTCGAAGGACTGGCCCTCGGCCAGTGGAATCACCTTGACCAGCGCCAGACTGAACGAGTCGCCCGCTCCTGTGCTGCTGAACGCGCCAAAGCGTCCGACGACGTCCGATCGGCTGAAACTGGCCGTCAGCCAGCTGGTTTGCAGGTACAGCGGCAGCTTGTAGGTCAGACCCCATTGTTTGACGTCACCGGGTTTCTCGAACGAACTGGTCCAGACGCCGCTGAACTGATGGTCACGATCGAACACGTTGCTGTGACTGGCCAGCAGAGTGAAACGGTCACGTCCGGTCGCCGCCGTGCCACTGTTGCTCAGGTCCAGGCCGAGTTGCCAGGGCGAGGACTCCTGCACGGTTACGGTAGCGTCAATGGCGTCGGGCGCCTCCGAGGCTTTGAGCCCGACACGGACCTGCTTGTGATTGCCGGCGTTGGACATTTTTGTCTCGGTGGCAAGGGCCGCCAGATTGGGCGAGGAGCCACTGCGAAGCACCGGCAGGCCACGCTCGATATTGGCACGGTCCAGGGTCTTCATCCCTTGATAGTCCACTTTGGCGAGTTTGAAACTCACGACCTCCAGCCGAACCGTCGCTCCCAGCTCTTGCGGAGGCAGGGTCACCCGGTGCAGGCCGAAGCCCCGGCTCTTGAGTGCGGCTTCCAGGGCTTCCGACGCCTTGCCCAGTGTGTCGATACTGGCTTTGGTGCGCAAAAACGGCGCGAGCACCTCCGTCGTTTCAGAAGCCGACAGCGGGTTCTCGCCCACCACATCAAAACCGCGGATGTCGAACAGGATGACGGGTGCTGCCGCTGGCGCCGGCGATCCACCCGCCGGGGCGACGGCCTGCGCGCCTGCAGCGACCGATACGGTCAGCCCCAAGGTGGCCCACAGGGCACGGTGGAGAACCCCCCCGGGGGGGCAATGGCTTAACGGCATTGTTGAGACTCCCTCAGACCGGCTTCATTGAGCAGGTTGCGAACGGTAAATTGCTGCGTGGACGGCAGCGGCAGGCGGTCGAATTCGATGAAACGCGGCATGCGCATTGCGCGATCCACTGAGCCATCCGGACGGGCCAGCCCGATCTCGTCACGACCGAGTTGCAATACCCCGGTTGCCGTGGTCACTTCGATGTGCCCATCGCGCACAAAGATGAACAGACCTTCTTCGCCTTCACTCACCGGAGCCTGACCGAACAGATTCGGCGGTACCGTCACTCCGTCAGGGCGCGGACCCAGGGGCGTGTCGATCGAATTGATGGAACGACGCCCGCCGGTGCCGATGAACACACCTTGGCCGCTCAGCAATACCTCGGCCAGCGTCTGCCCGCCGGGTGTCACCTCGATCGAGCCCAGCCAGGCCAGCACGCTGAAACCGGTTCCGGGCGCATCCGGTTCATCGGCACAGGTTCCGGTGCAGACGATGTCCTGACCGGTTCCCCGGATACCGACCGTGGCGGTCCGGGTGGTGTAGAGCACGTTGCGGTTGTTGGCTTTGCCGATCGCACCCGAAAGCGCCCGCAGCGAGCCCTTCAGCAACGACACCAGGAACCGGCCTTCCTGCGGCTTGGCCGGATCAAAGGCGAACTGGTCCACCTTGAAGCGGGTCGTCGGGCCAAGGGTAACCCGGCTGTCATCGCGAAACACCAGAACGGCGTTGGCCCCGGCGGCCGTTTCGATCAATTCGCCCGAATACACCGGGCCACCGTTGGCCAGCAGGCGGCGCTGACCGGCGGCGTCAACGGCAAAGGCCTCTCCCTGCAATGCAACAAGACGGGCGCTGGCTTTGATGTCCACGCCCCGAGGTGCGCCACCGACCGCCGTCGACTCCCGCGCGCAGTCTCCTTGGCACAGGCGGGCATCGAAATCGGTGCCCCGAATACCGACCGTAGCGGTTGCCGTCTGCAGGCGGGCCGCGTTGGGCTGCCCCTTGTTGATCAGCCCGGTCAGCGCCCGCAGGCCGCCTTTGAGCAGATTCAAGACCATCGAGTTGTCGTTGGCCCCGTTGGAAAAGCGGTACTGGCTCAGCACCAGGTCCGACTCGGGTCGCACGGTCATGCGGGTGCCGTCGCGCAGCACCACCACCGCAGAACCCTGCGCTGCCGTGGAAACGCGGTCACCCTCCAGCAACGGGGTGCCTTTGCTCAGGCTGCGCGGCGCCTGGCCGGGGGTCTGGACGAAACCGATGCCACGGACCGATTCGATCTCGCCCGCTGCCGAAGCCGCGGGCGTGGTGGGTGACTGGGCCCACGTGGCATGACCGGCACACAAAATGAGCGCGGCCAGAGCGACGCGGGCCGGGCGCAACGTCTGTCGGGCGCGCACGGGTGCAAGGGATAGGTTCAGCGAAGACATGGTGGTCAACTCCCGGATAGTGTGCCTCAACGCGCGCAAATCGGCGGTGCTTCGTCAGTGAACAGCGCTGGGTCGCCGCGACGGCGTGGATCCTCCGGATCATCCGGGTTGTTCTGAGCTGGCGGGTTCTGCAACAGCACCGAGGCGTCCATGTTGTTCAGCGCCAGCAACAGAGGAACCAGATCCAGCGAACTGTCCGGGATCGGCGCCGGAGTCGGTGCCGGAGTGGGTGCCGGAGTGGGTGCCGGAGTCGGTGCCGGAGTCGGTGCCGGAGTCGGTGCCGGCGTGGGTGCCGGCGTGGGTGCCGGAGTGGGTGCCGGAGTGGGTGCCGGAGTCGGTGCCGGAGTCGGTGCCGGAGTCGGTGCCGGAGTGGGCTCAGGCGTTGGCTCAGGAGTCGGCGCCGGAGTGGGTGCGGGTGTTGGGGTCGGCGATGGCGAGGGAGTGGGTTCCGGCGCTATGGCCAACAGCAGCGAACCGAACTGGAGATTGGCACGGTCGACGTTGGTGGTGGTTAGCGTCGGAAGGGCGCCGGTGGTGTTTCCGCTGATCAGCGTGTAGGTGCCGGCAGGGGGTTGTGCGGGGGCGACCACGTCAACCTGCGCTCCCGATGTGAAATTCACGGTTTTCCCGGGCGCCATGATGACTTGGTCATGGCTGCTTCCGCTCATGTCGAAGTCGATCCGGGCGTTCGGCCCGATATCCAGATCGCCATTGAAATAGACCTGCCCGATCTGGCCCGCCCCGCCGGGCGTGAGTTTGCCATCCAGCGTAACGGCGCTGTCGATGTTCAGCAAACCTTTGGACCAGACCACACCGTCAATGGCGCCATCAAGAGAGCCGAGGTAGGTCCGTGCGAATCGGGAAATGTCGAGCGCGCCATCCACCGTGGCACCGTACAGATGGAGGTTGTCGGTGCCCGCCGCACGGCCAGTCAGCGTCGAGGTTGCACCGGCGGTCAAGGTGTGCACCTTGAAATCGCCGACATGCTCGGATTGCAGATGCACACCGCCTGTGGCGATCGCGACGACTTTGCCGGGTGCATCCAGCAATATCGGCGACGCAATCGTTCCGATCGAGCCGCCCGAGGCCTGCAGAAATACGCTGCCCTGGCCGAGGACATTCGCATCCTCGGCCACCGTGGCCAACAGGGTCAAGCCACCTTCCGGCGGTGGCGCTGCTGGGGGCGGGGGCGGTACTGCGGCGCCCGAAACAATGGAGGTCCCGCGAATGGCAATGTCGGCCGTCTCGAAGGTGATGCCGTTGGCACTGTCGGGGGCCACCACGGATTCCAGTGTGACAGCCCCGCTACTCTGGAAGGCAATACGTCCAGTGCCCAGTCCGAGCCCGGCGCGCAGGTTGACCGTGGTGGGTGTGTTCGCGTTGACGGCCAGAATGTCGGCGCCCGAAATCAGTTCGTAGCGCGAGAAGGCGTTGCCGCTATGGCGCAAGTCGATGGAGCCGCCGCTGGCAAGCAACTGGTTGCCGCTCATCGCCTCCGTCTGCGTCAGCGGCCCCTCGCCCGCGTTAAGTGTCACATTGCCGTTGGGCGCTGCAATTCCGGCAACGACGTCCGTGAAGCCGACCTCCAGCCCCTCGGTCCGCCCGGTGTTGCTGAAGACAAACCCTCCAGATCCGGCGCGTCCGCTGAGGACTTCGACACTGTTGGCCCGGTCCAGCACCACACTGTGCGCATCGGCGTTCAGCTTTTTGACCTGGATCGTTCCCGCAGGTGCCGACGTACTGGCCGGCGCAGAGTAGATCGACCCGGTGCTGGGGTTGTTGATCAGGCTCAGACCTTCGATCTGTGCCGGATTCAGCACCACCGCGCCTTTGATCGCGATGCCGCCGCTATAGTCGCCGCCGCCGATGACCAGGGTTTTGGCCGTGATGCGGTCCAGTTCGGCCTGCTGGAGGTTGAGCCCGTCGTTCTTGGTTGATCCGCCCAGGGTGATTTTCTTGCTGGTCGTATCCGGCAGGATCATCGTACGTGCTTCTGCACCGGAACTGACGGTTCCGTCCAGTTCAATGCGATCAGCACGCAGGCGAATCTCGCCGCTGCCACCGGACACATTGCCCACAAATGCCTCGTTGCCGATGACGATGCCGGGATATTCATCACCGTAGGAACCGGTGGCGTGCAGATCGATGCCGCCCGTGCCGGTGTTCTCTATCTGGGACGTTCCCTGCAGCAACATGCGCCCGCCCTCTGCCTTGATGCGCAAGGTTCCGTCAGTGGCGCGAACGGTTTCGCCCTCAATGATCAACGCATTTCCGTGCGCCTGGCTGTGCGCCAGGATGTCAACTGACTTGCCGGAGAGGGTTTCGCAGCCCAGGGCGCACTCATCTTTGCTGATGTTCACGCCGACCCCGCTCGCAGACTGTCCCCGGATCTCCAGCAGACCACCGGCGTGAACCTCCGAGTTGTAGATCTTTACACCGGAAAAAGTCAGGTCACCCGTCCCTTTGATCTTGATCGCGTTGCCATCGCTGCGGCTGTTCTCCACGGTGCTGAACGCAATATTCACGGCCCCAGGATGGCCCGCAGCCTCGGTCAGTGTGATGCTGCCGCCAGTCGTGCTGACTGTGACGCCGTTCATGGTGATGGCGTCGAGCCCACCGACGCTGGCTCCGCCCTCCACCACGATGTCGCCAGACCGTTCGATTCGCGACTGTTCAAGCGAGACGCCATAACCCCCTGCGCTCTTTCCCCGAATGGTCAAAGAACCGGATCCGGAAATTAGCGACTTGTCCTCGCCGCCCCAGTTCTCCTGAAGACTCACACCTGCGCCGTTTGCGCCGGCACCTTCGGAGCGACCATCAATCGTGACGCCGCCCGATGCGCTGAGCGTGAAATTACCGGAGAGATACACGCCAGCGTCCCAATTGGTGCTGCTGGTGCGCCCTTCGACAGTCACGGCCCCTTCCGTTGCCTCCAGCGTCGTGTCATCTCCCAGGTACACGCCGACTCCGGTGCTGATCGGGGCTGCAATGCCGGCTGCAACAAGAACTGACCCACTGTCTGCGGTCACCCGGGTGTTTTCCAGGCCAATACTGCCGCCCTCGCCCCGGATCGAAACGGGCCCGCTGCTCTGAATCGTCTCGCCATGGACGCGGACCGCGTGCGCACTGGAGGAGCCGCCGTCTGTGGTGCCCTCAATTTCTACTTCGCCACCCGAGATCGTCGCGCCACCGTCATAGCGGGCAATGTTGACGGCGTCCTCGCCATAGCTGCGTCCGACGAGCCGAACCTTTCCTGAGCCGGCGTGGATGGACGTATTTTCCAGTTGAACACCAATGGTCTGTCGAGTGCTTGTGTTGCCACCGGTCACGAACACATCGGCGCCAGCACTGCCGCCGGTATTGCTGTCCAGCGTCGATTGGTACAGCTTTACCCCAGAGCCGTCCAGTCCTTCGATGCGGATTTCGCCGCTTTGGGTCGAAACGGAGGTGCCGGACAGATTCACCCCCAGGTTGTAGGGTGTGTCCGTAGCACCGCGAATCGTCAGCGGGCTGGCGTCAGACCTCGAGAGGCTCGAATAGCTCACCACTAGGCCGTCCACCGGGTCACCGGTGCCGACGGCGCGCCCCTCGATCAACAGGGGGCCCGTGCCAGTAATGGTGGCATCTTCGCCGACGAATCCGTTGCCGGGGTAAAGGCCCCCGGACGTACCGATGATCTGCGCACCCGTCGCACTGCTGATCGTGCTGGCGCCGTACATCGCCACGCCGATACTTTCGCTGGCATGGCCCTGGACATCGACTTGACCCGTCCCCGCAATAAGTGTCGCCTTGTCCAGCGAAACAGCGGTACCACTGATCGTTCGATTGCTTTCGGTGCCGCCTTTGACCGTGACATTGGCACCTGCAACCGTGGTGTTGACCAGCGTGACGCGCCCGGAATTTGCCTGAACGGTGACGTTGCCGGTGGTGCCGGCATTCAGCGAGCTGGCGTTGTGCGCTTCACCCACGCGGATCTCACCGCCGACGGGGTTCATGACGCGCAGATCAATATTGCCGCCGCCACTGGTCTGGATACTGATCGGTACCGCTACCGGGCTTCCGCTGCCGCTCGGGGGTGTCACCAGATCAATCAACCCGTATCCACTGCCACCGGCGACAGTCAGCGAAATGGAATTGCCAGGCTTGACGTTGATGTCGTTGTTGCTGAAGCTGCCGTGCACGGAAATGGAGTCCGTGGCCTGCAAAACGATATTGGCGTCGAGGGCTTCGATCTCCCCTTCAAAGACCACCATCAGGGGGTCGCCGCCAGCGATGGTGCCGGGTACCGGGGTGCCAAATGTCGCGGAACCGTCCAGATCGCCATCGCCGTTGCCCCCGATGATGGACAGGGTGGCCGGATCCAGCAGCAAGGTACCGGTCCGCCCCTTGGCGGCCGTCAGGTTCGCCTTGCCACGAAAACCCAGTTGTTGTCTGCCGGACACTTCGGCGGTGCCGCCATCGCCGCCTTCGGCTCCGCCGCGCGCCTCGATGGAGCCGGCAAAGCGGGTGGCCTGATCACTCCACACGACCACGGTTCCCCCATCGCCGCGCGTGGTGGCGTTGGCTTCAAGGCGGGCACCGGAGGCAACCACCGTCTGCTGTGCGTTGGCCAGGCGGGAGTCCTGGCCCTGCCAGCCGCCGCCGACCAGGATTTCGCCACCCCCGTAGGTGCCGCTGGCGTCCACGCGGGCGGTGCTGTCCACCTGTACCTGGCGGGCCGTGGCGTGGAAAAGTCCACCCAGACCCTGAAGGCGACGGGCCGTGACCTGACCGTCAATTTCGGCACGCTCCAGTGCCTTCAGTTCAACGCGACCGCCCTCGGCCTGGACCGCCTGGACATCAATCTGGCCGCTGTGGCGCAAGGTGCTGGCAAACAGTCCAACCGCATCGGCGGTGAGTCGCCCGAGATTGACGGCTCGGTCGCTGGGCGCCTGCACCAGGAGGCGCACGCCCCCGAGCCCACGCGAGGTGATTTCGGCATGTTGGCCGGCGGCAAGAATCACCGAACCGTCCGGGGCTTGCACCAGGGCCGACGTGCCGGTCTGTACCTGGGGGGCAATCAGCGTGACATCGCCGGCGCGCGCGACGACATGGCCATCGACCTGGACCAGCCCGCTGGCGCCGCCGGCCGCGTCGCCGAACTGCAGCCGGCCCGCTTTGGCGTTGAACTCACTGATCTGCAGGGCCGACGCGGTGAACCCGGCGGTGTCGACTACCGCACCCGCACCCACGGTGATGCCGGCAGGGTTGACCACAATCACCCGGCCGTTGGAGCCCAGGGTGCCGAATATGGCTGTGGGCTGCGGGGTGACCACCCGGTTGATGACGGTACTGGTGGCACTGGGCTGGTTGAACTGGGTCACGGTTCCACCGGGCACCGAAAACGACTGCCAGTTAATGGCGGAATGCGCCGTGCCCGCGCCGTTGGTGGTGGTGATGACCGTGCGGTTGCCCTGGGTGGCCTGGGTCATGCCGCCATGGATGGCCACGCCCCCCACCGGCTGCGCGGCGGCGGGGGCCAATGCGCCCGGTACGGAAAACGCCAAGGCCAGCGACCAGGCCAGCACATGCGGGCGCACCGCGTGCGGCGCGGGAGCCGCGGCGGCGGCAGAGAGTCGACTGCGTGGGGTGCCGGTTCGGCTGGTTCGACGTGACATAAAAACCTCCGCTGGGCTGTTGCCCTGATTACTTTTGGAGTCTATCCCTTTACCACAACATTTCTAGGGAATTTGTCTCAGTTGCTCAATTCCATTCTGCGCCCACAATAAGGGTTAACCCTTGCAGTTTTCTGAATCACGGGTTCTGTATGCCGCTGACCACATGGCCGGCGGGGACGTGGCGGGCGGCGGCGGCGATGTGACCCGCCTGGTCATCAAAAAAGAAGTCCGGCCCGAACTCGCGCAGGAACTCGCCCTTGGGCAGACCGCCGAGGAACATGGCCTCGTCAACGGCAATGTTCCAGGCCATCAGCGTGCGGATGGCGCGTTCGTGCGCGGGGGCGCTGCGGGCGGTGACCAGCGCCGTGCGGATGCGCATCGACGGCGTACCGGCCTGCTGCAGGCCGTGCAGAGCAGCCAGCAACGGTTTGAACGGCCCGGCCGGCAGGGGCAACACGGCTTTGGCCCGTTCGTGGGCCTGAAAGGCGGGCAGTCCGTCGGCCTGGAAGATGCGTTCGGCCTCGTCGGAAAACAGCACCGCGTCGCCATCGAACGCAATGCGCACCTCGTTGGGGTATTGGCTGCCCGCGTGGGCGGCGTCGGTGGCCACGGTGGCTGCCGGGAATCCTTGATCCAGCGCGGCGCGAACATCGGCCGGATTGGCGGAAAGGAAGAGATTGGCCCGCAGCGGCGCCAGGTAGCGCCAGGGCTCGCGTCCGCGGGTGAAAACGCCGCGGGCCACGCCCAGACCATGCGACTGCAGCGAGCGGAAAACCCGCAAGCCCGATACCGGGTCGTTGCGCGACAGCAGCACCACCTCGACCCGTGGCTGGCCCGCCGTGTTGAAGGCCAGCAGCTTGCGAACCAGGGAAAACGCCACACCCGGGGGGGCAGGGACTTCCAGCCGGTCGAGCTGCAGTTGCATATAGGCCCGGTCGTCGGCCTGTTCGAACACCTGGTTTTCTTCTTCCAGACTGAACAGCGCGCGCGACGAGATGGCGACAACCAGTTGACCGTCCAGAGTTGCTGCCATGCCCAGGGCCCCCGCTTCAGCGCACCAGCTGGTTGAGCTGGATGATGGGCAGCAGCACCGCCAGCACAATCAGCATGACGATCAGGCCCATGGCCACGATGAGCAGCGGCTCCAGGATGGTGGCCAGGGCCAGGGCCCGGCGTTGCACTTCCTGCGACAGCTGACCGGCGGCGCGCTGAAGCATCGCCGGCAACTGGCCGGTCTGCTCGCCGAGCCGGGCGAACATGCTGACCAAGCCCGGGAACCGGGGCTTCTGGGCCAGCGCGGAAGCCAGCGGCGCGCCTTCGCGCACCAGCGCCAGGGTGTCGAGCGCATCGGCGCGCATGGCGCGGTTGTTGAGCGTTTCTGCGGCCGCCTGCAAGGCCCGCAGGATCGGAACCCCGGCCCCGGCCAGCATGGCCAGTGTGCTGGCGAACCGCGCGGCGTTATACCCACGTGCCAGACGGCCGATGACCGGCAGTCGGAGCCAAAAAGCATCAAATTTCAAGCGAAACTGGTCAATACCCAGCGCAAAATGGCCACCTATTGCTACTAAAAAAATAGTAATTGCCATAAGCCAACCATAGCTGCGCACAAAGGCGCTGAGCGCCAGCATCGCGACCGTGAGCCAAGGCAGGGCGCGTTTGGTGCCCGCAAACACCGCGGCGACCTGGGGGACCACATAGCCGACCAGAAAAAGCACGATGACCACCGCTACGAGGGTGACGATGGCCGGGTACAGCGCCGCGCCGATGAGTTTGCTGCGCAGCGTCAGGCGTTCGTCGAGATCGTCGGCCAGCCGCTCCAGAACGGTGCCCAGCTTGCCACCTTGCTCGCCGGCGGCAATGACTGCGACGTAAATGGCTGCGAATTCCCGCGGATGTTGACCCAAGGCCCGCGCGAAGCTGGATCCGGCGTTGACTTCGGCCCGCAGGGCGGCGACGAGATTGCGTTGCACCGGCGTTTCCGCTTCATCGGCCAGTGCGGTCAATGCCCGCTCGAGGGCCAGGCCGGCACCGACCAGACCGGCCAACTGGCGAGTCCAGACCGCCAGGCCGGCGGCGTCGAAAGCCCGTGGTGCGAGCCAGCCAGCGCGTCGGCCGGCCGCCGGGTCGCCCCCGGCGTCGCCCGCGCCCGTGCCCGTAGCAACCGGAGCGACGTCCAGCGGCACCAGTTGCTGTGCCCGCAGCAGGCTGCGGGCCGCGCGGACGGTATCGGCCTCGACGACACCTTTGCGGGTTTTGCCGTCGGCTTGGAGCGCTTCGAATGCGTAGGCGGGCATGGTGGTGTTGGCGACAGTCGGAGCGCGTCAGTCCCTGGTAACGCGCAGCAGTTCTTCGCGTGAGGTAATGCCCTGGGTGACCAGGCGCTCACCGTCGTCGCGCATCAACACCATGCCGTTGGCGAGTGCGGCCGTCCGGATGGCCGCCTCGGCGGCTCGATCATGGATCAGCGCACGTATGGTGTCATCCGCCACCAGCATTTCGAACACCCCGGTTCGGCCGGCATAGCCGCTGCGGCCACAGCGCTCGCATCCCGCGCCGTGACATGCGGTGCAGAGTTTGCGCACCAGCCGTTGCGCCAGAACGCCCAGCAGCGACGAACTGAGCAGGAAAGGCTCGACCCCCATGTCGGTCAGACGGGTCACGGCGCTGGAAGCGTCATTGGTGTGCAGGGTGGCCAGCACCAGATGCCCGGTGAGGGAGGCCTGGATCGCGATCTGTGCGGTTTCGAAATCGCGGATCTCACCGATCATGATGACGTCGGGGTCCTGGCGCAGGATGGCGCGCAGCGCGCGGGCGAAGCTGAGCTCGATTTTGCTGTTGACCTGGGTCTGGCCGACGCCGGGCAATTCGTATTCGATCGGGTCTTCCACGGTCATGATGTTGCTGACCGAGGCATCCAGCCGCTGCAGTGCGGCATACAGGGTGGTGGTTTTGCCCGAGCCGGTCGGACCGGTGACCAGAATGATGCCGTGGGGCTGACCGATCAGTTGGGTGAACCGCGCCAGCACCGGCCCTTGCATGCCGATGGACTCCAGGCTCAGGCGGTGGCCGGACTTCTCCAGCAAGCGAAGAACCGCGCGCTCGCCATGGGCGCTGGGCAGGGTCGAGACCCGGACATCGACCGCGCGAGTGCCGATCCGAAGGCTGATTCGTCCGTCTTGGGGCAGTCGCTTCTCGGAGATGTCGAGCTCGGCCATGATCTTCAGGCGCGAAATCAGCGCGGCATGCAGCGCCCGATTGGGCTGAACGACCTCGCGCAGGTTGCCATCGACCCTGAATCGCACACTGGAGTGGCGCTCATACGGTTCGATGTGGATATCGCTGGCGCCGTCGCGGGCCGCCTGCGTCAGCAAGGCGTTGAGCATGCGGATGATGGGCGCGTCGTCGCTGGTGGCCAGAAGATCTTCCACCGCCGGGAGCTCTTGCATCATGCGCGACAGGTCCGCGTCACTTTCCACCTCGCTGACCACCGCCGCTGCACTGGACTCCCCCCGGGCATAGGCGGCGGAGATTCGCTGGGCCAGTTCGGCGGCGTCCAGCGCACGCAGGCGGGGCGCCATGTCCTGGCCGTGTCGGCGGATGACCTCCGACAATGCCCCGGGGTCCGGGCTTCCGTTGTGCCACAGGGTCGGCTCTTCGTCGACTTCCAGCAAGAGCTGGGCGCTACGGGCAAACGAATAGGGCAGGGGGTACAGCATGGCCGTTCAGGGGCGGTTGCTGGCCGCGCCTGTGGCGGGCCGAAGCGGCGGCATGACCGGGGCGTCGGCGATCGGCAGCAGTGCTTTTGCGGCCGGTTGGCTGTCTTTTTGCAGCGAGCGCATCAGGTCGTACCGGTCCAGGGACAGCGTGTCGGCCGAGGCGCCGTCGCGCATCACGACCGGCCGCAGGAACACCATGAGATTGGTTTTCTTGCGGCTGCGCGACTCGGTGCGAAACAGGTTGCCCAGAACCGGCACATCGCCGATGCCGGGAATCTTGTCTTCATTGCCGGCGTATTCGTCCTGCAGCAGGCCGCCCAGCACCACGATGGAACCATCATCGACCAGTACGTTCGACTCGATCGACCGCTTGTTGGTGATCAGCCCGGCGGATGAGTTCACCGACGAGGCGAGCACACTGCTGACTTCCTGGAAGATTTGCAGCTTGACCGTGCCGTTTTCACTGATCTGGGGCTTGACCCGCAGTGTCAGGCCGACGTCCTTGCGCTCAATGGTCTGGAACGGATTGACAGCGCCGCTGCCGCTGTTGTTGTTGGTGTATTGACCCGTCACAAAGGGCACGTTCTGGCCAATGACGATTTTGGCCTCTTCGTTGTCCAGCGTGAGCAGGTTGGGGGTGGACAATATGTTGCCAGCGCCGTTCTCCTGGAGAAAGCGCGCCAGAAAGCCCAGCACATAGACCCCGTTGGTACGCTGGAAGAGACCGAGATTTGCGCCCGTGGATGGCGCAACTGTTCCCGCCGCGCCCTGGAGGGCCAGGCTCAGAATGTTCTTGCCACCGGTGCCGAAATTGGTGCCCAGAACGCCAACCACGCTGTCTCCGGATTTGCCGACCGGGCCCTGCCACTGAATGCCGAATTCCGCTGCTTTGTCCGCATTGACTTCGGCGATCAGGCTCTCGACATAAACCTGTGCGCGGCGTGCATCCAGTTTGTCGATGACCGCCCGCAGCTGTCGGTATTGCGGCTCGGGGGCGGTAATCACCAATGCGTTGGTGGCGGCGTCTGCCTGAATCTGGCCACCGGTGCTTGACTGGCCGGCCGCAGCCGACGCGCCTGCCGAATTGGCGCCGGCGGGTGCCGGTGTGCCCGCCGGTGCTGACGCGCTGCGGGCGTCAGCACCCAGGGCTGCGCGCAAAGTGGCCGCGAGTTTCACGGCGTCGGCGTTCTTCAGGTAGACGACATGGATGTTTCCGGCGGCCGAGCCGTCGCGGCTGGAGGGCTGATCGAGTCGGTCGATCAGGGAGCGCACCAGTGCAGCCCGCGCCGGATTGGCGGCTCGCACGATCAGGGCGTTGCTGCGGCTTTCCGCCAGGATGGTTGTCTTGAACGACGTGTCAGCCTGGCCCTGGGGCGCCGCAGCCGCAGCACCGGATTCGATCAGGCGGGTGACGATTGGGGCCAGATCGGAAGCGATGGCATGTCGGAGCGCAATGATTTCCAGATCGGTGGCATTCGAGATGTCAAGCGCAGCGATGATGCGTCCGATACGCTGCAGGTTGTCGGCGTAGTCGGTGATGACCAGGGAGTTGTTGCCGGGGTTGATGTTGATGGTGTTGTTGGGACTGATCAGGGGACGCAGGACCGGCACCAGGTTGTTTGCCGTCTCGTGATTGAGCCGGAAAATCTGCGTGACCAGCTGACCGGAGGCGGCCGGTGCGCTGCCAACCGACACCGGGCCCGCTTGCAACTTGGCATCGGTTTCGGGAACAACCTTGTACAGGCCGGCGCTGTCGACCACGGTGAAGCCTTGCATGCGCAGCGCGGCCAGGAACTGGTTCCATGCCACCGCCGGGGCAACGGCGCGTTCGGTGCTCAGGTGGATCGTCCCCTTGACCCGGGGATCGACAATGACCTGGCGGCCGGTAATCGTTGCCATGGTTCGAGCGACGGCTTCGATTTCCGCGCCGGCGAAGTTCAAGGTGACCTGATTGCCGCGCCTGACGGCGCCATCATCAGACCAGGCCACCGGAGCGCCCAGGGCCAAGGCGGCCGCAACAGCCAGAATGGAGCCGGATCGGCCAAGCGGGCTGGCGTGTCCGGACGGCATTGTGCGAAGGCGAACAAGCGGATCGGCGTTCATGTGGTTATCCAATGGTGATGATCGAGCGGGGGCCGCTGCGACGCCCGATGATATTGAGCAGATTCGACAAAGCGTCTTCAAACGGCGGCTCGGCGGACGCTTCCCCGGTGAATCGCAGGCGCGATCCGACCCACTGGCCTTGTCCGCTGAACTGCAAGGCGCCCTGAACCGTTGTTACGTTCAGCGAGACCGGCGCGCCACCCAGCAGTTGCACACGGTACGTCCCCATCGGCCGGATGGTCGAGAGGCGGGATGACATGTCTCGTGCGGTGAACACGGCCTGCCCGGTCAGCGCCATGCGCCCACCGGCAAAAGTGATTGTCAGGGCCTGTGTGGCCAGTTCGATTGTGCCTTCGGGTTGCAGGGTGTTCCAGGGGGCTCCCAGGCCGCTGAGGAGTTGGGCCGGCCACCGTGAAGTAGCCGCGCCGGTCGTGGGAATGCTGGCGTCGACCACCCGGACCGATGCCGTCCGCCAGCCGGCATCCAACTGCAGTTGCAGGGGCTGCGCCGTGCAACACTGCGAAAACAGCCGCAGGCCGAAGCCGCTCCAGGTCGGATGAACAGACCATTCAACCCGCCCCGGTAGCGCAAGGCCATCCTTGCTTCCGGTGCCGCCTGTGAGCATCCACCGGGAAGAGCCGCTCCAGACCGTTCCGCTTGCGTCGGGGAGCCGAATCCGGCCATCGGTGGCCACTTCGACCGCGTAGGCCAACCAGCCGGCGGGCGCCTGTACGACAAGGGTCGCAATCGATCCCACGAGCAGTCCCAGCACCGCGGAGCGCCAATGCGTTTGCGGGACCGCGCGGTCTCGGACCCTGGATCCGGGCGCGTGAACACGCGTGCGGCTGAACAGGGATTTCATCGGACCACGAGGGAAAGGCTGATCGATCCTTCCCACAATGCAGGGGCCACGGCCGTGGTTCTGCGCAGCTGTACCTGGGATGGCATGGCGCGCGCATTGACACGGACCTGTATCAACCAATCGGCCAGCGCCTCGGCGGTGACCGATTTGACCGACACAACGACCCGTTCACCCTGGACCGTCACCTGGGAGTTGGCACCCAGACGGATCTTGGTCGACGATTCGATCTGACGGAGAGCCTCTTCGCGTGCAATCGGCGCCAGCGATTCGATGGATCTGGCCTGTTGCTCGATGAGCTGGACCTGCTGCAGTTGCTGCTCCAGCGCGGATCGCGTCGCGGGCGCCTCGCGCAGGGTTTTGATCGCCGGTTGCAAGGCAACCCACCAGAGCGCTCCAGCACCGACTACCAGCGTGGCAAGTGCCACCAGGATGCGCTCTCGCGGCGCCAGGCGGGTCCAAGTTGCCCTAAGCCAGGTGGACCACGCAGCGGATTGTTGCGAAATCGGTTTCATCGGCTTCTCCCCTCGCTCAGCACGAGTCGTTCGCCGTCCTGTACCAATTGGTACCCCTTGGCCCGCAGCCGCGATTCGAGTTCATCGCGGCTGGCACCGTCCTGGCCGATCACGGTGGTGCGCAGGGACTGGCCGTCGTAGTCCAGTTGACCGATCCGGGCGTTCGCGGCCAGGCTGTCTCCCATCGCCGTCAGCATGGTTTCAAAGTCCCCCGGCCCCGGTATGCCGGAGCGTTGGCGCAGTTGGGCCAGTTCCCGCTGCATCTGAACCGGGGCATCAACCACCAGTTTGAGGGAGGGAAAGGCGCGACGGGCCGTTTCGACAACAGTGTCCCGGGTACTCTGCTGCTGACGGCGTTCGTTCCATGCCCAGACGTTGAGCCCGACAATCTGGCTTGCCAGCAGCGCCAGGAGTCCCCATCGCGCGGCCCGCCAATGCGGTCCCTGCGCCAAGGCATGCCCGACTTGCCCCAGTGTTTTCGCCAGCCGCGCCTTGCCGGTCGTGGCGAACTGGAATTGGGCCAGATCCCATTCGGTGTCGAGCCGACTGGTGATGTATTGGGCGCGGGAAATCGGAGCAACCGGGTGTCCCAGGACGGATTCGGCGGCGGCAACGACGTCGGACTCTGCCGTGAACCGTGGAGAGTCGGCCGCTATGGCCGCTGCAACAGCCACGGTCTGGCCAGGTGACTCCAATGGAATCGTCAAGGACCCGACGGATTCCTGCAGGTTGGTCATGACCAGCCAGGGACCTTGTGAGGAGCTGGTGACATGCACCCACGCCGGGCCTTCCCCGGGTGCGGCCTCAGGAACAATCCGTCCGACTCGACGTCCGCTTGCTTCGAGGCCGCGTAAATGACCGGCAAGCCAGAGCGCGTCACAGGCGCCAATCCAGTATTCGCCCGTTTCAGATGCTCGTGGGGACAAAGAGAAATGCAGGGCTGACGGTTCATCGAGCAGGCGTTCCTCCAGGATGCCCTCGATGACCTGCCGTGTCCTTTGTTTGTCTTTCAGTACGGCCGCCGGCATTTTGGCCCGATGCCAGCTTAATGCGCGGCTTGGGACCAACAGATCGATGTGAGATGCCGCGGGTATCAGCGCAACCGCCGACTGTGTGTGCTGTTCGGGTGTGCCTGCGCCGGTGTACTGGACGTACTCGTACGAAGGCGTTGCCTCAGCGGTCGTCAGGGGAAGTATGAGTACAAGAGCCATGGTTTCGGAGGTCGCAGCATTGTAGAGAGGCGATGTGAATGCATTCGCAGTGCTTGGCGCTCAGGTCAGGTTGCCGGTGCAACGGGCACCCGCTCACGCCACCGGGTGCGCACTGTCAGGCCATCGCGTTGCACCAGTGAACGCTCCTCGACGATCAGGTCATCCAGACGCAGGCGCCCACGGACTTCGAAGTACCGGGTGGATACACCAATCAGCGCGCTGTCCACGGCATCCAGGCCTGGCACAATCCGCGCGGCTTCAGCCAGACTGCGAAACGCGTTGCGTTGCCGCTCCGTCACCAGACGTTGCGCCTGGGCCATGTCCAGCCAAGGAACCGTCGCGTGAATCGCGGCTGCGCTTGCCGTATTGATATTGAGCGGCGTGCGCTCCGGCAGCAAGCTGATGTAGGGGCGCAATCGCTCGAGGTTTTGCGCCGATACTCCGAGCCAGAGCAGATCGTCCACGCGGCTGGGCATCAGTGGGACGCCCGCGGGCGGCTTGCCGTCAGCTCCGGTGGTTCCGATGGCGGCACGGTGAAGTGCTTCGGCCATGACCCGCACCTGTCCGACCGGGAGACCCAGATGTTCGAAAAATTTCTCGAAGGTGCGAACCCCCGTCGCGGAGATCTCTTTGCCCTCAATGAGATTGCCAACGTTGAGTCGCCCCTGCAAGTCAACAATGGAACCAGACAGGAAGGCGTCTCGCTGATCGTCCGTGACCTGTTGATCGGCGGAAAGAAATGTAGAAAGCCGCGCTTCCTCCAGCGGAACCGCCCAGGGCTCGGCCAGATGGTCGGCGCCGCCACTGCGCGCATCCTCGCGCAGGATCAGCCGAGCCCAATCCAGGGCTCCAACGAGCAACCAGGCGCTCTGGGTGCGTGAACGTTCAGCTTTTTCCGTTTCCGCCGCGCGCCACTGCTGCCAGAGCCCGGCGGCCGCCAAAGAGGCCACCAGCGTGACCGTGAGCATCGCCATCAGAAGGGCCGCTCCCGATTGACAACGTAGTGGCGCAGGACGGGCCGGTCGGGTCATGAACGGGTCCGGTTCAAGGCCGGACGGACCCAGTCGAGCGTGACCGGGCCGCTAGCCGCTTGTCCCGGGGACAGTTTCAGCACGAGCCTGATGCCGTCCGGGAGCGACGCGGCGGCGGTGGGAGTCCCCGCACCGGTGGGTGGGGTGGCCGCCCCGCCAGCGCCGTCGCTGGAAAGCGGGTTGGTCCAGGTGTCGCCGCGAAAATAGAAAACCTGCCACTCGTCGATGGGCAGGACCGCCACCTCCCGACGTTTCTGCGCCTCGCCGGGGTTCGCTATCCAGATTGATGCTTCAGACCAGGCGCTTTCCCATTCCGCCCGCGTTTTGACGGGGGCGGACTGCCATCGGCGCCACTGTCCATCCCGTAGAGTCCAGGCGACCACCTGCAGCCCCGATCTGCCAGGCTGGTCAAACCGTCGCACCAGGCGGAGCGAACGCCCGTTCCAGTCCAGAGGCGCCGTAGCGGGCAGCTCTTCCAGGGACTCAAGATCGGTTCGCCATTGGGCGAACGCCGCCTGCATCACGAGCAACTCATCGGACCGTGTTTGCCCCGTCTCCTGGGAGCGCGCCATGCTGTCCAGGCCACGCCAGCTCATGGTAGCAAGCAGCGCCATCACCGATATGGCAACCAGCACTTCAACCAGGGTAAAGCCGACCATTGCGGTCCGCGATCGCTTGCCGGAGTGGATATCCATCAATGTCGCCCCACAATGGTCGAAAATTGCAGCAGGTACACCGCTTCCCGGCTTACCCGCGCGTCGACGCGGCGGAAACCGGGGTTGGGCGTGGGCCGAACGCTCACCAGTACCCCGTAAGCACGACCCGCCTGTTGGCATTCGCTTTCGCTGTCGCCGACGCCAGGCAAGTTGCCCGAAAGGCGCAAGCGGGCCAGAGCATTCTCGGCGCATATCTGCGCCAGCATGGCGTCACTCTGGCGTTCACTGTTCTGAATCAGGGTGTTGGCGCTGCGAAGACCTGCGGCCAGAGAAACAGCGACTATTGCCAAGGCAACCAGTATCTCTACCAGCGTGAACCCGGCCATGTCGGGGGCCTGTACACGATGGAGGTCTGAGCTGCAGGTCACTCGGGTGAATCCGAAATCCGAAAAGGCCGCAGGCCATCGGTTGCGATCCGACGCCTTGCCGATGGGGATTCGGAATGCCGCAACTCCACAAACTGCGGTTCAAGAATCGGCTCCGGACCCAGGGTAATCGGGCGCTCGGATTCGGCGCGGATCGACGAATTGGACCAACGTTCCGGCAAGACCCCTTTGGGAACACCGGCGAAATGAAAACCATCGACCGTCGTTGTCCAGGTCACCGGGACCCCGCTGGCGCGCGATTGCGCGCGAGCGGATTCAAATAGGGCGCTCAGGCGCACAGCCTCCCGCTCCAGTGCCGATTCCGCCGGGTCGGGGATGGCCATGGTGACGCCAACGGTTCCCAATGCGATGATGACCAGAACAACCAGCAACTCGAGCAGTGTGAAGCCACGCCAGCGTTTCTTCGGCGACATGGGTTTGCCGATGTGCGGAACTATTGCCAACTGCCGATGTCGGCATCATTGCCTTCTCCACCGGCTTTGCCGTCAGCCCCGAGTGACATGACGTCGATTTCGCCTTTGACGCCCGGGTTGAGGTATTGGTATGGCCTTCCCCATGGGTCGTTGGGGAGCTTTTCGAGATAGGGGCGCCAGTTCCCGGGTATCGGGGTGGCGCCGGGTTTGCGGACCAGGGCCTCGAGGCCCTGGTCCGAAGTGGGATAGCGTTGGTTGTCCAGCCGGTAGAGTTTCAGGGCCTGAACGATGTTGTTGACATCGGTGCGCGCAGCGGTTCCGCGTGCGTCGTCAGCGCGATCGAGCACGTTGGGCACGATCAGCGCGGCGAGGACGCCGATGATGACCAGCACAACCATCAACTCAATCAACGTGAAGCCGCGTCTCTTTCGCGGAGTAGGGGAAACAGTTTTTTTCATAAACCGGGTTTTCTGGATTTGCCGGGTCGTGGCCAGTCTCAGGTGAGGGCTGGGGCTGATGGCTTCAATCATAATCGCCGCCATGAGCCGCTACATGTCCAAAGTTGCGCCTTCCCTGATCACTTTTGTGGTGTGGGCGGCTGTTGCCACGAGTGTGATTGGGTGGGGCTTGAAGATACGACATGCCACTGCCCCGTCGCAGTTGGCAATGCCGGTATCTGCGGTCGGCGCAGAAGTTACGCCGGCGACTTTGGCCCGCAGCCTGGGTGGGGGTGGACAAACCGCGCAGCCAGGCAACCCTGTTTCTGGTGGGGATCGAGGGCGATTCGGGTTGGTGGGCGTTGTCGCCTCGGGTGAGAGCAGCGGGGTCGCGCTCATCGCGATCGACGGAAAGCCGGCACGTCCTTATCGCGTGGGGGCCGAGGTCGCAGATGGATGGGTCGTCGAGAAACTGGGTTCGAGGAGTGCGGTTCTGGGGCCACTTAAAGGTCAGGGGGGCAAGCTCGAAATCGCAATGCCTCCCCTGGAGGCGCGCCGCTGACCGCAGGGGAGCAAGGCGCAGGTGGATTCTCAGCGCAGATCGCCGTATTGAGTCGGGCCCAGTGGGGCAAAGTGGTCCGATTCGTCACTGAGCACTTGTGTCTCTGCAATTTCGGTGGTTTCTTCGCCAGTCAGGTGTCTCGAACCCGGTCGCACGGCCAATGGATCGGGGAATTCCACTGGCGTGGTTTTCGCGCCTGACTGCACCTGGGAGCGAGCGCTTGTCGGGACATTGCTTGCGGCCAACGCTTGTTTCAGCCGATGAATTTCATCCGGTGCAATCGGATCGTGACGAGCATGCCGCGTCGGGGCCGGCACAACGGCCGGCTCAGTCGCACTGGTGGCATGCAAGCTGCCATCAGTTGCCAGACTTTCGGATTTTTTTGGACTCCGAATGCGCCAGTACACGGCTCCAACTGTGATGTCATATCGTGCCTTCGCCGTTTGCACGATCAGGTTTTCGATCTCGATGAATCGGTCGAGTTCGGCGGACAACTGTGGAGCAAGCTCCATCATCACCAAGAATTGACGCCCTTTGTTGTCCGTGGCAAGTACTTTGAACTGGAATCCACTGCTAAGTACGCCCATCTTGACCATGGATTCGCGCACAAGCTTGTGCAGAAGCTCGCGCAAGCGAGCTCGTTCAGCGCGATAGTGGGCGGCCGTTCGGGCTTTTGAGTCCGATGGGCCAGCCTCAGACGCGTTTTTTTCCCCCGTACCTGGTGATTCGGGTTCAGCAGGCTTGCGCCCGAGCCAGTTGAACAAAGCCATGGGTCAGGATTCTATTGAAAGGTCCGTCTGAGCACCAGCCCCGGCTTTCGCCATGTCGTTGGGCGGCCGGTTATGAACATGCACCGTCCAGCCGAGCATGAATACGTTCAGCGCTGCAGGAAAAGTCGGTACACCGGATTGTCGGTTTCCTCGACATACGGGTATCCCAATGTGTCAAGGAAGACCTGGAACTCGCCGTCCTCGGACGGCGGCACCTGCAGGCCAACCAGGATCTTGCCGTAGTCTGCTCCTTGATTGCGGTAATGAAACAGGCTGATGTTCCAGCCCGGACGCATCAACGACAGGAATTTCAGCAGAGCCCCTGGACGTTCCGGGAACACAAAACGCAGCAGTCGCTCGTCTTTTGCCAGGTCCGATCGGCCTCCCACCATGTGTCGAATATGCTCCTGCGCCAGATCGTCATGGGTCAGGTCAATGGCGTCAAACCCATGTTTTCCGAAGGTTGCCACTATCTTCGCGCTTTCGCCGCGCCCATGGGTGCTCAGGCCAACAAACACATGGGCCCGCGTCGAATCGCTGATCCGGTAGTTGAACTCGGTTACATTGCGCGGGCTCTTGCCCTGGCCTTGGCCAGGCAAGTTCCCGATCAGTTCCAGAAAGCGTCGAAAACTGCCGCGCTCCTCCGGGATGGTGACCGCCATCAAAGCCTCGCGCTCTTCGCCAACCTCGGCACGTTCGGCCACAAACCTGAGGCGATCGAAATTCATGTTGGCGCCGCACAAAATTGCCACGTAGGTTTCGCCCCGGCATTTTCGTGTCGCCACGTACTGTTTGACGGCGGCGACTGCGAGCGCACCTGCCGGCTCAACGATGCTTCGGGTATCGACGAAAATGTCCTTGATCGCAGCGCAGACCGAATCAGTGTCGACCGTCATAAACTCGTCGACCAGCGCACTGGTAACCCGGAAGGTTTCTTCTCCGACCTGCTTGACGGCCGTGCCATCGGAAAACAGGCCGACATCCGGCAATGTGATCCTGGATTTCTCTCTGACGGAGCGAATCATGGCGTCAGAGTCATTCATCTGGACCCCGATCACCCGTATCTCCGGGCGCACCGCCTTCACGTAGCTCGCAACGCCGGAAATCAGTCCGCCGCCACCGATGGCGACAAAAATGGCGTCCAACGGACCTTGGTGTTGGCGTAGGATTTCCATTGCAATGGTGCCTTGCCCGGCGATGACGTCGGGGTCGTCAAACGGATGCACAAAGGTCAATCCGTGTTCCTGTTGCAGAACCAGTGCATGCGCGTAGGCGTCGGAATAGCTTTCGCCGTGTAGCACAACTTCTCCGCCCAAGGTCTTGACCGCTTCAATCTTGACCGCCGGAGTTGTTGTCGGCATGACGATCACTGCCCGGGTCCCGAGCTTGTGCGCCCCTAGTGCTACACCCTGGGCGTGGTTTCCGGCTGACGCGCAAATAACTCCCCGCGCAAGTTGCTCTGGGCTCAGGCGGACCATTTTGTTGTATGCGCCGCGGAGCTTGAAGCTGAACACGGGTTGCTGATCCTCTCGTTTCAGCAGGACCCGGTTGTGCAAGCGCCGTCCCAGATTGCGGGCCGGCACAAGATCGGTTTCCGAAGCGACGTCGTAAACCCGGGCAGTTAGTACCCGTTGCAGGTAGTCGGAGGATTCCATCAGTTCAGTTGTGGGGGGAGCGGCCGCGTGGGCCAATCCCGCATTGTGTCGCAAGCGTGCGCGGTGGCCGACAAGGCCACGGGGGGCGGGAAGCGAAGCCGCCGTACGTGATGCCTCAAGGCAACTTGGCATGTGGCGATAATTTGGCGTGTTGTCGCAGCTGCGTGGGCCCCGGCGGGGTTCGCGTGTGATGCATTCAGGACTCGGATTGAAACTGGAGCGGGATATGGAGTGCAATGTCAGTTGGACCGGCGGTGTCGGAACGCGGTCAGGCATGGGATTTGTGGCGGAGACGGGTAGCGGGCATGTTCTGGCAATGGATGGTGCTCCTGACAGCTCGCGCCCGGAACTTGGCGGCCAGAACCTGGCCCCCCGTCCGATGGAGACGCTGCTTGCTGGCGTTGGAGGCTGTTCGGCCTATGACGTGGTGCTGATTCTTCGTCGCGGGCGGCATGACGTGCGGGGCTGTTCGGTCAAACTCATTGCGGAGCGCGCAGAGCAGGATCCCAAGGTCTTTACCCGCATTCACATGCAGTTTCTGGTTTCGGGGAAAGGGCTTTCTGCCGCATCGGTCGAGCGAGCCATCGCGCTGAGTCACGAAAAATACTGCTCCGCCAGCATCATGGTCGGAAAAACGGCCGCGATTACCACCGGGTACGAGATACAGGAAACCTGACTTGACTTCCCAGGGTAAACCAGAGCTTGCAGGTCAAAGATGCAGCAGGCGCAAATTTTGCTTTTGCCTTTTGCCGGGCGCCTCACGGGCGGGTTGAGGGGTGTTTGTTGCACACCTGCAACGAAACGAAACTTCTCGCCATGATTCCTTTGCGGAAAAGGTCATCCTCTGGTGCAATTACATCAACTTCCCAAAAGGAGGTTGGCCCGGGGACCCGGCGGTCGCATGTCGTTCAAAGGCGACGCGTGTCCTTCGCACCGGAGCCCGATGTTTAACCTTGGAGAAACCTGCAATGAAAAAATCCCTGATCGCTCTGGCTGTTCTGGCCGCATCCGGCGCCGCCATGGCCCAATCTTCCGTGACCCTGTACGGCGTTGCCGACATGGCCGTTGGTAAAGTCAGCCAAGCCGCTGGTGGCCTGGGTCTGGCCAATGATGACTTCCAAGCCATCACGTCCAGCACCCTGAACAACGGCACCTCCCGTTTCGGCCTGCGTGGCACGGAAGACCTGGGTGGCGGCCTGAAGGCTGGTTTCAACTTCGAAGGCGGCCTGTCGCTGGCTAACGGCGCTGGCAACCTGAGCGGTGGCCAACTGTTCTCCCGCGCTGCCAACATGTCCCTGATGGGCGGTTTCGGTGAAATCCGTGCCGGCCGTTCGCTGACGACTTCGTTCTTCAGCGTTGCTTCCTGGGAACTGACCGGCACCGCCAACTACTCGGTGGTGGCGAACCAGTTCGGTTTTGCCGGCCCCGGCCCGCGTGAAACCGGTCAGGTGATGTGGAATTCCCCGAACTGGGGTGGCCTGTCCCTGTCGGCTTCGACCGTGCTCAAGGGCAACGGCGTCTACACCGTCGGTGGCGTGAACAAGGGTAAATATGATCTGGCCGCTACGTACGCTGCCGGCCCGGTCACCGCATCTCTGGCTTACAACAAGGTTCAGAGCGGCCCCAAGGGTCTGACGATTGGTGGTAAGTTCAACGCTGGCGTTGCTCAGATTGCAGCCAGCTACAACAACTACGAAACCGCCGCTGGCGTGACCGTCAACAAGGGCTTCTCGCTGGGTGCTTCTGCCAACCTGGGTGGCATCTCCCTGACGGCTGACCTGGCCCGTGACACCAAGGCCAAGGACACCGATTGGGTTGTTGAAGCCAAGTACCCCCTGTCCAAGCGCACGTTCGCCTATGGCGTCGTGATGCGTGATGGCAAGGGCAAGGCTGGCCGCACCACCAACGTGACCGGCTACGCTGCTGGCGTCCGTCACAACTTCTGATCTTTCTCACAAGGCACACCAGTGCCTGTTTGAGAGTGGTCAAACGCTGGAAAAACCGCCTTCGGGCGGTTTTTTCATGGGTGCTCGGATATGCAAGCCCGTGAGGTGCGGGTCTTTCGAGGATGTGCAGCGCAAGTTGCCTTGGATATCCCTATTGGGATAACCCCCGGCTCGTTCAAGGCTGGTTTGAGGCATAGTGTTGTTCTCGTTTTCGAAAGGACACCATGAAGCTCAAATTCACTCTTGTTTGCTCTGCGGCATTGCTGGCGCTGGGGGCTGCGCCTGTTGTTGCCAAACCGTTCAAGTGGTCGAGTGCCAGTGACATTCCCACGCTGGATATTCACTCGCAGAACAACGCGCTGGGTAACGGTGTTCACGCAGCGGTCTATGAGTCGCTGGTGTACTACAACAGCAAGACCTTCAAGGTGGAACCGCAACTGGCGACTTCCTGGCGGGAGGTCAGTCCAACGCAGCTGCGTTTTACGCTGCGCTCCGGCGTGAAATTCAGCGATGGGTCCCCACTGACTGCGGACGATGTGGTCTTTTCGCTCGGTCGCGCCATGGCGCGAACCTCCAATTACGCGGTGTACACCCAGGGTATTGACCGGGCTGTCAAGGTCAATGACAACACTGTGGATGTCATGCTCAAGGGACCGAACCCCGTGTTGCTCAATCAGATGACCGAACTGCGCATCATGAGCAAGGCTTGGGCGGAAAAGAACAAATCGCTTGAGCCCAAGGACATTCGTACCAAAGACGAAACCTTTGCCCATCGCAACGCCATGGGGACCGGTCCGTACATGGTCCAATCCTGGCAACCCGACCAGAAGCTGGTACTGGTCAAAAACCCGAACTGGTGGGGCTGGAAAGATGCCGTCACCAACGTAACAGAAATTGTCTATACACCGATCAAATCCGAAGCCACACGTGTCGCCGCGTTGCTCTCAGGAGAAGTGGATTTTGTTCTCGACCCCAGCCCGCAAGATTTGGGCCGGATGCGTGCCAATGCGAACCTGAAAGTGATGGACGGTGTCGAGAACCGGACGATTTTTCTGGGCATGGATCAACACCGTGATGAGTTGCCAGGCTCCAATGTGAAGGGCAAAAACCCGCTCAAAGATCTGCGCGTACGCAAGGCCCTATACCAGGGCATTGATATCGATACGATCCAACGGGTAACGATGCGGGGACTCAGTCAGCCTACCGGCGCATTGGTTGCGCCACAGGTTGCCGGCTGGACGGAAGCTGTCCATCGCCGTTTTCCCTTCGATCCCGAAGCCGCGAAAAAGTTGTTGACTGAGGCCGGTTATCCGCAAGGATTCGAAGTTGATTTTGCCTGCCCCAACAACCGCTACATCAATGACGAAGAGATTTGCCAGGCGGTCACGGCCATGTGGGCAAAAATTGGGGTCAGAGCGAAACTGAGAACTCAGCCCCTGGTGACCTACTTTCCCATGATTCAACGCTACGAGGCGAGCATTTACATGCTGGGTTGGGGAGTCCCCACTTTTGATGCGCTGTACTCGCTGCAGTCACTCACGCGCAGCGTCGGGACCGGTGGTGACGGCAACTACAACGTCGGCCGGTACAAAAATGAGCGGATGGACTATGTGGTTGACAGAATCAAGACGGAAACTGACCTTCCGGTTCGCAATCGCCTCCTCACGGAGGGGTTGCAATTGCAAAACGATACGGTTGCTCATATTCCGCTGCACAACCAGATCATCCCCTGGGCGATGAAAAAGAGCGTGGAAGTCGTACATCGTGCCGACAACCGTCTGGACTGGCGCCTTATCAAGGTGAACTGAACCGTTCGTGCCTCAGTCTAGATAAGAGAAACAAGAGGCCTTCGGGCCTCTTTTCCTTTGAACCATCGCATTGACCGCGTACGGCGCCGACAGTGCCCCGGAAAACCCCAACAGGAATTGCCGTAAGCCTCTGTTAGGATCATCCGACCTCTTCTCGCGCCCTTATGTTTGCATTCATTCTCCGCCGCCTCCTGCAAGCTGTCGTTGTCATGGTCTCGGTGGCGTTCATTGCCTTCTTGCTGTTTCAGTATGTGGGCGACCCGGTCGTGTTTTTGCTCGGTCAAGATGCCACCCCCGAGCAAATCCGGGAGCTGAGGGCCGATCTGGGACTCGATCAACCCTTCATCGTCCAGTTTTGGCATTTCCTTGTCAACGCCGCACAGGGCGAATTCGGTCTCAGTCTTCGCCAGGGTGCCAAGGTATCGCGTCTGATAGCGGAGCGGTTTCCGGCGACACTCGAGTTGGCCCTGGTCGCCGCGTTGATGGCGCTGGTGGTCGGTATTCCAATGGGGGTCTATGCCGCACTGCGTCGCGGAACGTTTCTCAGCCAGGTGTTCATGACCATCTCGCTGCTTGGTGTGTCCTTACCGACATTCCTGATCGGCATTCTTCTGATTCTGGTTTTTGCGGTCGGACTGGGCTGGTTTCCGAGTTTTGGCCGTGGAACCACGGTCGAATTCGGATGGTGGAGTACCGGACTGCTGACCGCAAAGGGCTGGCATCACATCACCTTGCCCGCCATCACTCTTGCCATTTTCCAGCTCACGCTGATCATGCGGCTGGTACGGGCAGAAATGCTCGAAGTGCTGCGCACCGACTACATCAAATTTGCGCGGGCCCGTGGTCTGACCGACCGGGCGATTCATTTCGGCCATGCGCTCAAGAACACGCTGGTACCCGTCATGACCATTACCGGATTGCAGCTTGGTGGTCTGATCGCCTTTGCCATCATCACGGAAACCGTTTTCCAATGGCCCGGCATGGGGCTGCTCTTCATTCAGGCGGTAACCTTCGCCGACATACCCGTCATGGCAGCCTATCTATGCCTGATCGCACTGATTTTTGTGGTGATCAACCTGATCGTGGATCTGCTGTATTTTGTGGTTGATCCGCGTCTGCGAGTGGGCAAGGCCGGGGGGCACTGATGCTCGCTCCGCGTTACCGCGCCAGCGGTCGGGTGTTTGCTGAACTGGCACGCCATCACCCGGAACTGACCGCCTTGCGGCGCGATCTGCATTCACACCCTGAACTCGGATTCGAAGAGCAGTACACCGCCGCGCGGGTCGTCGAAGCGCTGAAAGCGTGTGGCGTCGACGAAATCCATTCCGGAATCGCAAAGACGGGCATTGTGGCCGTTGTACGGGGCCGCGGAACAGGCGGCCGCATGATAGGACTGCGTGCCGATATGGATGCGTTGCCAATCGCTGAGCACAACACCTGTCCCTGGCGATCCACAAAGCTGGGGCTGATGCATGCCTGTGGTCATGACGGACATGTCGCCATGTTGGTGGGGGCGGCTCGTTATCTGTCTGAAACGCGGAACTTTGATGGCACGGCCGTATTGATCTTTCAGCCCGGCGAAGAGGGGTTCGCCGGTGCAAAGGCCATGATGGACGAGGGACTGTTCGACCGATTCCCGGTCGAGGCTGTGTTTGCCATGCACAACTGGCCGGCGTTACCCGTCGGCACCATTGCAGTGAATCCTGGTCCGATGATGGCCGCCGCAGACCGGGTGACGATACGTATCCTCGGACGGGGTGGGCATGGTGCGCATGCGTATCAGGCCGTGGATCCGGTGCTGGTAGCCGGGCACATCATTACGGCGGTGCAGAGCATCGTGTCGCGCAATCTCAAGGCCATCGACAGCGCCGTCATCAGCCTGTGCTCGGTCAATGCCGGTGATGCCAGCGCGTTCAGCGTCATCCCCGAAGAAGCGGTCCTTACCGGTACGGTCCGCACTTTTCGCGCCGACGTGCAGGACCAGGTTGAGCGTCGTCTAGTCGAACTGTGCACCGCTGTGGCGCAGGGCTTCGGGGCGCAGGCCGAGGTCCGCTTCGAGCGACTCTATCCCGCAACCATCAACCACCCGGCACAGGCCGAGTTCGCTGCCACAGTCGCCCGGACACTGGTGGGCGATGACCGGGTCATCACCGATCTTGAACCCAGCATGGGCGCGGAAGATTTCGCGTTCATGTTGCAGGCCCGTCCCGGCGCCTACTTGCGTATCGGGCAAAGGGATTCGGGCGGTGCGTTCCTGCACAGCAGTCGCTACGATTTCAATGACGAGGTGCTGCCCTTTGGCGCCGCCTTGCATGCCAGCCTGGTGGAACAGCTGTTGCCACTGGGCGATGAGTCTTTCTTCCCGTGATTCAACCGACGAAAAAAGGAGTTTCCATGACATTCCAGCAAACCACGCTTTCGACCGCATTGGCTGCGGCACTTTGCCTGGCAGCGGCGACGGCATCGGCGCAGACGATTCGAATTGCCAACCAGGGCGACGCCTTGTCGATGGATCCCCATTCGCTCAACGAATCGCTCCAACTGTCGGTGACCAACAATGTCTACGAAGGCCTGGTCGGAATCGACAAGAACCTTCAGTTCGTTCCAGGCCTGGCCACCGGCTGGAAGCAGAGTTCGCCCACGGTCTGGCGCTTTGACTTGCGCAAGGGCGTGACTTTTCACGATGGCACCCCCATGACCGCCGACGATGTGATTTTCTCGTTTGCTCGGGCCTCCGGTGAAGGCTCCGACATGCGCAGCTACACCAACGACATCAAGGAAGTGCGCAAAGTCAACGACCATGCCATCGAGATCGAGACCAAGGCACCGTTCCCGATCCTTCCCAACTCCATTGCGCTGGTCATGATCATGAGCAAGAAGTGGGCGGAGACCAATCAGGCCTTGCGCCCGGTCGATCGCCGAAAAGGTATCGAAAACGCGGCATCGTTCCGAGCCAACGGCACCGGGCCGTTCCGTCTGCGCGAACGGCAGCCGAATGTGCGCACCACGTTCGTTCGGAATGGCAACTATTGGGGCAAGATCGAAGGCAACGTCACCGAAGTCATCTTCACGCCCATTGCCAACGACGCTACACGGGTTGCCGCCTTGCTTTCGGGAGAAATCGATGTCATGGAGCCGGTGCCTGTTCAAGACGTCGCCCGGCTGAATGCCGGTGCCACCACCGCAGCGCTGACCGGGCCCGAGTTGCGGACCATTTTCCTGGGGATGGATCAGAAGCGCGACGAACTTCTGTATTCGAGCGTGAAAGGGAAGAACCCGTTCAAGGACAAGCGTGTTCGCCAGGCTTTCTACCAGGCCATCGACATTGAAGGAATCAAGCGCACGGTGATGCGCGGAGCCTCCAACCCGACCGCGCTGATGGTGGGCCCTGGAATCAACGGGTTTGCGCCTGACCTCAACAAGCGGCTACCCTTTGATCCCGAAGCCTCGAAAAAGCTGCTGGCGGATGCCGGGTATCCCAACGGTTTCACCATCGACATGAACTGTCCCAACGACCGGTATGTCAACGATGGCCAAATCTGTGAAGCCGTCGCGGCCAATCTCTCCCGTGTCAATATCAAGGTCAATCTCAAGGCCGAAACCAAAGGGACCTACTTCCCCAAAATCCTGCGGCGTGACACCAGCTTCTACCTGCTGGGCTGGACGCCCGGAACCTACGATGGCCACAACCCGCTCAATGCGCTGATGCGCTGTGTGGACGACAAGGGATCGGGCCAGTTCAACCTGGGCTCCTACTGCAATCCGAAAGTTGACGAACTGACGCTGAAGATACAGTCGGAGACCGACCAGGCCAAGCGCAACGCCATGATCCGCGAGGCGTTCCAGATTCATGCCGACGACATCGGCCATCTGCCCTTGCACCAACAGGCGCTGGCATGGGGCGTCAACAAGAAAGTCACCCTGGTCCAGCGGGCCGACAACTTCATGCCGTTCCGCTACATGAGCGTCAAGTGAGCGACTGCGGGGGTGCCATCAGGGGTGCCCCCGTTGTGGCCTTTGCTGTGACGACTCACCAGAAACAACACGTGCCGTAACCGTAGCAGGTAACGGCCTCCAAACGGTTACTCCATGACCAATCCCTTTACCCGATGGCTTGACAGCGATATCGGTTACAGCTTTCGTACCTCGCCGACGGCCATCGGTGCGGGGCTGATTGCCTTCATCTGCGTTTTCTGCGCGATGTTTGCTCCGTGGGTTGCTCCCCACGACCCCTTCAACCTGGCTACCCTGGAGCTCAGTGACGCACGCCTGCCCCCGGCGTGGAGCACCGGCGGAAGCACCAAGTATCTGCTGGGAACCGATGACCAGGGGCGGGACATCCTGTCAGCGCTGATGTACGGCGCCCGCATTTCTCTCGTGGTCGGGCTGATTTCGGTTGTGTTGTCGGTATTTGTCGGGGTATCGCTGGGCTTGCTGGCCGGATTCAAGGGCGGCTGGATCGACGGCGCGCTGATGCGGCTGTGTGATGTGATGTTGTCCTTCCCGTCGATCCTTGTGGCATTGTTGATTGCCGGGGTGGGTCGCGCCTTGTTCCCCAACGCCCATGAAACCCTGGCGTTCGGTGTGCTGATTGTCTCGCTGACCCTGACCGGCTGGGTCCAATATGCCCGAACCGTTCGCGGTTCGACACTGGTCGAGCGCAACAAGGAATATGTACAGGCTGCGCGGGTCACCGGTGTGGCGCCCATGCGCATCATGCGCCGCCATGTGTTGCCCAATGTGCTGGGCCCGGTTCTGGTGCTGGCCACCATTCAGGTGGCCACTGCCATCATCTCCGAGGCGACGCTGTCCTTCCTGGGGGTGGGCGCTCCGCCGACGTCACCCTCTCTGGGCACACTGATCCGCATCGGCAACGATTACCTCTTCTCCGGAGAGTGGTGGATTACCGTTTTCCCCGGTGTGATGCTGGTGCTGATTGCCCTGTCCGTCAATCTGCTGGGTGACTGGCTGCGCGATGCGCTCAACCCCCGACTGCGCTGAGCGCCCTCCATCATGAGTCTTCTCCAAGTCAAAAACCTGGTCGTCGAATTTCCCGGGCGCCGCGGCACCCTGCGGGCGCTGGATGACATCTCGTTCGAAATTGCGCCGGGCGAAATACTGGGCGTTGTCGGTGAGTCAGGCGCCGGCAAATCGCTCACTGGCGCGTCCATCATCGGGCTGCTGGAGCCACCGGGGCGTGTCGCGTCCGGCCAGATTCTGCTGCAGGGGCAGCGTATCGACAACCTTGGCCACGACGCGATGCGCAGCATCCGTGGCCGCAAAATCGGGGCGATCTTCCAGGACCCGCTGACCTCGCTCAATCCCCTGTATTCCGTCGGTCGCCAGCTGATCGAAACCATACGCACCCATCTGCCCGTGTCCGAACAAGAGGCCAAAGACCGGGCGATCAGCCTGTTGCAGGACACGGGCATCCCCGCGGCGGCCGAGCGCATTGACCACTATCCGCACCAGTTCTCGGGCGGCATGCGCCAGCGGGTGGTGATTGCCCTTGCGTTGGCGGCCGAGCCGCAGCTGATTGTGGCCGATGAGCCCACCACGGCGCTGGACGTTTCGATCCAGGCGCAGATCATTACCCTGCTCAAACGCATCTGCAAAGACCGGGGTGCTGCGGTCATGCTGATCACCCATGACATGGGGGTGATCGCCGAAACCTGTGACCGGGTGGCCGTCATGTACGCTGGCCGGATTGCCGAGATCGGGCCGGTCCATGATGTGATCAACCGTCCTGCACACCCTTATACCGAGGGCCTGATGGCCTCGATTCCCGACATGACGCAAGACCGCGAACGCCTGAACCAGATCGATGGCGCGATGCCCCGGCTCAATGCCATCCCGACGGGATGCGCTTTCAACCCGCGGTGCCCTCGCAGCTTCGACCGATGCACCCGGGAGCGTCCGGAACTGATGGCTGCCGGCAACAACCGCGCCGCCTGCTGGCTGCATGACGGGGGGAAGGCATGAACGCGCCGTCGTCCGCATCCATGGCGTCTGCCACAGCAAACCGGCCCCTGGTCGAAGCGCGTGACCTGGCCATGACCTTCGATGTTTCCGCGCCGTGGCTGAACCGCGTCATCGAGCGAAAGCCCCGCATGTTGCTGCACGCAGTCGACGGTGTGAGCTTCGACATCGAAAAGGGCAAGACACTTGCGTTGGTCGGCGAGTCCGGCTGCGGCAAAAGTACGGTTGCGCGCCTGCTGGTGGGCCTGTACACGCCCACCCGTGGTGGCATGACCTTTGACGGCCAGGACGCCCACGCCGCTTTTCGCACGCCCGAAGGTCGTACCCTGCGCCGACGCATCCAGATGATCTTCCAGGACCCGTATGCCAGCCTCAACCCGCGCTGGATCGTGGGGGACATCGTTGGCGAGCCCTTGCGAGAACACGGGCTCGCTCCCGACCCGGCGCAACTGCGCCACCGCGTGGGCGAACTGTTGCAGTCCGTGGGACTGTCGGCGCTGGACATGGTCAAGTACCCGCACCAGTTCTCGGGCGGGCAGCGCCAGCGCATCTCGATCGCCCGCGCCCTGGCCACCCAGCCCGAGTTCCTGGTCTGCGACGAACCGACGTCGGCGCTGGACGTCAGCGTTCAGGCGCAGGTGCTCAACATCATGAAAGACCTGCAGCGCCAGCAGGGCCTGACTTACCTGTTCATCAGCCACAACCTGGCGGTGGTGCGCCACGTGAGCGATCAGGTCGGCGTGATGTACCTGGGGCGGCTGGTCGAACTGGCCGACAAGGCCACCTTGTTCGAAAGCCCGCGTCACCCCTACACCCGCATGCTGCTGGATGCGATCCCGAAGATGCATGACACCGGGCGGGCTCGCACGCCGGTCCAGGGCGAGGTGCCCAACCCCTTGAATCCGCCGCCGGGCTGCGCCTTCAACCCGCGCTGTCCGCATGCCACGGAACGTTGTCGCGTCGAGCGGCCCGCGCTTTTGCAACTCGGCGGTATCCGCATTGCCTGTCATGCGGTGGAAGAGGGAAGGATCTGAGCTGCAGCGTGTGCCTCAAACAGGCATCATCGCCTGGTTGATATGAAAAGCATAGCTACAGAGCACCGTTTTTCCACGGGTATTGGCCAATTTCTCGTCTGACCGCGGTCCGGGGCGTCCGGACAGCGGCTGTCCAGCCGCCATCGGCGACTCAGGCCCAGCGCTTGGCCCGCAGGTTGTCTTCCATTTCGCGCAGCAGCGGCTGTACCCGTGTGCTGCCCAGGCGCAAGGCGACGCAAGTGGCCAGAATGTCGATGATCATCAGGTGCAACAGGCGCGAAACCATCGGGCTGTAGCGGTCGTAGCCCTCGGGGTGATCGGCCGCGAGATGGATTCGGCCGGCCTTGGCCAGGGGTGAGCCGCTGGCCGTGATGACGATGGTGGTTGCGCCGTGGCGGCGCGCGATATCGCAGGCATCCATCAGGTCCCGGGTGCGGCCGGAATTGGAAACAATCACCACACAATCGCCCGCCTGCAACAGCGATGCGCTCATCACCTGCATGTGGCCGTCGCTGTAGGCGATGGTGTTGAGCCCGAGCCGGAAAAACTTGTGCTGGGCATCCTGGGCGACGATCCCGGAATTGCCCGCCCCATAGAACTCGATCCGTCGTCCGCAGCGCCGGGTCTCAGCGAGGGCCTCGGCCGCGTGCTCGAACGCGGCGGCAGTGGCCTGGTTGCGGTATTTGAGAAAGGCGGCGACGGTGTTGTCGATCACCTTGACCATCACGTCGCCCACCTTGTCGTCGGCATCGACGCTGCGGTGGATGTACGGCACACCCTCGTTGACGTTGCCGGCCAGCTTGAGCTTGAAATCCGCCAGGCCGTCGTAACCCAGGCTGCGGCAAAAGCGCACGACGGTCGGTTTGCTCACCTGCGCCAGTTCCGCCAGCTGCGCCACCGGCAGGGATGCGAAGCGTCGCGGATCGACCAGCACCAACCGGGCGACCCGCTGTTCCGCGGGTGCCAGCGAAGGCAGACAGGCAGTGATACGGTCCAGCATGGTGTGGCGATGTAATCGGATTTCATTGTCGCATGGCCCAGCCGTAACCGCCATGGTTTGCCTGTCATCGTGGGGTGGCGATGCGGCGGGATAATGCCCCCATGAACCAGCTTGACGCACTCAAACAATTCACCACCGTGGTGGCCGATACCGGCGACTTTCACCAGATCGCTGCCTATTCGCCCCGGGACGCCACGACCAACCCCTCATTGATCCTCAAGGCGGTGCAAAAAACCGAATACGCGCCCCTGTTGCGGGAAACGGTGCAACGCTTTGGCTCTTACGGCATCGATGAAGTCATGAACCGGCTGCTGGTGCGTTTCGGCGTCGAAATCTTGCACCACGTACCTGGCCGGGTGTCGACCGAAGTGGATGCGCGTCTGAGCTTCGACACCGAAGCCACCGTGGACCGCGCACGCCGGCTGATCGACCTGTATCAGGGCGAAGGCGTGCATGTGGATCGCATCCTGATCAAGATCGCCGCAACCTGGGAAGGCATCCAGGCGGCCGCCCGCCTGGAGCGCGAGGGCATCCACACCAATCTGACGCTGCTGTTTTCGTTCAGCCAGGCGGTGGCTTGCGGCCAGGCCCGGGTGCGCCTGATTTCGCCGTTTGTCGGCCGCATCTACGACTGGGCCAAGAAACAGGCGGGTGCATCCTGGGACGAGGCCGCCATGGCCGGTCCCAACGACCCCGGCGTCCTGTCGGTGCGCCGCATCTATCAGTACTACAAGAAACATGGCATAGCCACCGAGGTGATGGGTGCCAGTTTTCGCAACGCCGGCCAGATCACCGCGCTGGCCGGATGTGACTTGCTGACCATCAGCCCCGACTTGCTGGCGCAGCTGGCGGCCTGTGACGCGCCGCTGACCCGCGCGCTCGATCCGCAGGCGGCCCGCGCGCTGGATATTCCGTTCATCACCTACGACGAACCGGCGTTCCGGCTGGCGTTGAACGACGACGCCATGGCCACCGAAAAGCTGGCCGAGGGCATCCGCGCCTTCATCGTTGATACCGTCAAACTCGAAGCCTTGATGAAAGCCGCCTGACATGAACCCGCTGCCATTGGTGCTGCAAGGCCGCCCCCGCTGCGACGAGACCGCGGCGTGGACGCGTTTGACCGCCCACTGGCAAAGCGGCCGGCCCTTCGGCCCCCGCGAGGCGCTGGCCCGCGACGGCGCGCGCCGGGTTGATGCCTGCAGCCTGGAGGCAGCAGGCGTTTTTGCCGACCTGTCGCGCAATGCCATCGACGCCACCGCCGAGGCTTTGCTGCAGGAGCTTGCAGCGGAATGCCGTCTGCAAGCCCACCGCGACGCCTTGTTCGCCGGCGAGAAGGTCAACACCACCGAAGGCCGCGCGGCCCTGCACACCCTGCTGCGCACGCCGCGCGAGACGCTGAACGCCCTTGGGGATCCGGCACAACGCGAGCGACTGGAGGGTGTGCACGCCACGCTGGACGCGATGCTGGATTTTGCCGAGGCGGTACGCGGTGACGAGACCCTGACCGATGTGGTCAACATCGGCATCGGGGGCTCGGATCTGGGCCCGCGCATGGTGGTGCAGGCGCTGCGCCACCTGGGTCACCCCCGCCTGCGCATGCACTTTGTCGCCAATGTCGACGGTCATGAGCTTGACGCGGTGCTGCGCCACTGCCAGCCGCAGCACACCCTGTTCCTGGTGGCTTCCAAAACCTTCACCACCGCCGAGACGCTGGCCAATGCCCACTCGGCGCGGGACTGGTTTCAGGCCGGTGGCGGCACCGACGTGGCCCGACATTTTGTCGGCCTCAGCACCAACCCGCCGGCGGCGCAGGCCTTCGGCATCCGCACGCTGTTCGGATTTGAGGACTGGGTGGGCGGACGCTATTCGCTGTGGTCGGCCATCGGCCTGCCGATCGCGATCGCCTGCGGTGCGGCGGAATTTCGGGCCCTGCTGGCCGGCGCCCACGCCATGGACGAACATTTCCGCACCGCGCCGCTGGCCGCCAACCTGCCGGTGAGGCTGGGCCTGCTGGACGTCTGGTATCGCAACTTTCACGGCTACACCAGCCGGTGTGTGGCCCCTTACCATGCGGGGCTGGGTGAACTGGCGGCCCACTTCCAGCAGCTGGAAATGGAAAGCAACGGCAAACGGGTCGACCTGTCGGGCCGACCGCTGGCCGTGGCGACGGCGCCGGTGCTCTGGGGCGAGCCCGGCACCAATGGACAGCATGCGTTTTTCCAGATGCTGCACCAGGGCACCGATGTGGTGCCTGTTGAATTCCTGGTGGTGCGCGAACCGGCGCATCACTTGCCCGGTCACCACGGGAAGCTGCTGGCCAACGCGCTGGCCCAGGCGCAGGCGCTGATGCACGGCCAGGCGGATGCGGCGGGTCACCAGGACTTTCCCGGTAACCGGCCGAGCACCTTTTTTGTGCTCGAACGGCTCGACGGCGCCAGCCTGGGGGCTTTCATCGCGCTGCATGAACACCGGGTTTTTGTCAGCGGCTCCCTGTGGGGCATCGACAGCTTTGACCAGTGGGGGGTGGAACTGGGCAAACGCCTGGCCCGCGGCATCGAACCGCACCTGCTGGGCCGCTCCGATGCCGACCCGGCGGCGCTGGATGCCGTGTCACAGGCACTGGTGGCCCGGCTGCGCCCAGTTCAAGGCTAATTTGGGCAATACCCCGCGCAAAAACGTCGTTTCTTGCTACGAAATTGGAATCTGTTGACCCGATGTCGGGTGATGCGCATCCCCGTCCCGGGCGAAAAAAAGCCCCGCAAGTCGCCTCGCGGGGCTTTTTTGTTCAGCGGGGGCGGGCTGGCGGTGCAAGGTGCACCGCCGGGCCGGGACATTACATGTCCATGCCGCCCATGCCACCCATGCCACCCATGCCGCCGGGCATGCCACCGGCCGGAGCGTCATCCTTGGGGGCCTCAGCGACCATGCACTCGGTCGTCAGCATCAGGCCGGCCACGGAGGCGGCGTTCTGCAGCGCGGTGCGGGTCACCTTGGTCGGGTCCAGAATGCCCATCTCGATCATGTCGCCATAGGTGTGGTTGGCGGCGTTGTAGCCGTAGTTGCCGGCGCCTTCCAGCACCTTGTTGACCACCACGCTCGGCTCGTCGCCCGAGTTGGCCACGATTTCGCGCAGCGGCGCTTCGATGGCCTTGAGCACCAGCTTGATACCGGCATCCTGGTCGGCGTTTTCACCCTTGATGGCGCCAGCGGCCTGTTTGGCGCGCAGCAGGGCCACACCACCACCGGCCACGATGCCTTCTTCCACGGCAGCGCGGGTGGCGTGCAGGGCGTCTTCCACGCGGGCCTTCTTCTCTTTCATCTCGACTTCGGTGGCGGCACCGACCTTGATCACGGCCACGCCACCGGCCAGCTTGGCCACGCGCTCTTGCAGTTTCTCGCGGTCATAGTCGCTGGTGGCTTCTTCGATCTGCACGCGGATCTGCTTGACACGCGCCTCGATCTCGGGGGCCGCACCGTGGCCGTCGATGATGGTGGTGTTTTCCTTGCCCACTTCGATGCGCTTGGCCTGGCCCAGATCGGCCAGCGTCACTTTTTCCAGCGTCAGGCCGACTTCTTCGGCGATGACCTTGCCGCCCGTCAGGATGGCGATGTCTTCCAGCATGGCCTTGCGACGGTCACCGAAGCCGGGCGCCTTGACGGCCACCACCTTCAGGATGCCGCGGATGGTGTTGACCACCAGCGTCGCCAGGGCTTCGCCTTCGACGTCTTCGGCAATGATCAGCAGCGGACGGCCGGCCTTGGCGACGGCTTCCAGCGTGGGCAGCAGGTCGCGGATGTTGCTGATCTTCTTGTCGAACAGCAGCACGAAGGGGTTGTCCAGCAGCGCGGCCTGCTTTTCCGGGTTGTTGATGAAGTAGGGCGACAGGTAGCCGCGGTCGAACTGCATGCCTTCGACGACATCCAGCTCGTTCTGCAGCGATTTGCCGTCTTCCACGGTGATCACGCCTTCCTTGCCGACTTTGTCCATCGCGTTGGCGATGATGTCGCCAATGGAGACGTCGCTGTTGGCGGAGATCGAGCCGACCTGGGCAATTTCCTTGCTGGTGGTGGTCGGCTTGGAGGCCTTCTTCAGCTCGGCGATCAGGATGTCGACGGCCTTGTCGATGCCGCGCTTCAGATCCATCGGGTTCATGCCGGCGGCCACGTACTTCATGCCTTCGCGCACGATGGCCTGCGCCAGCACGGTGGCGGTGGTGGTGCCGTCACCGGCGTTGTCGCTGGTCTTGGAAGCGACTTCCTTGACCATCTGGGCGCCCATGTTCTGGAGCTTGTCCTTCAGTTCGATTTCCTTGGCCACGGACACACCGTCCTTGGTCACGGTGGGGGCGCCGAAGGAGCGCTCCAGCACCACGTTGCGACCTTTGGGGCCCAGGGTGACCTTGACCGCGTTGGCCAGAATGTTCACGCCTTCGACCATGCGATGACGGGCGTCGCTACCGAAAATAACGTCTTTTGCTGCCATTTTTCAGATTCCTTGCTTTATGGGGTTTTCAGGGGAGGGCTGGATTACTTCTCGACAACCGCGAACAGGTCGTCTTCTTTCATCACCAGCAGTTCGTCGCCGTCGACCTTGACGGTCTGGCCGCTGTACTTGCCAAACAGAACGCGGTCGCCCACCTTCACCGACAGAGCCTTGGTTTCGCCCTTGTCATTGGTCTTGCCCGGGCCCACGGCCAGGATTTCGCCCTGATCGGGCTTTTCGGCGGCGTTGTCGGGGATCACGATGCCGGAGGCCGTTTTGGTTTCGTTTTCCAGGCGCTTGACGATCACGCGATCAGCCAGAGGACGCAGTTTCATAGGATCTCCTTGAGTTTCAAACAACAGGTTGCATCAAAAAGCGCCGACTTCGTGCCGGAAGTTAGCGCTGGTCAATTGGTGGAGGCGAAATGCTAGCACTCAACTCCAACGAGTGCTAATGATAAGGGCATTTGGTGGCAATTCAAGGCCGACACTCCGTGCCACACTTGGCACATGCCCGATTCCGCCGAACTTGCCCGCCAGTCGCTGGCTGCCTTTGACGCCGTCGTCGCGGCCGGAGACGGTTTCTGCGACCGGCCCGGTCAGCGGCAAATGGCCGAAGCCGTGGCCCGCGCCTTCAGCGAAGCCGAACTGGGCAAGGCCGAGGAGGGCGAGGACGCGCCCACCCGCGCCATCGCGGTGATCCAGGCCGGCACCGGTGTAGGCAAGTCGCTGGCCTACTGCGCGCCGGCCATCGCGCTGGCCCTGGCGCGCAATACCCGGGTGCTGATCGCCACCGCCACCGTGGCGCTGCAGGAGCAACTGGTCCACAAAGACCTGCCGCTGCTGGCGGCGCAGATGCCGCAGCCGTTCCGTTTTGCGCTGGCCAAGGGGCGTGGGCGCTATGTGTGCAAGCTCAAGCTCGGCCGCCTGTCGGGGGCGCTCGATCTCGGCCCCGAAGACGACCTGTTTGACGATGAAATGGGCCACACCCAGCAGGAAAAGGTCGAATACCGCTTGCGTTTTTATAGCGAATGGAGCCGCGATCTGAACCGCAGCGCCTGGGACGGTGACCGCGACACCCTGGCCACCCCGCCCGAGGCCGCGCTGTGGACGCCGGTGGCTGCCGATGCGCGCTCCTGCACCGGGCGGCACTGTCCCCAGTTCGGCGAGTGCACCTATTACGAACGGCGCAAGGAGCTGGTGGGCGCGCAAGTCATTGTGGCCAACCACGACCTGTTGTTGTCTTCCCTGGGCTCGCGCCTGCTGCCCGAACTGGACCAGTGCCTGCTGGTGCTCGACGAAGGCCACCACCTGCCCGCCACGGCGCTGGACCAGTTTGCCTGTGACACCGACCTGTCGCGCACCCATTGGGTGGACAAGCTCGCCAGTCGCACCGTGCGTATCGGCGGGCAGCTGGCGGTATCCGAGGTGGCCGACGTGCCGCGCCTGGCTGCGCAATTGCGCCAGACCCAGCAGGACCTGGCCCGGCTGGTGATGGAGTCCTACGGCGATGTGCTGAAAGCGCCCACGGGCAACTGGGGGCCGGCGCGGGCCCGCGCACCCCACGGCCGCTTGCCCGCCGCACTGGACGAGCCGCTGCGCCTGCTGCTGGTCACGGCCGAGAGCTTCCTGGACATCATCGCCGTGGTCGCCAAGGTGCTCAAAACGGCCATCCGCGACCAGCCCGATGACGCACGCCGCCTCTCGGCCCTGTACGCCCAGATCGGCACGCTGGCGCCGCGTCTGGAAGAGGTCCATGCCACCGCCGCCTTGCTGCTGCGCGAGCCTGCCACCGGGGCCGAAGACGAAACCGATGCCAACGGAACCCGCAACCTGCCGGTGGCCAAATGGTTCACCTGCGCGGTGGACGGCGACTACATCGTCGTCCGGGCCCACGCCAGCCCCATCCTGCCCGGCGCCACGCTGCGCAGCCAGCTGTGGGGCGCGGTGCGTGGCGCCGTGGTCACCTCGGCCACGCTGACCAGTTGCGGCCAGTTCGACTTTTTCCTGCGCGAAGCCGGCCTGCACGCCGATCCCGACGTCACCACCCTGGCGGTGGACAGTCCCTTCGACTACGCCCGCCAGGGCCGCTTCATTGCCGCCGAGACGGCGGCCGACCCCAAGGACGCCGCCGCCTTCAACGCCGAAGTGGCCGCCACCCTGGTGCGCGACTTGCCGGCCGTGGAGCACGGCGCGCTGGTGCTGTTCACCTCGCGCGAGCAGCTGCGGGTGGCGGTGGACGCGCTGCCCGCCAGCCTGCGCGAGCGGGTGCTGGTGCAGACCGAGCTGCCCCGCGCCGTGCTGCTGACGCGGCACCGCGAGCGCGTCGCGGCCGGTGTGCCCTCCGTCATCTTCGGCATGCAGTCTTTCGGCGAAGGGCTGGACCTGCCCGGCGCGCTGTGCGAGAGCGTGTTCATCGCCAAGCTGCCGTTTTCCCCGCCGGACGACCCGGTGGGCGAGGCCCGGGCCGAATGGCTGCGCGGCGCCGGGCGCGACCCGTTCATGGAACTGGTCGTGCCGGCCACGGCGATTCGCCTGGCGCAATGGGCCGGCCGCGCCATCCGCACCGAGACCGACCGCGCTTTCGTCACCTGCTACGACCGGCGCCTGTCCCGCACCGGCTACGGCCGCCGCCTGCTGCAGGGCCTGCCGCCGTTCACTCGCGTGCGCCGCGATGCCCAGGGGCAGGAGCAGGCGCTGGAATAGGCGAACGATAGACGAACGCCGCCCAGGCCGTTTCCGGCACGCAGGCCTGTCGTGTTCGACTTTGCTTCGGGGTACACCCGGTGCCGATTCGGCCGTGCGCCTCTTCCCGGAGCGTCGCCGGACGCCTACCATCGGGGCCACACCGTTTGCGCCCCTGGTCCGATGAAACCTGCCACTGCCCCCCACCCGACCCCACCGGCCGCCGCGCCCGCCTGGGCGCTGGCCCTGCGCCGCTTCACCGACTGGCTCTCGCACGACTTCGGCGGCGGCCCCCGGCCGTGGAAGTTCGCCTGGGTCATCAATTTCCAGAAGGCCGGCACCTTCTTCTTCCTCGGCTTTCTGATCTGGTGGTACGGCAACACCAGCACCGTGGCCTGGATCTACCTGGCGCTGCACGGCAGCTACGGTCTGGTCTGGCTGGTCAAGGACATGGCTTTCCCCGACCCGAACTGGCAGGTGAAGATCACCATCGGCGGGGGCATCAACGCCTTCCTGGGCGTGCTGGGCTGGTACTGGGTGTTCGGCTGGCTGCTGATTTCGGGCACGGTGCGCCCGGTGTACCCGCTGCCGGACCACGCCTGGTTCGCGCTGTGCATCAGCCTGTGTTTGCTGGGCTCGGTCATCATGATCGCGGCCGACGCCCAGAAGTACTTCACCCTGCGCGTGAAGCGCGGGCTCATCACCGACGGGATGCACCGCTATGTGCGCCACCCCAACTACCTGGGCGAGATGCTGATCTACGGCAGCTTCGCGCTGATGGTCTGGCACTGGTTGCCGGTGCTGGTGCTGGCCTGGGTCTGGGGCGGACTGTTCGCCGTGAACATGGTGCTCAAGGAAGCCAGCATGGCGCGTTACCCCGAATGGGCGGCGTACAAGAAGCGCACCTGGTGGCTGGTGCCCGGGCTGCTCTGAGAGGCTGAGAGTCTTTCGTCCATGCCCGCCTTGCACGCCAAAACACCCCGGCTCGTCGTTGCACATGCGCGCCATGGCCCGAGCCATGGCTGTGCTTTGCGCCTCGATCCGGTGCGTTCTGACGCGCCTTTCGGGCACGGCCAAAAAACGCTCAGCCTCTGAGGCGGCAAACGCCCCGTCTTGGCGGGGCGAAGCATTCACCGTATACTGTTTATCCGTACAGTATTGGACGGCCCGCTCAAGCGGGCTGTGTGTTTTGTGGTGCCCTTGCGTCTGTCCCTGTTGGCTGCAGAGGAGCCGGTTTCGCCGGGCGCCGGGCCGTGCCTGCCCGATGCCGTCTGGCGTGCCGATGCGCTGGCGTGTGCCGACGGGGCGGTGCGGTCCAGCGGCCATGCGGCGCTGGACGCGGCGCTGCCCGGCGGCGGCTGGCCGGTGGGGACGCTGGTGGAACTGCTGCAGACCCAGCCGGGGCAGGGTGAGTGGCGGCTGCTGGCGCCGGTGCTGGCCGCCACCACCGGCGCGCTGGTGCTGGTGGCGCCGCCGCACGCGCCGTTTGTGCCCGCACTGGCGGCGCAGGGGCTGGCGCCGGCGCGGCTGCTGCGGGTGGGTGGCGCGGGCGGTCCGGACGCCGAGCCCGGGGCGGGCCGGGGCACGGCCGCACTCGACCCGGCCGCGCGGGTCTGGGCGGCCGAGCAGGCGCTGCGCTGCGCCGTGGTGGCCGCCGTGCTGGCCTGGCTGCCGCAGGTGCGCCCCGAGCAGCTGCGCCGCCTGCAGCTGGCCGCGCAGCGCCACGGCACGCTGCTGTTTGTCATGCGCCCGGCGCGGGCGCGGCACGAATCCTCACCCGCGGTGCTGCGCCTGCTGGTGGACGAGGCCACCGCCGCTGTCCCTGATACAGCCTCTGCCGCCGACCCCGATGCCCTGGTGCTGCACCTGCTCAAGCGCCGCGGCCCGCCGCTGGAGCAGCCGCTGCGCTTGGCCGCCCGCCCGCCCCGGCTGACGGCGTTGCTGCAGGCCAGCCGGGGTGCGGCCGGCCGTCGGCGCCAGGCGGCGGCACGCACACCGCTGCCCGCCGGGCCAGGTCTTCCGGTGGCGCCCGGGGCCGGCGCCACGCCCGCCCGGGCCACCCCCCCACGGCCCCGAACGGCCGCCACCCCCCATGCTCTGGATCGCCCTCGCCAGCGCGTCGCCGCCTGAGGACGGCGCAGCCGGGCCGGCGGCTGGCGTCCCTACGCCGGCCGCGCCCGACGCCTCGTTCGCCGCCGACGCCACCGCGCTGGCCTGGCGGGCGCTGGTCTTCACCCCGCGCGTCATCCGGCTCGAAGAAGCCGTGCTGATGGACATCGCCGCCAGCCAGCGGCTGTTTGGCGGCGCCGGCGCCCTGCTGGCGCGGTTTTTTGAGGAAAAAGAGCCGATACCCAGCGTGATATGGTCTTATGGCGCTACTGAATGGATAGCAATCGGGCGCCTGCGCGCGGCCCCGCTGCAGCCGCTGCAGGCCACCGATCCGGTGGATGGCGCCGCTGGGGGGGAGGGCGCCGCGGCGGTGCCGGCCACCTGGCCCGCCGTGCCGCCGCCCGAGGCGCTGCCGCTGGGGGCCTTGAGCGCCGCCCGTCCGCACCTGGCCACACTGGCCGGGCTGGGCTGCCGCAGCTGGGGCGACCTGCGCGCGCTGCCGCGTGGGGGCGTGGTGCGGCGCTTTGGCGAGCCGCTGCTGGCCGCGCTGGACCATGCCTTCGGCCTGCGCCCCAGCACGCACGACTGGATCACCCTGCCCGAGCAGTTCGACGAGCCGCTGGAGCTGCCGCAGAACGTGGACACCGCCCCGGCGCTGCTGTTCGGCGCGCGGCGCCTGCTGGCGCGGCTGCACGCCTGGCTGCGCGCGCGCCGCCTGGGGCTGCTGGGGCTGGAGCTGGTCTGGCAGATCGACCGCCGCCGCGACCTGCCGCCCGAAGGCCGCCTGCCGGTGCGCACCGCCGTGCCCACGCTGGACCTGGCCCACATCGAACGGCTGCTGGCCGAGCACCTGGCCCATGTCACGCTGCCCGCGCCGGTGCAGGCGCTGCGCCTGCGCACGCTGGAGACCGCACCGCTGCCCGGCGACAGCGCCAGCCTGCTGCCCGACCCGCGCCAGGACGGCGACAGCCTGCACGCCCTGGTCGAACGCCTGGGCGCCCGGCTGGGCGCGCACCAGGTGCAGGCCGTCGAGCCGGTGGCCGACCACCGTCCCGAGCGCATGCTGCGCTGGTTGCCGGTTTCGGAAGCTCCAAAATGGATCGCAAACAATGACCGCCTGACGCTGGGTATCGGCCAAAAAACCGTCAAACCGGCGAAAAGAACGACCGCTGCGCCTGCAACCACTCCGTCCGGCCGCTCGCAACCTGCCTGCGCGCACCCGCAGCCGGCACCGCCCGGCGCGCTCTACCCCAGCTGGCTGCTGGAGCGACCGTTGCGCCTGGTGGTGCAGCGTCACCGGCCGCTCTACCAGGGGCCGCTCACGCTGCTGGTGGGGCCGCAGCGCCTCGAATCGGGCTGGTGGGACGCCGACCCCACCGGCAGCGCCGCCGCCCCCGCCGCGCTGCGCGACTACTTCATCGCCCGCAGCCCGCAGGCCGGCCTGCTGTGGGTGTTCCGCGAACGCCTGCCGCAGAGCGCCGAGCCCGGCTGGTACCTGCATGGGCTGTTTGCGTGAGCGGCCCCGCCGAACCGTGCCCCCGTTCCGGTCATGTCCTCGGAATTCCCCGTCCCCGCTGCCGCCTCGCCGCTGCCCGCCTACGCCGAGCTGCACTGCCGCAGCAACTTCAGCTTCCAGATCGGCGCCTCCCATGCCGAGGAGCTGGTGGAGCGGGCCCATGCGCTGGGCTACAGCGCGCTGGCGGTGACGGACGAATGTTCGGTGGCGGGGCTGGTGCGCGCGCATGGCGAGGCGAGAAAGCGGGGGCTGAAGCTGATCGCCGGCGCCGAGTTCGTGCTGGAGGACGGCGCCCCGCCGGATGCAGCCGACGACACCGGCCCGGACGGAGCCGCGGTGCCCGCCGCCCGCTGGCGCGTCGTTGCCCTGGCGCGGGACCGGCGCGGCTGGGGCCAGCTGTGCAGCTTCATCACCGCCTGCCGCCGCGCCGCGCCCAAGGGGCACTACCGCGTCGGCTGGGGCGACCTCACCGCCGCCCGGCTGGCGGGGTGCGAGATCCTCCTGGCGCCGGATCGACTGACGCGAAGCGCTATCACGATGGAAGCACTTCAGCACCGTCTCATGCTGGGTAAGGGCCAATTTGGTGCCCATTTCTGGCTGGCGGCCGAGCTGCTGCACGGCCTGGACGACGACCTCTGGCTGGCGCAGCTGTCAGACGCCTCGGCCGCCACCGGCGTGCCGCTGCTGGCGGCGGGGGACGTGGTCATGCATGTGCGCTCGCGCAAGCTGCTGCACGACGTGCTCACCGCCGTGCGCCTGGGCGCGCCGGTGGCGCAGTGCGGCTTTGGCCTGCAGCCCAACGCCGAGGCGCACCTGCGCCCACGGCTGCGCCTGGCCGCGCTCTACCCGCCCGCGCTGCTGGCCGCCACGCTCACCGTGGCCGGGCGCTGCACCTTCAGCCTGGACGAGTTGCGTTACGAATACCCGCGCGAAACCCTGCTGCCCGGCTGCACCCCGGCCCAGACCCTGCGCCGCCACACCTGGGACGGCGCCGCCCACCGCTACCCCGGCGGCATTCCGGCCGGAGTGCAGCAGCAGGTGGAGCACGAACTGGCGCTGATCGCCGAGCTGAAATACGAGATGTATTTCCTCACCGTGCACGACCTGGTGGTCTTTGCCCGCAGCCGCGCCATCCTGTGCCAGGGGCGCGGCTCCGCGGCCAACTCGGCCGTGTGCTACTGCCTGGGCATCACCGAGGTGGACCCGTCGCGCATGAGTGTGCTGTTCGAGCGCTTCATCTCGCGCGAGCGCAACGAGCCGCCCGACATCGACGTCGATTTCGAGCACCAGCGGCGCGAAGAAGTCATCCAGTACCTGTATGCCAAATACGGGCGCGAGCGCGCCGCGCTGGCCGCCACCGTCATCAGCTGGCGCCCGCGCAGCGCGCTGCGCGACGCCGGCCGCGCGCTGGGCATCGCGCCCGCCTGGGTGGACCGCCTGGCCAAGGAGCATTTCTGGTTCGACGGCAGCGCCGCCGGCCGCCAGCGCCTGGTCGACGCCGGGCTCGATCCCGACGACTGGCGCCTGGTGCAGTGGCTGGAGGTGGCCGCGCGGCTGATCGGTTTTCCGCGCCACCTCAGCCAGCACGTGGGCGGCTTTGTGCTCACCCAGGGGCCCCTCACCCGCCTGGTGCCGGTGGAAAACGCCGCCATGGACGGCCGCACCGTCATCCAGTGGGACAAGGACGACCTGGACGCCGTCGGCCTGCTCAAGGTGGACGTGCTCGCCTTGGGCATGCTCAGCGCCATCCGCCGCTGCCTGGCGCTGGTGGGCCAGCGCCACGGCGCCACCTGGCAGCTGCAGGACATCCCCGCCGACGACACCCCCACCTGGGACATGATCTGCGCCGCCGACACCGTGGGGGTGTTCCAGATCGAAAGCCGCGCGCAGATGAGCATGCTGCCGCGCCTGCGCCCCCGCTGCTTCTACGACCTGGTGATCGAAGTCGCCATCGTGCGTCCCGGCCCCATCCAGGGCGGCATGGTCCACCCCTACCTGCGCCGCCGCCAGGGTCTGGAGCCCGCCGAGCTGCCCAGCCCCGCGCTGCAGGAAGCGCTGGGCCGCACCCTGGGTGTGCCCATCTTCCAGGAGCAGGTGATGCAGATCGCCATGCTGGCCGCCGGCTTCAGTGCCGACGAAGCCGACAGCCTGCGCCGCGCCATGGCCGCCTGGAAACGCAAGGGCGGCGTGCAGAAATTCCACGACCGCATCGTCAGCGGCATGACGGCGCGCGGCTACAGCACCGAATTCGCCCAGGCCATCTTCCGCCAGATCCAGGGCTTCGGTGAATACGGCTTCCCCGAAAGCCACGCCGCCAGCTTCGCGCTGCTGGTCTGGGCCAGCTGCTGGCTCAAACGGCACGAGCCGGCGTGCTTCCTCGCTGCCATGCTCGACAGCCAGCCGCTGGGTTTCTACAGCCCCAGCCAGCTGGTGCAGGACGCCCGCCGCCACGGCGTCACCGTCCACCCGGTGTGTGTACTGGCCAGCGAGTGGCTCTGCACCCTGGAGTCTCCCGCCGCCGAAAGACCACTCCCAGCCGTTCGCCCTGAGCCTGTCGAAGGGCCACCCTCCACCGTTCGCCCTGAGTCGTTCGAAGGGCCGCTCGTGAAAACGCTCCCCGGGCTTGCCGAAAGCCCACCATTGACCGTTCGCCCTGAGCCTGTCGAAGGGCCCGCCACCTGGGGCCATGGCCACCCGGCCGTGCGCCTGGGCCTGCGGCAGGTGCACGGTCTGCCCGAAGCCGCCGCCCGCCGCATCACCGCCGCCCGCGCGGACGCCCCCTTCACCACCGTGGAAGACCTGGCCCAGCGCGCCGGGCTGGACGCCGGCGACCTCAAGGCCCTGGCCGCCGCCGACGCGCTGGCGGCCCTGGCTGGCCACCGCCGCCAGCAGGTGTGGGATGCCTCGGCCCTGCACCGCGCCCCGGCGCTGCTGCGCGCCGCCCCCACCCACGAAGACTGGCTGGACCTGCCCGAGGCCCCCGAAGGCGAAGCCATCGTGCACGACTACGCCGCCACCGGCCTGACGCTGCGCCGCCACCCGCTGGCGCTGCTGCGCCCGCGCCTGGCCGCACTGCGCCTGCAAACCGCCGCCGCGCTGCAGGCCGCCCCCGACGGCCGCCTGGTGCGGGCCTGCGGCATCGTCACCGTGCGCCAGCAGCCCGGCACCGCCAAAGGCGTGGTCTTTGTCACGCTGGAAGACGAAACCGGCACCGTCAACGTCATCGTCTGGAAAGCCCTGCGCGAGCGTTTCCGCCGCGACCTGCTGCACGCCCGCCTGCTGGCCGTGCACGGCACCTGGCAGCGCGACGAAGCCACCGGCGGCCAGGTCCGTCACCTGATCGCCGGCTACCTGAAAGACCTGACGCCGCTGCTGGGCCGGCTGGCGGACGCGGGCATGGGAAGCCGGGATTTCCGGTGAGGGGCGGGCGCGGGACCGGGTCGTGAGCGGGGTGCCCCCCGGCGCCGTTGCTCAGGTCATCAGCACCGCCGCGGCGATGATCAGCGCACCGAGGGCCAGGTTCACGCTCACCCCGGTGCGTATGCTGCCCAGTGCGGCGGCGCCGGCGGGCCAGTCCTGCGCGGCGGTGGCGCGGGTCAGGCGCTTGAACAGGGCGAAACGGATGTGGCCGAAGATGGCCATCATCACCAGGCCCAGCACGGACATGATCATCCAGTCCAGCGGCATGGCAAAGCTCAGGCCGGCCTGCACCGAGTCTTTGGCCACGCGGCCGATCATCCACAGGCCGGTGACCAGCACCACGCCGATACACACCAGCACCGCCGCAAAAAAGCGCTGCAGCGCCGCGTGCATCAGCGGCACGCGCTGCGGCGGCGGCAACTGCAGCGCCGCCGGACGCAGAAAAAAGTGGGCGAACACCATGCCGCCGATCCAGACCACAATGGCCAGGACATGCAGCAGTTTGAGGCTTGCGTAGAACATCACAACTTCCCGGTCGGTAAGTGGCGCACGCGGCGCCGGGCAACATCGCACAGCGCGCGGTGGGGCGCTGTGCGATGTGCATGATGCATGAGAAGCCAAGCGCCCGCGTCGGTCAAGGCTTTGCGCGCGTACCGCAGCTGTCAGGGCGCCCTCCGCCGGGGCGTACAGACAGATTTTCGGTGAAAAGTGCCGATACCCATCGTAAAATGGTCATATATAGCTATGAATAGCGTAGTATTTCGCATGCTGGCGAATCGCCTGTCCCTGGCGTGTGTACCGTCGCTTTTCCGCTGAATCCTTGCCCGCCATGTTCCAGCCACTGCCTGTTGTCCTGACCGCCGTTTGCCTGTTGGCCGTATGTGCGCTGCTGGTGGCAGACCGGTTCGACCACCCGCCGGGGCGCGTGGTGGGCAAACTCGCCGCCAGTACCGCGTTTGTCGCGGTCGCCTTGGCCTTGGGCGCATACCGGGGTCTGTACGGACAGCTGATTCTGGGCGCCCTGCTTCTGGGCTGGCTGGGCGACGCCTTTCTGCTGTCGCGCGCCGCCAAGGCTTTTCTCGGCGGGCTCGCCGCATTTTTGCTGTCGCACCTGCTCTTTGCGGGCGCATTCATGACAGCCGGGGTGTCCACGGGCGCCATGGGTGTGGCGGCGGTGCTGGCGGTGCTGTTCGGTGCCGGGGTGCTGCGCTGGTTGCTGCCGCATGTGCCGGGGGAGATGCGGTTGCCAGTGCTCGCCTATGTCGCCGTGATCTTGCTGATGTGCATCGCCGCGGCCGGGCATGCGGCGGCGTCGGGTCGCTGGGCGGTGCTGGCGGGGGCGGTGCTGTTCACCGCATCCGACCTGTCGGTGGCGCGCGACCGCTTTGTGCAGCCGGCGTTTGTCAACCGGCTGTGGGGCTGGCCCACGTATTTTGCGGCGCAGCTGGTTCTGGCCTGGACGGTCGCCACGGCGCCCTCCCTGGGCTGAGCGCCTCGCTCCGCAGCCGTCCCGGCCGGCTGTCATCAATGTTTCATCGGTTTTGCGTACGGTGCAGGGCTGGTTGTCACACCATCGCCTCCCTCACGCTCCCTCACGCTTGCTCACCGATGAAAACCCTGCACCGTCCTTTCCCGTCCCTTTTTTCGGCCCTGATGGCCGGCCTGGTTCTTTCCCTGGGTACGCTTGCCGCCTGCGGCGGCGGCGATGACCCGGTGCCGCAAGAGCCGACCCCGGTGTCGTTGACGCTCAAGAAACTGGGCGGCTACGAGACCGGAACCCTGGCGGCCGCCGAAATCAGTGCCTATGATGAACTTAGCCGTCGCCTGTTTGTCGTCAACGGCGCCCTGGGCACCGTGGACGTGCTGGACCTGAGCAAACCCGAGGCCCCGGCCAAGCTGGGCACCATCACCGTGAGCGACATCGGCGGCGCCGTCAACAGTGTGGCCACCCACGACGGACTGGTGGCGCTGGCGGTGGAAGCCAACCCCAAGACCAGCCCTGGCAAGGTGGCGTTCTATGACGCCCGCACCTTGACCCGCCTTGCGGTGGTGCCCGTCGGCGCCTTGCCGGACATGCTTGTTTTCACCCCCGACGGCAAACAGGTGCTGACGGCCAACGAAGGTGAGCCCAACAGTTACGGCGCAGCCGATTCGGTGGACCCCGAGGGCTCTGTCAGTATCGTCACCGTCAACCGCAGCGGCGCCGGTGTCTCGCCGACCGTCGCAACAGCCGATTTCCGCGCCTTCAACAGTCAGGCCGACGCGCTGCGCACCGCCGGCGTGCGCATCTATGGCCCGGGCGCGACCGTGGCGCAGGACCTGGAGCCCGAGTACATCACCGTCTCTGCCGACGGCAAGATTGCCTGGGTGACGCTGCAGGAAAACAACGCGATCGCCACGGTGGACATCGCGGCGGCCAAAGTCACGGCGATTCATCCGCTCGGCCTCAAGGACCACAATGTTGCCGGCGCCGGCCTGGACCCGAGCGACGAAGACGGCGGAACCAACACCAACAGCGGCACCCCGACGATCAAGATCGGGCCCTGGCCAGTCCGGGGCATGTACATGCCCGACGCCATTGCCAGCTACCAGGTTGGCGGCAAGCAGTACCTGCTGACCGCCAACGAAGGCGACGCCCGTGCCGACTGGCCCGGTTTCAACGAAGAAGTGCGTGTGCGCGCCCACTGCGACAAAGGGCTTGACCCTGCGGTGTTCCCCGGCGCGACCGGTACGGCCGCCGACCCGCTGCTGTTCGATTCCAATCTGGGCCGCCTGCGGATCACCGCCAACCCCAATGGCGGCGACAGCGGCAAGAATGCCGCAGGCCAATGCACCAGGTTGTGGGCCTATGGCGCGCGCTCCTTCACGATCTGGGAAGCTGGCGCGAATGGGTTGACCCGCGTGTTCGATTCGGGCGACGACATCGAGAAACGCACCCAGGCACTGGGTACGGTCGCCAACTTCAACGCCGGCCATGACAACAACACGCTGGACAGCCGCAGCCCCAACAAAGGACCGGAACCCGAAGCGATCACGGTTGCCACGTTCGGCAAGAAGACCTATGCCTTCATTGGCCTGGAGCGCATCGGCGGCGTGATGGTCTACGACGTGACTGACCCGGCGCGGGCCAGCTTCACCACCTACCTGAACACCCGTAGCGGCGTCACCGGGGACCGCGGCCCCGAGGGTCTGAGCTTTGTCCCTGCCAGCCGCTCGCCCAACGGCAAACCGCTGCTGATCGTGGCCAACGAAATCAGCGGCAGCACGGCGGTGATGCAGATCGATCTGGGCTACTGAAACCCCAGTGCGGCCTGGCATCAGGGCGGGCGACAAAGGCGGGCGGCGCGCCCGGTGAAAGCTCCACCCCTCGTGGCATGACGCCGGTGGCGTCATAGTGCAGCTCGTTCGGGTGCCGGCGTCAGCGCTTTTCCCTCTCCTCGCCTGCTCCGGCCTGTCGTGCGCGTGGGTTTCGCTGTTCATCCGGTAAATGCGCGCGATTTGACCTGATCGATACCTGGCGCGGTGGATCGGGGAGTACGATGGGCGGGGCACATCCAAAGGAAAGAGGGGTATCCGTCATGAGAAGCCGTCTTGCAGTTTTTTTGGTGATCTGGGTGATGACACTTGGCCTGGCCCAGGCCCAGTCACCGAAGGTGGCCTTTGACAACAACCTGACGCCCAATCAGGTTGTCAAGGGTGTGGTCCGGTTGTTTGGTTTCGCGCGGACGACCAATTCCCAAGGGTATGTGGAAGTTGCGGTGGATGGGCAACGGATCGGCCGTCCGGCGTACCCGCTCTTTCGCACGGATGTTCCCAATTCCGGTTGGGGCATGGAACTCGACACCGAGGCATTCGCGAACGGTAACCGTCTGATTGAAGCGTTCGGGTATGAAAAGTCCGGTCAACTGGTCGAGTCGGCGAGGCTCACGTTGAACTTCCGCAACACGCCGCTGCGGGGCGTCATCGAGAGCCCGGGCTGGCGCGATCCGGCCAGTGGCGAAATCGGTATCGCGGGCTGGGCGCTGGCCGAAGGCGGATTGAAGTCCATGGAAATCCAGATCAATGGGCAACGCGTGGCCGATGCCCAACTGGGGCTCCCCCGATCAGATGTTCAGGCCGTGTTTCCGGAGTACGGTAACGCGACGAGCGGATTTCGCGCCGTGGTGAACCTTGCGCGTCTGGATCTGCCGCGCGGGTTTCACCGTGTCGATGCCGTCGGGATCACCTCGGCCGGCGATCGAAAGCGGATGGCAACTTCAGAGATATTCCATACAGCCGGCCGGGTCGGCCGCAGTTATGTCGACTTTCCCACGATCAACGGCAGTGCTGAACCGGCCCCGTCGGGATTGCGGGTCGCCGGATGGAGCGAAGGGGTGTCTCCCGCGCGTTATGTCGACGTTTGGCTGAATGATCGTCCGCTCGGACGCGTGGACGGCATGTTCGACAATCGTCCCGATGTTCCGCCGGTTTTTCCTGCCGTGACCAATGTCCGGGGCTTCGATACCACTCTGGACGTCCGCACGCTGGTGTCCGGGCCGAATCGAATCCGCATGGTCGCGACTGATTTCAGTGGCATCCGGACCAATCTGGACACTTTTACGGGGCCGGTGCAATTCACGGCATTGAAAGTACCGAAATTGTTCGGAGCCCATCTGCGTCCTGCCAACGACTATGGCGGTTCCATCCAGATCTATCGGAACGAGATGTTTGCACCGGACATCGTGATGTATTTTCAGCCGTGGCGCACGTCATCCGGGGCCTGCTCGCCGCTGAACGAATACCCCTATCTCCCACAGCGGGTCACTGAGGCCGGTGCCATCCCGATGATTACCTGGGAGCCGCTGCAGGAAGGCGCGTCGAGTCAGGCCAATTTCAAGCTGGCCAGCATTCTTGCCGGTGCCCACGACGAGTGTGTTCGCGCCTATGCCCGCCAGGTCAAGGAGTTCGGTCAACCCGTGATGATCCGCTTCGCCCATGAATTCAATGGCAATTCCAACCATTGGACCGGCGACTCCAACGGACGCGATCCGGCCCTGTATGTTGCGGTCTGGCGGAAAGTCGTCGACATGTTCAATGCCGAAGGAGCGACCAACGCATTGTGGGTGTGGTCGCCGGATCATGCGTCGCCACCGGAGGTGCCGCAACCGGCCAGCGATCTGCGCAACTACTATCCTGGCGATGCCTATGTCGATTACATCGGTGTGTCGGGCTATAACTGGGGTAACGATCCGCTGCGCGGCGGTGGCTGGGTAACACCGCAGCAGGTGTTTCGTACGTTCCTGGACCTCGTCAAGCGAGACTTTCCCGGCAAAGGTGTACTCATCACGGAGGTCGGCAGCGTCAAAGGATATGGTGATTTCAGCCGCGCCCAGTGGTACCAGGAGTTCTTTGACTACATCAACACGCGAACTGAAGTCAAAGGCGTGATCTGGTTCAACGACTACGCGTTCGCCAATACCTCGATGCCGGACTTTCGGGTGACCAACACCCCCGGGTTTCCGGCGGTCAATGCGGCCGAATCCGCGGCTTTCCGCGCTGCGGCGCAGGGCTTTCGCGGCACGAAAAACTGAACGGATGACCTGGGGCCAAGGACGGGCCGCGCGTGTTCTTGTTCCCGCTCCGCCGCTCCGCCGCTCGGCAGCGGCGACTGCAGGCCGGAGTCTGACCTTGATCCCCGCCGTGCTGTCGTCGGGCCGCGCACTCCGCGCTGCCCGCGCGGATACTGCGGCAAGCGCCCTTAGCAGTCGATTGCGCTGTACAGCCCCAGTGCTGCGCCCAAGCCGCCGGTTCCGGCCAAGCCCAGCCGATAGCGGTGAGGCTCCGTGTGGGGCGGCTGGGCCAGGGCACTGCCCGGTGCATACAGGGCATCCAGCAGGGCGTCGGGGGCAGAGAACCGGGCGGCAGTATGTCGCTCCTGTTGCTGGCGGGCCAGCTTGAACCACCATCGGCCATTGAGCACCTGATCCGCCAGGTAGGCGGGCCAGGTGCGGCGTTGTTGCGCAGCCAGCAGGGTGCCGTCGTTCCACCAGGTCGCGGCCGTTGTCGCCTCCGGTGCCGGCTGCGCCAATATCAGCAGGTTGTCGCTGTTGGCGGGGTTCTGCGCAACGATCTTCCAGCCTGCCGTTTGCAGGGCCTGGCGCAGGCTGTGAGCTGTGAAATATAAGGTGTGAGCCCGAAAGAACATGTACGAGGGCGCACAAAATCGGTTGGCGTTGGGAACTTCGATCAGCAGGTAGCCGTCGTGTGATACTTTGCGCCGTATCAATTGCAAGGTTTTCAGCGGGTCAACCAGATGTTCGAACACATGGAACATCGTAACCAGACCAAACTGTCCGTCGGCGGCCTGCGGCAGGCGGTCGTGCAAAGAACCGTTTTCCACCGACAATCCCAGGCTTTCGCGAGCGTGGGCGGCGTACCCGGCATGCGGCTCTATGCCGGTCGCGTTGAAACCCCGTTGGCGCATGAGGAAGACGAATTCGCCGCTTGAGGCGCCAATATCCAGAGTGCAAGCCGCTGGCGGCAACGGCTCCCCCAGCTTCTCCGTCGCTTCCTGCAGCCATTGCCAACGATCCAGGGCGTTGCGCCCGGCGCGCAGCACATGCCGCAGCGCCGGGCGGACGGCCTGCTTGTAGTCCTGACGGTAATGGTGGGTGTACCAGGCATGCAGTTGCGCAGGTGTGGGCAACGGGTCGATGCGGCCGGTGCCACAAGTGCAGCATTGGACGGTTCGCAACGCTTGGCCGGTTTTGCCGTCGCGCTCGGCGACGACCATGGCATGGCGATCTCCGCAGATCGGGCAAGATGTCTGGCAGGTGGTTATGGCGGCGGACATGTCGGTAGCTCAGTACGTCGTGATTCCACAGCACTATGTACCCGTTGCACGCCCGCCGCCCGCGCGTTGCGGCAAGTCCCTGGATTGCGCGGGAATTCGAGAACCCCCGTGCGGCGCGCGGGGCGAGTGCCTTTATTTCAACCCGGCCAGATCCCGCAGGACCGCAACCTTGTCGGTCTGTTCCCAGGTGAATTCCGGCTCTTCGCGGCCGAAGTGGCCGTAGGCTGCGGTTTTCTCGTAGATCGGGCGCAGCAGGTCCAGCATCTGGATGATGCCTTTTGGACGCAAGTCGAACACCTCGCGCACGATCTCGGCGATGCGCTCGTCCGGAATCACGCCGGTGCCTTCGGTGTAGACCGTCACGTTCATCGGATGCGCCACACCGATGGCGTAGGCCACCTGGATCTGGCACTGGCGCGCCAGGCCGGCGGCGACGATGTTCTTGGCCACGTAGCGGCCGGCGTAGGCGGCCGAGCGGTCCACCTTGGTCGGGTCCTTGCCGCTGAAAGCGCCACCGCCGTGCGGGCAGGCACCGCCGTAGGTGTCGACGATGATCTTGCGGCCCGTGAGACCGCAATCCCCCTGCGGCCCGCCGATGACGAAGCGGCCCGTGGGGTTGACCAGGTACTTGGTGTCCTGCAGCCACTCCTTGGGCAGCACCGGCTTGATGATTTCCTCGATGACCGCTTCGATGAAGCTGTCCTTCATCTTCGTCTGGGTTTCGCTCTGGTCGGGGCTGTGCTGGGTGGACAGCACCACGGTGTCGATGCTGTGGGGCTTGCCGTCCACATAGCGCATCGTCACCTGGCTCTTGGCGTCCGGGCGCAGGAAGGGCAGGCGGCCGTCCTTGCGCAGCTGGCTCTGGCGCTCGACCAGGCGGTGCGCGTAGTAGATCGGCGCGGGCATCAGCTCGGGGGTTTCGTCGCAGGCATAGCCGAACATCAGGCCCTGGTCGCCGGCGCCGGTGTTCAGGTGGTCGTCGGAGGCGTGGTCCACGCCCTGGGCGATGTCGTTGGACTGCTTGTCGTAGCAGACCATGACGGCGCAGCCCTTGTAGTCGATGCCGTATTCGGTGTTGTCGTAGCCGATGCGCTTGATGGTGTCGCGCGCGACCTGGATGTAGTCCACGTGGGCGTTCGTGGTGATCTCGCCGGCCAGCACCACCAGCCCGGTGTTGGTCAGCGTCTCTGCGGCGACGCGCGAGCGCGGGTCCTGGGTGAAGATGGCATCCAGGATTGCGTCGGAAACCTGGTCGGCCACCTTGTCGGGGTGCCCTTCCGAGACGGATTCGGATGTGAAAAGAAAGTCGTTCGCCATTTGAATACACTCCGTTGTTTGCATGGCGCGTTGCCCTGCGGAATGCCTGGCGAACGCTTTAGCAGTACTGTTTACCGTCGCCCTGCAAGTTGCTCAGTTAACTCGGCGACGGGTTGATTTTACCAAGTGGCCGATGTCCTCACTGTTTCGCCTGTTTTCACACTGTCCGCTGGTGGTGCTGCACGGCCTCGGCGTGGTGCTGGGCTGGCTGTCGTTTCTGCTTTCGCCCAGCTACCGGGCCCGCTTTCTCGCCAATGCGGCGCAGGCGGGTTATGGCTTTGTCCAGGTGCATGCGGCGGTCGGCCATGCCGGGCGGATGTCCAGTGAATTGCCGCGTTTGTGGCTTGGGGGGCCGGTCCGGTTCGAATGGGAGGGGCTGGCGGCCGTGGATGCGGCCTACGCCCGTGGCAAAGGGGTGGTTTTTCTGACGCCCCACCTGGGCTGTTTTGAGGTTACCGCCCAGGGGCTGGCGCAACGATACAGCGCGGCGCACGGGCCCATCACGGTGTTGTACCGGCCAGCGCGGCAAGCCTGGCTGGCCGCCATTGTGGAGGGCTCGCGCCAGCGGCCCGGTCTTGTGACAGCTCCGACCACGTTGGCCGGTGTGCGGCAGATGATCAAGGCACTGCGAGTCGGTCAGGCGGTCGGACTGCTGCCCGATCAGGTGCCGCCGCAGGGCATGGGGCAATGGGCGCCTTTTTTCGGGCGGCCGGCGTACACCATGACCCTCGCCGCACGGCTGGCGCTGCAGACCGGCGCGACAGCGCTCCTGGTCTGGGGTGAGCGGCTGCCCTGGGGGCGGGGTTATCGCCTGCACTTTCGCGAAATGAGTCGTCCGCTGTCTCCCGAACTGGACGCGGCCGTGGAGCAGATCAATGCCGAAATGGAGCGGCTGATCCGGGAGTGTCCACAGCAATACCTGTGGGGTTACGCGCGCTACAAGCAACCCCGCAAGGAGGACTGAAGGTGCACCCCGGCATTGCTTTCATGCGGCTGATCGCACCCCTGCCGCTGCCCGTGATCCGGGCGCTGGGCTGGTGCCTGGGACAGCTTCTGTATCGGCTGGCCCGGTCCCGGCGGCGGGTGACGCTGATCAACCTTGGCCTGTGTTTTCCGCAATGGAGTGCTGCGCAGCGCGAACACTGTGCCCGCCGTCATTTTGTGGTGTTCTGTCAGGCCTGGCTTGATCGCAGCTGGCTATGGCATGGCCAGGAGGCCACCGTCCGCCAGCGATTGCAGCTGGAGGGCTCCATTCACTCGCTGCGTGCGGCGCAACCGCAGGTGTTGTTCGCCCCCCATTTTGTCGGGCTCGATGCGGGCTGGGCGGCCCTGAACCTGCACTTTGACCGGCCTTTTGCCACGATTTACATGCGCCAGTACAAGCCGGCTCTGGATGCCTGGCTGGAATCCGGCCGCCAGCGCTTTGGTGCGCCGATGCAGTTTCCTCGCACCGAAGGGGTACGCCAGATCGCCCGGGCGCTGGGCGACGGCGCCGCCCTGTACCTGCTCCCGGACCTGGACTACGGGCCGCTGGTGTCCGAATTCGTACCGTACTTCGGGGTTCCGACGGCCACAACAACGTCGCTGTCGCGGTTTGCCCGCGTGGCACGCGCGTCGGTGCAGACGGTCACGACGCGTTTGACACCGCAGGGCTACACGGTGTCCGTGAGCGAGGCTTGGCCGGATTTCCCGACCGCGGATGCCGTCGCCGATACCGCGCGAATGAACCGCTTGCTCGAAGGCCTGATCGTCGACAACGTGACCCAATACCTCTGGACCCACCGCCGATTCAAGACCCGTCCGGCAGGCCAGGCCTCGGTGTACGCCTGATTCGCTTGATTTATGGCCGAATGTGCCAATACCCAGCGCAAAACGGTCGTTTGTTGCTATGGTCTTTGTGGTATCGACGCCGGTATTTCGCCCACATCAGAGTCCACGGCGGGCGCTCCGGGCACAGCATCGCCGCTTACCGGGCGGTCGGGTGGATGACTCCAGTGCCACAGCAACTGCGCAACCTCCTCGACGCCCTGGCGTTTGAGCGCGGAAAAAAGACGGGTTTCGCCTCCACCAGCCTGCAGCCGGGCAATCGACAAGGCTTTGGCGCCTTCGGCCCGGGTCAGTTTGTCGGCTTTGGTCAGCAGGACCAGAAACTTCAGGCCTTGTTCAACCCGGGGACGGATGACGTCCAGCAGGATGTCATCCAGTTCGGTCAGACCATGCCGGGGGTCGCACAACATGACCACGCCAGTGAGATTCTCGCGCGTGACCAGGTAATTCGCCATGACACGCTGCCAGCGGATCTTGTCGTCTTTGGGGACAGCCGCATAACCGTAACCCGGCAGATCGGCGAGCACGGCGTCCTGCACACCCTGTTTGCCCAGGCTGAACAGGTTGATGTGCTGGGTGCGGCCCGGCTTCTTCGACGCGAAGGCCAGCTGTTTTTGCTGCGTCAGCGTATTGATACAGGTTGACTTGCCGGCATTGGAGCGGCCGACAAAGGCAATTTCAGGAACGTCGAGCGCGGGCAGATGGTGCAACTGCGCCGCCGTTGTCAGAAAGCGGGCTGTGTGCATCCAGCCGAGCGCGACCTTGGCGGTGACCATGTCAGCTCCGGAAAACTCCGGAAGGGCAAGAGCAGCCGGTTGCGCCGGTTGCGGGGTGTGTGGGGACATGTAGTGGCCGTGGAGGGCGCCTGAGACTCCAGGCGCAAGGCGGCATTGTAGAATCACAGGGTTTTGCGCCAACCCACTTTTCAGCGAATTAAGCCATGAAGCCGTTTGCCTCGTTCCTGCTGCTTGCCCTGTTTTCCACTGCGGCCCTGGCCGCCGACAACAAGGCGGCCCAGCCAGCCAAGCCCGATCTGGTCAAGGGTGAGGCCAGTTTTGCCGTTTGCGCGGCCTGCCACGGTGCCGACGGCAACTCCACTACGCCGGCCAACCCCAGTCTGGCGCAGCAACACCCCGAATATCTGGTCAAGCAATTGCAGGAATTCAAGAGCGGCAAGCGCGACAACGCCATCATGAAGGGGTTCGCTTCGGCGCTGTCGGACGAAGACATGAGGAACATTGCATTCTGGCTGGCCTCCAAGAAGGCCAAGGATGGCGCTGCCAAAGACAAAAAGCTGGTCACGTTGGGCGAGCGCATTTATCGCGGGGGTATCGCTGACCGCCAGATCGCGGCCTGTGCCGGCTGCCATAGCCCCAATGGTGCCGGTATTCCGGCACAGTACCCGCGTCTCAAAGGACAACATGCCGACTACACCGCAGCCCAGCTGGTGGCATTCCGCGATGGCGTGCGGGCCAACAACGCCCAAATGCGCGATGTGGCGGCAAAAATGAACGACCGGGAAATCAAGGCGGTCTCCGACTACATCGCCGGACTTCGGTGATCGGCGGCGCTGTTGCGCAGCGGTAATGTCCCCGCTGTGCCCGGGTAAATAAGCTGACGTTAATATTCGCGGTGTCCCGGGCTTCTGAAGTGCTGGGCCGACAGTGAGTGGCGGCGTGGTGCAGACTTCCGTCAAGGGCGGGCCTGTTGAACGGGTCCGCCTTTTTTCCTGCCTCTTTCGATTGATTTGAATGTCTGAAATCACCGATCGCGACGTCGACCAGACTCCCTCACGGGCCTGGTCGGCGGCCGTTGAACTGCTGTCTTCCATGCGGTTTGCGATCGCATTGCTGACGATCATCTGTATTGCGTCAGTGATCGGGACGGTGCTCAAGCAAAATGAGCCAGTCAACAATTACATCAATCAGTTCGGCCCATTCTGGGCACAGGTTTTTGGCGCGCTGGACCTCTATGCGATCTACAGCGCGTGGTGGTTTCTGCTCATCCTGGCCTTTCTGGTAATCAGCACGTCACTGTGCATTGCGCGCAATACCCCGAAGATTCTGGCGGACCTCAAAGCCTATAAGGAACATATCCGGGAGCAAAGCCTCCAGGCGTTTCATCACCGCGCCGAGGCCGCGCTGCCGTCTGTTCCGGAGCAGGAAGCGCACCGTATCGGGCAGATGCTCGCCGGCGGGGGCTGGAAGGTGCGCCTGCAGCGTCGTGAAAATGGCTGGATGGTTGCTGCCAAGGCTGGCGCCGCCAACAAGATCGGTTATATCGCCGCGCACAGCGCCATCGTGCTGATCTGTCTGGGTGGCTTGCTTGATGGTGACCTGATCGTGCGTGCGCAAACCTGGTTCAATGGCAAGGAGTTGTACCGTGGCGGTGGCTTGATCTCCGAGGTGCCAGCCCAACACCGTCTGGCCGCATCCAACCCGACATTCCGGGGCAACCTGTTGGTGGCCGAAGGTACGGTGGCCTCGACGGCCATTTTGAGCCAGTCCGGTGGGATTCTGCTGCAGGATCTCCCCTTCGCGATCGAGCTCAAGAAGTTCATCGTCGAGTACTACTCGACGGGGATGCCCAAATTGTTCGCCAGTGACATCGTCATTCACGACAAGGCAACGGGGGAAAAGCGCGAGGCCCGCGTAGAGGTCAACAAGCCGGCAAGCTTCAAGGGCATCGAAATTTACCAGTCCAGTTTCGACGACGGGGGCTCGCGGGTGAAGCTCAAGGCCTATCCGATGGCGCAGGCGACGGTGCCTTTCGAAGTCGAAGGGGTCATAGGCAACAGCACCCAACTGGTGCGGGGGCCGGGCGCTGCGGCCGAACAGCTGACCTTGGAGTTCTCGGGTCTTCGCGTGATCAACGTGGAAAATTTCGGGGATAAGGCATTGACGGCAACCGGAGGCGCCGATGTTCGCAGTGTGGACTTGAGGGCTTCGCTGGAACAGCGCCTGGGGTCGGGAAACAAGACCGTCACCCGCAAAGAACTGCGCAATGTGGGCCCCAGTGTGTCTTACAAATTGCGGGATTCCTCCGGTCAGGCGCGTGAGTTTCACAATTACATGCTGCCCGTCGACATGGGCGAGGGCACACCGGTGTTTCTCCTGGGTGTCCGCGACAAACCGTCCGAGCCGCTGCGTTACCTGCGCGTGCCTGCGGACGAAGCGGGTGCGATGGACGGCTTTGTGCGCTTGCGGCAGGCATTGCAGGACCGTCCGATGCGTGAGTTGGCCGTGCAGCGTTATGCGGCGAGGGCGGTGGACCCGGCACGACCGGACATGGTCGAAGCCCTCAAAGGATCGGCGCGCAAGGCTTTGGACCTGTTTGCCGGCGTGGAGGGCAAAGATGGCAAGCCCACCAGCGGGCTGCAGGCCGTGGTCGAGTTCATGGATGCCAATGTGCCGGAGGCTGAGCGTGCCCGAGCCGGCGAAGTGCTGGTGCGCATTCTCAATGGGGCATTGTTCGAGCTCGATACCGTCGCGCGCGAAAAGGCGGGCGTTAAACCCCTGGACGGCGGAGCGTTCACGCAACAGTTCATGACCCAGGCGGTCTTGTCGCTGGGGGATGCGCAGTTGTACCCGGCGCCCATGGCTTTTCTGCTGAAAGACTTCACCCAGGTGCAGGCCAGCGTTTTCCAGGTGGCCCGCGCGCCGGGAAAGACCATTGTCTATCTGGGGTGTGCCTTGCTGATCCTGGGTATTTTTGCGATGCTCTACGTGCGTGAGCGGCGCCTGTGGGTATGGCTTGCGCCCTCAACCGATGGCACAGGAACGCGGGCGACCATGGCGCTGTCGAGCAATCGCAAGACAATGGATGGCGATCGCGAGTTCGACCAATTGAGCCAGCGCTTGCTGATGGATTCACTGCGAACCGAAAACCCATGAATACTGCTACCACGACGATGACGCTGACCCCTGGCTTCTTTGCCCGGAGGAACTGGTTCGACTGGCTGTTTGCCGTTTTGGTGCTGTTGGGCACCGCCTTCGCCTTTTCGCGTTATCAGCTGGCTATGGATGGCTATGAGAAGGTCATCCTGCTGTGTACCGCGCCTGCGGCAATCTGGCTGGGCTGGTTCTGGCGCCCGTTGCAGCGGTTGAGTCTGGTGGTCGCGGGGTTCAGTCTGCTGGCGATCGTCAGCTATGGGGGGGACCTGCAGCGGGCTGAAACTGTTTTCTGGCTGAAGTACTTTCTGTCGAGTCAGTCGGCCATCCTCTGGATGAGCCTGTTGTTCTGCATGAGTACGGTGTTTTACTGGATCGGGATTTTTTCGCGACATAACGGCGAAGCCATGGAAGGTCTGGGCTCCAAGCTTGCCTGGGCCGCTGTGGCCTTGGCCCTGATCGGTACCATGGTTCGATGGTACGAAAGCCACCAGATCGGCCCGGACATTGGCCATATCCCGGTGAGCAACCTTTATGAGGTGTTCATCATGTTCTGCTGGATGACGGCGGCGTTCTACCTCTACTATGAATCGCAGTACCGCACCCGCGCGCTTGGGGCATTTGTGATGCTCATTGTCAGCGCCGCCGTGGGCTTCCTGCTCTGGTACACGCTGGTCCGAGAAGCACACGAGATCCAACCCTTGGTGCCTGCACTCAAGAGCTGGTGGATGAAGATCCATGTTCCGGCCAATTTCGTCGGCTACGGAACCTTTGCGATCGCAGCGATGGTCGCGTTCGCGTATCTGATCAAGAAGCAGGCCGAAGAGACGCGCTGGTACCGGCTCTTGCCCCTGTGGTTGCTGGGGATGGTGCTTTGCCTTGAACCCATCGTTTTCCGCCAGCAGCCCGGTGGCGCAGGCGGTGGAATGAGCAATTTCTGGGCGGTGTATTTCGGCGTATCGGCGCTGATCGTCGGAGGAATTCTGGCGGCCCGACGACTGATTGCGGCAAAGCTGCCGAGTTTCGAGATCCTTGACGATGTGATGTACAAGGCAATTGCGGTCGGCTTTGCCTTTTTCACGATCGCCACAGTGCTCGGTGCTTTGTGGGCGGCCGAAGCCTGGGGCGGCTACTGGAGCTGGGATCCCAAGGAGACCTGGGCACTGATCGTCTGGCTCAATTACGCCGCCTGGTTGCACATGCGACTGATGAAAGGCCTGCGAGGTACGGTGGCCGCCTGGTGGGCTTTGGTCGGGCTGGCGGTGACCACGTTCGCCTTCCTGGGTGTCAACATGTTCCTCAGCGGTCTGCATAGCTACGGTACGCTTTGAACCAGCCCTTCTGACCCTGCGCCGGGGCGAAACACCGCCTGAGGCATCGGAGGGCCCGTGGTGTAAGAAGCGGGAGGTTCGACCGACCGAACCAGACAAGTCAGGAGAACACCATGGCGATTACCCCCCGTGACCGAGGCTACAGTCACAAGGTGCCCAGTGACATAACCCCCCAGTCGACTTATCGCAGTCGGCGCACCTTGCTGACCGCCATGGCGGCTGGAAGTGCCGGCGCGATCCTGGCCGGATGGGCCGCGCGGGACGCTCGGGCGCAGATGGCACGCCCCGGGTTGAGGGCTGGCCTTGCTGCGCCACTCTCCAGTCTTGCCGGCGCGACGGTGCTGGAGCCGCCCACCAGCATCCAGGACGCGACGTCCTACAACAACTTTTACGAATTCGGTCCGGACAAGAGCGATCCAGCCCGCGGCGCAGTCTCGATGCGAACGTCGCCATGGGCGGTTGATGTGGAAGGACTGGTGCGCAAACCCGGCCGCTTCGGAGTGGACGATTTGCTCAAAATGGCTCCGCTGGAGGAACGCATTTACCGCCTGCGCTGTGTCGAGGGCTGGTCCATGGTGATCCCCTGGATTGGTTACAGCCTTCAGGAGCTGATTCGCCGGGTCGAACCCCTGGGCAGTGCCCGGTTTGTCGAGTTTGTCAGCCAATCGGACCGATCGGTCATGCCCGGCCTTCGTCCGGGTGCATTGGAGTTCCCGTACCGGGAGGCCTTGCGGCTTGACGAAGCGATGAATCCGTTGGCGATGCTGGTGTTCGGAATGTACGGCGAGGTTCTGCCCAACCAGAACGGCGCACCGGTTCGGCTGGTTGTGCCCTGGAAATACGGCTACAAAAGCGGCAAAAGCCTGATTCGGATCCGTTTCGTCGAGCATGAACCCGTTACGAGCTGGGTGCGGCTGGCGCCGCAGGAATACGGCTTCTACGGCAATGTCAACCCGCTGGTCGACCATCCCCGCTGGAGTCAGGCCACGGAGCGTCGGATTGGCGAGGGTGGACTGTTTGCGAAACGACGCAAGACATTGATGTTCAACGGCTACGAACCCCAGGTGGGCCAGATGTATGCCGGGTTGGACCTGAAAAAGTACTACTGACCTGGTGTCTGTGCGTCCCGCCGCCCTGATCAGCCATCCGTACGGCAAACCGGCTCTGGCGGCACTGCTGCTGCTTCCGTTCGTGTATCTGGTGTTCTGCGTGACGATGGACCGGCTCGGGCCCAATCCGGCAGAGGCACTGATCCGTTCAAGCGGCGACTGGACCCTGCGGATGCTTTGCCTGACTTTGGCGGTGACGCCCGCGCGGGTTCTGTCCGGTTGGCATGCGCTGGCGCGTTACCGGCGCATGGTGGGATTGTTCACCGCCTTCTACGCACTGATCCATGCATTGAGCTACCTGATGTTCGACATGGAGTTCGTTTGGGCGGCAGTGGGCGCCGATCTGGTCAAACGGCCTTTCATTGCGGTCGGAATGCTTGCCTTCACACTGCTGGCGGTACTGGCCGGGACCTCAACCACCTCGGCCGTCCGGTTGCTGGGGGCCATGCGGTGGCAGCGCCTGCATCGGGCGGTTTACGGCATCGCCGGCCTCGCCTTGCTGCATTTTTTCTGGATGCGGTCAGGAAAACAGGACTTTGCCGAGGTGGCAGTTTATGGGTTGGTGCTGGGGACTCTGCTGGGATGGCGGGCGGTGCGTTTCAAGAGAAAGTAGCCGATACCCAGCGTATTTCAGTGCTCTTTCGCTATCAAAAAGAGATCAAAGCAGTTTTTCCGTGCGCATCAGGTCGTCGATGGTTTCGCGTGCGCGAATGAGCTTCACGTCCTGGCCATCCACCAGTACTTCCGCCGCGCGCGGACGGCTGTTGTAATTGCTCGCCATGCTCATGCAGTAAGCGCCGGCCGACAGCACGGCAAGAACGTCACCGGCCTGAACGGAAAGATCGCGATCGCGACCGATCCAGTCGCCACTTTCGCAAACCGGACCGACCACGTCCATCCGGGTGGCTTCGCCAGAGCGTGCGGTGACGGGCAGGATCTGGTGGAAGGCCTGATACATCGCCGGACGGGGCAGGTCGTTCATGGCGGCATCGACAATACAAAAATTCTTGTGCTCCCCGGGTTTCAGATAGAGCACTTCCGTGAGGCAGACCCCGGCGTTGCCAACCAAAGAACGCCCGGGCTCAATGAGAATTCTTCGGTTCCCATAGCCGCGTTCATCCAGGCGCTGCAACAGTCGTGCCCACAAGACGTCGGCTTGCGGGGGGGTATCACCGTTGTAGTTGATGCCCAGACCACCGCCGAAATCGATGTGTTCCAACCGGATGCCAGTCGCCTCGACGGCAGCGACCAGGTCCAGCACGCGGTCCATGGCATCCAGGTAGGGGTCCATTTCCGTGATCTGCGAGCCGATATGGCAATCAATGCCGATAACCCGCAGACCAGGTAATCTGGACGCCTGAAGGTAGGCTTGCAGGCTGCGATCGTGGGCAACTCCGAACTTGTTGCCTTTCAGACCGGTGGAAATATAGGGATGGGTTTTTGCGTCAACGTTGGGATTGACGCGGATGCTGACCGGCGCGCGCTGGCTGCATTGAAGGGCTACGTCATTGAGGACGGTCAGTTCAGCTTCACTCTCCACATTGAAGCAACCGACTCCCGCTTGCAAGGCTGTGCGAATTTCCTCGCGGGTTTTGCCGACACCGGAAAAGACGATGCGCTCCGGTCTTGCGCCAGCAACCAATGCACGGCGCAACTCGCCCACCGAGACGATATCGAAACCACACCCTGCCTTGGCGAACAGTTGCAGGATAGCCAAGGAGGAATTGGCCTTCATTGCGTAGCAGATCAGAGCGTCGCGATCAACAAACGCGCGTTGATAGGCGGCCAACGCTGCCAGCATGGCGCTCTTGGAGTACGCAAAAACCGGAGTCCCGAAATCCGTGGCGATGGCTTGAAGAGGAGTCGCCTCCAGTAACAATTCGGAACCGATCTGAGAGAGGAAAGGAGAACCGGGCAGTGCTGGAGTCGTCATCGGGACGGAGGGGCGGTGGATGAAGAGGCCGCCGGAAGCGGAACAATCAACTGGGGGAGCGTGGCGCGCTGGCTGCTGGCGGCCTCAGTCGGAAGGAATAACGGGCCTTTTTGCCCGCATCCCGACAAAACAACCGTAGCGGCGCCGAGGATGCCCATGCTGAATAGAATGCAAGCTCGCTGGGACATGGATGGATTGTAATGACCGACCTGGAATATCTGGATCGTGCCGAGGAATTGCTGGCGCAAGTGGAGAGGGCATGCGACCGTATCAATGACACATCGGATGTCGACGTGGACAACCAGCGGGTTGGTGGCATGGTCACCCTGACTTTTTCCAATCGCAGCCAGATTGTGGTCAACCTTCAGAAGCCATTGCAGGAGGTCTGGCTTGCTGCCCTGTCGGGGGGGTATCACTTCCGTTGGGTTGACGGTTGTTGGCAGGACAGCAAAGGTCAGGGCGAGTTTTTCGCGATCCTCTCGCGCGAAGCCGAAAACCAGTCAGGCGCCCCTCTGCGTTTCACGGTCTGACCGGTCAATTTCGGAAGAGATCCAGAATCCGGTTGCGCTCGTCGGCACCGGAAGGGGTCTTCGCGGGCTCTTTGGGCTCCGGTGCCACGGTAGCTTGAGGCGCAATCTGGCGAACGCCGCCGCCTGCGAGCTCATCGAAAACCCACTCGCCCCCGGCGCTCACGAGGCCCTCAGGAACGCCGGGCTCCATGACCGGTACTCCTTTGAGCGCCGTTTCCATGAAGTTGATCCAAACAGGCAAACTCAGTCGCCCTCCTGTTTCGCTTTCGCCGAGCGAACGGGGATTGTCATAACCGATCCATACCACCGATACGATGCTCGGCTGAAATCCGGCGAACCAGTTGTCGATGGAATCATTGGTCGTCCCGGTTTTGCCGTAGAGGTCGGCACGTTTGAGTGTGCCCTGTGCCCGGGCTGCCGTGCCGGAACGTGTCACCTCCTGCAACAGACGGTTCATTACGAAGGCGTTTCGCGCCTCAATGGCGCGCTGGTTATCGTCGAGTTTCGGCGGGGTTCCCTCGAAGAGCACCCGCCCTTTCTGGTCGCTGATGCGGCTGATGAGCCACGGGTTGACCCGAAAGCCACCGTTGGCAAAAACGGCGTACCCCGTGGCCATTTGCATGACTGTGACCGAGCCTGCGCCTAGAGCCATGGTGAGATAGGGAGGATGCCGCTCGGCGTCGAAACCGAAGCGGGTGATCCAGTCCTGAGCATTCTGTGCTCCCACGGACTGCAAGACCCGTATGGACACCATATTTTTTGACTTTGCCAGGGCGATGTGCAACGGCATCGGTCCTTCGAACTTGCCGTCATAGTTCTTGGGTTCCCATGGTTGCCCGCCGGTGACCCCGGCGTCGAAGAATAGCGGTTCGTCATTGACCACCGTAGACGGCGTGAAACCCTTTTCCAGAGCCGCCGAATAGATGAAGGGTTTGAAGGCGGATCCTGGCTGGCGCCAGGCCTGGGTCACGTGGTTGAACTTGTTCTTGGCATAGTCAAAGCCGCCGACCAGGGCGCGAATGGCGCCGGTCCGGGGATCCAGTGCCACCAGAGCGCCTTCCACTTCGGGCAACTGGGTGATGGACCATGTACCGTCCGCGAGGGTCATGATCCGAATGATGGAACCTCTTCGTATACGAACCGCCGGAGCTGCCTTGTCCGACAGGCCGGACTGCGCAGGTCGCAGCCCTGCGCCAGTAATCTCTATTCGGTCCCCGCTCGGCCTCAGCACAATGACCTGCTTCGCGCTCGCTTCAACGACAACGGCCGCAATCACGTCGCCATTGTCAGGATGCTCCGCCAGTGCGTCGTCGACCGCATCATCCCATTCCTTGGGATCTGCCGGCAACTCGACAAACCCTTCCGGCCCGCGAAAGACCTGCCGGCGTTCATAGTCCATGATGCCCTTGCGCAAGGCGCGGTACGCCGCTTCTTGCTCGATCGACCTTAACGAGGTGTGGACGTTCAGGCCGCGTGTGTAAGTCTCCTCGCCATACTGGCTGAAGACCAGTTGCCGAACGTTTTCGGCGACAAATTCTGCGTGCAAGCGCGCGGGGTCGCTGCTGCTGCGGATCTTCAAGGTCTCTGCTTTGGCTGCCTTGGCCTGCTCCGCGGTGATGAATCCGTTTTCCAGCATCCGATCAATGATGTGCTGTTGACGCACGCGGGCGCGTTTCGGGTTGCTGATGGGGTTGTAGGCGGAAGGAGCCTTCGGGAGCCCCGCAAGCATGGCGGCTTCGGCCACGGTAACGAATTGCAGCGGTTTGCCGAAGTAGGTTTCTGACGCTGCGGCAAAACCGTAGGAGCGATTGCCCAGAAAAATCTGGTTCATGTAGATCTCGAGGATCTGATCCTTGGTAAGGAGATGTTCCAGTTTGAAGGTCAGGAGGAGTTCGTAGATCTTGCGTGTGTAAGTCTTTTCGGAACTGAGATACACATTTCGCGCAACCTGCATCGTGATGGTCGATGCCCCTTGACTCTTTAAACGACCGAGATTTGCTAGACCTGCTCGCAGGACGCCGATGTAATCCACGCCGTGGTGCTGATAGAAGCGAGCGTCTTCAATTGCCAGAACGGCGTTCTTCATGACGGCAGGCATCGAAGCGATGGGAGTCAGGTGCCGACGCTCCTCTCCGAACTCCCCGATCAGAACCCCGTCGGCCGTAAAGACCCGCAATGGCAGTTTGGGCCGGTAGTCGGTCAGATCAGAGACGTCGGGCAGGTTGGGATATGCCACCGCCAAAGCGACCGCAATCAGCAGCACAATCGAGAGCCCGAAGCCAGAGACCGCCACCACCGAACCGATGATCAACCGACTCGCCCAGTGCCGTTTCGGTCGGTTGTCCCACCGACCAGGAGCTGCGTCACTGGAAGGGGGGGGATGGTCTGAACCTGGGGGCATGAGGGGCTTGTGGACGAATGCAGGCCATTATAGGAAGGCAACTCCAAGCTGCTCTTCGAGTCCGGCAGCGGCCTCGCTGAGTGGTCACCGCAGCGATCAAAATCTCGGCTGCCTGTTACAAACACGCTTGCTTCGTCGGATTTTGGCAACGGAAATTGCAGCACAAAACGAAAAATATCTTTGCCGGACAATGATCTTACTGCTAGCATTCAAGTGAAATCTTAAGTTTTCCGGCCCTTGCAAGGCCAGTTTCAGGGGACCGACTTGATCTCATTCGGGTCATTATTCAGTCGCCAACCCGCTCCGATGATCGGGTTGGACGTAAGTTCATCCAGCGTGAAGCTTGTTGAGCTCGGGCGGGACGCGGCCGGACAGTTGGTTCTGGAGCGTTGCGCCATGGAACCCTTGGAGCGGGGGTGGGTCACGGACGGGAATATCGAGAAATTCGATGAAGTGGCCGAAGCCGTGCGTCGCGTTGTCAAGAAGAGCGGTACCCGTTGCAAGAACGTAGCGATGGCACTTCCGCCGTCGGCGGTCATTACCAAGAAAATCGTTTTGCCCGGGGGCATGAGCGAGCAAGAGCTGGAAATACAGGTTGAATCGGAAGCCAACCAGTACATTCCGTTTTCTTTGGATGAGGTGAGTCTGGATTTCTGTGTCGTAGGGCCGACCGCCAATTCGCCGGGTGATGTCGACGTCCTCATTGCGGCGTCCCGCAAGGACAAGGTTCAGGACCGCCAAGGGTTGGCGGAAGCTGCTGGGTTGAAACCCGTCGTTCTTGACGTGGAATCTTATGCCGCTCGTCTGGCAATGGGCCGTTTGATAGAGGCGCTGCCGAACAAAGGCCTGGATTCCGTTGTCGCGCTTTTCGAGATTGGCGCGTTTACCACGAGCATGCAAGTCATACGCAATCAGGAATTGCTATATGACCGTGATCAAGCGTTCGGCGGAGCACAGCTTACACAACTCATCGTGCGCCATTACGGTTTTACGCCGGAGGAAGCGGAAAACAAGAAGCGCAACAATGAGCTCCCCGAAGATTACGCAACGGCTGTTCTGCAACCATTTGTAGAGAGTGTCGCCCAGGAAGTTGGCCGGGCGCTGCAATTCTTCTTTACCAGTACGCCATATAACCGCGTCGACTACGTGATGCTTGCTGGTGGGTCAGCGGCATTGCCCGCATTGACAGAGACCGTTACGAAACAGACTTCCTTTGCCTGCTCCGTTGTCGATCCATTTGCGGAAATGGCCGTTTCCAGCGGTGTGCGTGAGAAAAAGCTCCGGCGGGAGGCTCCGTCCTACCTGACCGCGTGTGGTTTGGCCATGCGGAGGTTCCTGCTGTGATCCTTATCAACCTCTTGCCGCATCGTGAAGCGGCGCGCAAACAACGGCGCGAGGCTTTTTTTGTCTCCCTTGGAATCGCGGCTGTCTTTGGTGCTGTGGTCGCGACGGGTATCTACTTCTGGCTTGATGCGCAGATCAACAGTCAACGCGACAAGAACACTTTCTTGCAGGCGGAAATAAAACGGCTAGACGTTCAGATCAAGGACATTGCAACTTTGCAGCAAGAAATCGCTGCCCTGCGGGCCCGCCAGGAGGCTGTGGAGGATTTGCAGTCGGATCGGAATTTGCCGGTCCACCTTCTGGAAGAGATCGTGCGGCAGATGCCTCCCGGGGTGTACATCATCGACATGAGGCAGGAAAACCTGCTCATCACGGTTCGGGGTGTCGCCCAGTCGAATGAGAGGATCGCGGAGTTTCTGCGCAATCTGGGCCACAACACACCGTGGTTTACGAAACCCGAACTGGTCGAGATTGTTGCCAGTTCGGTCAGTCTGGGACCTCGCGATCTGCGGAAGGTGGCCAACTTTGTGATTCGGGTTCAGATGCAGCGAGCGAGTGCTGTGAGCGCTTCGGCTGCTTCAGCACCCGCATCGGCTGTGGTAGGCCAGGGCGCGCGGACGGCGTCGGCGCCAGCTTCGGTTGCCTCGCCGACCGCATCGGTCGCCTTGACCACCGCCAGTGGCACAGCCGCCGCCGCTTCGGCTGCCAAACCGAACTGAACGGGGTAAGAGATGGCAGAAAATAGCAAGCGCTTTGACGTCAATGCCTACGTGGAAGGTCTGCGCAAGCAGTTCTCCGGCATCCGGCCGGAAGACCCTGCATCCTGGCCCGCGGCGCCACGGTATCTGTTGTTACTTGTGGTCTCTGTCGGTGTCGTCGCGGCATTGTGGTTCGCATGGGTGCGAGGTCATGATGAAACCTTGGCGACGGAGCGCGAGCAGGAATCCAAACTCAAAGAAGAGTTCACGAAAAAGTGGACGCAGGCGGTGAATTTGGAACCGCTGAAGAAGCAGCGTGAACAGGTACAGCAATACGTAACCCAGATTGAGAAACAACTGCCGAGCAAGTCGGAAATGGAGGCGTTGTTGTCCGATATCAACCAGGCGGGTATTGGTCGAAGTCTCCAGTTCGAGCTGTTTCGGCCCGGCCAGGTGACCGTAAAGGAATACTACGCCGAGCTACCGATCACGATACGTGTAACGGGTCGGTTCCACGATATCGGCGCTTTCGCCTCGGATATCGCACACTTGTCACGCATTGTGACGTTGAACAATCTCTCCGTTCAGCCAAGTCGTGACAACGTGTTGGCGTTGAATGCCACAGCCAAGACGTTCCGTTACCTGGACCCAGACGAGGTCGCCGCCCAGCGGAAAGCGGCGCCGACGGCTAAGGGAGCCAGCAAATGAAAAAGGTTTTGGTCTGGGTGCCCATGGGGGCGCTCGCGGGTCTTCTGGCCGGGTGTCTGGGTGGCGGTTCTGCCGATATTCAGCAGTGGATGAATGAGCAAAAGGCGCAGGTCCGTCCAAAAGTCGCGCCATTGCCTGAGCCGAAAAAGTTTACGCCGCAAGCTTACCGACCGGTAGAGCAGATGGATCCTTTCAGCAATGAGAAGCTGACCCAGGCACTAAAGCAGGACACGACCAAAGCCACCGCCAATGCCGCCTTGGTTGCCCCAGAGTTGAATCGCAGGAAGGAGCCGTTGGAGGCGATTCCATTGGATGCTATGCGGATGGTAGGTAGCCTGAACAAGGCAGGTCAATTGGTTGCATTGGTCCAGATCAACAATTTGCTCTACCAGGTCAAACCGGGGAACTATATGGGGCAGAACTACGGGCGCGTGATGAAAATTACCGAAACGGAAATGACGTTGCGCGAGATCGTGCAAGACGCTGCCGGTGAATGGATTGAACGTCCAACGGCGCTGCAACTGCAGGAGAGGAGCAAATGAAAAACCGAACCATACCGGCTGGCCGACTTTGCGCCCGAGCCTTCATTGCCCTCGGAGCCTGTCTGATCGGTGCCGTTGCCATGGCCCAAAATGTCATTGAGGCGGTTTCCGGCAGCCAACAGGGCGGCGCCGAGATCGTTCGCATTGACCTCAGCGTCCCTCTGACGGCTCCGCCGACCGGCTTTACGGTGCAGTCGCCTGCGCGGATCGCACTTGATTTTCCCTCGTTCAGTAGCGGTTTGGGGCGTCAGAACGTCGAGGTCAACCAGGGTAACCTTCGATCGGTCAATGTTGTTCAGGCAGGTGATCGTTCCCGCGTCGTCCTCAATTTGAAGCAGACGACAGGATATAAAACCGAATTGCGTGGCAAGAGTCTATTTGTCATTCTGGATCCGGTTAGAGCGGCTACTTCAGCACCTGCAAGTGCCAACGTTTTCGCGTCGGAAGGAAGTCAGGAGCAGCTGGCATTGCGCGATGTCGATTTTCGTCGCGGCAGTGATGGTGCAGGTCGCGTTGTTGTCGAACTGCCGAACAATCAGGTTGGCGTCGACATCAAGCAGCAAGGACAGACTCTTGTGGTGGAGTTCCTGAAGTCGTCGTTGCCTCAAGGGCTACGACGACGCTTGGATGTCAGCGATTTCGGAACACCGGTGCGTTCGGTGACGACGTTCCAGGCAGGCGAGCGGGTAAGGATGGTCATCGAACCCAGCGGTCAATGGGAACATAGCGCTTATCAGAGCGACAACCAGTTTGTAATCGAGGTTCGTGCTCAGAAAGCCGATAAGTCGAAAACCGGTGGCGAGCCCACTTATACCGGCGAGAAGCTTTCGTTGAATTTCCAGAATATTGAGGTCCGGGCATTGCTGCAGGTTATTGCCGACTTCACGAACTTCAATATCGTGACCTCTGACACCGTAACAGGTGCCGTGACCCTGCGTTTGAAAGATGTCCCTTGGGACCAGGCTTTGGACATTATTCTGAATGCGCGCAGTTTGGGCATGCGTAAGACCGGCAATGTGATCTGGATCGCGCCAAAGGATGAAATCGCGGCCAAAGAGAAAAAGGATCTCGAAGCTCAACTGGCAATCCAGGGGTTGGAGCCCATCCGAACGCAGGCGTTCCAGCTGAACTACACTAAAGCAGCTGAGATAGCAGCCCAGTTGGTTGCCAATTCCGGCGGCGCCGGTAACGTGCGCATACTCAGTTCGCGTGGGGGAGTTGTTGCGGAACCCCGGACCAATCAGATTTTTGTTTCTGACATACCCGGCCGTCTGCAAGCGGTGCAAGAGCTGCTGACAAAGCTGGACGTACCCGTTCGTCAAGTCATGATCGAAGCTCGCATCGTCGAAGCATCGGACAGTTTCGGCAAGTCGCTCGGTGTGCGTCTCGGCGGTGGCGATCTGCGCGGCGTCCGCGGCGGAGACGCCGGCTATTCCGTTGGCGGAACCCATCGAGTTGCCGTTGGCGGATCCTATGACGCTGTTTCGGGGGCCACCGGACAAACCGGCGCGAGTCCGCTCAGCAACTTCGTCAACATGCCCGCAATCGGGCAGGGGGGCTATTCCCCGGCGACTTTCGCGCTGTCACTGTTCAGCAGCACTGCCAACCGGTTTCTCAATCTGGAGCTTTCAGCGCTGGAGGCCGACGGTCGCGGAAAGATCGTCTCCAGTCCTCGTGTCGTGACTGCTGACCAGACCAAGGCATTGATCGAGCAAGGCACGGAGTACCCTTATCAGCAGGCGACGGCCAGTGGCGCCACTTCCGTTGCGTTTCGCAAAGCGAACCTGAAACTCGAAGTCACGCCGCAGATCACCCCTGAAGGCAACATCATTCTTGACCTCGATGTCACGAAGGACAGCCGCGGTGAGACGACGGCTCAGGGCATTGCCATCAATACCAAACACATCAAGACCCAGGTGCTCGTAGAAAACGGCGGTACCGTGGTTATCGGAGGCATCTTCGAACTGACAGAAGCCGAAACGGAAACCAAGGTACCTGTCCTTGGCGAACTTCCCGGTATCGGCAACCTGTTCAAAGCGCGCGAACGCAGTGCGCGCAAGCAAGAAACCTTGGTCTTCATCACGCCGAAAATGATCAACGAACGGGTGGGAGCCCGTTGATTCTCAGTTTTTCGGATCGAAATTTTCAGGTTTAGGGATCAAACAATGCGTCTGTTCAAAAAATTGTTGGCTGGCCTTGTGGCGATAGGGCTTGTAGCCTGTGGTGGTGGTGGCGGAAGCGCCGGAACTCAGCCGGGAGTGACGGCACCAACCTCCACTGCGGCAGCGGTTGAGGTGCTGACATCAGCGGCTTCCGTCGCATCGGCGGGCGATCAGGTAGTCATCACGGCATTTGTCAAAAGTGCGGCGAACGTCAGCCTCGCTGCGCAGGAGGTGAAATTCACCGCCTCATCGGGTGTCATTACGGTCGATTCGTCCTTGTCGAACGCCAGTGGTGCGGTGACGGCCCGTCTCAGCGCGGGTGCGAACAAAGCGCAAAGAGACATCACCGTGACGGTTACGTCCGGCAGTGCCAGTGGCCAGATCGTGATTCCGGTCACCGGAACTCGCCTTTCCATTGCTGGAAGCCCGGCGCTGCAGGCGGGCGGATCGGCGACCCAGTTCACGGTTCGGGCCATCGATTCAGTTGGAAATGCCATTCCCGGTTCGGTCATCAAAGTCGCATCCGCGCTCGGAAACGCTGTCAGCCCCGCAGAAATTACCACCGACTCCTCGGGCAGCGGGGTTGTGGTGTACACCCCCAACAATGCGGGAACGGACAAGTTGACCGTGACCGGCCTTGGCACCAGCGCATCCATAGACATTTCAGTCAATGCGACCGATTTTTCCGTCATGAGCCCCGGCGCCAATACGTTGGTGCCGGTGCAGCAGGACCAGACGGTCACCGTGCGGTATCGGGTTTCCGGCGCAGGGATCGAAGGTCGAACGGTCACTTTCAGTACGACCCGCGGGCAGGTATCCTCAGCCGCAGTGGTAACGAACGCGTCGGGGGAAGCAGCCATCACCGTTCGGTCCGCTACGGCGGGCCCGGCGGTTATCACCGCGCAGATTGCTGGCGCTGGCCAGGTCAATTTGCCACTCCAGTTTGTTGCCGTGGCGCCGGCGACATTGGTGCTCCAGGCCAATCCGGCGGCAGTGGCGCCGAACCGTAGCGGGTCAAGCAATCAGGCGACGGTGGAAGCCTTGGTGCGCGATGCCGCGGGAAATGCCGTGGCAAATCGGCAGGTCAATTTCACAACCCTTCAGGACGTCAGCAACGGCACACTGTCGCCTGGCGTGGCAACCACCGACAGCAACGGGCGCGCCCAGGTACAGTTCATCCCCGGCGCGAACACCACACCTGCGGGTGGTGTGGTCATTCAGGCTCAGGTGGCATCAACGTCGATCGTTGCAACAGCTGCAATGACGGTGAATGCCCAGGCGCTCTTCATTTCGATCGGATTTGGCAACGAAATGTCGAATCTCGACCAGACCACCTACGAAAAGGAGTTCACGGTCTACGTGACCGACGCCAATGGGGTGGCCGTTGGTGGACAGAACATTGCGCTCTCTGCGATCCCAACTCTATACGCCAAAGGGTACATGGTGAAGTCGGCGGATGGCAGGTGGGGCCAGGTCGTTACGGCGATTTGCGCCAACGAGGATGTGAATCGGGATGGCTTCCTTGACATTGGTGATGTCGATGAGAACAGGGACGGCATACTGTGGCCTGGCAATGTGGTTGCCGTAGCCCCGGGATCGGTGACAACCGACGCCAACGGGCGGGCGGCGTTCCGGTTGCGCTATGGCGAGCAATATGCCCTGTGGGTCCAATTGGATGTCGTTGCTCGTGGCCTGGTGGGCGGCACGGAGTCCCGCAAATCGATCCCGTTTGTTTTGCCGATTCTTGCCTCTGACGCCCAAGGAGACGCATCGCCGGCCGGCGCGAGCAGCCCATACGGACAGACGGCAACCTGTACCAACCCGCTTTGACCCGAGTTTCCCTCATAGGGATGCCCGGTTCGGGCAAGTCGACGATCGGGCGGCAGTTGGCTCGCCGACTGGGAGTTCGCTTCGTTGACTCCGACCAGATGATCGAGCAGCAAATCGGCTGCCCGATCCGTGAGTTCTTCGAACGAGAGGGTGAAGCTGCTTTTCGCGACCGGGAAGAGTCATCGATTGACGAGCTGACTCTTCGCGATGACATCGTATTGGCAACCGGTGGCGGCGCGGTTTTGCGGGAAAAAAACCGCCTTCACCTCCGTGATCGCACGACAGTGGTCTACTTGCGCGCTACCCCCGAGGCGCTGTTTCGGCGTCTGCGGCACGATACCAGTCGACCTCTGCTCCAGGTCGCGGACCCATTGGCGCGTCTGCGTGACTTGTATTCACAGCGCGATCCCCTTTACCGCCAGACCGCACATTTCACCCTGGAAACCGGGCGTCCCTCGGTTGCGACCTTGGTCAACATGGTCGAAATGCAACTCGATCTCGCAGGCACCCGAACCAAAGCGTGAGGTCCCCAACGGGGCGTTGGCCTGGCCACGTACATGGCTTGAGGGCGCGACGATCATGCCCGACCAGTGAAAGCGCAAGCAGCACAGCCTCTACACTTGCAGCCATGAGCAATTCAACAGTGGCGAACCAGACCGTATCCATTGCCCTCGGCGAGCGAAGTTATCCCATTCGTATCGGCACCCAGCTTTTTGATCAGGCAGATACCTATGCCCACATTGGCAGCAGTGCCCAGGCGGTCATTGTCACCAATACCACGGTTGGGCCTTTGTATGCGGCGCGCCTCCAGGCCGCACTGCAGTTGCGGCATCGCCAGGTGCAGGTGGTCGCCCTGCCCGATGGCGAAGCCTTCAAGACCTGGGAGTCGCTGAATCGCCTGTTTGATGCGGTGCTCGCGGCAGAATGCGATCGCAAGACGGTCTTTTATGCACTCGGCGGTGGGGTGGTGGGGGATATGACCGGTTTCGCCGCCGCGTGCTACATGCGCGGTGTGCCCTTCGTGCAGGTGCCGACGACCTTGCTCGCCCAAGTGGATTCCTCGGTCGGGGGAAAGACAGCGATCAATCATCCGTTGGGAAAGAACATGATCGGCGCGTTCTACCAGCCCCAATTGGTCGTTTGTGACCTGGGCACGCTGCAGACCTTGCCACCGAGAGAGTTGTCTGCGGGTTTGGCCGAGGTCATCAAATACGGTCCGATCGCCGACATGACCTTTTTGTCGTGGATCGAGGCCAATCTGGACACTTTGCTTGAACGCGACCCCCAGGCACTGGCCTATGCGGTCCGCCGTAGTTGCGAGATAAAGGCTTGGGTCGTCGGTCAGGACGAGCGCGAAACCGGACTGCGGGCGATCCTGAACTTCGGGCACACCTTCGGTCATGCCATTGAAGCCGGACTGGGATATGGCGAATGGTTGCATGGGGAGGCCGTCGGTTGCGGCATGGTCATGGCCGCCCATCTTTCTGCGGAAATGGGCCTGGTACCGTCGACGTTTGTCGAACGGCTCACGGCCTTGGTGCGGGCTTCGGGTTTGCCCGTTACCGCGCCAATGCTGGACCCGCAGGACAACGCGGGTCGTTACCTCGCGCTGATGCGGGTCGACAAGAAGGCCGAAGCGGGTGCGATCCGGTTTATTGTGGTGGACGGTCTCGGCAACGCCTGTCTGCGTGCCGCCGATGATCTGGTCGTCCGCCGCGTGATCGAAAGGTGTTCGCTAGTCCAGCAAAAAGCATAGCATACTATGACCATTTCACGCTGGATTTTGGCGGAAAATGCTTGAAAAAGGGAATCTGGCGCGGTATGCCAGCCATCCGGCCGGCAGTCGTGGCCGATTCCACGCGGAACCACCGGCCCCCACCCGCACTGAATACCAGCGGGACCGGGACCGGATCGTGCATTCCACCGCATTTCGGCGGCTGGTCTATAAAACGCAGGTCTTTTTGAATCACGAGGGCGACCTCTTTCGCACTCGTATGACGCATTCCTTGGAGGTCGCGCAACTCGGTCGTTCCGTAGGGCGCTCGTTGGGGCTGAACGAAGACCTCATAGAGGCGATCGCGCTGGCCCACGACCTCGGGCACACGCCCTTCGGACACGCGGGTCAAGACGCCCTCAATGCCTGCATGGCGCCCTGGGGCGGTTTCGAGCACAACCTGCAAAGCCTTCGGGTGGTCGATCATCTGGAGGAACGATATCCCCAATGGAACGGACTGAACCTGACGTTCGAAACCCGAGAGGGCATCCTGAAGCATTGCAGTCGCACAAACGCACTGGCAATCGAAGCCGTTGAACCGGAAGGCGTAGGCCGGCGCTTTCTCGACGGAAACTCACCCAGCCTCGAGGCGCAGTTGTGCAACCTGGCCGACGAAATTGCTTACAACGCGCACGACATCGACGATGGGGTGCGGTCCGGACTCATCGACCTTGAGCAGGTCGCGCAAGCCAGCTTGCTCGGCAACTACCTGAACGCAACCCTGGTGGAGCACCCCGGGCTGGCCAGCCAGTCCACGGATCGGCGGCTTTTATACGAAAGCATTCGCCGCATGCTCAGTGCCATGGTGTACGACCTGATCGAGACGACCAGAGGAGCGCTGGAGCGCGCTGCTCCGCCCGACGTGGCTGCGGTACGCGCCCAGCGCGGGTTGGTGGCTTTCAGCGGCCCGATGCAGCAGGCCAGTCAGCGTCTGAAAACGTTCTTGATGCACAACCTTTATCGGCATTCCCAGGTGATGGAGACAACGGCACGGGCCCGACAGATCATTCAGGAACTCTTCGAAATCTATCGCACCAACCCGGCCCAGATGCCAGCCGGGTTCATGACACGCATCGATCAGGCTGACGGCGACCCGCGTCAGACAGCACGAACCGTCGCTGACTATATTGCCGGTATGACCGACCGGTACGCAATGCGCGAGCACCACCGGCATACGGGGCTGCGCATCTTCGCCGGCGATGCGGCGCATGGCCGGATCGAATGACGGACTCCCGTTCCGCAGTCCCTTTTGCCGCCTGGCTTGTGGTGGCGGCCGGGGGGTGCGCGGCACTGCATGTCGGCAAGCTGCCACCTGCCATTCCGGTCCTGCAGGCGCAAATCGGACTGACGCTCCCTCAGGCCGGTTTTCTGCTTTCATTTGTACAACTCGCCGGCATGAGCCTGGGGCTGTTGGTGGGGCTGATGGCAGACCGTTGGGGCCTGCGCCGCAGCATTCTCGTGGGCCTGGCGCTTCTGGCAACTGGCAGCCTGGTCGGCGCGCGCACCGTTTCGGTACCTCTTTTGCTGGGGTTGCGCGGCCTGGAGGGGCTGGGGCTGCTGCTGGTGGCTTTGCCGGCGCCGGCCCTGATCCGGCGTCTGGTGCCGCTTCAACAGATCGCAGCCATGCTGGGAGTCTGGGGCGCTTACATGCCGATTGGAACGGCAGCGGCCCTGTTGCTGGGACCAACGGTCATTGGCGCCGGTGGCTGGCCCGTGTGGTGGAGTGGACTGGGTCTCGCAGCGATCGGCTTGTTTGTCGCTGTCTGGATTGGTGTGCCGGCCGACCCGCCGTTTCCCCGTGTGTGTCAACACCCGGAGGCCAGGTCTGAAGCGACAGTGGTCTCGTTCGGTGAAAGGCTGCGATTGACCTTGGCCAGCCCGGTACCCTGGTTGTTGGCCGCTTGTTTTGCTGTCTATTCGAGTCAATGGCTGGCGGTGATTGGGTTTCTGCCAAAGATGTACGGAGATTCCGCCGTTTCCCCCGCCTTGGTCGCGCCATTGACCGCACTGGCTGCAGGAATCAACCTGACCGGAAACATCGCCGCAGGGCGGCTGCTCACGGCGGGATACACGCCACAGATGATCTTGTGGGCGGGATACGGAGGGCTTGCATTTGGTGCGTGGACTGCGTTCAGCGACACTCTGGCGGCGCCGTTCGGTCTTCGGTTCATGGGTGTATGCCTTTTCTCGGCGGTTGGAGGCCTGGTTCCCGGGACATTGTTCACTCTGGCGGTGCGGCTCGCACCCCGCGCAGATACGGTATCGACGACGGTAGGCTGGATGCAGCAATGGTCCTCGGCGGGGCAGTTCCTGGGCCCGCCAGCGGTTGCCTTGCTGGCCGGCCGGCAAGGCTCCTGGGGCCAGACCTGGATAGTGACCGGGACTTTCTCGTTCATCGGATGCCTGTTGGCATGGTGGCTTCTGTGCCGAATCCCGTCCAATCATCATCGGACTCAAGACTGAAACAGGCCCGGCGCAATATCAACGTTGCCGCCGTGCGTGGATCCGCCGAGGGCTCATTTTTTTGGTTTTGGTCGACCGGCAGGACAACATCCGGCCGGCCAATCAGCTCGCCGCAGGGCGACAATATCAGGATGTTGGCGAAGAAACCGGTGGTCGGGTCGGGCCTTCACGGCTCAAGACCCGGAGGCCGTCGTGAGGCGTTACTGATCGTCCGAGTCACCCCTTTGCTGATTGATTGCGTTACCTGAGTGTTTCCCATGACATCTGATGAGCAGATCGTTGAAGATACCCGTCGCTGGCTGGTGCGCGCGGTCATTGGACTTAACTTGTGCCCCTTCGCCAAAGCGCCCTATTCCAAAGGGCAGATCCACTATGGCGTGCTCCGGGCATGCGGCCAAGAAGAATTGCGCAAACAGATCGGACAGGAGTTGATTGATCTGGCCCGGATGGACCCAGCGGTCCGGGAAACCAGCTTGCTCATCCTGCCGGATCAGTATCCCGATTTCCTGGAGTTCAACGACTTTCTGGAGGAAGCCGAAGCGGTGTTGGAGGAGTTGGACCTGGAGGGCGTGCTGCAGATCGCGAGTTTCCATCCCCGATTTCAGTTTTACGGCACCCGATCCGAGGACATTACCAATGCGACGAACCGGTCACCTTACCCCACATTGCATCTGATCCGAGAGACCAGCATTGACCGTGCTGTGGCCGCGTTCCCTGAGGCCGAGACCATCTTTGAAGCGAATATGCAGACTCTGCGGGATCTGGGAGAAGCGGGATGGCTTGGTTTGGATGTCGGGGCACATAGCCAAACAGAAGCGGGCCCGCCATCGCCAACCGGCAGGGAGATTTCCACGTGAAAGGGGCAAAGTCCGCCGGCGGGCGTGCAAAAGCAGCCGCGCCGGTTCTGCCGCCAGAGGTGCGCGCCGGGCAGTCTCTTGGCTTGCTGCAGGAGTTGCACATCCTGACCCGCGACGGAAAGTTGAATCAGGACTCGCGCCGCAAACTCAAACAGGTCTATCACCTGTTGCAGTTCATTGAAAAGATACTGAACGATCTCGGTGCCCCAGATCGCGGCGTCACCTTGGCCGACCATGGGGCAGGAAAGTCCTATCTCGGTTTCATCATTTACGACTTGTATTTCAAGCAGCTCCCGGTCGGAACCTTGTTCGGGGTCGAGTCTCGGGAGGAACTGGTCTTGCGATCGCGCGAACTGGCGCAGCGACTGGGCTTCGAACGCATGCGTTTTCTGAATCAGACGGTGGCGGAATCGGTGGATGCACGGGAGATCCCCGATCGTATCGACCTGGTAACTGCACTCCATGCGTGTGACACCGCAACCGACGACGCAATTGCATTCGGTCTGCAAAAGCATGCCCGGGCCATGGTGCTGGTGCCCTGCTGCCAGGCTGAGGTTGCGCGTGCGCTCAATGCCAGCAAGGCGCTGTCGCTCAGCCGAACGCCGCTGGCCGAGTTGTGGCGGCATCCCTTGCATGCGAGGGAACTGGGAAGTCAACTCACCAACGTGCTGCGCTGCCTCTATCTGGAAGCCAGCGGCTACCAGGTCACCGTGACGGAACTGGTGGGCTGGGAACACAGCCTGAAAAATGAGCTCATATTGGCCCGCTTCACCGGGCAACACAAGCAAAGTTCTGCGAACAGGCTAAAGGCCCTGCTCGCTGAGTTCGGCCTGACCGAACAGCTCGAAAGCCGGTTTCGCCTGGCTCAGTAGAAGCCCATGTTGTCAACAACCGACCGCACGCCAGGTACCCGGCGTGCGGTTACGACCGCCTGCTGACGGGCGGCAGAATCACGCGGGCTTCCAGAGATATAGACAACCCCTTCACGGACATTCACCGTCAGGGAACCGGCCGCGACTCGCTCGTCAGCAGCCAGGGCATGTCGGACACGTTCAGCCAAATGGAGGTCCATCGAATTGGCGACCGTATTGCCGGTTTCCGTTCGGTGCTGGTAGGAGCCGCCACCGCAGGCAATCAGGGTCGTGGCCAACATAGGTGCCGCCAGGCAGGTCGTCGAAAGTTTGATCATGTTGCGTGGGCCTTCTTCATGGGGTTTCCGACCGGTCGAAACCGACCCGATCGGTTCGACGACAATGACCGGTCACGGTCATTGCAGACGGGTTAAATATTAACGCGGCGTCCCCCGCATTCGCCCGCATAAAAACTTCAGTTCACTCCATCTATGGCCCGTTTACCCCGGTTGAGCCTGGCAGGTCATGCCCACTTGCTGACCCAGACAGCAAGCGGCGGACTTCGGGTGTTTCTTGATGAGTCCGATGCGGATGCTTTTCTGGGCATGGTTTCAGAGGCAGCATCAAACCGGCAAGTAGCTGTCCATGGATTTCGACTCGCGCCGGATGCTTTCCAGATATTGGCAACTCCCGACGATGAGTCGGGGATTTCCGCCTTCATGCAGGACATCGGGCGGCGCTATGTCCGATGGGTCAATACCCGCCATCGGCGGCTCGGGGCTTTGTGGGCGGGCCGTTTCCGAAGCCTGCTGGTGCAGCCTGGCGCAACGCTTCTTGCCGCCATGATATTCCTTGATCGCAGGCCGGGTCTGGCGCAAACCGGTCTGTTCGAGGAACTGCCCTTGCGGACGAGCGCAGAGCATTACACAGGCCATCGTGTGTCGCGATTTCTGGTTGCGCCGCCGCCTTACTGGACTCTGGGTGACACCCCCTTTGCGCGGGAGGCGGCGTACGCCAGTTTGGTGCATCAGGGGCTCGATGCACCGTTCCAGGAACGGATCGCTACAGCAATCCAAAGCGGCCGGGTGCTTGGCGACACTGACTTTATCCAGAACCTGGAGAAAGTCACCTCCCGGCCGTTGAGCAAAGGAAAACCCGGACGCCCGCACAAACGGCCATCAGGTCCAATCACTGAGGAAAATAGAAAAAAATCAAACTAAACAATTATTTGAACATGTCCCTGTTTAAAATTATCGGTCATGAGTTGCGCGCATATATTGCTCTGACCCCAATTAATTCCGCTTGGCATTTTTGTTGCAGTGCACTAAGCTTGAGGCATCTGAGTATCGGAAGGAGTGCGCCATGACCACGGCAACTGAACAACAACACTTGCACGAAACGGGTCTGTATGACCCAAGCCAGGAGCACGACGCTTGTGGCGTCGGTTTTGTCGCCCATATCAGGGGCCAGAAAAGCCACGCAATCGTCGGCCAGGCACTGAAAATTCTTGAGAACCTCGACCACCGCGGCGCCGTGGGTGCGGACAAACTCATGGGCGACGGGGCGGGCATATTGATCCAGCTTCCTGACGCGCTGTATCGACAGGAAATGGCCCAGGCCGGGATTGATCTTCCTCCGCCGGGTGAATACGGTGTCGGCATGGTCTTCCTGCCCAAGGAACACGCCAGTCGGCAGGCCTGTGAGCAAGAGCTTGAACGTGCGATCAAGGCGGAGGGACAGGTCTTGATCGGCTGGCGCGATGTGCCCGTCAACAAAGACATGCCCATGTCTCCGACGGTCCGGGAGAAAGAGCCGATCATGCGGCAGGTTTTCATCGGCCGAGGCGCCGATGTCATCGTACAGGACGCGCTGGAGCGCAAACTTTACGTTATCCGCAAGACCGCCAGCGCCCACATCCAGGCCCTCAAGCTCAAGCACAGCAAAGAGTATTACGTGCCCAGCATGAGCAGTCGCACGGTGGTCTACAAGGGCCTGTTGCTGGCCGACCAGGTCGGTACCTATTTCCTGGACCTTCAGGACCCGCGGTGTGTTTCGGCCCTCGGACTGGTTCACCAGCGTTTCTCGACCAACACATTCCCGGAGTGGCCGCTGGCTCACCCTTACAGGTATGTTGCCCACAACGGCGAAATCAACACCGTCAAGGGAAACTACAACTGGATGAAAGCTCGCGAAGGCGTGATGTCGTCTCCCGTGTTGGCGGACGACCTCAAGAAGCTCTATCCGATCAGTTTTGCCGGTCAGTCGGACACGGCCACGTTCGACAACTGCCTGGAGCTTCTCACCATGGCTGGCTACCCGATCAGCCAGGCCGTCATGATGATGATCCCGGAGCCTTGGGAGCAACATACCCTGATGGACCCGCGTCGGCGAGCGTTCTATGAATACCACGCAGCCATGCTCGAGCCCTGGGACGGCCCCGCGTCCATCGTGTTCACGGATGGTCGACAGATCGGCGCGACGCTGGATCGCAATGGGCTGCGTCCCTCGCGCTACTGCGTGACCGATGACGACCTGGTCATCATGGGCTCAGAGTCCGGCGTGCTGCCGATTCCCGAAAACAGGATCGTACGCAAATGGCGCCTGCAGCCCGGCAAGATGTTCCTGATTGACCTGGAGCAGGGCCGGATGATTGACGACGAAGAGCTCAAGGCAAACCTCGCCAACAGCAAGCCCTACAAGCAATGGATCGAGAACCTGCGCATTCGTTTGGACGACGTGGAGCAGCCCGTCGCTGGAGAAGATGGGGGTGAAAGTCCGGTCTCCCGCACAGAACCTCAAGTGGGGGGGGCGCAAGCGATCGCGCCCGAGCTGCTGGACCTGCAGCAGGCCTTCGGCTACACGCAGGAAGACATCCGCTTCCTCATGAGTCCGATGGCGGCCAATGGCGAAGAGGGAATTGGCTCAATGGGCAACGACAGCCCGCTTGCCGTGCTTTCCGACAAAAACAAGCCGCTGTACAACTATTTCAAGCAGCTGTTTGCGCAGGTGACCAACCCGCCGATTGATCCGATCCGTGAAGCGATCGTGATGTCGCTGGTCTCATTCATCGGACCGAAGCCCAACCTGTTGGATATCAACCAGGTCAATCCTCCGATGAGGCTCGAAGTCAGCCAGCCCATACTCGATGAGACCGATATGGCCAAGCTGCGCCAGATCGAAGCCTCGACACAGGGCAAATTCCGCAGTGCGACCTTGGATATCACCTACCCGGCGCAATGGGGTAAGGAAGGTGTCGAGGCAAAACTGGCGTCCTTGTGCGCCGAAGCGGTTGATGCCATCAAGGGGGGCAAAAACATTCTGATCGTGAGCGATCGGCAGGTCAGCGCATCCCGCATCGCCGTCCCGGCCCTGCTTGCCATGTCGGCGATTCACCAGCATCTGGTGCGGGAAGGACTGCGCACGACCGCCGGCCTTGTCGTCGAGACGGGCACCGCGCGCGAAGTGCACCATTTTGCCGTTCTTGCCGGCTACGGCGCCGAAGCGGTTCACCCTTACCTGGCACTCGAGACGGTACGTAGCATTCACCGTGGCCTCCCTGGTGACCTTTCCGCCGAGAAAGCCATCTACAACTACATCAAGGCAATCGGCAAAGGCCTGTCCAAGATCATGTCCAAGATGGGCGTGAGCACCTACATGAGCTACTGCGGCGCCCAGCTTTTCGAAGCCATCGGACTTGACAGTGCGACGGTGGAGAAATACTTCACCGGAACCGCAAGTCGGGTTGGAGGTATCGGTGTCTTCGAAATAGCGGAAGAGGCTATCCGTATGCACACGGCGGCCTACGGAAACGACCCGGTCCTCGCCTCCATGCTGGATAGCGGTGGCGAGTATGCGTGGCGCACTCGTGGCGAAGAGCATATGTGGACCCCCGATGCCATCGCGAAATTGCAGCACAGCACGCGCTCGAACAACTGGAGCACCTACAAGGAATACGCCCAGATCGTCAATGACCAGAGCCGCCGCCACATGACGCTCCGCGGATTGTTCGAGTTCAAGGTCGACCCCGGCCGCGCGATTCCAATCGAAGAGGTCGAACCAGCCAAAGAAATCGTCAAGCGGTTTGCCACGGGGGCCATGTCCTTGGGGTCGATCTCCACCGAAGCCCACGCCACACTGGCGGTCGCCATGAATCGTATCGGCGGCAAAAGCAACACGGGCGAGGGTGGTGAAGATTCGGCTCGCTACAGGAATGAACTCAAGGGCATCCCGATCCGCCAGGGTGAATCGCTCAAGAGTGTGATCGGAGCCGACGTCGTCGAAGTCGACCTGCCGCTGCAGGACGGCGATTCCCTGCGCTCGCGCATCAAGCAGGTTGCATCGGGCCGTTTTGGTGTCACCGCCGAATACCTGAGCAGCGCCGATCAAATCCAGATCAAGATGGCCCAAGGGGCCAAACCGGGCGAAGGCGGGCAGCTGCCTGGTGGGAAAGTGTCGGACTATATCGGCAAGTTGCGCCACAGTGTCCCGGGTGTGGGCCTGATCTCGCCGCCGCCGCACCACGACATTTACTCGATCGAGGATCTGGCCCAGCTGATCCATGACCTGAAAAACGTCGCGCCCCACAGTGATATCAGTGTGAAACTGGTGTCGGAAATCGGGGTTGGCACGATTGCCGCCGGCGTGGCCAAGTGCAAAGCAGACCACGTCGTGATCGCGGGCCACGATGGCGGTACTGGTGCTTCGCCCTGGTCGTCGATCAAACATGCGGGCAGCCCCTGGGAGATCGGACTGGCGGAAACGCAGCAGACCTTGGTGCTGAACCGCCTGCGCGGGCGCATCCGTGTGCAGGCCGACGGGCAGATGAAGACCGGCCGTGACGTAGCCATTGGCGCCCTGCTGGGCGCTGACGAGTTCGGATTCGCGACTGCACCGCTGGTGGTCGAGGGCTGCATCATGATGCGCAAGTGCCACCTCAACACCTGTCCGGTCGGCGTGGCAACCCAGGATCCGGCATTGCGACGCAAGTTCGCCGGCAAACCCGAGCATGTGGTCAACTATTTCTTCTTTGTCGCCGAGGAGGTTCGCCAGATCATGGCCCAACTCGGCATCCGCAAATTTGATGACCTGATCGGACGCGCAGACCTGCTGGACATGCGCAAAGGCATCGCCCATTGGAAAGCGCGCGGACTTGATTTCAGCCGTCTTCTGGCGACGGCGCAGGCCCCAGCCGAGGTCCCGCGTTTTCACGTCGCCACCCAAGACCATGGCCTTGAGCGATCCATGGATCAGCGTCTGATCGAAAAGTCGCGCCCCGCCATTGATCGCGGAGAGCGAGTCCAGTTCATGGAGGTCGCCCGCAACGTCAACCGGTCGGTGGGCGCCATGCTGTCCGGCGCGGTTACCAAAGTGCATCCCGAGGGCTTGCCCGACGACACCATCCGCATCCAGCTGGAAGGTACAGGCGGCCAGTCCTTTGGCGCGTTCCTCTGCAATGGCATCACGCTGTACCTGATCGGCGACGCCAACGATTACACGGGCAAAGGCTTGTCCGGTGGCCGCGTGGTGGTGCGCCCCAGCATCGACTTTCGCGGCGAAGCCACCCGCAACATCATCGTCGGCAACACCGTGATGTACGGCGCCACCAGCGGCGAAGCTTTCTTCAGCGGTGTCGCCGGGGAACGTTTTGCGGTGCGTTTGTCGGGCGCGACGGCGGTCGTGGAGGGCACGGGCGACCACGGTTGCGAGTACATGACCGGTGGTACGGTCGTTGTGCTCGGCAAAACCGGGCGCAACTTTGCAGCCGGCATGTCGGGTGGCGTCGCATACGTCTATGACGAAGATGGTCAGTTTGCCAAACGCTGCAACACCGCCATGGTCAGCCTTGAAAAGGTGGTGGCAGCGGCGGAGCAGGAAGAAACCGTGGATCGTGCCGTATGGCACCGTGGACAGACCGACGAAGCGCAATTGCGCAAGCTGCTCGAAGAACACAACCGCTGGACGGGTAGCCGACGGGCGCGCGAACTGCTCGACAACTGGGTCGAGTCCCGGGCAAAGTTCGTCAAAGTCTTCCCAACCGAGTACAAGCGTGCGCTTGGCGAGATTTTTGCGAAAAAACACGCCATACCCAGCGTGAAAAGGTCATCTGACGCTACCAAAAAAGAAGCGAAGTCGACCACTTAAGCGGAGAAACAGATCATGGGAAAAATAACCGGATTCATGGAATTTGAGCGTATCGAAGAAGGCTACAAGCCAGTCGCCGAGCGCGTGAAGCACTACAAGGAATTCGTGATCGGCCTGGATGAGTCGCAGGCGAAAGTCCAGGGCGCACGCTGTATGGACTGTGGCACCCCGTTCTGCAACAGTGGCTGCCCGGTCAACAACATCATTCCGGACTTCAACGATCTCGTCTACCACGGCGACTGGAAGAATGCCAGCACGGTGCTTCACAGCACCAACAACTTCCCCGAGTTCACAGGCCGCATTTGCCCGGCACCCTGCGAGGCCGCGTGCACCATCAACGTCAATGGTGACGCAGTTGGTATCAAGTCCATCGAACACGCAATCATCGACCGCGCATGGGCTGAAGGCTGGGTGCAACCGCAACCGGCGGCTCGCAAGACGGGCAAGAAGGTCGCGGTGGTTGGCGCCGGGCCTGCGGGACTGGCCGCTGCGCAGCAACTGGCGCGCGTCGGACATGACGTCACTTTGTTCGAGAAAAACGACCGCGTGGGTGGCCTGCTGCGCTACGGAATCCCCGATTTCAAGCTGGAGAAATCGCACATCGACCGCCGCGTGAAGCAGCTCGAAGCCGAAGGCGTGACGATCCGCACCGGCGTTCTGGTCGGGCAGTTGCCAGCCGACAGCAAGGTGACCAACTGGGCCAAAGAGTCGGTGACTCCCGATCAGCTCAAGAAGGACTTTGACGCCGTGCTGCTGACAGGGGGCGCCGAGCAGTCGCGCGATTTGCCGGTGCCGGGCCGTGATCTGGACGGTATCCACTTTGCGATGGAGTTTCTGCCGCAGCAGAACAAGGTCAATGCAGGCGACAAGCTCAAGGGCCAGTTGCGTGCCGACGGCAAACATGTGATCGTGATAGGCGGCGGCGACACCGGGAGCGACTGCGTTGGAACCTCCAACCGCCACGGGGCCGCCAGCGTGACCCAGTTCGAAGTCATGCCTATGCCGCCGGAGGAAGAAAACAAGCCGTTGGTGTGGCCCTACTGGCCGATCAAGCTGCGCACCAGCTCCAGCCACGAAGAAGGCTGCGTGCGGGAGTTTGCCATTTCGACCAAGGAGTTCGTGGGCAAAAATGGCAAAGTTGCCGGCTTGAAAACGGTTCAAGTCGAACTCAAGGACGGAAAACTGGTCGAGGTGCCGGGCACCGAAAAGGAGTTCAAGGCCGATCTTGTCTTGCTGGCAATGGGATTCGTCAACCCGGTTGCAAGCTTGCTGGAGGGGTTTGAAGTCGACAAGGATCCCCGTGGCAACGCGCGGGCAAGCACCGACCTGATCGGCGGATACGCAACCAGTGCGGCGAAGGTGTTTGCCGCCGGTGACGTTCGACGCGGCCAGTCTCTGGTCGTTTGGGCGATACGGGAGGGCCGGCAGGCTGCACGCGCAGTGGACGAGTTCCTGATGGGCTCTTCCGACCTTCCCCGCTGACGCAAACAGGTGCTTACAACGGGCTGATGTTCGGCCCGGTATCATCAGGGCAAGGCGCCGCAGCTGTTTCGCGGCACCTCCTGGACATGATTGATCCCTCAGCAGATGCTTTGGTCGAGGTCCGCAGTGTTCGTTTCGGATACCGCGACCGGACCGTTCTTGACGATGTTTCCTTTTCCATCCCCCGGGGCAAGGTGACGGCGCTGATGGGCGCCACCGGAGGGGGCAAGACCACGACTCTGCGGCTGATTGGCGGGCAATTGCGGGCTCAGCACGGGCAGGTTCTTTTTGCTGGCCAGGATATCGGTGCCATGGATCAGGCGCAGCTCTATGCGGCACGCCGCCGGATGGGGATGCTTTTCCAGTTCGGCGCCTTGTTCACGGATCTCAGCGTTTTCGAAAACGTCGCATTTCCGTTGCGGGAGCACACGCGCCTTCCGGAGGAGTTGATACGGGATATTGTCCTGATGAAACTCGATTCGGTCGGCCTCCGTGGCGCGCGCGACCTCATGCCGGCCGAAATTTCCGGCGGAATGAACCGCCGGGTTGCGCTCGCTCGGGCCATCGCCCTGGATCCGGACCTGGTGCTTTACGACGAGCCTTTCTCTGGCCTGGATCCCATCGCCCTCGGCACTGCCGCGCGCCTGATCCGGGACCTCAACGAAGCGTTGGGCCTCACCAGCCTGATTGTTTCGCACGAAATTCCAGAGACCTTCCGCATTTCGGATCAGGTCATCATCCTGGCCAATGGACGCGTCGCCGCCCAAGGCACCCCCGATGAAGTTCGTCAGTCGGAGGACCCCATGGTGATTCAGTTTGTCAGTGGTGCGCGCGACGGTCCGGTGCGTTTTCACTACCCGGGCCCATCGGTTGAAGAAGACTTCGACGGGGTACGGCCATGAGGGCCTGGCACCCGGCCAGTCTGGGCTTCGCCACCCGGCGGTTGCTGGCGGAATGGGGATACGGCGCGCGTCTGCTGCTGCGCCTCCTGGCACTGGCTCCCCAGGCACTGGCACGATTCGGCCTGGTCCGTGACCAATTGTTCTTTCTCGGCAATCATTCGCTGGCGATCATCACAGTGTCCGGTCTTTTCGTAGGATTTGTGCTGGGTCTTCAGGGCTACTACACGCTGCAGCGGTACGGATCGTCGGAAGCCGTTGGCCTGTTGGTGGCCTTGTCCCTTGTGCGCGAACTGGGGCCGGTAATTACCGCGTTGCTTTTTGCCGGACGCGCCGGTGCGTCACTGACGGCCGAAATCGGCCTGATGCGGGCAGGTGAGCAATTGACCGCGATGGAAATGATGGCGGTCGATCCGATCCGGCGCGTTCTGGCGCCGCGCTTCTGGGGAGGGCTGATGGCGATGCCGTTACTTGCAGCCGTTTTCAGTGCCGTCGGCATAGTCGGCGGCTACGTGGTGGGGGTTCTGCTGATCGGAATTGATTCAGGGGCCTTCTGGAGCCAGATGCAAGGCGGTGTTGACGTCTGGAGCGATGTGGGCAACGGCGTGGTCAAGAGCCTGGTTTTCGGCGTCGCGGTGACTTTCATTGCCCTTTATCAGGGCCACGAGGCGCAGCCGACGCCTGAAGGGGTATCCGCTGCGACGACGCGGACCGTGGTGTGGGCATCGCTGGCGGTACTCGGGCTCGACTTCGTACTGACTGTCATGATGTTCAGCATTTGATGAAGAGGGAGTGACCATGCAACGTTCGTCGCAAGATGTCTGGGTTGGACTGTTCGTCCTCACGGGGCTCGCCGCCCTGTTGTTCCTGGCCATGAAGTCGGCCAATCTGCTGAGCCTGAGCTTCGAGTCCGACTACACCATCACCGCACGATTTGACAATGTCGGGGGCCTCAAACCCAAGGCAGCCGTCAAGAGTGCCGGTGTTGTCGTCGGTCGTGTCGAGTCGATCACTTTTGATGACAAGACCTTTCAAGCCCGCGTTGCATTGGCGCTGGAAAGCCGGTATCAGTTTCCGAAAGACAGCTCACTGAAAATTCTGACAAGTGGTCTGCTCGGCGAACAATATGTGGGGATCGAGGCCGGCGCCGACGAGCGAGTCCTGAAAGCGGGTGATCAGGTCTCTTCTACCCAATCGGCGATCGTCCTGGAGACCCTGATCGGTCAGATCCTTTACGACAAGGCGGCCGCTGGACCGACGCCGGCGGCCACTGCAGGGGGAAAACAATGAAGTATGCAGATCGACCGCGCCAATGGGCCCCGGGCAAATGGGGTCGGCGTGCTGCCATGGCTGTGCTTCTGGTCGGCTTGTCCGGCTGTGCAAGTGGACCGATGCGAATCAAGGAAGACCCTCTGGAGCCGTTGAACCGCCGAATCGACGGATTCAACGAAGTGGTTGACAGCGTCTTTTTGAAGCCGGTTGCGATCGCGTACCGAGAATTCACGCCCGGTCCGGTTCGAACCGGAGTGGACAATTTCTTCGGTAACCTGGGTGATGTCTGGACGCTCGCGAACAGCATGTTGCAGCTGAAACCGGTTGCCGCAACCCAGACAATGATGCGACTGACAATCAACACCACACTCGGGATGGGTGGCTTGATCGACCTTGCCACCGATGTGGGCCTGGAGCGCCACCATGAGGATTTTGGCCAGACGTTGGGTTACTGGGGTGTCCCGCCAGGGCCTTACCTGGTGTTGCCCATCATGGGGCCGTCAACCGTCCGAGATACGGCAGCCATGAATGCCGATCGCGGGCACAGTGTTGTTGCGCGCCGCCCGCATGTGCCAACGCGCAACAGCCTGCTCCTGTTGCAGGCAGTCGAAACCCGTGCCCGATTGTTGGGGGCCAGCGCCATATTGGATCAGGCCGCCTTGGACAAATACAGCTTTACCCGGGATGCCTACTTGCAACGGCGCAACAACGACGTTTTTGACGGGACCCCCCCGACCGACGAAGCGGTCGAACCATCCAGCAGTCAACCGACCGGGCCGCAGGCGCATTGAACCTCCATCATGAAACGCAGAAATCTTCTGGAAACCGCTATTGCCATCGGCGGCTTGATCGCGCTCGCGCTCCCTGCCCACGCGACGGACGAGGCACCGGACGCCTTGGTACGCCGCCTGTCGAGCGAGATGCTGGAGGCAATTCGGGCCGACCGCGCGGTGCGCGCAGGTGACATCAATCGGACCATGGCTCTGGTGGACGCCCGAATCATGCCCTCGGTAAATTTCCAGCGTATGACGGCTTCCGCTGTCGGCCCTGGCTGGCGTCGGGCGACGCCGGAGCAGCAAAAACGCTTGCAGGATGAATTCAAGACCCTGCTGGTTCGAACCTATGCCGGTGCGCTGGCTCAGGTGACGGATCAATCCGTGTTCATCAAGCCGTTTCGGGCGTCGCAGGACGACCCGGAGGTGTTGGTTCGGACGGAAGTGCGAGGCAAGGGTGAGCCCATTCAACTTGACTATCGACTCGAAAAGACGCCGGGGCGCGGCAGTGGCTGGTTGATTTATGACCTCAACGTGCTGGGGGTCTGGCTGGTCGAAAATTACCGTGGACAGTTTGCCCGGGAGGTGAATGCGCGCGGCGTGGACGGACTGCTGCAGGCACTGGCAGAAAAAAACCGGGTGAACGCCAGTGGCAAAAACTGAAAAGGGCCTTGGTCTGGAGCCTACCGGCGCCATGGTACTGACCCTGCCCGCCAGGCTTACCCACGACAACGCGAACGGAGTATTGGTGGATTTCTTGGCCCAGATTGCGAAATCGGCGTCCAATCAGGTCCGGATCGACGCGGGCGCGCTGCATCAGTTCGACTCCAGCGCTCTGGCAATGGTTCTGGCCTGTCGGCGACGGATCATCGCCCGAGGTGGTGACTTCTCTCTGATATCCGCGCCAGCCCGCATTGAACAACTTGCGCGAGTCTACGGTATCGATCGCTTGCTGGGACATGGCGGCTCACCGGCCGCCTGTGCGAACGGGAATCCGGTAAAACCCTAGAATAGCGGGTTCCGATGCCCGCGCTCTCCTTCCAGTCTGTCACCAAAGAATTCGCCACCGGCCGTCCTGGCGCCGAGTCTTTTCGGGCGTTGGACGAGGTGACTTTTGCCATCGAGGAAGGTGAATTCTTCGGACTTCTCGGCCCCAATGGTGCCGGCAAGACCACGCTGATCAACATATTGGCGGGGCTGTCGCGCGCCAGTCGCGGGGCGGTCGCTGTTCGCGGACTCGATGTGGTCACCTCCTACGAACAGACGCGGCGATTGCTGGGAGTCGTTCCGCAGGAACTGGTGTTCGATCCGTTCTTCACGGTTCGTGAGGCGTTGACCCTTCAATCGGGCTACTTCGGTTTGCGCCGCAATGGCGAATGGATAGACGAACTGTTGGACAGTCTCGGCCTTGCGGACAAGGCAGATGCCAATATGCGACAACTTTCCGGCGGCATGAAACGCCGGGTATTGGTCGCGCAGGCATTGGTCCACCGCCCGCCGGTGATCGTACTTGACGAGCCGACGGCCGGGGTCGACGTCGAGTTGCGCCAGACGCTGTGGCAGTTTGTCGCGCGCCTCAATCGCGACGGGCACACCATATTGTTGACGACCCATTACCTGGAAGAAGCCGAGGCGCTGTGCAACCGGATCGCCATGTTGAAAAAGGGGCGAGTGGTTACCCTGGCGACGACGTCCGAACTGCTGAGCGCCGCATCCAGCAACGTGATGCGGTTCAAGGTTGATGGCGAGTTGCCGGCTGCGCTGCGGGCCAAAGCGCGCGTTACCGGGCGTATTGCCCAGCTTCCCGTTCACGACGCGACCGAGGTCGAACACTATCTGGCAGCGATGCGGGTGGCAGGCATTCAAGCCGAGGACATTGAAGTGCGCAAGGCGGACCTGGAGGATGTGTTTCTGAGCGTGATGGGGTCCACCGGCGAGACTGCACAGGATCGGGTGGTGTCGTGAACGGCTGGCGGGCTCTGTTTTACAAAGAAGTCCTCCGTTTCTGGAAGGTGAGCTTCCAGACCGTGGCGGCGCCAGTATTGACGGCAGTTTTGTACATGCTCATCTTCGGCCACGTGCTGGAAGACCATGTCAAAGTCTACGATCAGGTAGGCTATTCGGCGTTTCTGGTTCCCGGTCTGGTCATGATGAGCGTGTTGCAAAACGCGTTTGCCAACAGTTCGTCAAGCCTAATCCAAAGCAAGATCACTGGCAATCTGGTCTTCGTTCTGCTGACCCCTTTGTCGCACTGGGCCTGGTTCTTTGCCTATGTCGGATCTTCGGTGGTGCGCGGCTTGATGGTCGGTCTGGGTGTTTACCTGGTCACAGTGTGGTTTGGCAATCCCGGTATTGCGGCGCCATGGTGGATTGCCGTTTTTGGCTTTCTGGGTGCGGCGCTCCTGGGAACCTTGGGCTTGATTGCGGGTCTGTGGGCCGAAAAATTCGACCAGATGGCTGCATTCCAGAACTTCATCATCATGCCGATGACCTTTCTGTCGGGTGTGTTCTACTCGATTCACTCCCTGCCCCCGTTCTGGCAGCAGGTCAGTCACCTCAACCCGTTTTTTTACATGATCGACGGCTTCCGCTACGGCTTTTTCGGCGTCAGTGACGTCTCGCCGTGGATGAGTCTGGTTATCGTTTCCACGGCTTTTTCCCTCGTTGCGGCGCTGGCGATTCACCTGCTTCGGACGGGCTACAAGCTGCGCCACTGAACCCCGTGCCATGACCGCAGACGAACTTCACCGCATCATTTCAACCGGTCTTGATTGCCAACATCTTTCGGTGGAGGGCGATGGGAGGCACTGGTTTGCGACCGTGGTCTCGTCCGCCTTTGACGGCATGCGCCCGATTCAGCGCCATCAACGCGTCTATGCCACCTTGGGCGGTCGTATGGCAACCGACGAAGTGCATGCCCTTTCAATCAAGGCGATGACGCCCGCCGAATGGGCGCGAAGCGCCCCCTGATCCAGACAACCACCATGGACAAACTTCTGATTCGCGGCGGCCTTCCCCTGGTCGGCGAGGTGCCTGTTTCCGGGGCAAAAAATGCGGCCTTACCCGAGTTGTGTGCCGCTTTGCTGACGGCACAGCGCGTGGTGCTACGGAACGTCCCGCGCCTGCAGGATGTGTCGACCATGCTCAAGCTGATCCGCAATATGGGCGTGGTTGCCGAGCATGAATCTGATGGCACGGTCCGCATCGACGCATCCGGGCTCAGTTCGCCCGAGGCACCCTACGAACTGGTCAAGACCATGCGCGCGTCGGTCCTGGCGCTCGGGCCGCTGCTGGCGCGCTTTGGCGAGGCGACGGTCTCCCTGCCGGGCGGCTGTGCCATTGGCTCGCGCCCGGTGGACCAGCACATCAAGGGTTTGCAGGCGATGGGGGCGGACATCGTGGTCGAGCACGGCTACATGATTGCCAAACTGCCCAAGGGCCGATCCCGGCTGCATGGCGCGCGCATCGCCACGGACATGGTGACCGTGACCGGGACCGAGAATTTCCTGATGGCCGCGGCGCTGGCCGATGGCGAAACCCTGCTGGAGAACGCCGCCCAGGAGCCGGAGATCCCCGATCTGGCCGAAATGCTCATCCGCATGGGGGCGAAGATCGAGGGGCACGGAACCAGCCGCATCCGGATTCAGGGCGTCGAGCGGCTTCGCGGCTGCACCCACGAGGTGGTGGCGGATCGCATCGAAGCTGGCACGTTCCTGTGTGCGGTTGCGGCAACCGGCGGTGACGTGGTGTTGCGTGGGGCCCGTGCGGATCACCTGGACGCTGTCATCGACAAGCTGCGCGACGCGGGAGCGAGCATCGAGGCCGGCGACGGATTCATCCGCATCCGCTCGTCCGGTCGGCTGCAGGCGCAGAGTTTCCGCACCACCGAGTACCCCGGTTTCCCGACTGACATGCAGGCGCAGTTCATGGCCTTGAACTGTGTGGCACACGGCACAGCGAAAGTCACGGAAACCATTTTCGAGAACCGGTTCATGCATGTGAACGAACTGGTGCGTCTGGGCGCCCACATCCAGACCGACGGCAAGGTTGCGGTCATCGAAGGTGTGGAGCGCCTGTCCGGCGCCACCGTGATGGCCACCGACCTGCGGGCGTCGGCCAGCCTGGTGATTGCCGGTCTGGTGGCGGAGGGTGAAACGCGGGTGGACCGCATCTACCACCTGGACCGGGGTTACGACGGCATGGAAGCCAAACTGCGTGCGATGGGCGCCGACATCGAGCGGGTGAAGTGATGCGCAAGGTGCTGCAAGGAGAATTCAATTGATCACGCTCGCGCTCTCCAAGGGCCGAATTTTTGATGAAACCCTGCCCCTGCTGCAGGCGGCCGGCATCACCGTGCTGGAAGATCCGGAAAAATCCCGCAAGCTGATCCTGCCCACCAACCAGGCCGACGTCCGGGTGGTGCTGGTGCGTGCCACCGATGTGCCGACCTATGTGGAATACGGCGGTGCGGACCTCGGTGTGACCGGCAAGGACACGCTGATCGAACATGGCGGGCAGGGCCTGTACCAGCCGCTGGACCTGAACATCGCCAAATGCCGCATGAGTGTGGCGGTGCCGGCCGATTTCGACTACGCCTCAGCGGTCCGGCAGGGCTCGCGTCTGAAGGTGGCCACCAAGTACACCACCATTGCCCGCAACTTCTTTGCCGACAAGGGCGTGCACGTGGACCTGATCAAGCTCTACGGCAGCATGGAACTGGCGCCGCTGACCGGGTTGGCGGACGCGATCGTCGACCTCGTGTCCACCGGCAAGACCCTGCAGGCCAACAACCTGGTCGAAGTCGAGCGCATCATGGACATCAGTTCCCGGCTGGTCGTGAACCAGGCCGCGCTCAAACTCAAGCAGGCGTCTATCCGGCGCATCATCGACGCCTTTGCGGGCGCAGTGGCGAAGGACTGAAGCCATGGCGATGACCGCAACCCCCTTGCGCCTGTCCACGGCCGATCCGTCCTTCGAGGCCGAATTCCAGCGGCGGCTGCACTGGTCTGCCGACACGGACGTGGCCATCGAGGGACGTGTGGCCGACATCCTGGCCGATGTGCGCGAACGCGGCGATGTCGCGGTCATGGAATACACCGCCCGGTTTGACGGCCTGCAGGTGGCTTCGATGGCCGAACTGGAGTTGACGCAGGCCGATTTCAAGGCGGCTTTTGACCAGTTGCCGGCCGCGCAACGCGACGCGCTGGAGCGCGCCGCGCGCCGCGTGCGCACCTACCACGAGGCGCAGAAGAAAGCGTCGGGCGAAAGCTGGACCTACCGGGACGAAGACGGCACCTTGCTGGGCCAGAAGGTGACCCCGCTGGACCGGGTCGGCATCTACGTGCCCGGTGGCAAGGCGGCCTACCCCTCCAGCCTGATCATGAACGCCGTGCCGGCCCATGTCGCCGGGGTGGGCGAAATCATCATGGTGGTGCCGACCCCGGTGCGGGGCAGTGTCGCCACCGGCGGCACCGGTACTGCTACGGCCACGCGCGGTGAACGCAACGAACTGGTTTTGGCGGCCGCCCATGTGGCCGGCGTGACCCGGGCCTTCACCATCGGTGGTGCGCAGGCGGTCGCCGCCCTGGCCTACGGGACCCGGACCGTGCCCAAGGTGGACAAGATCACCGGACCGGGCAACGCCTACGTGGCCAGTGCCAAGAAGCATGTGTTCGGCACCGTGGGCATCGACATGATCGCCGGGCCGAGTGAAATCCTGGTGCTGGCGGACGGCACCACACCGGCGGAATGGGTGGCGATGGACCTGTTTTCCCAGGCGGAACACGACGAGCTGGCGCAAAGCATCCTGCTGTGCCCCGATGCCACCTTCATCGACGCCGTGCAGGCAGAGATCAACCGCCTGCTGCCTACCATGCCGCGCGCCGGCATCATTGCCAAGAGCCTGACGGACCGTGGCGCGCTGATCCTCACCCGCGACATGCAAGAGGCCTGCGCGATCAGCAACCGCATCGCTCCGGAGCACCTCGAGGTGTCCAGCCGCGATCCGCACCGCTGGGAGCCGCTGCTGCGCCACGCGGGAGCCATTTTTCTCGGCGCCTACACCAGCGAATCGCTGGGCGACTATTGCGCCGGCCCCAACCATGTGCTGCCGACGTCCGGTACGGCACGGTTCAGTTCCCCGCTGGGGGTCTACGACTTCCAGAAACGCAGCAGCCTGATCGAGGTCAGCGCTGCTGGCGCCCAGCAGCTGGGCACCGTGGCCGCCGAGCTGGCCTACGGCGAAGGTCTGCAGGCCCACGCCCGTGCGGCCGAATTGCGGCTGTCGCCCGTTCCCCCGATGAGAGATCCCCGATGAGCGCCGTCAGTCCCCAGCTTCTGAAACGCATCCGTCAGGACGTGCTGGGCATGCACGCCTATGCGGTCCAGGAATCGGCCGGCATGGTCAAGCTCGATGCGATGGAGAACCCGCACCGCCTGCCGCCCGAGTTGCAGCAGGCGCTGGGCCACCGCCTGGGCACGCTGGCCCTGAACCGCTACCCGGACGGGCGGGTCAACGACCTGCGCGACGCGCTGGCGCGGCATGCAGGCCTGCCGGAAGGCTTCGACCTGATGCTGGGCAACGGTTCGGACGAGCTGATTTCGCTGCTCGCCATGGCGTGCGACGTGCCGGGCGCATCGATCCTGGCGCCGCTGCCTGGTTTTGTGATGTATGCCATGAGTGCGCAGTTGCAGGGGCTGGCCTTTCACGGGGTGCCGCTGACGGCCGACTTTGAGCTCGACCGCACGGCCATGCTGGACGCGATGGCGGCCCACCGTCCTTCCATCGTTTACCTGGCCTATCCGAACAACCCCACCGCCAATCTCTGGGACGACGAAACCATCGAGGCGATCGTGCAAGCCCAGGGCGCCCACGGGGGCCTGGTGGTCATGGACGAAGCCTACCAGCCCTTTGCGTCGCGCAGCTACATCGGCCGGATCGCCCGCCACAGCCATGTGCTGCTGATGCGCACGCTGTCCAAATTCGGGCTGGCCGGCGTTCGACTCGGGTACATGCTGGGCCCGAAAGAGCTGATCGCCGAAATCGACAAGGTGCGCCCGCCGTACAACGTGAGTGTCCTCAACTACGAATGCGCGTTGTTCGCGCTGGAGCACGCCGACGTGTTCGCCGCCCAGGCGGCCGACATCCGCGCCCAGCGCGCCGCCCTGACCGAGGGGCTGACGGCGCTGCCGGGCGTGCACCCGTTCCCGAGCGACGCCAACATGATCCTGGTTCGGGTGCCCGACGCCCAGAAGGCCTTCGACGGCCTCAAGGCGCGTGGGGTGCTGGTGAAGAACGTTTCTAAAATGCACCCGTTGCTGGCCAACTGCCTGCGCCTGACCGTCGGCACCGCCGACGAGAACGCCCAGTTGCTGGCCGCGCTGAAAGCCGCCCTATGACCGCACGCACCGCCGACGTCTCCCGCAAGACCGCCGAAACCGCCATCACCGTCCGCCTGAACCTGGACGGCAGCGGCCAGTCCCGCCTCGCGACCGGCATCGGGTTTTTTGACCACATGCTGGACCAGATCGCACGCCACGGTCTGATCGACCTGGACATCCAGTGCCAGGGCGACCTGCACATCGACGGCCACCACACGGTGGAAGACGTCGGCATCACCCTGGGCCAGGCCGTGGCGCAGGCCGTGGGCGACAAGAAGGGCATCCGGCGGTATGGCCATGCCTATGTGCCGCTGGACGAGGCGCTGTCCCGTGTCGTGATCGATTTTTCCGGGAGACCAGGCCTGGTGCTGAACATTCCGTTCACCAGCGGCATGGTGGGCGGCTTCGACACCCAGCTGACCCATGAGTTCTTTCAGGGCTTCGTCAACCACGCCGGCGTGACCCTGCACATCGACAACCTGCGTGGCGTCAATGCCCACCACCAGGCCGAGACGGTGTTCAAGGCCTTTGCGCGTGCGCTGCGGGCCGCACTGGAGCTCGACCCTCGCACGGCAGGCCAGATTCCGTCCACCAAAGGCTCGCTTTGAGCTTTTCTGATTGAAAATGGCACGGACCCAGCGTCATCCGGTCATTGTTTGCTATGAATAACGAAGTAAAAACCGTGGCGGTGGTCGATTACGGCATGGGCAACCTGCGCTCCGTCGCGCAGGCCGTGATCCATGCGGCGCAGGGCAGCGGCTGGCAGGTGGTCGTGACCGCCGACCCCGAGGCGGTGTACGCCGCACAGCGCGTGGTGCTGCCGGGGCAGGGCGCCATGCCCGACTGCATGCGCGAACTGCGCGCGTCCGGCCTGCAGGAGGCGGTGCTGCAGGCGGCTGCCAACAAGCCGCTGTTCGGCGTCTGTGTCGGCATGCAGATGTTGCTGGATCACAGCGCCGAGGGCGACACGCCAGGCCTTGGCCTGATCGGTGGCGAGGTCCGCAAGTTTGACCTGGCGGGCCGCACGCAGCCTGACGGCAGCCGCTACAAGGTGCCGCAGATGGGCTGGAACCAGGTGTTCCCGAGGGACCACGGACAGGGGCGGCACCCGGTCTGGGGATCGGTGCCCGACGGCAGCTGGTTTTATTTCGTGCACAGCTTCTACGCCCGTCCGTCGGAAACACGCCACACCGCCGGCGAAGCCGACTATGGCGGGCGCTTTACCGCCGCCGTCGCGCGGGATAATATTTTCGCCACCCAGTTCCATCCGGAAAAAAGTGCCGAGCAGGGGCTGGCGCTGTACCGCAACTTCCTGCACTGGAATCCCTGATCTTCCTTTTCCGTTCGGGCTGAGCCAGTCGAAGCCCTTTTCCCCGAACCCATCATGCTTCTCATTCCCGCGATCGATCTCAAGGACGGCCACTGCGTGCGCCTCAAGCAGGGCGACATGGACCAGGCCACCACCTTCGGCGAAGACCCCGCCGCCATGGCCCGCAACTGGCTCGACAAAGGGGCCCGCCGTCTGCACCTGGTGGATCTGAACGGCGCGTTTGCGGGCAAGCCACAGAACTTCACCGCCATCCGGTCCATCCTGAAAGAGGTGGGCGCAGACATTCCGGTGCAACTCGGCGGTGGTATCCGGGATCTGGACACCATCGAAAAGTACATCGACAGCGGCCTGCGCTACGTGATCATCGGCACGGCGGCCGTCAAGAACCCCGGTTTTCTGAAAGACGCCTGCACCGCCTTCGGCGGGCACATCATCGTCGGCCTCGACGCCAAGGACGGCAAGGTGGCCACCGACGGCTGGAGCAAGCTGACCGGCCATGAAGTGGTCGACCTGGCCAGGAAATTCGAAGACTGGGGCGTCGAATCCATCATCTACACCGACATCGGCCGTGACGGCATGCTGTCGGGCATCAACATCGAGGCCACCGTCAAGCTGGCCCAGGCCCTGACGATTCCCGTCATTGCGTCGGGGGGGCTGTCCAACATGGCCGACATCGAAGCCCTGTGCGCCGTCGAAGACGAGGGCGTCGAGGGTGTCATCTGCGGCCGGGCCATCTACTCGGGCGATCTGGACTTTGCCGCGGCACAGACCCGTGCCGACGAGCTGGGTGCCTGATGCTGGCCAAACGCATCATCCCCTGCCTGGACGTGACCGGTGGCCGCGTGGTCAAGGGCGTCAACTTCGTCGAACTGCGCGACGCGGGCGACCCGGTTGAAATTGCCGCCCGTTACAACGAACAGGGTGCCGACGAACTCACGTTCCTGGACATCACGGCCACCAGCGACGGGCGCGACCTGATCCTGCACATCATCGAGGCGGTGGCCAGCCAGGTGTTCATTCCGCTCACGGTGGGTGGCGGGGTGCGCACCGTGGATGATGTGCGCCGCCTGCTGAACGCCGGCGCCGACAAGACCAGCTTCAATTCGGCAGCCATCGCCAACCCGCAGGTCATCCGCGACGCGTCGGCCAAGTACGGCGCGCAGTGCATCGTGGTCGCGATCGACGCCAAGCGGCGCTTTGGCACAGATCTGCTGGACCGCGGCGAAGGCTGGGACGTCTACAGCCACGGCGGGCGCAAGAACACCGGCCTCGACGCCGTCGCCTGGGCGCGTCAGATGGCGGAGCATGGCGCCGGCGAAATCCTGCTGACCAGCATGGACCGCGACGGCACCAAGGCCGGCTTCGACCTGGACCTGACCCGCGCCGTCAGCGACGCGGTGGACGTGCCGGTGATTGCCTCCGGCGGCGTCGGCAACCTGGACCACCTGGCCGATGGCATCCGGCTGGGCGGCGCGGACGCGGTGCTGGCAGCCAGCATCTTTCACTATGGCGAATACACGGTGGCCCAGGCCAAGGCGCGCATGGCGGAACGGGGTATTCCAGTCCGTTTCTGAGCGATATTGGCCGTTTCCCATCGTCAAACGGTCATTGTCTGCTATCAAAACTGAGTGCCTGACCGGATCGCCGACAATCTCTCCATGAACTGGCTCGACAACGTGAAATGGGACGCCCAGGGGCTGGTCCCGGTGATTGCACAGGAAGTCGCCACGGGCGACGTGCTGATGTTTGCCTGGATGAACCGCGAAGCCCTGCAGCAAACGGCGGAACTGGGGCGGGCGGTGTACTTCAGCCGATCCCGCGGCAAGCTCTGGTTCAAAGGCGAAGAGTCCGGCCATGTGCAGACGGTGCACGACATCCGCCTCGACTGCGACAACGACGTGATCCTGCTCAAGGTAACCCAGCAGGGGCACGAACCCGGCATCGCCTGCCACACCGGCCGTCACAGCTGTTTCTTCCAGCGCTACGACAATGGGGCCTGGCATGTTGTCGAACCGGTCTTGAAAGACCCGGAAACCATCTACAGATAAGTCCATGTCCTCCAACGATTCCCTGGCACGCCTGGCGGCCGTGATCGAAAGCCGCAAGCCCGCGAACGGCGGCGACCCGTCGGCCAGCTATGTTGCACGCCTGCTGCACAAAGGGCCGGACGCCTTCCTGAAGAAAATTGGCGAGGAAGCCACCGAGGTTGTGATGGCGGCCAAGGACGCCGACCACGGCGCGGACCGCGCGAAGATCGTCTATGAAGTGGCGGACCTCTGGTTCCACTCGATGATCGCGCTGGCCCATTACGGGCTGACGCCGGCGGATGTGGTCGCCGAGCTGGAGCGCCGGGAAGGCACCAGTGGCATCGAGGAAAAGGCGCTGCGCAAGGCGCAGGCGCGCGAAGGAGCCGGCGAATGAATACCGAAGCGCAGGATTCCCTGAAAACGGTCGGCTGGATCAGTTACCTGCTGCACCTGATCGTCGCTGTGGCCGCTGTGGTGCCGGGTGCCCAGGTCGGTGCTGGCCTGTTGCTGGTGGCGCTGATCATTGACCTGGTGAAAAAATCCGACGCTCTGGGCAGTTGGCAGGAGAGTCATTTCCGATGGCGGATTCGTTCGGTCCTGTGGGCCGGCCTGTTGTATGTGCTCACGGCACCCCTCTTTCTGTTGTTGTATTTGCCCGGCGCGCTTGCCTGGGCCCTCATTTCGCTGTGGTTCCTGTATCGGATTGTTCGTGGCATGGTGGCGATGAACAAAGATCAGGCGGTAGGCCACGGATGACCCCTGTGGGTCGCCGCCCATTCCTGGAGATTCCATGCACGACCCAAACTGCCTTTTTTGCAAGATCATTGCCGGCCAGATACCGTCGAGGAAGGTGTTCGAAGATGACGACATCTTCGCTTTTCATGACATCAAGCCGTGGGCACCAGTCCATTTCCTCATGGTGCCCAAGTTACATATTCCCTCCATGGCCCAGTTGGGTCCGGAGCATGAGCGTCTTATGGGCAAGATGATGCTTCTGGCACCCAGACTGGCACTCGAACAAGGTTGTCGCGCTTATCCTGACGGCGGTTTCCGCATCGTTGCCAATACCGGGGTAGAAGGTGGCCAGGAGGTGCATCACCTCCACGTCCATGTCATGGGGGGGCCCCGCCCCTGGGTGCGTGGCTGAACGCCCCTGACTGACGGGGGGCTTTCACGGCACCCGACTAGAATCGAGAACATTCGTTAGGAGTTATCCATGGGTACTTTTTCCATCTGGCACTGGTTGATCGTGCTGCTGATTGTGGTCATGGTGTTCGGCACCAAGAAGCTGAAAAACATCGGATCCGACCTCGGAGGTGCAGTGAAGGGCTTCAAGGACGGGATGAAGGACGGCACAACGACGGACGACAAGACCGCTGCGGCACCGGCTGGACAAGTGGCCAACGCCGCAACGTCGGAAAAGACCACAATCGACGTCGAAGCCAAGACCAAGCTTTGAACCGTTTGGGCCCGCAGCGGGTTGACCTACTGTGATTGATCTCGGCTTGTCGAAGATGGTGCTGATCGGCGCTGTCGCGCTGGTCGTCATCGGTCCGGAAAAGCTACCCAAAGTCGCGCGGACCATTGGTACCTTGCTCGGAAAGGCGCAGCGCTATGTCGCGGACGTCAAGGCAGAGGTCAACCGGTCGATGGAACTCGACGAGCTTCGCAAAATGAAGGAGTCTGTGGAAGGCGCTGCGCGTGACGTGGAGCAGACGGTCCACAACGCATCGACTGATTTCGAAAAGCAGTGGTCGGAGACGACGGCGGGGCTGGAGTCATCGACCGCGTCCTCATCCTGGGAGCCAGCGGCGCCGAGCTATCGCAACCCCGGAAAGAAATGGCGTCTGAAACGCGGATCGACCCCTCAATGGTACAAATCGCGCAACGGAATTCGAACCAAAGCGCAGTCCGGAGCAGCCCGGGTGGCGCGCTATCGGCCCAAAAAAATCAACTGAATGCCCCACGCGCGACGCGCGTGGGCGAACCGGGCGGCCCTGATAGTGCCGTTCGACGCCCGCGACTTCGCAACGCACAATCTGGTCCATGGCCGAAAACAACAAACCTGAAGACGAACTGGCGGGGACTGAACAGCCCTTTGTGCAGCATCTCGTCGAGTTACGCGACCGTCTGATTCGAGCCTTGGTCGCTGTAGCCCTCGTGGCCATTGTGCTCGCACTGTATCCGGGCCCTGGTCAACTCTACGACATTCTTGCCGCACCGCTGGTCGCCCATCTGCCCAAAGGGGCGACGATGATTGCCACGTCAGTCATCTCGCCATTCATGGTGCCGTTGAAGATATTGCTGATGACGGCGTTTCTGATCGCACTGCCCGTTGTTCTTTACCAGGTTTGGGCCTTTGTGGCTCCGGGCCTTTATTCCCATGAGAAAAAGCTGGTCATGCCCTTGGTCATCTCCAGCACGCTGCTGTTTTTTGTTGGCGTGGCCTTTTGTTATTTTCTGGTCTTTGGACAGGTGTTCAGCTTCATTCAGGGCTTTGCACCCAAGAGCATCACAGCCGCACCGGATATCGAGGCTTACCTGAGCTTTGTGCTGTCGATGTTTCTCGCCTTTGGCCTTGCTTTTGAAGTTCCGGTCGCCGTGGTCGTCCTTGCTCGAATGGGGCTTGTAACGGTGGAGAAGCTGCGCGATTTCCGTGGCTATTTCATCGTATTGGCTTTTGTGATCGCGGCGATTGTGACGCCACCGGACGTGGTATCTCAACTCGCCCTGGCCATTCCGATGTGTCTGCTCTACGAAGTCGGAATCTGGGCGGCTCAACTGTTCATCAAGCACACCCAAGCGCCACCCCACGCCTGATCGGACAGGCACGCACTTTGGGGAGGGGGCAGCCGAAAACCCATGCTATCGTTGCCTACGCTGGGGAACGCGCAGTCACAGTGGCTGGATCAGCGTTGCCGCTGTTCGCGTGGACGGGGACGTACCCCCGGGACGATATCCAAGCCGACTTTCTGCCCGCGCCGGTCGACGTCAAAACGAGCGGAAACCCCGGGTTTGAGCGCCGCCACCCGGGTCAGCAGTTCGCCCACGCTCGTGACCGGGTGCCCGGCGACCCCTTCGATGACATCACCTGGGCGCAGACCGGCTTTTGCCGCTGGCCCATTTTGCATCACGCCGGTGATGATTACCCCCTGAGTTGCTTTCACTCCGAACGCCTCGGCGACCTCGGCGGAAAGATCTGCGGGTTCGACTCCAATCCATCCTCGTGTAACCTGTCCGTCACGAATGATGCTGTCCATAACCATACGGGCTGTGGACACGGGAATGGCAAATCCGATCCCCATGCTCCCTCCGGATCTCGAATAGATTGCGGTGTTGATGCCCATCAGGTTGCCACTGGTGTCGACCAGCGCGCCGCCGGAGTTGCCCGGATTGATGGCCGCATCGGTCTGAATGAAGTTTTCGAACGTATTGATACCCAGTTGGCTGCGTCCGAGTGCACTGACGATTCCCCCTGTGACGGTTTGGCCCACGCCAAAAGGATTACCGATGGCGAGAACCTGATCGCCGACCTGCAACTGGTCGGAGTTTCCAATCACGATCACCGGCAGGCGCTCGAGTTCGATTTTCAGTAGGGCGAGATCGGTATCAGGATCGGTGCCAACGATTCGGGCCCGGACGGTGCGGCTGTCATTGAGGACCACCTCGATCTCATCGGCCCCTTCCACCACATGGTTGTTGGTGAGGATGTATCCATTGGGGCTAACGATTACCCCGCTGCCCAGACCTGCCTGTGCCTGATTGTCCTGATCGCCGAAAAAAAACCGAAACCATGGATCCGCGCCGTGAGGCCCCGTGCGTGCGGCCTTGCTCGTATTGATGCTGACGACAGCCGGTGCAGCGCGCTTGGCCGCTGCGCGAAATGTGCCGTCCGCAGCGGGCACAGGAGCAGGTACGGGCGCCTGAAGGATGGACACTGAACCGATCGTGGCGGCAGCTGGCTGCATTACCCATGCTGGCTTCAGCGTGCTCACCACAAAATAGACTGCAAGGGCAACGGTTACCGCTTGAGAGAACAATATCCAGACGCGCTTCATGTCACGATTGTCCCTGAAAGCCACCGACAATTCACATTTGAACGCGCCAAACTCGAAGAGCTCACCATGCGATATACGGAACGCAACACATTGCTTGCAACCTTCGACAACTGGCTGCAACCAGACCGTTTCAAGGACTATGGGCCCAATGGCCTGCAGGTCGAGGGCAAATCCCGGGTTGCACGCCTCGTGTCGGGTGTAACGGCAAGTCTGGCGCTGATCGAGGCGGCGATTGAATGGGAAGCCGACGCCATTGTCGTGCACCATGGGCTGTTCTGGCGCGGATACGACGGCCGCGTTGTCGGATGGATGAAAAGGCGCCTTGCCTTGCTTCTGGCCCATGACGTCAACCTGTTTGCCTATCACCTGCCATTGGATGCGCATGGTGAATGGGGCAACAATGCGCAGCTTGGACGTGTGCTCGGGTTGGACGCTCACAGCCGATTCGGCGATCAGGATCTGGGATTCCTTGGCGAAAGAAGCGGCCATGGTTTTTTTCGGGATGCCCGCGAATTGGCGTCAACCGTTACCGCGTCGCTTGGGCGACAGGTTGTGTGCGTCGAAGGTGACGGACGCCCCATTCGCCGGTTGGCATGGTGCAGCGGTGGAGCGCAAGGCTATTTTGAATCAGCAATCGCCGCAGGGGCCGATGCGTTCATCACCGGTGAGATCTCTGAACCTCAGGCTCATCTGGCCCGTGAGACAGGCATTGCGTTTCTTGCCTGTGGCCACCATGCCTCCGAGCGCTATGGGGCTCCGGCGATTGCGGCAGAGGCTGCCCGCCAGCTGGGAATCTCGCACCGCTTCATCGACATCGAGAACCCTGCATGAGTCATCTCAAACGCCCGATCGTCCTCACACCCGGAGATCCAGCGGGGGTAGGTCCGGAAATCATTGCCAAGGCATTCGAAAAATGTCCGCAAATCACCCAGGACTGTTTCGTCATCGGCCATCCGCAGGTGATGCGTCGCGCCGCACTTCGCGCCGGGTTCTCTGTAGACATGCCTGTCGTCGTCATTGACGACCCGCAGCAAGCCTTGGCTCTGCCGCCGCGGTGTATTGCGGTTCTTCAAACCACCGAAATTGATATCGACTACCAAATGGGGGTGGTCAGCGCTGCAGCCGGCGCCTATGCGGCGAGTGCAGTGGAATGGGCGGCACAGGCCGCGCTGAGCGGGGCGGTGTCAGCTATCGTCACTGCACCAATGCACAAGGAAGCCTTGGCTGCGGCGGGCGAACCGTATTGCCGCTTCCCGGGCCATACGGAAATGCTCCAAGCAATCGCTGCAAGGTCTTTGGGAGTTTCGCCGTCCGAATTGCCGGTCCGGATGATGCTGGCGAACCGTGAACTCCGCACGATTCTGGTTTCCATTCATGTGCCTCTAAGCGAAGCCATTGACGCAGTACGACAGGACGAAATATTGGAAACACTTCGAATAGCGCACAAAGCTGTCGGCGGACTGCTACAACGTCGCCCCCGAATTGCTGTTGCGGGATTGAATCCGCATGCCGGTGAAGGCGGGCGTTTTGGTCGGGAGGAAATTGAACAGATCATTCCGGCCGTTGCCGCCGCCCGGGAAATCGGCGTCGACGCAATCGGACCCATTTCTCCAGACACCGTGTTCATGCGGGCTCGGGCCGCTGCAGGGAAACGTGGCGAGTTTGATGTGGTGATTGCGATGTACCACGACCAAGGTTTGATTCCTGTGAAGTACCTTGGCGTGGACGAGGGTGTCAATGTGACCCTGGGTCTACCGTTCGTACGCACAAGCCCGGACCATGGCACTGCCTTTGATATTGCGGGCAGAGGAGTCGCCAAGCCCGACAGTCTGATCGAGGCGATTCGGATGGCCCGGGATTTCGTGGGGCTGCGTGGTGTCCCGACGAACTGACGAGAGGAGACTGCCCCGGCGTTTTACTGGAACTGTCGTTTCAGCTTACCGGCTGCGAATCGCGTCCCGGATTTCCCGGAGCAGAACGACGTCTTCCGGAGGAGCGGCGGGTGGCGCAGGCGGCGCTGCAGGTACCTCGCGGCGAAGGCGATTCATCTGCTTGACCATCAGGAAAATGATGAAGGCGAGGATGACAAAGTTGACCGCCGTCGTAATGAAACTGCCATACGCGAACACAGGAACCCCGGCTTTCTTCAAGGCTTCCAGCGTTCGGACAGTTCCCTCGGGAGCAGTTCCTAGTACGACGAATAGATTGGTGAAATCGAGCTTGCCGAAAACAGCTCCCACGATTGGCATGATCAGGTCGGTAACCATCGAATCAACAATCTTTCCGAATGCTCCGCCGATGATCACGCCGACCGCCAAGTCCATCACATTGCCTTTGACGGCAAACTCTTTGAATTCGGAAACGATGCTCATGTGAAAACTCCAAAACGAATACGAAGGAATCAGTATGCCGGACCTCCGATGTTCGTCAAGGGAGCAAAGTTGGCGTTGCCAGATAGGCCTCAAGTACAATCGCGCGTTAACCCTAACAACGACAGCGATGCTTGAGGATTCCCATGAGTGACTCACCAGTCGACACCAGCAAGCGGACATGGATCATCACGTCCGGATGTGTCGGTGCCGTCGGCGCCGGATTTGCCGCCGTGCCTTTTGTCAGCAGCTTTCAGCCTTCCGAGCGCGCCAAGGCCGCAGGGGCAGCCGTTGAGGTAGATATTTCCACGCTGAAACCCGGCGAGAAAGTCACGGTCGAGTGGCGCGGCAAGCCAGTGTGGATCATGCGTCGTACGCCAGAGCAACTGGAGACCTTGAAGAAGGTCGAGGGTGAGTTGGCCGATCCGCAGTCTGCGCGGACTGCGTTTCCCACTCCGGAGTACGCGAAAAATGTCCATCGTTCGATCAAACCTGAGGTGTTTGTCGGAGTTGGCATCTGTACTCACCTGGGATGCTCCCCCAGTGACAAGTTTCAGGCCGGACCTCAGCCGTCGCTTCCTGACAATTGGCAAGGCGGCTTTCTTTGTGCCTGTCATGGATCTACTTTCGATCTGGCCGGCAGGGTTTTCAAGAACAAGCCCGCTCCTGACAATCTTGAGGTCCCGCCGCATATGTACTTGTCTGATAACAAACTGATCATCGGCGAAGACAAGAAGGCTTGAGGTAGAACACTATGGCTGAATTCAAAGAAGTCTCTCCCAACGCATCGGCAGGCGAGAAGTTGACGAACTGGTTTGAGAACCGATTCCCGTCGGCGTTTTCGGCGTACCGGATTCACATGTCCGAGTACTACGCACCGAAGAACTTCAATTTTTGGTACATCTTCGGTTCGCTTGCCCTCCTTGTCCTTGTGATCCAAATTGTCACGGGTATTTTTTTGGTGATGCACTACAAGCCTGATGCGGCGCTGGCATTCGCGTCAGTCGAGTACATCATGAGGGATGTGCCTTGGGGGTGGCTGATCCGCTATATGCACTCCACTGGCGCCTCGGCGTTCTTTGTCGTTGTATATCTGCACATGTTCCGTGGCTTGCTGTACGGCTCCTATCGAAAGCCGCGCGAGCTGGTCTGGATTTTTGGCTGTGCGATTTTCCTCGTGCTGATGGCTGAAGCTTTCATGGGGTATCTGTTGCCTTGGGGGCAGATGTCTTACTGGGGTGCCCAGGTGATCGTCAACCTTTTCTCGGCCATTCCTTTCATCGGGCCGGATCTTGCGTTGCTGATTCGTGGTGACTACGTTGTCGGCGACGCCACATTGAACCGGTTCTTCAGCTTTCATGTGATTGCGGTTCCGCTTGTCCTTTTGGGCCTAGTGGTTGCGCATCTGCTTGCTCTGCACGATGTCGGTTCGAACAACCCAGACGGCATCGAAATCAAGGGTCCGACCGCGCCGAAAGATGCTGCGGGCCATCCGCTGGATGGAATCCCGTTCCATCCGTACTACACCGTTCACGACATTTTTGGCGTAGGTGTGTTCCTGATGGTCTTTTCGGCTATCGTTTTCTTTGCGCCGCAGTTCGGGGGCTACTTTCTTGAATACAACAACTTTATCCCTGCCGACCCGTTGACTACGCCGCTTCACATCGCGCCGGTGTGGTACTTCACCCCGTTCTATTCGATGCTTCGTGCGATTACGTCAGAGATGATGTATGCGCTGATCCTGTGCGTGATTGCGGGGGCGCTTTTGGGAGTATTGAAAGGAAAGCTGGCGGGCCTGTTCAAGGCGGCAATTGTTGGCGGTGCCGTTGTCGTCTCGGCCCTGATGCTGGCAATTGACGCGAAGTTCTGGGGCGTGGTCGTGATGGGTGGCGCTGTCATCATTCTTTTCTTCTTGCCTTGGCTTGACCACAGTCCTGTGAAGTCGATGCGCTACCGTCCGACTTGGCACAAGTATCTCTATGCCGTGTTTGTCATAGTATTCCTGATACTTGGTTATCTGGGCGTTCAACCTCCGTCACCTCTTGGGGAGCGCGTCTCCCAGGTAGGAACATTGTTCTACTTTGGCTTCTTCCTTTTGATGCCCTGGTGGAGCAGACTGGGGGAACCGAAGCCCGTTCCGCAGCGCGTGGTTTTTGCTCCGCACTGAATTCCTGAGGCCAGAATAATGAATATCATCAAGAAACTTGCCTGTGCATTGGTGCTCACCGTTGGTGCGGTGTCGGCTGCGGTTGCGGCTGGCGGATCGTCTATTCCATGGGACAAGGCGCCGGTCAAGACGACTGATCTGGCGTCTTTGCAAAACGGTGCGAAGTACTTTGTCAACTACTGCTTGAATTGCCATTCCGCCGCCTTCATGCGGTTCAACCGGCTTCGAGATATTGGTCTTACTGACCAACAGATCAAGGACAATTTGCTTTTCCCCACCGATAAGGTCGGGGAAACCATGAAGGCATCGATTGACCCTAAGCAGGCTAAGGAATGGTTTGGCGCCAATCCGCCGGACTTGACTCTGATCGCGCGGTCGCGTTCCAGTCACAGCGGACCCGGGGCCGACTACCTGTATACGCTACTTAGAAGTTATTACCGTGACGAAACTAAGGCAACCGGCTGGAACAATCTTGCATTCCCGAATATCGGCATGCCGCATATTCTGTGGGAATTGCAGGGCGAGCGTAGGCCACTTTTCGAGACACAGAAGAGCCATGGGCATGACGTTCAGGTGTTCAAGGGCTGGGAGCAAGTTTCTCCCGGCCTGATGACTGCCAATCAATATGACCAAGCAGTAGGCGACCTGGTAAATTATCTGCATTGGATGGCGGAGCCTGCGCAAAACAGCCGGGTACGTATTGGTGTGTGGGTTTTGCTTTTCCTGAGTTTGTTCACCTTTGCCGCTTGGCGGCTCAATGCCGCCTTCTGGAAAGACGTCAAGTAAAGTTGGCCCGGCTCGCATAGAGCCATAGGCGTGATCAGAGTGGGAGCGCAGCCGATTGCGGTCTGCGGTGTCCCGCTCTTATTTTTTAAGGAGTTCGCCCATGATGGTTTTGTACTCGGGTACGACCTGTCCTTTCTCGCACCGGTGCCGGTTCGTATTGTTCGAAAAGGGTATGGATTTCGAGATTCGGGATGTTGATCTTTTCAATAAACCCGAAGATATCAATGTGATGAACCCGTATGGGCAGGTCCCCATCCTTGTGGAACGAGACCTCATTCTGTACGAGTCGAACATCATCAATGAGTACATCGATGAACGGTTCCCTCATCCGCAGTTGATGCCCGGTGATCCTGTCGACCGAGCGAGGGTGCGGTTGTTTCTCCTGAATTTTGAAAAGGAATTGTTCGTTCACGTTTCGACCTTGGAGAACCGTGCACTCAAGGCAAATGACAAAGCCATCGAGAAGGCCAGATCGCATATCAGAGATCGACTGACCCAGTTGGCGCCGGTTTTCCTGAAAAACCGATACATGCTCGGGGAAAACTTCTCGATGCTCGATGTGGCGATTGCGCCTCTGCTCTGGCGTCTTGACTACTATGGCATCGAACTGAGCAAAAATGCAGCACCTTTGCTTAAGTACGCTGAGAGGATTTTTTCGCGCCCTGCCTATATTGAAGCCTTGACGCCCTCGGAGAAGGTCATGCGTAAGTGATCTGGTGCCTCTGCAGATGTCCGATATGCCTCAGACCTCTTCGACACGCCCCTATTTCGTTCGCGCCATTCACGAATGGTGCACTGACAATGGTCTGACCCCATACCTCGCCGTATTCGTGGATCGAACCGTGCAGGTGCCTCGCGAGTTCGTAAGGGATGGGCAGATCGTTCTCAATGTCAGTGGAGAAGCGACGAGCAATCTGGTGCTGGGAAACGACTTCATCGAATTCAAGGCGCGCTTTGGAGGGCAGCCTCGAAGCGTACGAATTCCTCTCACCCACGTTTCTGCGATTTATGCGCGTGAAAATGGTGAAGGCATGGCTTTTTCCCCAGTTGAACTGCCTGAAGATGTGCCACCTGTACCCAGTGGCGCGGATGGGGCGATTGAGCAGTCCGCTCCGATGACGGGGGGGGCTACTTCGAGCGGCACCATCCACAATCACAATGAAAGCCTAAGTGAGCGAAGCTCTGGCGAGCCGGTGTCGAAGGCGCCAGGAAAGCCGGTTCTTACCCGAATCAAGTAAGTGAGGCTCTCGTAAATCACCGCCCACGGTTTAGAATCGCGGGAATGCCGGTTTAGCTCAGTTGGTAGAGCAACCGCCTTGTAAGCGGTAGGTCGTCCGTTCGAGTCGGACAATCGGCACCATTGGGGACGCCTGCAAAGGTCATTCAGGTGCTTGAATCTTCAGACGGATAGCGGTAATCTCGTACCCTTTGTTTTGCAGTTGCTTCACCATTTCGGGGACTTGGTGTCGCAGTTTTGTCAGTGCGGCAGCGTTTGATACCAGAAGACACCAGGTTTCGCCGTTGATGGGCCCAGGACGAACCGTTTGTCGAATTCCCGGGGGGAGCAGGTCCGCGATGGCAACGAGACGTTGGCCCGACTCGATAGCCTGTGAAGCCAACGCGGACAATGTCGGCTCTGTACGAGTTGCTTCCATCAAGGTGATGGCGCGATTGGTTCGCTTGAACAAGTGTTTGCCGAATCGGTAAAAGGGTTCTTAGACGTGTATCTGATTATCACGGACGCGGGTAACAGCCGAACCCGCAGCCTGCAACTATCGATTGCGCAGATTGTTGCAGGGGTCTTTCTCCTCACGACGATTTTGCTCTTGCTTGCCGCAATACTTTATCAGGGCGTATTCCTTAAGGGCGCGCGCGAGGGGTGGCCAGTTATTGGAACCATCGTCAGGCAGGTCGTTCAGGACGAAGCAATTCAGCGCGATCGATACGTACAGGAAAACATCGATGCCATGGCGCGCCGCTTGGGTGAGATGCAAGCAAAGCTTCTCCAACTTGAGTCTTTGGGCGAGCGTGTTTCGGGTTTGGCCGGCATGAATGTTGGCGACCTTCGTCGTGCTCCGGGCCGCGGCGGCGTGCTCCTTGATGGACAACCGCTGACGTTGAGTGAATTGGGACGGCAATTGACTTCGCTGGAGTTGCAGTCGAATGCAAGTGACGACCTCCTCGCGCGGGCTGAGGCCCGCCTTTTTGAGCAGAAGATTCAGAAGTCACTCATTCCTACGCAAGCACCCGTGGCCGGTGTCGATCGTGGCTCTTCGTTTGGATGGCGGATTGATCCCATGACTGGGCGATCTGCACTCCATACCGGCCTTGACTTTCCCGCAGACGTTGGAACGCCCATCCAGGCAGCGGCCGGTGGTGTTGTTATTGCACAGGAATTCCATCCCGCGTATGGAAACATGATCGATATCGATCATGGCAATGACCTTACAAGCCGTTATGCCCACGCATCCAAGGTCTTCGTCAAAAAGGGGGATCTGGTGAAGCGGGGACAGAAAATTGCTGAGGTGGGCAACACGGGACGCAGTACGGGCCCGCACCTGCATTTCGAAGTGCTCGTGAAAGGCGTCCAGCAAGATCCGCAGACGTTCCTCGCGGCCGGAGAGAGGTTGCCCGCAGTCGCGAGCAGGCAGGCAGCGATCATCGGTAGGTAAAACCGACGGATAGAATCGAATGTTTGTTCTGGTCGTTGGCCAGACTTGAATCTGCCAAGCGCAGCCCCATCTTTCCCTAACTGACACCCTTGATACCTGTTGACCTCTCAGCGAGAAAAGCGGGTGTCACGAAAAAATGGCCAAAAATTTCCTGACCAAGATCTTCGGTAGTCGGAACGACCGCCTGTTGAAACAATATCGAAAGTCCGCTGACAAGATCAATGCGCTTGAGGCATCGTTTCAGCTCCTTACCGAGGAAGAGCTGCGTGCGAAGACCGACCATTTTCGAAGCCGACTTTCAAGCGGAGAAACACTGGAGGCCATACTCCCGGAAGCCTTCGCTATCGTTCGTGAGGCGTCAAAGCGGGTCATGAAGATGCGTCATTTTGACGTCCAACTCCTCGGCGGAATGGCTTTGCACAATGGCAAGATTGCCGAAATGAGGACCGGTGAGGGCAAGACACTTACCGCCACACTGGCAGTCTATCTGAACGCCTTATCCGGCAAGGGTGTTCACGTTGTCACCGTCAACGACTATCTGGCCAATCGCGACGCCCAGTGGATGGGTCGTCTATATTCCTATCTCGGCCTTTCAGTCGGGGTGAACCTGCCTAACCTGTCGCGCGAGGAAAAGCAGGCCGCATACCGGGCGGACATCACCTACGGGACGAATAACGAATTCGGATTTGACTACCTGCGCGACAACATGGTGTATGAAGTCGCAGATCGTGTTCAGCGGGGCCTGCACTACGCGATCGTCGACGAGGTCGATTCCATCCTTATCGATGAAGCAAGAACTCCGTTGATCATCAGCGGACAGGCCGACGACCAAACGCCTATGTACCAGGCGATGAATCAGGTCGCGCCGCTGCTGGATCGCCAGGAGGGCGAGGCGGATCCCCGCACCGGAGAGGGTGTTACCAAACCCGGGGATTTCACTGTAGACGAAAAGTCGCATCAGGTCACGCTGACTGAGGCGGGTCATGAAAAGGCAGAGCGAATCCTCGGCCAGTATGGACTGATACCAGCCGGCGGCAGCCTATATGACCCCGCCAACATCACACTGGTCCACCACCTCTACGCTGCCCTGCGCGCACGCAACCTTTACCACAAGGACCAGCACTACGTTGTCCAAAATGGGGAAATCGTCATCGTGGACGAATTCACGGGACGCCTGATGTCCGGCCGGCGCTGGAGCGACGGCCTTCACCAGGCCGTCGAAGCCAAGGAAGGGGTTACGATTCAAGCGGAAAATCAGACGCTGGCCTCAATCACGTTCCAGAACTACTTCCGGCTCTACTCCAAACTGTCAGGTATGACGGGCACGGCGGATACCGAAGCGTATGAATTTCAGGAAATTTATGGCCTTGAAACCGTCGTAATCCCACCGAACAGGCCAAGCCGCCGCGACGATCAACTTGATCGGGTCTACAAGACGACGCGAGAGAAATATGAGGCGGCAATTGCCGACATTCGCGAGTGTTATGAACGTGGTCAACCTGTGCTGGTGGGTACCACTTCAATAGAAAACTCCGAAATCATTGCCAAACTGCTTGAACGTGAAAAACTGCCGCATCAGGTGCTAAATGCCAAGCAGCACGCCCGCGAGGCGGACATTGTTGCCCAGGCTGGGCGGTCGAAGATGATCACCATCGCAACCAACATGGCGGGCCGGGGAACCGACATCGTTCTCGGCGGCAACGTCGAGAAACAAGTTGCCGCGCTGGAAGCGGATTCGACTCTCGACGAAGCCACGCGTGCTCCGCAGATTGAAAAACTGCGTGCCCAGTGGCTTCTGGAGCATGAAAGTGTCAAATCTTTGGGCGGCCTCCGCATCATCGCCACGGAACGACACGAATCTCGCCGCATCGACAACCAATTGCGCGGGCGTTCGGGCCGTCAGGGTGACCCAGGCTCGTCACGTTTCTACCTGAGTCTGGATGACTCCCTGATGCGGATCTTCGCCGGAGACAAGGTTCGAGCAATCATGGATCGCCTGAAAATGCCAGAGGGTGAAGCCATTGAAGCAGGGATCGTAACGCGGAGCATTGAAAGTGCCCAGCGGAAAGTTGAGGCGCGAAATTTCGACATCCGCAAGCAGCTTCTAGAGTACGACGACGTCTCCAACGACCAGCGCAAGGTTATCTATCAGCAACGAAACGACATCCTGGATGCGAACGACCTTTCTGAACAGATCGCTTCGCTGCGCGTCGGCTGTTTCACCGATCTGGTGCGTGCCTATGTTCCGGCCGAATCCGTCGAAGAGCAATGGGACCTTCCGGCACTTGAACGCGTTCTGGCGGATGAATGGCAAATTCAGCTGCCTCTGACCCAAGAGGTCCAGCAGTCTGCCGCAATTACAGACGACGACATTCTGGAAAAGGTCATTGCTGCAGCGAACGATGCGTTTGCCAGCAAAGTTCAGCAGGTTGGACGGGACAACTTCACCCAGTTCGAGCGCGTCGTTCTTTTGCAAAGTATTGATACCCACTGGCGTGAGCATCTGAGTGCTCTGGACTACCTGCGACAAGGCATTCATCTCCGTGGTTATGCCCAAAAGCAACCCAAACAGGAATACAAGCGCGAGGCGTTCGAGCTGTTTGGAAGTTTGCTGGATGCTGTCAAGAATGACGTCACTCGCGTTCTCATGACCGTACGCGTTCAATCGAACCAGCAACTGGAACAGGCAACCGAAGACCTTGAAACCCGAGCGGAGAACATCCATAACGTGACCTACAGCGCACCTTCCGAAACAGGCGAAACGGTTGCCACGGTGGACGAGACGACGGTGCGAAAAGGCGGGGCCAATTCAGCTGCCTTGCCTCGCGTTGGTCGAAATGACCCCTGCCCCTGCGGCAGCGGCAAGAAATACAAGCACTGTCATGGCAAGCTGAACTGACACGCGGTCACTCAACACGCGTGCGACCATTCGGAAGCCTATCCCTGAGCCGGTCGCTCACAAACCTTCTTTCGTCCATCGGAGCAGCATATGCCAGTCAATCTTCAGCATCCGGGTCCCGAAAGTGTCCTGGGCGTTCGGGGCATCCGTCTTGGCGTTGCAGAGGCGGGCGTGCGTAAACCGAATCGGAAGGACCTGACTGTCATGCTTTTGGACGAAGGGACACAGGTCGCAGGAGTCTTCACGCGCAATCGATTCTGCGCGGCCCCGGTGCAGATCTGCCGCGAACACCTCGCTTCCGGTCAGGCTGTTCGCGCCATGGTTGTCAACACGGGCAACGCCAACGCCGGTACGGGCGTCCAGGGCCTGACCGACGCGCGGGCTACCTGCGAAGCTCTGGCGCACACTCTTGACCTTGACCCGCGCCAGGTGTTGCCCTTTTCAACCGGGGTCATCATGGAACCGCTTCCGGTCGAGCGAATCATCGCCGGCTTGCCGGCAGCAGTGGCCGACGCACGTGCGGATCACTGGGCGCGTGCTGCAGAAGGCATCATGACAACCGATACCGTACCCAAGGCGGCGTCCCGTCAAGTGTTGATCGGTGGGGCTACGGTGACTATTACCGGTATCAGCAAAGGGGCTGGAATGATCCGCCCCAACATGGCGACCATGCTGGGGTTCCTGGCGACGGACGCCCAGATCCACCCATCGCTGATGCAGCAATTGGCAACCGATCTGGCCGAAGGATCGTTCAACCGTATCACCATTGATGGCGATACGTCCACTAACGATTCGTTTGTGGTGATCGTGACCAATCAGGCCGCCCATCCAGTAGTGACCTCCTGGTCGGACGCGGACGGAGTAGTCTTGCGCGAAGGGATGATGGCCGTCGCTCGGGAACTGGCTCACGCAATCGTCCGGGATGGCGAAGGCGCCACGAAATTCATTACTGTCCGGGTGGAGGGCGGGCGCACTGCCGAGGAGTGTCGAGCGGTGGCTTACGCCGTGGCCCATTCCCCACTTGTCAAGACAGCGTTCTTCGCCAGTGATCCCAATCTTGGCCGAATTCTTGCTGCGGTCGGATACGCCGGAATAGACGACCTGGACCAAACCGGAATTAACCTTCACCTGGACGATGTGCATGTTGTCGTCGGCGGAGGACGCAATCCCGCCTATCGTGAAGAAGACGGGCAACGGATCATGGGCCGCAGTGAGATCACGGTCCGGATCGGCTTGGGTCGCGGCGAGGCATGCGACACGGTATGGACTTGTGACCTCAGCCATGACTACGTGACCATCAATGCCGATTACCGTTCCTGAACGGTTGGTTCGAAATAGATAGCAAAGTCTGACCTTTTTATACTGGGTTTAGAGCATTTTGGATCAAAAAATTGCCCTGATTCTGGCTCGGGCCGAAACTTTGATGGCCAGGATCGAAGCCGCGTTGCCGCAAGCGCTCACTGCGCCGGACTGGGATAGTGCGATTGCATGGCGGTATCGCAAACGGTCCTCGGGGCATGGTTGTCTTGAACCGGTGCGTCATTTCGCCTCGATCACGCTGGCGGACCTACGGGAGATTGACGCCCAGAAAGATCGCATCGAACTCAATACCAGACAGTTCGTCCAGGGTCTCCCGGCGAACAACGTATTGCTTACGGGGGCACGCGGCACGGGAAAATCGTCGTTGATCCGCGCCTGTCTTGCTGCCTTTGCGGCACAGGGTCTTCGGTTGATAGAAGTCGACAAAGCCGATCTGACCGATTTGCCCGATATCGTCGAAGTGGTTGCCGGGCGCTCGGAAAAATTCGTTGTCTATTGCGACGATCTGAGCTTCGAAGACGGCGACGCCGGCTACAAAGCGCTCAAATCAATCCTGGATGGCTCCGTGGCGGCGGCGACGCCGAATGTCCTCATCTATGCCACCAGCAACCGCCGTCACCTGCTCCCCGAATTCATGAAAGAGAATCTGGGCTACACGCACACGTCAGACGGCGAAGTCCATCCCGGCGAAGCGGTGGAAGAAAAAATTTCACTGTCGGAACGATTCGGTCTATGGGTGAGCTTTTATCCGTTCAGCCAGGACGAGTATCTTGCGATCGTCGCGCAATGGCTGAACGCAATGGGCGCCTCCGCCGACGCGCTTGAACGGGCCCGACCTGAAGCGTTGATATGGGCGCTGGAACGCGGATCCCGTAGCGGGCGAGTTGCGTACCAGTTTGCCCGCGACTACATCGGTCGCGCCAGTGCACGGCCAGCATGACCCGCGAGTTGTCCGGTTTGCTGACAGCGGATCCAGGGCTACCGCGCGCAGGTGAGGGAACGCGCGGCGTGGTCCACGTAGCGGTTGGAGTACTGCTTCGCCCAGATGGGTGTCTGCTTCTTACAACCCGGCCACGGGGAAAGGTGTATGAAGGCTATTGGGAGTTGCCCGGGGGCAAGATTGAAGCCGAAGAAAGCGTTGACGCCGCATTGCGGCGCGAATTGCTGGAAGAAATAGGATTAAACATCGGCTCTGTGCACTCTTGGCGGACCCTGGCCGTGGACTATCCCCATGCCTTGGTTGAACTGAACTTCTGCAAGGTATTTGACTGGAGCGGCGACCTGCAGATGCGCGAGGGTCAAGCCTATAGCTGGGAAGCCTTACCGGTCAGCGTTTCACCCGTGCTCCCGGGTACGGTGCCGGTACTGGCCTGGTTGCAACAAGAGCGGTGCTGATAGCGAGGGTTTCCACTTGGCACCAACTTGGCGCGCGGTCTGAGTTTCAACCAAGGCTGGGACCATTGCCAGGCGCGATTTCAGCCTCGTCGGGGAGCTTGAAGTTCTCACTTGCCCAGTCTCGCCAGTCCCCCTGTCGGCATGCCAGCGAGCAAAATGGTCTATAGGAATTCCGGGGCGAATAGAGCGCCGACCCCTTGCAATGGGGGCAGGCCACCGTACGCTCAGCCATGGACGATTCGGTCGTCAAGAGCACAAGGCCAGTTCGAAGGCAACATCGTCAGCGTGTAGATGGAGCCTGGCATCTGCGCCGAGGCGCATCATACGAACAGAAATCATCAAGCGATTCCCACTGATCTCTGGGACGAGATCCAAACCAGGGTCTATGGACAGACGAACAAGCTGAAACGTGCGCCCTTGTGTGAGCGGTTGTTGAAAATGTCCCGCGACTGCCATGACCTTTTGCGGCGCTCCCGAGTCACGCAACATGCGCAGAAGTTGGTGAACGCCAGAAGCAAGCGGCACGAGCGGAGCAATCCAGCGCTGGAGGTCGGCCTGCCGAACAGAGGCCGTTTTGTGTTGCCAGGCGTAATAGGACGGCAGATCAAACTCACACGTGCCGCCAGGGATGACCGCACGACTGCGAATGCTCATGAGCCAGTCATTCTCGGCAAGCGCAGCACCTGCCTTTCCTGCTACCGAATTCAGGCCGACAAAACATTCGTCAAGCTGTCCGATCACTTGATCCAAAGCTTTTTCCGAAATTGCCGGGTTGCCGCGGTAACTGCCCAAGAGCTGTTTCTGCCGTTCGACATCCTTCATCACGTCCGACTTCAGATCCGCGCGTGACGCAACGTCCATGATCTCAAAAAGCGTCGTTAACGCGAAATGGTGGTCGAGCGCTGCATCGCGATGGGCGAGCTCTACCAGTCTATCGAAAAGGTGCTCCAAACGAAGGTAGGTGCGAATGCGCTCGTTGAAGGGGTATTCGTACTGAATCACAGGCAACTTTCTACTCTCATCATCATAGCCCGAAGAAAGCACCGATATGCCGCACCTGACCAGCCAGATTTGCCAGTGAAATCTGATCGTTCCGAATGACGATATCCGCGATGGAAAGTCGGCGCGCACGTGGGGCTTGCGATTGAACAATGCGAATGACTTGTTCTTCAGACAGCCCGCTCCGCCTGACGACCCGTTCGACCTGCGTTCGCTCTGGGCAATCCACCACGAGAATGCGATCAAGCCGAGTTCGCCAAACTCCAGATTCCGCCAGCAAGGGAATGTCAAAAAGAATGCACGGAAAACCACTGCGCGCAGCCGACTTCTCCTGCTGAAGCGATTCAGTCCAAACCAACGGATGGATGATCTGCTCAAGGCGAAGACGCATTGCCGAATCGCTGAAAACGATGTCTCGTACCGCCGTACGATTCATGCTGCCGTCGGCGGCTATCGCTTGGTCTCCCAGTTGCTGACGAATCATGGAGATCGCCGCTCCTCCGGGGCCAGTTACCGACCGCGCGACGAAATCGGCATCAAAGACCGCCGCACCATATTCGGAGAAAAATCGGCTGACCGTGGTTTTGCCGCTGCCGATGCCGCCCGTCAGCCCCAGGCGCCAGGGGGACGAACCCATATCAAGCCAGTCCGATAAACCGAAGAATGCTGGATGGCCCGAAAACCATTGCGGTCAAGCCACCCAAGGCGAGGAAGGGCCCGAAGGGCACATAACCACCTTCCCGAAGTCCGGAAGTGAATTTCAGACCGATTCCAACAATCGCACCGATAACGGAAGCCATCAAGATGATGGGAACCAAAGCTGCCCACCCGAACCATGCCCCGATTGCGCCGAAAAGCTTGAAATCACCATGCCCCATGCCTTCCTTGCCGGTCGCCAGCTTGAAAGCCCAATACACAAGCCACAGTGACAGGTAGCCGGCAATAGCCCCCCACAATGCGTCGGAAAGGGGAACGGGCGTGAGCTTCAGCGAGGCACTGATCAATCCCCCCCAGAGCAAAGGCAAAGTAATGTCATCGGGCAACAAGGTCGTGTCCCAGTCTATGAGGGTCAAGGCGACCAATGCCGCCGAGAACCCGGCCCATGTCAAAGCGGTCAAACTCAGTCCCCAACGCCATGCACACCAGGCGAAAAGGATCCCGGTAGCCATTTCCACCGCTGGATAGCGCCACGAAATGGGTTTGCGGCATGCCGAGCACCGTCCGCCCAGAACAGCAAAACTGATGACCGGGACGTTTTCATGCCACCGGATCATGTGTCCGCAATGCGGGCACTGCGAGCGCGGTGTTGCCAGGTTGAAAGTGGGGTCAGACGCGGCATCGGGTGCACTTCCGGCCAACTCAGCGCATTCCCGTTTCCACTGTCGCTCCAACATACGAGGCAGTCGCGCAATCACCACGTTCAGGAAACTTCCGATCAGCAAACCGAAAGCAAGACCTGCAGCCACTGCCAACCATCCCGTCGTGAACATCAGACGACCTGCCCCAGCTTGAAGATCGGGAGATACATCGACACGACAATGCCACCGATGACAGTCCCCAGGATCACGATGATGATTGGCTCCATCAGGCTCGAAAGTCCGGCAACCATATCGTCAACCTCGGCTTCGTAAAAATCGGCCGCTTTTCCCAGCATGTGATCAATCGAGCCGGACTCCTCACCGATCGCACACATTTGCAAGACCATGCTCGGGAACAGATTGGCATTGCCCATGGCGGCAGTCAGGCTGCTGCCAGTTGAGACTTCTTGCTGAATCTTCACCGTCGCCCGGCTGTAGAGCATGTTGCCCGAAGCGCCTCCTACCGAATCCAATGCTTCAACCAAGGGAACTCCGGCCGCGAACATGGTGGAAAGCGTGCGTGTCCATCGGGCGACAACGGATTTCTCGATCAGCTCGCCGAAAACCGGGATCTTGAGCAACAGGCGGTCCATGAAGAACTGTACCTTCTCGCTGCGCTTCCAAGCCTGCATGAAGAAGTAGAAGCCGCCACCGATGGAACCGAATATCAGCCACCAATAGCTGACGAAGAACTCGCTCATGGCAATGACGAACAAGGTCGGCGCTGGAAGGTCCGCACCAAACGAGCTGAAAACACTTTTGAACGATGGAATCACAAAAATCATGATCACGGCGACGACCACGAAGGCAACAACAATCACAGCAATCGGGTACATCAGTGCAGACTTGATCTTGGACTTCAGTGCCTCCGTCTTTTCCATGTAGACGGCCAACCGGTCGAGCAATTGCTCCAGAATACCGGCTGCCTCGCCTGCCTCCACGAGGTTGCAGTAGAGGCTGTCGAAATACATCGGGTACTTGCGAAATGCTGCGCTCAGGGATGTGCCGGTCTCCACATCGCTTCGAATATCGTTGAGGAGTTTCGTGACGCTGGGGTTGGGATTCCCGCGGCCCACGATATCAAAGGCCTGCAGCAGAGGAACCCCTGCCTTCATCATCGTTGCCAGCTGTCGGGTGAAAACCGCCAGGTCTTTCGTCTTGATCGCCTTGCCGGCCGACATGCGCCTCTTCTTGATCTTTGTCGGCATGATGCCTTGCCGACGCAGGGACGCCTGAACCTGATTTTCACCTGCAGCGCGCAGTTCGCCACGTACCTGCTTGCCGTTGCGGTCTCGTCCCTCCCATTCGTATACGAACTCCTTGATGTCACGGGATGCAGCTGTGGCCATGCGAAATCCTATTGCAGACGCTATTCGTTGGTGACAGAAAGTACTTCGTCAAGAGTGGTCAGTCCCAGCCTGACCTTCAGCAAACCGGATTGACGTAAGCTCCGTACGCCTTCCCTTTTTGCCTGTTCGGCGATTTCGAGCGCACTGCCATCTTTGAGAATGATTCGTTGCAGTTCTTCGGAAATCGGCATTACCTGGTAGATGCCAACGCGCCCTTTGTAGCCATTGTTGCAGGCTGAGCAGCCAACCGCTTTGTAAGGGATCCACGATCCATCCAGGTCCTCATCGCCAAAACCCGCGTCCCGAAGCGCTTCGTCCGGGATGTCTGCCGGTGTCTTGCAGATCGGGCACAGTCGACGAGCGAGTCTCTGCGCCGTTATCAGAATCACGCTGGACGCGATATTGAATGGGGCAATCCCCATATTTCGCATTCGTGTCAAGGTCGTCGGCGCGTCGTTCGTGTGGAGCGTCGAGAGAACGAGGTGTCCGGTCTGCGCCGCCTTGATCGCGATGTCAGCCGTTTCCAGGTCGCGGATTTCACCGACCATGATGATGTCAGGATCCTGTCGCAAGAACGACTTCAAGGCCGCAGCGAATGTCAGCCCGGCTTTTTCATTGACGTTTACCTGATTGACGCCCGGCAGGTTGATTTCCGAGGGATCCTCCGCCGTCGAAATGTTGACGCCGGGCTTGTTCAGCAGATTCAGGCAGGTGTAGAGCGAAACCGTTTTGCCCGATCCGGTGGGGCCGGTAACAAGTATCATCCCATATGGTCGTTCGATCGCCCGTAGCAGGCGCGCCTTTTCATCGGCTTCATAGCCCAGCGCGTCGATACCGACTTTCGCACTGGATGGATCCAGAATGCGGATCACGATCTTCTCGCCGAACAGGGTTGGTAGCGTGCTGACCCGGAAGTCGATGATTCGGTTCGGAGCAACCTTGAGTTTCATCCGGCCGTCCTGGGGTACACGCTTCTCGGATATGTCCAGGCGCGAAATGACCTTGATCCGCGACGCAAGTTTTTCCTTGATCGCGATGGGCGGCGTTGCGATTTCGCGCAGTTCGCCATCAATGCGGAAGCGAACCCGGTAGGTGAACTCATAGGGCTCAAAGTGCAGGTCCGACGCGCGCATGTTGAAAGCGTCCACCAGCATTTTGTGAAGGAACTTGACGACCGGGGCATCGTCAACTTCGGATACGGCTTCTTCGGCCGAGTCTGTATCGGCTTCCTCCAGACTAGACTCATCGAAATCAAAGTCGTTGCCGACGATGTTGTCGATTGACTCTGCGGCCGAGGTGCCGGCGGCCTCGACGAGCTTCATGAGCTTGTCGTACTCCGCAATGACCCATTCGATGCCTAGCTGGGTGGCAAACTTGATTTTCTCTGCCGCCTCCTGGTCAGAGGGGTCAGCCGTCGCCACAATCAACCGGTTGGATTTTTTTGCGAGGGGAATGACCCGATACGCATTGCAAAGCTTGGGGTCCAACAACCCCTTGGGCAGGCGCTGGGGGTCTACTGCTGCGAGATCCAGCAAAGGAACAGAATAGGCGGCCGATACAGTGTGAGCAAGGTCGGATGCACCGACCAGGCCGGAACTGGTGAGCTCAGCCAAGAAGCCGTTCTTTCCAGTTTGCGACTTTCGATAAAGCGCTTCGGCAGACTTTGAATCCAGGCGACCAGCCGCAATCAAGGCATGGGCAATTGCCGGAAGCGAGACTTTTGCTGAGTTGGTATCAACGGCCGCCATGTCGGGGCTACTCTCCCACAGGAATGACAGCGTACATCTTCGCTGATCCGTCTGGCGGTGTAAACGGGCCAACGATGCCGAATGGCAACGGTCCGTAAAAAATGGTCGGGGTGAGAGGATTCGAACCTCCGGCCTCTACGTCCCGAACGTAGCGCTCTACCAGGCTAAGCTACACCCCGCTTGCTACCTGAAGTCAAACCAATCAGTTTCGACGCTGCAGGAGCTGAGCCGCTAATTGTATCAAAGCATCGGAGTGACTGTTCCGCGGCAACCGCTGCGCTTGGGCAATCGCGCGAGTGGCTTCCGCCTGAGCCGCGCTTCTGGCGGCGTCGAGCGCTCCATTGCTCTGAACGATGCGAACAATTTCGGGAAGTGCTTCTGTTGACCCTGTCTCGATCGCGCTGCGCACGATGGCGCATTCAGACGGCGTACCCAACTGCATGGCCATGATCAGAGGCAACGTCGCCTTCCCTTCGCGCAGGTCATCGCCAATATTCTTGCCCATTTCCGTAGATTGACCGGTGTAGTCCAGAACATCATCGATTACCTGAAAGGCCGTGCCCAACGATTGGCCATAGTTTGCACATGCCTCTTCGACGTCAGGCCCGGATTTCGCCAGAATCGCCGCAAGACGGCAGCTTGCTTCAAAGAGCTTTGCAGTTTTCGAGCGGATAACGTGCAAGTACTGCAGTTCTGTGAGGCTGGCGTCATGCATGTTCATTAGTTGCATGACCTCGCCTTCGGCGATGACATTGGTTGCATCGGCCAGGACTTGCATGATTCGCATGCTGTCCGCTGAGACCATCATCTGAAAGGCCCGAGAATAAAGAAAGTCACCGACCAGCACGCTGGCGGGATTGCCGAAAGTTTCGTTCGCTGTCGCACGTCCCCGCCGCAATGTGGAGCCATCAACGACGTCATCGTGCAGCAAAGTCGCTGTGTGGATGAATTCCACAACGGCCGCCATCTCATGGCGCAAGGCGCCTCGATAGCCCAAAGCTCCGCAGGCAAGAAGCAGAACAACAGGCCGCAGGCGCTTGCCACCCGCAGAGATGATGTAGCGGGCGACGTCGCCGACCAAAGGCACGTCAGAGCCAAGTCGGAACTCGATGACCCGATCAACGCCCCTTAGGTCATCAGCGACAAGGTCAAACGGACTGGCGGGGTAACTGGCAGACGAATCGTTCAAGAGCGGGCCCGAAGCAAATGGAAAATTATAGGGAACCCGTGCCCATTGCCCCCGGAGATTGCCTGTTGTGGCGGAAACGGCCGACTTGCCCTATAATGCGCAGTTCCTCTCCGCTGGTAGGAGGGGTTATCCTGTGAGGTTTATATGTACGCGGTCATAAAAACCGGTGGCAAGCAGTATCGGGTTGCTTCCGGCGAAAAAATTAAAGTAGAACAGATTGCTGCGGACGTTGGCCAGGAGATTGTGATTGACCAGGTTCTCGCTGTCGGAAACGGCGCGGAAATCAAGGTTGGCACGCCCCTGGTGTCCGGTGCATCGGTCAAGGCCACCGTGGTGGCGCATGGAAAACACGACAAGGTTCGCATCTTCAAGTTGCGCCGTCGTAAGCACTATCAGAAACGTCAAGGGCACCGCCAACAGTTCACCGAACTGCAGATCGGTGTGATCACTGCTTAAGGAGCATAGGTCATGGCACAGAAAAAAGGCGGCGGCTCTACGCGAAACGGGCGCGATTCCAAGCCCAAGATGCTCGGCGTGAAGGCGTTTGGTGGCGAACTGATCAGCGCTGGCTCGATCATCGTCCGCCAGCGCGGAACCAAATTCCACCCGGGCACCAATGTCGGCGTCGGCAAGGACCATACGCTATTTGCGTTGGTGGATGGCCATGTTTCGTTTGCCGTCAAAGGCGCACTGAACAAGCAAACGGTCAGCGTGACCAGCGTGACGCCGGCCCAGTCCTGATACGGTAGTGGCCCGTCCAGAGCCCCGCGATGTCGGGGCTTTGTTGTTTGCGGCCAAGACAGTCCCGGGACAACCCAGAAGGAATGCCAGCATGAAGTTCGTGGATGAAGCATATATCGACATTGCCGCCGGCGATGGCGGCAACGGTTGTGTTTCGTTCCGACACGAAAAGTACAAAGAGTTCGGGGGGCCGAACGGGGGGGATGGCGGTCGGGGCGGACATGTGTACGCGCTGGCCGATGCCAGCCTGAACACGCTGGTCGATTTTCGCTATTCGCGTCGCCATGAGGCGGCTCGAGGTCAGCACGGCATGGGCTCCGATATGTTCGGCGCAGCAGGCGACGATATTGTTCTGCGGATGCCCGTCGGGACCATCATCACCGATGCCGAATCCGGGCAGGTTCTTTACGAGCTGCTGAACCCTGGGGAGAGGATTCTTATCGCCAAGGGCGGTGACGGCGGATTCGGGAACATGCGGTTCAAGAGCGCCATCAATCGGGCGCCCCGGCAGAAGACACCGGGCTGGCCCGGTGAGCGCAAGAGCCTGAAGCTTGAACTGAAAGTTCTTGCCGATGTAGGTCTTTTGGGCATGCCCAATGCGGGCAAGTCAACCCTGATCGCGGCGATTTCCAATGCTCGGCCGAAAATCGCCGACTATCCCTTCACGACATTGCACCCCAACCTCGGCGTGGTCCGTGTCGGTCCCGAGCAGAGCTTTGTGGTCGCCGATGTGCCTGGTTTGATCGAAGGCGCCTCAGAGGGGGCCGGGCTCGGTCACCAGTTTCTTCGGCACCTTCAGCGAACCCGCCTCTTGCTCCATGTGGTCGATGTTGCTCCGTTCGATGAATCCGTCGATCCGGTGGCGCAGGCCCGCGCGATCGTCGCGGAGCTCAAGAAGTACGACCCGGCTTTGCACGCCAAACCGCGGTGGTTGGTACTCAACAAACTCGATATGGTTCCAGAAGGCGAGCGCAACGCATTGGTTCGCGACTTCGTCAAACGCTTTCGGTATCGCGGCCCGGTTTTTGAGATATCCGCGCTGACGCGCGAGGGCTGTGAGTCGTTGATACGGTCGGTTTTCGCGCATATTCACGCCATGCACCTCGCGGAGCAAACGCAGGAGGCGGTTGACCCGCGCTTTGCCGGGACGGACGGGCAAGCTGCCGGGGACAGTTAGTCTTATCTTGATAGCATTAAAGCACCTTTTTATGCTGGGTATCGATTGAAATGATTCAGAAACCAGGGTTTGACATCCTCCGCAATGCCCGGCGAATTGTGATCAAGGTGGGCTCCAGTCTGGTGACCAATGAAGGGCGGGGTCTGGACGAGTCAGCCATTGGAGAATGGTGCCGGCAGATGGCTGATCTGGTCCATGCTTCCAGGGACGAAGGTGGCGCGCGGGAAATCATCATGGTTTCCAGCGGCGCAATCGCAGAGGGAATGAAGCGGCTGGGCTGGGCGAAGCGGCCGCGGGAGATTAACGAACTGCAAGCTGCGGCGGCCGTTGGTCAGATGGGCCTGGCCCAGATGTACGAGACCAAGTTGCGGGAAAACGGCCTTGGCAGTGCGCAGGTGCTTCTGACTCACGCGGATCTGGCCGATCGCGAGCGATACCTCAACGCCCGGTCAACCCTGCTGACCCTTCTCAAACTGGGAGTTCTTCCGGTTATCAATGAGAACGATACGGTCGTCAACGACGAGATCAAATTCGGCGACAACGATACTCTGGGCGCGTTGGTCGCCAACCTCATCGAAGCCGATCTGCTGGTTATTCTGACCGACCAGAAGGGCCTGTATACCGCTGATCCCCGCAAAGACCCCTCCGCGCAGTTCGTCCATGAGGCGCGCGCGGGAGATCCTGAACTCGAAGTCATGGCCGGTGGCGCGGGCAGTGCGATCGGGCGTGGAGGCATGCTCACAAAGATCCTGGCGGCCAAACGGGCTGCGGGGTCCGGCGCGTCGACGGTGATCGCCTGGGGCCGCGAACCGGACGCCTTGCTGCGGCTGGCGCGTGGCGAACTGATTGGTACGATGCTTGCGGCCCAGACGCCCAAGCAGCAGGCACGCAAACAATGGATGGCCGATCACCTGTCGCTACGAGGGGCAGTGACCATTGATTCGGGTGCCGTATCGAAGGTTCGTGACGATGGCAAGAGTCTCCTGCCTATCGGTATGACAGCGGTAGAAGGTGACTTCTCTCGCGGTGATGTCATTGCCATTCGTGGCCCGGACGGCACCGAGTTGGCCCGCGGCCTGGCCAACTATGCGAGTGCAGAAGCCCGCTTGCTTTGCCGCCGCGCTTCCAGCGAGTTCGAAACCTTGTTGGGTTATGTCGCGGAACCTGAGATGGTGCATCGCGACAACCTGATCGTGCTTCGCTGAGGGCGATCAGAAAACTTACGCTGCTGCCCGTGTTGCCGTATCAAAGACCGTCGCCCCCCATGCGCGGGGGGTGACGCAGTGCACGAACGATGGTGGCCGTCTGTGACGGGACCGTCCGCCCCTCGCAGCCGCCAGCGCGGGCAAAGTTCAGTGCATGACGGGCCGCGCCATTGCCCTGCAACGGTGTCCAAACGCTGTCATCGACACGCTGCCACCCACGAATCGGATCATGGCGGGCATAGACCCGGAAACTGCCCGTTGCGCACCGAATGCCCTCATAGGCAACATTCTGTGCGCCGCTGGAGTGGCGCGCGACGATGACGTACCGGACGACGCCGTCCGGGGTTATCGACAGAGTCTGTGGGTCCACACCAAAACGCAATGTCGAACCGGTGGGCGTATCGATCGGTACCAGGCGGGTAACATCAAAGGCTGGTGGCGTGGCCTCGGCTCCATCACGCCAGTCGGGATTCTCGGCGATCAACTGGGCATGGCAGAGACCACCGGTGACCAACAGGCACCCGAACATCGCGCGAAGCGTGCGGTCAGTGGGAAATTGGGGCACCGTTTGCTTCCGGGGGCGTATTGAGCGGAGATTGGGGATCGGGATCGAAACTGCCGCCCGGCGGGAGTTCAAGACCGCCAGCCGATGTCATCCCGACCAAACGGGGACCTTGTCCGTCCCGCGATCGGGGACCGGCGCGCAGGTACCGATTGCGCAGGTCAGGCCTCGGCAGAAAACGCGACAGTTCGGTCAGCGCCAACTGGTAGACGCCGCGCTTGAATTCCACCACAACATCCAGTGGGACCCAGTAATCATTCCAGCGCCACGCGTCAAACTCCGGATGACCGGTTGCCCGCAGATTGAAATCCCAGTCCTGCGCGAGAAACTGCAGCAGGTACCAGATCTGCTTTTGACCCTTGTAATGGCCCCGCGCGTCTCGGCGGATGTAACGATCCGGCACCTCGTAGCGCAACCAATCGCGAGTGCGGGCGACGATCCGGACATGCTCAGGTTTGAGCCCCACCTCTTCGTGCAGTTCCCGGTACATCGCCTGTTCGGGTGTCTCACCCCGATCAATGCCGCCTTGCGGAAACTGCCAGCTGTGGGTTCGGATGCGTTTGCCCCAGAACACCTGGTTTCGTTGGTTGAGCAGGATGATGCCGACGTTGGGCCTGAAGCCTTCCCGGTCGAGCATAATCGAACCCCAAATTCTTGAACTGATCCCATTATGCACGGGGCGCCGCGCACGGCAAGGGGTCGTTCCCTCGTCTGTTTCCCTCACTCGCCATCCTGCTCCATGAAAGCGACCCAGTTCCATATTTCCACCCTGCGCGAAGCTCCGGCGGACGCCGAAATTGTGAGTCACCAATTGATGATGCGCTCTGGCATGATCAAAAAGCTTGGGGCGGGAATCTACACCTATATGCCCATGGGGCTGCGTGTCATCCGCAAGGTTGAAGCGATCGTGCGTGAGGAGATGAATCGGGCTGGCGCGGTCGAGGTCACGATGCCGGTGGTACAGCCGGCTGAGCTCTGGGAAGAAACCGGTCGTTTCGGCAAAATGGGGCCGGAACTCCTGCGCATCAAGGACCGTCACGACCGCAGCTTTGTGGTTCAGCCGACTTCTGAAGAGGTGGTCACAGACATCGCCCGCCAGGATCTGCGCAGCTACAAGCTCCTGCCCAAGAACCTCTATCAGATCCAGACCAAATTCCGCGACGAACGGCGCCCGCGATTTGGTCTCATGCGCGGGCGTGAATTCATCATGAAGGACGCGTACTCCTTCGACCGCGATGCGCCGGCCGCCAAAGCCAGCTATGAAGTGATGGCAAACGCCTATCGGCGAATCTTCGACCGGTTCGGGCTGGTGTATCGTGCAGTTGCTGCCGACAGCGGGGCGATCGGCGGCGATCTGTCCGAAGAGTTTCAGGTGATCGCCTCAACCGGCGAAGACGCCATTGTGTACTGCCCCAACAGTGACTACGCCGCCAATCTGGAGAAGGCTGAAGCCCTCGCCCCGGGCGGCCCGCGACCTGCCGCTGCGCAAGCTTGCGCTCGTACGCCCACCCCGGGCAAAAGTACTTGTGCGGATGTCGCCGCCCTGCTGGGCGTGCCGCTGCAGACCACGGTGAAGAGTCTGGTACTGGCGACCGATGAACTGGGCGCCGAGGGGGACGTGGTCCGCTCGCGGGTGTGGTTGTTGTTGCTGCGCGGCGACCATGACATGAATGAAATCAAGGTCGGCAAAGTACCTGGCCTGGACCATGGCTTCCGGTTCGCCACGGTCGCTGAGATCGAAGAACACTTTGGCTGTCGCCCGGGCTATCTGGGGCCACTGGGTCTGAAAAAGCCGGTGACCCTGGTGGTCGATCGGGAGGTTGCGGTTCTTGCCGACTGGATCTGTGGTGCCAACGTCGAAGATTTCCACATGACCGGTGTCAACTGGGGTCGCGACCTGCCGGAGCCGGACCATGTCGCCGATATCCGCAACGTCCTCGCTGGCGACCTGTCTCCGGACGGGAAAGGACCACTGGCCATTGAACGAGGCATCGAAGTGGGCCATGTGTTCTACCTGGGCACCAAGTACAGCAAGGCCATGAACGCCACGTTCCTGGATACCGATGGAAAACCGAAATTCTTTGAAATGGGCTGTTATGGAATCGGCATAACCCGACTGCCCGCTGCCGCGATCGAGCAAAACCACGATGAGCGCGGCATCATCTGGCCCGATTCCATTGCACCCTTTACGGTCGTCGTCTGCCCGGTGGGAGCGGATCGCAGTGAGGAGGTCCGGGCAACCGCCCAGCGACTGCATGACGAATTGGAGGCTGCCGGAGTCGATGTCCTTCTGGACGACCGGGGAGAACGTCCTGGCGCCATGTTCGCCGATTGGGAACTGATCGGCGTGCCTCATCGCATCACGGTGGGTGATCGGGGTCTTCGTGACGGCGTTGTCGAATACCAGCACCGCCGCGCGTCGACCGCTGAGCGGGTACCGGTGGCGGAAGCGGGGTCTTGGGTCAGGGCTCGCATCAAGGAATGAGGATGTTGCCTGGTGGCGGCGACGGGCCCATCGTCGCCGCGCAAGTGCAAGAAGGGCGCCGGCGGCTTGTTCTTGCATCGGTCGCTTGGATGGTTGGGAGCGCACCGGGGCCGGCGCGGGCCGGCGGGCAACTGGAAGAACCCCTGGCCGATTCGGTGCGCACCGCATTGAGCTCGGCCGTGCTCAACAGTGGCCCGCCCGTTCCGGAGTTCGCAAGCACCGACGCGCGGTTGCGTTACATCCGCTGGCTGACCGCCATGAGCGACCGCCTGCGCCGCCGAAAATCCGATCTGGAAACCCGCACGGAGTTTTTGCAGACCGTGTGGTACGAGACCAAACGGGCGGGACTCGACGAATCGCTGGTGCTTGGGCTCATTCAGGTCGAGAGTGCCTTCCGGAAGTTTGCCGTTTCTCCGGTTGGTGCCCGGGGATACATGCAGGTGATGCCTTTCTGGACACGGGTGATCGGTGACGGCGACGCCAGCAAGCTCTTTCACATGCAGACCAATCTCCGCTTCGGCTGTGTGATCCTGCGTCACTATCTGGACCGTGAGCGTGGCGACCTGTTCATGGCTTTGGGCCGTTACAACGGATCTCGTGGCCGGGCCGAATATCCCAATGCTGTGTTCGCCGCGCAGCGGCAATGGGTGTTTCAGGCCTGAAAGGCGCCGTTGTCCAGGTCCCGCCGGGTCACCAGGACCTGATCGACGCGGTAGCTGTCGACATCCATCACCTCAAATCGCCAGCCGCACCAGTCGACATGGTCGGTTCGTCGCGGCACCCTGCGCAGCATGACCATCAGGAAGCCGGCCAAGGTCTCCACCTGGTCCGCGTGGGGCCATTCCTGTGCCAGGCCCAGGGCACGCTGAACATCCGTCAACGGAGTCATGCCGTCGATCAACCAGGAGTGGATGTCCCGTTGCACCATCAAGGCGTCGTCCGGCGGTGCCACCAGATCACCCATCACGGTGCTCATCACATCGTTGAGGGTGACCACACCGACCACCAGACTGTATTCATTGACGATGACCGCGAAATCCTCGTGAACCTGGCGGAATTGCCCGAGCACCTCACTCAGACTGAGCCGATCGGGGATGACGACCGCCCGGTGCAGCAAGGCCGGGTCTGTCAGGTCGATGGACTGGCCGTTGAGCACCCGCTGAAAAAGGTCTTTGGCATCGACTGTGCCGATCACCTGGTCAACGGCCCCTTCACAAACCGGGTAGGTCGAAAACGGCTCCGCCGCAATGCGGGTCCGCACGATGGCGTCGCTGTCGTCAGAGCGAAACCAGGCGATGCGTTCGCGCGGTGTCATGGCGCTGCTGACGGGGCGGGTGTCGAGCTCGAACACGTTGGCAATGACCTGTTGCCCCTGCCGGTCGAGGACGCCCGCCTGGGCTCCCGCCTCGGCCAACGCCAGGATATCGTCGGGAGTGATGCGGTCGTCCCGGGTCACGGGCAAACCCAGCAGGCGCAGCAACGCATCGGCAGCCCGGCTATAGAGCCACACCAAGGGGGTCAGCAGGCTTGCGCACAGTTGCATCGGCCTCACCAGCCGGACCGCCAGAGCTTCCGGTTCTGCCATCGCCAGGCGCTTGGGAAACAGGTCCGACAGAATGATGAACAAGGAAGTCACCAGCGCAAACGACACAGCGAAGGCGATGCCGCCAGCCGTCTCAGCGCTGATGCCGGTGCTCAGCAGGCCGGTCAGCACGAGAGGGGAAAACGCTCCATCGCCGACAATGCCGCCGAGGATGGCGACGGCGTTCTGCCCGATCTGAATGACCGTGAAATAGTCCCCCGGAGCTTGTTGCACCGCCATGACCTGCCGGGCGCGCGGATGCCCGTCGTCGGCCATTTGCTGCAAGCGGAGGCGGCGCGAGGCCGCCAATGCCATCTCCGCCATGGACAGAAAGGCACTCGCTGCGATCAAGGCAGCAATCACCAACAGGCTCTGTGTGGCGCTCATGAAGAATGTCGGCGGCCCGCCTGCAAACGACGGACCCGGCGCCCGCGCCTCAACTGGCCGGGCGGAGAATCTGTTGCAGTTCGCCGCTCTCGTACATCTCCATCATGATGTCGGAGCCGCCAATGAACTCGCCCTTGATGTAAAGCTGCGGGATCGTCGGCCAGTTGCTGTATTCCTTGATGCCCTGGCGGATTTCGGCGTCGTCGAGCACATTGACAGTGAACAGAGCACGGGGTTCAACGCCGCAGGCCTTCAGGATTTGTACGGCGCGGCCGGAAAAGCCGCACATCGGGAAGCTGGCGCTGCCTTTCATGAACAACACCACGTCATGGGTTTTGACCATCTGGTCGATACGTTGTTGGGTTTCGCTCATCGCGGACCTCCTTGAAACGAGAGTGGTCAGATTTTCTCACCTTGGGCGCAACCCGGCATATTTCGGGGAACTCTGTGCCTTGCTGGCGGGGAAACAAGGTCAGGTCTTGCCCGCGGGAGGGGGAAAACAATATCGAATACATAGCAATGAATGACGATTTTACGATGGGTATTGGCCGAAACATCGACTAGCCGGGGTCACACCAGCGTCCGCCACTGCAACGCAGTGTTCCGGCCAGATCGGCACGGCTTTGAACGTCGACGAAACCGGCCCGTGTCAGCATATGAGTCACCGCTTCGGCCTGATCCCAGCCGTGTTCCAGCAATAACCAGCCACCGCCCGTCAGTCGGTTGCCGGCCTGCTCGATGATGGTGCGCAGGTCGTCGAGGCCGTCGGGGCCGGAAGCCAGCGCCGCCAGGGGTTCATGGGTCAGCGCGGCCAAATGAGGGTCGCCGTCGGCGATGTAGGGCGGGTTGGAGACAATCAGATCGAAGGGTCCGTGCAAGCCCTGAAACCAATCGGCCTGGGCAAAACGCACGGGCAAGCCCAATCGACTGGCGTTGCTGTGCGCAACGGCCAGGGCGTCCACGCTTCGATCCGTTGCGAGCACGATGGCGTCCGGGCGCTGTTGTTGCAGGGCGAGCGCGACCGCGCCGCTGCCGGTGCCCAGATCCAGCACGGTCGGCGAAGGGCGGGGGGGAAGCACATGCAGTGCCCAATCGACCAGGGTTTCGGTGTCGGGGCGGGGGTCCAGCACGCGGGCGTCCACCTGCAGCGTCAACCCGTAGAACTCCCGCTCGCCCGTCAGGTAGGCCAGAGGTTCGCCGGCGACCCGCCGCGCGGCAAGGGCGGCGAACCGGCTCCCGATGACGGCATCAAGCGGGTCGGAGTCATGGGCGATCAGCCAGGCGCGCTCACTTGTGGAGCGACCCAACGCATGCAGCAGCAGCATGGCGGCCTCCAGGCGGGCCAGGCCCGTCGTTCGGGCTTTTTCGAGCGCGTCGCGTAGCGTGACAGGGTTGTCATTCATGGCACGCGGGTTTCCGTGAGCAAACAGTTGATATGAAAAATATAGCACGATAGCACTATATTACGCTGGGTATGAACCGAAAACATTGAAAATTCGCGCTTTCGGTCAGTGGAGAGTGCCCACTTCCAGCTCGGCCAGCTTTTCGGCCTGGCGAGCGGCCTGCAGACCGTTGACGACCTCGTGCAAATCGCCTTCCATGATGAAGGACAACTTGTAGAGCGTGAGATTGATACGGTGGTCGGTCAGCCGCCCCTGGGGGAAGTTGTAGGTGCGGATACGGTCGCTGCGGTCGCCGCTGCCGATCAGGCCTTTGCGCAATGCGGCGTCCTTGGCGGCCTGCGCGGCGCGCTCGCGTTCCTGGATGCGGGCGGACAGCACCTGCAGCGCACGGGCCTTGTTGCGGTGCTGGCTGCGGTCGTCCTGGCATTCGGCGACGATGCCCGTGGGGATATGGGTGATACGAACCGCCGAATCGGTCTTGTTGATGTGCTGGCCGCCCGCCCCGCTGGCGCGGAAGGTGTCGATGCGCAGGTCCGCAGGGTTGATCTGCACCGCCGAGGCTTCGTCAGGCTCCGGCAGCACCGCCACCGTGCAGGCGCTGGTGTGGATGCGTCCCTGGGTCTCGGTGGCCGGCACCCGCTGCACCCGGTGGCCGCCGGATTCGAACCGCAGTTGCCCGTAGGCCCCATCGCCTTCGATGCGCAGCACCACCTCCTTGTAGCCACCGAGCTCGCTGGGCGATTCGCTGAGCAGTTCGGTGCGCCAGCCCTGGCGCTCGCACCAGCGGGTGTACATGCGCAGCAGATCGCCGGCAAAGAGCGCGGATTCGTCGCCGCCGGTGCCGGCGCGGATTTCCAGGAAGGCGTTGCGGGCGTCGTCCGGGTCTTTCGGTAGCAGCATGCGCTGCAGTTCGTCGCCCAGGGATGCGATATCGGCCTCACAGGCACCGATTTCTTCCCTGGCCATGTTCGCCATGTCGGGGTCGGAGAGCCACTCCCGGGCCGTCGCCAGGTCGGCGTCGCGCTGTTGCAGCCGTTGCCAGCGACTTGCGATGGCAGCGACGTCAGCGTGTTCTCGCGACAGCTTCAGGAACTGCTCCATGTCCGCCATGATGTCTTCCCGCGAAAGCAGAAAGTCGAGTTCAGCCAGCCGCTGGGTGTAGCGCTCAAGCTGGTTGCGGAGGAAGGGTTTCATGCGATGCGATCGTGTGGTGCGAACAGGAAAAGCGCCATGGGCGCGGTGGGCGGCGGGTGGAGCAGGACCGAACCCGCCGGTGCGGTCGAACGCCGCTAACGCTCGCTGCGCAGGAACAGCCGACCGATCGCCTGTGCGGTCTGTTCTTTGTGGGCCGGGTCGGCCGCATTCAGCTCAGCCAGGGCGCCATGGAGCATTTTCTGGGTCAGTCCCCGGGAAAGGGATTCGAGCACGGTGTCGACATCCTCGCCTCGGGCCAGGCGTTTGCGCGCACGCGCGATCTCGGCCGCCCGCCAGGCATCGGCCTGTGCGTTCAGTTGCTGGATCAGAGGTACGGTGCCGCGTTGCACCATCCAGTGCATGAAGCTTTGCACACCGGCATCGATGATGGCTTCGGCCTGCGCGACGGCGGCCTGCCGGTTGGCCTGGGCCGTCTGCACCACATGGGCCAGATCATCCACGGTGTAAAGGTAGACGTCTTCCAGCGCTTTGACTTCTGGCTCGATGTCGCGTGGAACGGCCAGATCGACCATGAAGATCGGGCGGTGGCGGCGCTTTTTCAGTGCGCGCTCCACCGCACCCAGCCCGATCAGCGGCAACTGGCTGGCGGTACAACTGATGACCGCGTCGAATTCGTGCAGTCGCTCCGACAGGTCGGCCAGGCGCAGTACCTCACCGCCGAAACGTGTGGCGAGTTTTTCCCCCCGTTCCAGGGTCCGGTTGGCGATCGCGATGGATCGGGGATTGCGGGCCGCGAAATGCGTTGCCGCCAGTTCGATCATTTCGCCGGCGCCAACAAACAGGACCCGGATCTCGGTCAGATCCTCGAACAGCTGGGATGCCAGTCGCACGGCGGCCGCCGCCATGCTGATCGAATGGGCGCCGATTTCGGTGGAAGTGCGTACTTCCTTGGCCACGGCAAAGCTGCGCTGAAACAGTTGATTGAGTGTGGTGCCGAGGGCGCCGGCGTCATCGGCCGCCCGGACTGCATCCTTGAGCTGGCCAAGAATCTGTGGCTCGCCCAGCACCATGGAATCGAGACCGCTGGCGACACGAAAGGCATGACGTGCGGCCTGCCCGTCGGCCAGCGTGTAGGTGTAGCTTCGCAGTTCGCCGGGGGTAATCTGTCCGAATTCGGCCAGCCAGTGGACAGTGCGGTCCAGTTCGGGCCGGTCGGACGCGCAATAGATCTCGGTTCGGTTGCAAGTGGAGAGGATTGCCGCCTCGGGGCGACGGTGGTGCGATGCACGCAATTGCTGCAGTGTTTCGCCGAGTCGATCCAGGCCAAAAGAGAACCGGCCGCGCAGATCGAGCGGCGCGGTCGTGTGGTTCAAACCTAATGCCCAGACTGCCATCGGGGCGATTATAAAATTGACCGCGTCAATTCGTTCAAGTCGGCACCGTCGGCGGGGTTGGCGTGCCATCCGATTCGCCGGTTTCCTCAGCGACCCATGGATTTTTCCGACCTTCTCCTCCACGGGCTGGCCTTTGGTGCCCCAGCATTTTTTGTTGCCGGCCTGCTGGCCGTGTTTTCCGGTGTCCTGGGCGCGCGGCGTGCAGACACGAAACGCATCGTTGCCAATTTTGGTGTGAACGCCCTGGTGGGATTGGGGGTGCTCACGTCCGGACTGGTTTTTTTCGGACGCGACGGCAAGATGGCCAGCTACGCGGCCTTGGTCCTGGCCTTGGGCCTCACACAGTGGTGGCGATCCCGGGCAATTCGTCGCTGACGCGGCAGCGGCGGGCTGCCGCCCCTCAAGCGTCGGTCGGCGCAAAAAGGTCGACGCGATCGGTGATGATGACGTCGGTGCCGAGTGCCATCAGGTGCCGGGCAATCGATTCGTCGTTGACGGTGTAACTTGCCGTACGCATTCCCGCCCCCTGGACGGCCGCGACCGTTTCGGTGTTCCACAGCGAGTAATTGCAGACAATCGCACAACACTGTAGCGAGCGGGCCATCTCCAGCCACCCGGGCCAAAGGGTGTCCAGCAGCAGGCCGCGCGGCAATTCCGGACATGCCTCGCGGGCACTCGCCAGCGCCTCCGGCCGGAAGGAAGTCAGCAAGGGCGGTACCGGAGCGCCGCGCCACAGGTCTTGGGCAGCGGTTGCCACCGCGTGGCCCGTTGCCGCCTCCAGGCCCGGGCTTGGCTTGATTTCAATGTTGAGGAACAGTCCATTGGTTCGGCAGAAGCGGCTGATTCCTTCCAGGGTGGGAAGAGGCTCGCCGGCAAATGCCCGGGAATGCCAGGCGCCGGCATCCAGCCGGGACAGATCGGACCATTCGCGCTCGCCCGCGTTCCCGGTCGCTTCGGTCGTGCGCGCCAGATCGGTGTCATGCAGCAAAAAAGGCACGCCGTCGCGGCTGAGCTTGACGTCGCATTCGAACATCCGATATCCGTATTGCGCGCCCAGTCGGAACGCAGCCAAGGTGTTTTCGGGGGCCAGTTTGCCCGCCCCACGGTGTGCGACCCAGCGCGGATACGGCCAGACATTCCCGCTCATATCAGGCCTCCAGGCGGCGCCCGGTTGAACGGTCGAACCAGTGCATCCGGTCCGGGCGAGGACATACCCGGATCCGAGTGCCGATTACCGGTGCGCCCTGGTCTTCATGCATGCGGATGATGAGGGTTTCGGTACCGAGCCGGGCATGGACCAGTCGTTCTCCGCCCAGCAGCTCGACCGTTTCAACCATCACCTCCCAGGCGCCGTCCGCGCTGACGTCGATGTGTTCCGGTCGTATGCCCAGGATGCGGTCTTGCGCCAGGCCGGGCGCCTGATTCAACAGATTCATTGGGGGTGATCCGATAAATCCGGCGACAAAGGTGGTTGCCGGGCGAGAGTAGACCTCTTCGGGGGTGCCGAACTGCTCCATCACGCCACCATTCATGACCATCATCCGCTGCGCCAGGGTCATCGCTTCGACCTGATCGTGGGTAACAAAAAGGCTGGTAATACCCAGGTCCCGATGCAGTTTCTGAATCTCCAGGCGAGTCTGAGCGCGCAGTTTGGCGTCCAGGTTGGACAGCGGCTCGTCGAAAAGGAAAACCTTGGGCTGGCGAACAATGGCTCGCCCCATGGCGACGCGCTGGCGCTGGCCGCCCGAGAGCTGGCGCGGCTTGCGGCTCAGGTAGGGACCCAGTTCCAGGATCGCGGCCGCCTTGTCGACGCGGCGGCGGATTTCATCGACAGGCACTTTGGCGATCTTCAAGCCGTAGGCCATGTTGTCGTAGACACTCATGTGCGGATAGAGCGCATAGTTCTGGAAAACCATGGCGATGTCGCGGGCGGCTGGTTCCAGCGAGTTGACAACCCGCTCGCCGATCAATATGTCTCCCCCTGAAATTTCTTCGAGTCCAGCCACCATGCGCAACAGGGTGGATTTGCCGCACCCTGAGGGGCCGACGATGACCACGAACTCACCGTCGGCGACATCGGCGGTGACGCCATGGATAACCTGCAGCGACTGTTTGCCCTGGTGGTAGCTCTTGACGACGTTCTTGAATACGAGTGAAGCCATGGTAGGTGTGTGATTATTTTTCGGTATCGACGAGGCCCTTGACGAACCACTTTTGCATCAGTACGACCACCAGCGCCGGCGGCAGCATGGCCAGGAAGGCGGTAGCCATCAAGACGTTCCATTCGGTGTACGACTCACCCGAAACCAGCCGCTTGATGCCCAGGACAATCGGATACATGGATTCATTCGTGGTCACCAGCAAAGGCCACAGGTACTGGTTCCAGCCGTAGATGAACTGAATGACAAACAGCGCCGCGATACTGGTCCGAGACATCGGCAGCAGCACGTCCCAGAAGAAGCGCATCGGGCCTGCGCCATCCACCCGCGCAGCTTCCACCAACTCATCGGGGACAGTCAGAAAGAACTGCCGGAACAGAAACGTCGCAGTGGCCGATGCGATCAGCGGGATCGTCAGTCCTGCGTAACTATTGAGCATTCCGAGATCCGAGACAACTTCGTAGGTCGGACCGATTCGCACTTCAACCGGCAGCATCAGGGTGATGAATATGGCCCAGAAAACCAGTGTGCGAGCCGGGAAGCGGAAGTAGACGATTGCGAAGGCCGACAGCAGCGAAATGATGATCTTGCCGATGGCAATGACCAAGGCCATGACCAGGCTCACACCCATCATGGGCAGCGCAGGAGGCAAGGTGCTGCCAGCGGCTGTTTCGCCGCCGAACAAGGCGACCTTGTAGGTCTCCAGCATGTGCTTGCCGGGTAGCAGCGACATAGGTACGCTTGATGCAATCTGTTCGCTGGACTGTGTTGATGCAATGAGCGTCAAGTACACCGGAAACGCGACGACGGCAACACCGCAGATCAGGATAAGGTGGGAGACGAAGGTCAATCCCGGGCGTCGTTCAATCATGTCAGTACTGCACTTTCTTCTCGACGTAGCGGAACTGGACAACCGTCAAGGCAATCACGATGGTCATGAGAACCACCGACTGTGCGGCGGACCCGCCCATGTCCAGCGCCTTGAAGCCGTCGTAATACACCTTGTACACCAGGATGGCGGTAGATTTGCCCGGCCCACCCTGGGTGGCCGCGTCGACAATTGCAAAGGTGTCGAAGAATGCGTAGACGATGTTGATCACCAGCAGGAAAAAGGTCGTTGGTGACAGCAGGGGGAATACGATGGTCCGGAATCGAAGCCAGAAACCCGCGCCATCGATCGCAGCCGCTTCGATCAATGACTTGGGAATCGATTGCAGGCCTGCCAGAAAAAACAGGAAGTTGTAGGAAATCTGCTTCCAGACAGCGGCCATGACAATCAGCGCCATGGCGTGGTTGGAATTGAGCAGATGGTTCCACTCGAAGCCCATGCGGTTCAGAACGAAGGAAACCGTGCCAAAGGGCGTGGCAAACATGAACAGCCACAGCACACCTGCGACCACCGGGGCGACCGCATAAGGCCAGATCAGGAGCGTCTTGTAAATCCCGGCGCCTTTGATGACGCGGTCCGCCATGACGGCCAACAGAAGTGAAACACTCAGACCGATCACCGCAACCAAGAGCGAGAACAAGGCGGTGACCTTGAACGATTCCAGGTAGGTACTGTCATTCCAGAGACGTTTGAAGTTCTCCAAGCCGACGTACTCTGTGGTCGTGCCAAAGGCGTCCTGCTGCAACACACTCTGAATCAGGGCCTGTCCGGCCGGCCAGAAGAAGAATGTCAAGACGACCGCCAATTGCGGTGCGACCAGCACCCAGGGCAACCAAGTGGAGCGAAATCGGACGCGTTTTTCCATGGATTGATTTTTGCCTTGAAACAGAAAACGCCCCGGGGTGTTTTCCGCGGGGCGTCGGAGGGCTCGCCATGGCCGGCGCGCCGGCCATGGCTACCCGTGGACGGTCAGGACTTGTTGGCTTTCTGGAAACGCTCCAATTGCTCGTTGCCCCGTTTGACGGCGGCATCCAGGGCTTCTTTGGCGGTCTTCTTGCCGGACCAGACCTGTTCCAGCTCTTCGTCGTTGATCGTACGAATCTGCACAAAGTTGCCCAGGCGGATGCCACGCGATTTGTCCGTGGTTTTGCGAATCATCTGTTCCACGGAAACGTCTGTGCCGGGATTTTGCTTGTAAAAACCTGACTTCTCAGTCATTTGGTAGGAGGCCTTGGTCAAAGGCAGGTAGCCCGTGCGCTGATGGCTCTTGGCGGCTTCTTCCGGTTTGGACAAATGGGCAAAGAACTGGGCCACGCCTTTGTATTCGTTTTCCTTCTTGCCTGACATGACCCACAGGCTGGCGCCTCCGATCACGGTGTTCTGCGGCGCGCCCGTCACGTCGGGGTAGTAAGGCAGGGTCGAAATGCCCGAAGCGAATTTGGCGTTGCGCTTGATGTTGCCGTACAGGGCCGAGCTACCGGTCGTCATGGCGCATTCGCCGGAGACAAAGGTGGCATCGGCAGCATTGCCACGTCCCTTGTAGACGAAAAGACCTGTGCGGGCCATGTTGGCCAAGTTCTCGATATGGCGGACATGCAAGGGACTGTTGAAGCTCAGGCGGGCATCGATGCCGCGCATTCCGTTGCCTTTGGTCGCGAACTCGGTGTTATGCCAGGCGCTGAAGCTCTCCAGCTGGGTCCAGCTGACCCAACTGGTCGTGAACGGACACTTGTGCCCGGACGCTTTCAGCTTGCCGGCCGCCAGTGCGACCTCGGGCCAGGTCTTGGGCGGTGTGTTCGGGTCCAGGCCGGCCGCCTTGAAGGCATCCTTGTTGTAATGGAAAACGGTGGTTGAGCTGTTGAAAGGGAAACTCAGCATTTGACCGTTCGGTGCCGTGTAGTAGCCGGCGACCGCTGGAACGTAGGCGGCCGGGTCAAAGGTCACGCCAGCTTTCTTCATTACGTCACCCACCGGAACGATGGCCTGTTTGCTGGCCATCATGGTCGCTGTGCCAACTTCGAACACTTGCAGGATGTGGGGGGCATTGCCGGCACGGAATGCGGCGATGGCGGCCGTCATCGACTCGTCGTAGCTTCCCTTGAAGGTCGGCACAATCTTGTAGTCTTTTTGACTGGCATTGAAGTCTTTCGCCAGGTCGTTGACCCATTCACCGAGAGCCCCGCCCATGGAATGCCACCATTGGATTTCGGTCTGGGCGTGAGCCGGCAAGGTGGCAAAGGCCGCAAGAGCAACGGCAGTCAGTCTGGTTTTCATGCTGGTATTCCAAGGTTGAAAGGGTCTTTGAGCGTAGGTGTCGTTTGTGACGTTCCTATTACAGTGATGCGTCAGTCGGTTCGCAACAGGGTTTCCATGGGGACCGGTGCGTGTGACCCTTGTCCCTGCCCGACTATGCTGCACTGCGGTACCATCCATGTCCGGTCGCGACCTGACTCCCTGACCGGGCCATTGCCCCGGTGTCCCACTGATGAATGCTCCCATTTCGCTCGATCAATCTGGATCGGCAACCGCAACCGGCGCGCTCCGGTTGCGGGAGATCCCGTACAACTACACCTCTTTCTCTGACCGGGAGATCGTGATCCGGCTCCTTGGCACGCATGCCTGGGCACTGCTGAACGAGTTGCGTGGGGAGCGGCGGACCGGGCGGTCTGCCCGGATGCTGTACGAGGTTCTGGGTGACATCTGGGTCGTGCAACGCAATCCCTACCTGCAGGACGACCTGCTGGAGACCCCGCGTCGCCGACGCCAGTTGGTCGATGCCTTGCAGCACCGGCTCAGCGAAGTGCAGAAACGGCGCACCCCGCAGGACGACCCGTCTCGTGATGCCCTGGTGGGAGAGCTGCTCGATGCCGCGCGATCCGCAGTAGAGCGTTTTGCCCGCTCATTCGATGAAATGGGTGCGTTGCGCGAACGCGCCAGGCGGGCACTTCGGCGCCTGACCTCATCGGACAACATCAAGTTTGATGGGCTTTCGCGGGTCTCGCATGTCACGGACGCCACGGACTGGCGCGTGGAGTACCCCTTTGTGGTGCTGACGCCGGACAGCGAAGCGGAGTTGGCTGCGCTGGTGCAGGGTTGCATCGAGCTCGATCTGACGATCATTCCTCGCGGAGGTGGCACAGGGTATACGGGAGGCGCCGTCCCGCTGACGTGGAGAAGTGCTGTCATCAACACGGAGAAGCTCGAATCCATGACCGAGGTCGAATGGGTTGCCGTGCCAGGCCATGCTGAACCATTGCCTACGGTGTGGACTGAAGCGGGGGTGGTCACCCAGCGGGTGGCCGATGCTGCCGAGCGAGCCGGTTTTGTGTTTGCAGTGGACCCGACCAGCGCGGAGGCTTCCTGTATCGGTGGCAACATTGCGATGAATGCGGGTGGCAAGAAGGCGGTACTTTGGGGTACCGCTCTCGACAACCTGATCAGCTGGCGCATGGTGACCCCGGACGCCCAATGGCTGGAGGTGAAACGTTTGGACCACAACCTCGGCAAAATTCATGATGCCGAGGTGGCCCGATTCGAATTGACGTATTTCCAGGCGGACGGACGCACGATGATTCGTTCCGAGCGACTGGATATTGCGGGTCATACGTTCCGCAAGGAAGGTTTGGGAAAGGACGTTACCGACAAGTTTCTCAGTGGCTTGCCCGGAATCCAGAAAGAAGGCTGTGACGGCCTCATTACGAGCGCGCGGTGGCTGGTTCACCGCATGCCGGAACACGCACGTACGGTCTGTCTTGAGTTCTTCGGCAATCCGAAGGACGCGGTGCCTTCGATCGTCGAAATCAAAGACTTCATGTTTGCCGAACAGAAACGTTCGGGGACGCTGCTGGCCGGCCTGGAACACCTTGATGATCGTTATCTGAAGGCCGTCGGTTATGCGACCAAAAGCAAGAAGGGCAACGGCGGCCTGCCCAAGATGGTGCTGATCGGTGACATCGTTGGCGATGACGCCGACGCGGTTGCCCGTGCCACCAGTGAAGCCATCCGCATCGCCAACTCCCGCAGTGGCGAAGGATTTGTCGCCATCAGCCCCGAAGCGCGCAAGAAATTCTGGCTTGACCGCAAACGAACGGCGGCCATTTCCCGCCACACCAACGCCTTCAAGATCAATGAAGACGTGGTGATTCCGCTGCCGCGAATGGGCGAATACACCCTTGGTATCGAACGCATCAATATCGAGCTGTCCCTACGCAACAAGATTCGTCTGTGCGATGCGCTGGATGATTTTTTCCGCCGTGGCAACCTGCCTCTGGGGAAAACCGACTACGCCAGCGAAATTCCGAGCGCGGAGCTGCTGGAAGACCGCGTGCAACAGGCTCTGAACCTTGTCGAACAGGTTCGTGAGCAATGGAGCGGCTGGCTGCGCGAAGTGGAGATCCTTTTTCCGCAGTTGCAAGACCATCGCCTGCGGGCCAGCTGGAAGGCGCAGTTGCTTGCCCCGCTGGAACAGATTTTCTCCGGAGGCGCGTTCGGCCCTGTCCTCGCAGAATGCCTGGTCATTCACCGGCAGGTGCTCAAGGGGCGGGTTTGGGTGGCCTTGCACATGCACGCCGGCGACGGCAATGTGCACACCAATATCCCGGTCAACAGCGACGACTACGAGATGTTGCAAACGGCCCACGAGGCGGTGGCGCGCATCATGACCCTTGCGCGCAGCCTGGACGGTGTGATTTCTGGTGAGCACGGCATTGGCATCACCAAACTGGAATTCCTCACCGATGAGGAACTTGCGCCGTTTGCCCGTTACAAGGCCCTGGTCGACCCCCATGGGCGCTTCAACAAAGGCAAACTGTTGCGCGACGTGAGCGCCATGCCCGCGCTCGTGCAGGATGTGTCGCTGCGCCGCCCGGATCTTGCGCATGCCTACACGCCAAGTTTTGGCCTGATGGGCCACGAGTCTTTGATCATGCAGCAAAGCGATATCGGCGCGATTGCCGACTCGGTGAAAGACTGCCTGCGCTGCGGAAAGTGCAAGCCCGTCTGTGCGACGCATGTGCCTCGTGCCAATCTGCTTTACAGCCCGCGCAACAAGATTCTGGCAACGTCCCTGTTGATAGAGGCGTTCCTTTATGAGGAGCAGACGCGGCGGGGTATCAGCGTTCAGCACTGGCACGAATTCGAGGATGTGGCTGACCATTGCACGGTCTGCCACAAGTGCTACACGCCGTGTCCGGTCAAGATTGACTTCGGCGATGTGACCATGAACATGCGCAACTTGCTGCGCAAAATGGGGCAGAAAAGTTTCCGGCCCGGCAATGCGGCGGCCATGTTCTTTCTCAATGCCACCCGACCCGAGACGGTCAAACTGATGCGTACCGTCATGGTGGACGTGGGTTTCAAGGTTCAGCGGGTTGCCAACGATTTGCTGCAGCGGCTGGCGCGCAAGCAGACGTCCGTGCCGCCAGCCACGCTCGGTCCGGCACCCGTAAAGGAACAGGTCATCCACTTCATCAACAAGAAGATGCCGGCTGGCTTGCCAAGCAAGACAGCGCGAGCATTGCTGGATATCGAAGACAAAGACTACGTTCCTATCATCCGCAACCCGCAGGCCACGACCTCCGAGACAGAGGCCGTCTTCTATTTTCCCGGGTGTGGATCGGAGCGACTGTTCAGCCAGGTCGGTCTGGCAACTCAGGCCATGCTTTGGCACGCTGGTGTTCAGACTGTGCTGCCGCCGGGCTATCTCTGTTGCGGCTACCCCCAGCGCGGCTCGGGGCAATTCGAAAAAGCCGAGAAGATCATTACGGACAACAGGGTCCTGTTCCATCGGGTGGCCAACACGCTCAATTACCTCGATATCAAGACCGTGGTGGTGAGCTGTGGCACCTGCTTTGACCAGCTGCAAGGGTACAAGTTCGAGGAAATCTTCCCGGGATGTCGCATTGTCGACATCCATGAGTACCTCCTGGAAAAAGGCATCACGCTACCGGCGGGGCAGGGAGCCTATCTGTACCATGACCCCTGTCACAGCCCGATGAAGCAGCAGGACCCGATGAAGACCGTCAAAGCCCTGGTCGGCGAGGGGGTGGTCGAAAGCAAGCGTTGTTGCGGTGAGTCGGGCACGCTGGGCGTCACCCGGCCCGACATTTCGACCCAGGTCCGGTTCCGCAAAGAGGAAGAAATCCGCAAGAGTGAGGCATCGCTGCGTTCGGAGGGTGCTCTGGCGCCCGGCGCCAACATGAAGATACTGACTTCGTGCCCGAGTTGCCTGCAGGGGCTCAGCCGATACCGCGACGACCTGAACAGCGGCCTGCTGGAGGCGGATTACATTGTTGTCGAGATGGCCAACCAGCTTCTGGGGCCCCGCTGGATGCCCGATTTTGTTGCTGCCGCCAATGATGGCGGCATCGAACGTGTCCTTGTCTGATCCTGATTTCGGAGTTTGTTCGTGTCAACTGCTCGCAACCCCGGTCCGGTACCCGAAGCCCTCACCGTTCATGCCCAATCCCGCGTGCTGGAAATCGCGTTCGCCGACGGCGCTCGGTTTCGTATTCCGTTCGAATTGATGCGTGTCTATTCCCCATCGGCCGAGGTTCAAGGCCATGGGCCAGGCCAGGAAACCCTGCAGACCGGAAAGCGCGATGTCGGTGTGACCGCAGTTGAAGCGGTGGGCAATTACGCCATTCAGCCGACCTTTTCCGATGGCCACGACACCGGCATCTTTACCTGGGAATACCTGTACTTCCTTGGTTCAAGGGAGCGGGAGTTGTGGCAGGAATATTTTGAGCGCCTGGCGGCCGCCGGGATGGATCGCGATGCCCCAATGACGCTAAAGGCGGGCCATGGGTGCTCCAGCCATTGAAACGCTATCGAAAACATAGCAATAAACGACCTTTTTACATTGGGTTCAGGTGATTTTTGCGCATATTGCAACAAAAAGTATGCCTGGCGACAGGGTGATGAGCCTTTGGCGGCGCTGCCCGAATAGGATCGAAGCATGAGCACGACCCATTTTGGTTTTCAGACGGTCGACGAAGCCGACAAAGCGCGTCGAGTGAGGGGGGTGTTTGACTCGGTGGCATCCCGGTACGACGTGATGAACGACCTGATGTCATTGGGCCTGCATCGCCTGTGGAAGGCCTACGCGGTGAGTGTGGCCCATGTTCAGCCCGGGCAAGCCGTACTCGACATCGCCGGCGGAACCGGAGATCTGTCCGAAGCCTTTGCTCGCAAGGTCGGTCCGTCCGGACAGGTTGTGCACACCGACATCAATGAAGCCATGTTGCGAACCGGGCGCGATCGTCTGCTGGACGCGGGCGTTGTTTTGTCCAGCCTGGTATGCGATGCCGAAAAACTGCCGTTTCCCGATGCCCATTTCGATGTCGTGACGGTTGCTTTTGGATTGCGCAACATGACCCACAAGGACAGGGCGCTGCGCGAGATGTGCCGGGTTATCAAACCTGGCGGCAAGCTCTTGGTACTGGAGTTCTCCAAAGTGGCCGCACCACTGGCCAAGCCCTATGACTGGTACTCGTTTCAGGTCCTGCCGCGGCTGGGCAAGCTGGTCGCCGGTGATGATGCGAGCTACCGGTACCTCGCGGAGTCGATTCGGATGCATCCCGGGCAGGAAGAGCTCAAAGCCCTTATGAAAGAAGCGGGATTCGGACATGTGGATTTTCACAACCTCACAGGCGGGGTTGTGGCCTTGCATGTTGGAATTCGGTGCTGAGGGATTCTGTTTTCAATTCATCAAAGGAGGCGTCATGAAGGGCCTGTTCTCAATCATTCTTGCCGGTGTCATGGTTTTTGGGGCCATGGACGCGTCGGCCGCCAAACGGCTCGGTGGCGGCAAGTCCGTCGGTCAGCAATCGAGTAATGTGACCCAGCGCGAAGCCGTCAAGACACCTCCGGCGACGCCGACGCAGAACGCAGGTACGAGCGCAGCCGCTGGCTCGCCGGCGGCGGCCGGCGCGGCCGCTGCCGCACCCAAGAAGCCTTGGGGTGCCATGCTCGGCGGTCTGGCCGCCGGTCTCGGACTGGCCTGGCTGGCCAGTTCGCTGGGTTTCGGCGAGGCGTTCGGGCAGATTCTGCTGTTCCTTTTGCTAGGTCTGGTAGTGATGGTGGTGGTTGGCATGATCCTGCGGTCACGGCGCAATGCGGCCTCTCCGCAGGGACTGGCCTTGCAGGGTGCGGGTGGTGCTCCGGCCGGTGCTGTACCCCGCAGCTACAGCCCGGAGCATGTGGGCAATGACGCGTCAGCCCGCCCGTGGGAGCGCAGCAGCACCAGTTTCGATGCCTCCCGATATGCGCCGCAGACCGGCGGCTCCCTCATTGGTTCCGGTCTTGGGGGCTCTCAGGCGTGGGGCGTCCCGGCGGACTTCGATACAGCGGGCTTCGTCACGGCAGCGAAGCGTAATTTTGTGACGCTTCAGGACGCCTGGGATCGGGCCGATATCGCGACACTGCGTGCCATGATGACCGATTCCATGCTGGAAGAGATTCGCGCTCAGCTGTCGGAGCGGGAGAAACAGGCTCCCGGACAACCGAACCGAACCGAGGTGGTCATGCTGGAGGCTCAACTGCTTGGCATATCGGATTCGTCCGGCGAGTACATGGCCAGTGTCGAGTTCAACGGCATGATCCGCGAAGACCCGTCGGCGGGTCCGAGCCCCTTCCGTGAGGTCTGGAATATGACCAAACCGAAGGATGGTTCAGGCGGGTGGCTGGTGGCTGGCGTTCAGGCTTTGCAGTAAGCGCCTCGCTCAGCAGTCGCCCGGCGCGCTGGGCATTGCCGCAATTGCAGGAATAATCGGGGACTATGGCAACACAGTCCCCTTTTTCTTGGGTGTTTCAGGCGGCTACCGAACTGGTCTCTGGGCTTCGCCCTCCCAATTGGGTAACGGACGAGATTCGCAACCGCCTTATTCTCCTGCTCAACCACGTGATCCAGCAGGAGCCCGCGGCGCAACAGCGACTGGCCCGGCAGTCCGGCAAGTGCGTGCTGGTGCGTTGGCAATCGATCGAGTTCTCGCTCAGACCAACCGCAGCCGGCCTTTTGGAGCATTCAGACCAGGCGTCTGTTGTCGACTTGAGACTGACCGTGACCGAAGCCGACCCGTTGCAGTTGGCGCGCAAACTGTTCGATGGTGATAAGCCTGCGGTTCATGTGGAAGGCGATGTTCAACTCGCGGCCGAAATCAATTGGTTGGTGGATCATTTGCGCTGGGATCTTGAAGAAGATCTTTCGCGCCTGATCGGCGATGTGCCGGCCCATACCCTGGGAGAACTGGGGCGAGCGGTGGCCAGGGCTGTTCGAGATTTTGTCCGTACTCCCCGGGGCAGCACGAAAGCGGGCTCATGAATCGGCTTGTGCGGGGCATCTTCATTTTGTGGGTGGTCCTGAGGTTCGGCCTTGATGAGCTGGTGCTCAGCAATGTGCCGCAGGCATGGATTCGGCGTCTGGCACGGATTCTGACGCTTGGACGCAAGCTGGATGCCCCTCGCGGGGAGCGCCTTCGCGAGGCACTCGAACAACTGGGGCCGATTTTTGTCAAGTTCGGGCAGGTACTTTCAACCCGCCAAGACTTGCTGCCCCCCGATATTGCCGCTGAACTGGCCAAGCTGCAGGACCGGGTGCCCCCATTCAGCTCGGACATCGCGGTAGCAACCATCGAGCGGGCCTTCTCGCGGTCGGTCGCAGAGGTGTTTGCCAGCTTTGACCGGGTGCCCGTGGCCAGTGCGTCCATCGCGCAGGTCCACTTTGCCACCCTCCGCTCTCGGGACGGGAGACTTCGGGACGTTGCCGTCAAGGTCTTGCGCCCCGGAATGCTGGGGATCATCGAAAAGGACCTCGCCCTGATGCGGATGATGGCCTCGTGGGTCGAAGGGCTGTCCGCTGATGGAAAACGCCTGAAACCACGCGAAGTGGTTGCGGAATTTGACAAGTATCTGCATGACGAACTCGATCTGATCCGAGAGGCATCCAGCGCGGCCCAGTTGCGGCGCAATATGCAAGGCTTGGATCTGGTCCTGATTCCCGAAATGCACTGGGACTATTGCCACTCCGAAGTGATCGTGATGGAACGGATGGTGGGTATTCCCATCAGCCAGACCCAGCGCTTGCGCGACGCGGGAGTGGACATTCCGAAACTTGCGCGCGACGGCGTCACGATTTTTTTCACCCAGGTCTTTCGGGATGGCTTTTTCCATGCCGACATGCATCCGGGCAATATTCAGGTCAGTATTGATCCGTCCAGTTTCGGGCGTTTCATTTCGCTTGACTTCGGCATCGTGGGAACATTGACGGAGTTCGACAAGGAATACTTGGCCCAGAATTTCACGGCGTTCTTTCGCCGCGACTACAAAAGGGTGGCGGAGCTGCACATTGAATCCGGCTGGGTGCCCGCCGAGACCCGGGTGGATGAGCTCGAATCGGCCATTCGAAGTGTCTGCGAGCCGTATTTCGATCGACCATTGCGCGAGATTTCGCTCGGCATGGTGCTCATGCGACTTTTTCAGACGTCCCGGCGCTTCCATGTCGAGATCCAGCCGCAACTGGTGCTGTTGCAGAAAACCTTGCTCAACATCGAGGGGTTGGGCCGCCAACTTGATCCGGAGCTGGACCTGTGGAGTACGGCCAAGCCTTTTCTGGAAAAGTGGATGCTGGAACAACTGGGCCCTCAGAAGTTTCTGGATGAACTCAAGGCCCAGGCTCCGCGGTACGCCAAGCTGCTTCCCGAGTTGCCCCGGCTCCTTCATCAGCAGTTGCAGCACGGTGCGTTCGCATCGGGCCGTGAAGTTGCCCAGTTGATCGCTGAACAGAGAAGAACCAATCGACTGCTGCAAGCCGTCATTTATGGGGGGTTGGGATTTACCCTCGGCTTGCTGGCAATGCAATGGCTGATCCGCATTCGATTTTTCTAAAATTTCGCCCACCCGCCAACTTGAGGAGCGCTGCCCCGTGAATGCCTTGATTGTGTTTGTCGTTGCGTATCTGGCCGTTACCATCACCATCGGCTTGCTTGCGGCCCGCAGGGTGCATTCGTCCAAAGACTACATGGTTGCAGGACGCAGTCTGCCCCTGTACATGAATGTGGCGACGGTGTTTGCGACCTGGTTCGGGGCGGAAACCGTGTTGTCGGTCTCCGCGACCTTTGCCCGTGACGGCCTGTCCGGTATTCCGGGAGACCCGTTCGGTGCCTCGGTCTGCCTGGTTCTGGCGGCGTTGCTGTTTGCCCGTCTTTTCTACCGGATGAATCTGCTGACGATTGGCGATTTTTACAAGCAGCGCTACGGCAAAAGCGTCGAGGTGGTGACCAGTGTCGCCATCGTTGTCTCCTACCTCGGATGGACATCGGCGCAGTTGACTGCGCTGGGATTGGTCATCTACACCCTGAGCGGAGGTGCCCTCGAGCTCAACCACGCCATCCTTATCGGCGCGGCAGTCGTACTGGTCTACACCATATTCGGCGGCATGTGGTCAATTGCGTTCACCGACCTGTTGCAGACGATCGTGATTGTCATCGGCCTGACGTTGGTGGCGGTGCTGGTGGGTGATCTCGCCGGCGGGGCATCCAAGGTGATCTCCCAGGCGGCAGCGGAAGGCAAGTTCCAGTTCTTCCCCTCCGACGCTGCAGGCTGGTGGGCCATGGCCGGAGCGTTTTTTGCCTTTGCCTTCGGGTCAATTCCCCAGCAGGATGTTTTCCAGCGCATGACCAGTGCCAAAGACGAAAACACCGCCGTCCGAGGAACCCTCATCGGAGGTCTTCTGTACTTCGTGTTCGCCTTCGTCCCGATCTTCATTGCCTATGCGGCAGTGGTTGCCGATTCCAACCTTGCCGCCTTGTTCGGATCCGACGATGCCAGGGAAATCCAGCGGGTGTTGCCTGACATGGTTCTTGGAAAGATGCCCCTGTGGGCTCAGGTGATGTTTTTTGGCGCATTACTGTCTGCCATTCTGTCGACCGCCAGTGGCGCATTGCTTGCACCGACGTCTCTGTTCACGGAAAACGTGCTGCGCCCGCTTTCCCCGCGCATGGGTGACAAGCAATTCTTGCTGACTTTGCGCATCGTTCTGGTGACGTTCACGGCCTGCGCCTTGCTCTTTGCCCTGAACAGCAAGAGCACCATGTACGAGATGGTTCAGAACGCCTACAACGTGACGCTGGCCGGTGCGTTCATCCCCTTGCTGGCTGGCGCCTATTGGCGGCGAGCCACCACACAAGGCGCCCTGTTCTCGGCGGTTGGTGGCGTGGGGACCTGGTTGATCGCGCAAAACGTGGCTGCTGATGCCCTCGTTCCCGCCAACCTGATCGGACTGGCAGCCTCCGTGATCCTGATGGTGATTGGTTCGCTCGCACCGCAACTCATTGCTCCCAAGGGCCATCCGATTGCGCGGGCGCACACCCACTGAACTCTCAGGCAACGGGCCAGGCGCTTATAATTGCAGGTTTTCCCGAACTATGGTCGTTGCGCCGTGCCTATATACGCCTACAAGTGTGACTCCTGTGGACATGCCAAGGACGTCTTGCAAAAAGTCTCTGACGCACCCCTGTCGGAATGTCCGGCCTGCGGCGCCAGCACGTTCAAGAAGCAACTGACCGCAGCCGGTTTCCAACTCAAGGGAAACGGCTGGTATGCCACAGACTTCCGTGGCGCCGGCGCTTCCGGCGCCACGGCTGGTGCCGCCGCCGCAGCGACCGAAAAACCGGCGGCCGAGCCGGCCGCCGCCGCGGCAGCGAGCCCGTGTGGCGGATCGTGCAGCTGCCATTGAGTCCTCTCCTGCGCACGGCCTGATGGCCTGTCTGCGCCTCCAGTGTTTCAGCCCCTCCAACCAACGCTCACATGAAGCGACGCATCCAGCAATACTTTGTCACCGGGCTGCTGGTGTGGCTGCCCATGGGCGTGACGGTCTGGATCCTGTTGTGGCTCATGGGCCTGCTCGACGGGATCTTTCTGGCCTTGCTCGCGGCTGCCGATGCGGTGGCGCCGGGACTCAGCTCGTTGACCGGGCCGTTGCGCCGCATTCCTGGCCTGGGGGTCATTTTGGTTGCCGTGGTTGTTTTCGCCACCGGTGTATTCGTTGCCAACATGTTTGGTCAATGGTGGGTCCGCCAGTGGGATGGTTTGATGAACCGCATTCCGTTTGTGCGGAGCATCTACACCGGCGTCAAACAGGTTGCCGACACGCTGTTTTCCGGCAACGGACACGCTTTCTCCAAAGCCTTGCTGGTGCAGTACCCCCGCCAAGGCGCGTGGACCATCGCATTCCTGACGGGTCGGCCCTCCGGCGAAGTGGCAACGCACCTGACAGGCGAATTTGTCAGTGTGTATGTTCCGACGACGCCGAACCCGACGTCCGGATTTTTCCTGATGCTGCCCAAAGCCGACGTGATCGAACTGAAGATGACGGTCGATGAGGCGCTCAAGTACGTCATTTCGATGGGCGTCGTGGCCCCTGTGCCGCGGCACGCCGAGGCGGCCAAGCCTTTGCCCGTCCCGTTGAACTGAAAAAACTTCAAGGCCAGCGCCGTTGGCGCCGGCATCCCGCGAGAAAGAACCTCTATGTCGATGCGCTCCCAATACTGTGGTCTGGTAACCGAACAGCTCCTTGGCCAGTCGGTAACGCTGTGTGGCTGGGTCAACCGGCGCCGGGATCATGGCGGCGTCATTTTTGTCGATCTGCGTGATCGTGAGGGTTCGGTCCAGATCGTCTGCGATCCGGATCGCCCCGAGATGTTTGCTGCGGCAGAAGGCTTGCGCAACGAGTTTTGTGTGCAGGTGAAAGGGCTTGTTCGCGCACGTCCTGACGGGACAACCAATGACCAGCTCAAGAGTGGCAAGATCGAAGTGCTTTGCCACGAATTGACGGTTCTCAACCCGTCGGTAACACCGCCTTTCCTGCTCGACGACGACAATCTGAGTGAGACCACCCGCCTGACCCATCGGGTTCTGGACCTGCGTCGCCCCTACATGCAGAACAACCTCATGCTTCGCTACAAGGTGGCGATGGAGGTGCGCAAGTTTCTCGACGAGAACGGCTTCGTCGACATCGAAACGCCCATGCTGACAAAAAGCACGCCGGAAGGCGCTCGAGACTATCTCGTTCCCAGTCGGGTTCATGACGGACAGTTTTTTGCCCTGCCGCAATCGCCTCAGTTGTTCAAGCAGTTGTTGATGGTTGCTGGCTTTGACCGGTATTACCAGATCACCAAGTGTTTCCGTGACGAGGACCTTCGCGCCGATCGGCAGCCGGAGTTCACGCAGATTGACATCGAGACGTCTTTCCTGGGCGAGCAGGACATCCGTGACCTGTTCCAGGCGATGATCAAGAAGGTTTTTCTCAAGACGCTGAACGTCGATCTGGGGGCATTCCCCGTGATGGCGTATGCCGAGGCCATGCACCGCTTCGGCTCCGACAAGCCAGACCTTCGTGTGAAGCTGGAGTTTGCCGAACTGACCGACGTGATGGCCGACGTTGATTTCAAGGTCTTCTCCGGCCCGGCCACCAACAAGGGCGGGCGTGTGGTTGCATTGCGGGTGCCGGGCGGTGCCGAGATGAGCCGAGGCGAAATCGACGGATACACCGAATTTGTCAAGATCTACGGTGCGAAGGGGCTTGCCTGGATCAAGGTCAACGAAGCCGCCAAGGGGCGTGACGGTCTCCAGTCCCCGATTGTCAAAAACCTGCACGACGCGGCTGTGGCGGAAATCCTCAAGCGGACCGGCGCGCAAGATGGCGACATCCTGTTCTTTGGCGCCGACAAGGCCAAAGTGGTCAACGACGCCATTGGTGCGCTGCGACTGAAAATTGGACACAGCGCGTTTGCCCGCAAGACGGGGCTTTTCGAGGACCGTTGGGCGCCACTGTGGGTGGTTGACTTCCCGATGTTCGAGTTTGACGAAGAGGCCCAGCGCTACACGGCCGTGCATCACCCGTTCACAGCGCCCAAAGATGGTCATGAAGACTGGATGGTGACCGCACCCGAGCGCTGCATCGCCAAAGGCTACGACATGGTGCTCAATGGCTGGGAGATCGGTGGTGGCTCAGTACGTATCCACCGCGCGGATGTGCAGCAAAAGGTGTTTGACGCACTCAAGATCACTCCGGATGAGGCCAAGATCAAATTCGGCTTCCTCTTGGATGCCTTGCAGTACGGTGCGCCGCCCCATGGTGGCCTGGCTTTCGGGCTGGACCGCATCGTCACCCTCATGACCGGGGCCGAATCCATTCGGGACGTCATCGCCTTCCCCAAGACCCAGCGCGCCCAGTGTCTGCTGACCCAGGCCCCCAGCCTGGTGGACGAAAAGCAACTGCGCGAATTGCATATCCGCCTGCGCAATCCTGTGGCCAGCTGAAACCGCTGGTTCCAGAGAAAAAAGGTGCTTCACAAGCACCTTTTTTCTTTTGGGGAGATGCGTGTGGCGACGCGGTTTGCTGCCAAAATGTTTGCGTCATCCATTTTCAGCCGGAGGGAAAAAGCCATGAACACTGTCAACGAAACCAATCTGGCCAGCAAGGAAAAGCTGGTTGCCGACCTCAAACTCGTCATTGCCGACGCCGAGGAACTGCTTGCAGCCACCGCACATCAAACCGAAGGCAAAGTGGCTGAATTGCGCGAGCGCGTGGCCCTGAACCTGAAGGAAGCCCGATACAAACTGGCCGATGCGGAAGCGGCGATCCGGGCCAAGACCCGCGAAGTCGCTCGCGCCACCGATGACTATGTGCACGAGCACCCCTGGAAAGCCATTGGCGCGGCCGCCGGGGTGGGGTTGATTGTCGGACTGCTGATCGGGCGTCGGTGAACGGCGCTGTCCAGTCAGGTCATTGAGTGTCGGAACAGCCGCCGCCACTGGCCAGGTCTTTGAGGGGCCTGGCGGCGACTTTGCTGGGTCTGGCCCAGGTTCGCCTCGAACTCCTGTCCGTCGAAGCCCGCGAAGAGGCACTTCGGCTCGGCGAAATCCTGCTTTATGGGGCGATTGCCCTCACCATGCTCAGTGTCGGGGTGGCTTTTCTTGCCATCTTCCTGACCGTGCTGTTGTGGGACTCGCACCGCTTGCTGGCGCTGGCGGTATTCGCCACACTTTTTGTCAGTGGAGGCATCGTGGCGGCCTGGGTTGCGCGGGATCGGGTGCGACAAGGTTCGCGCCTGTTTGCCGAGAGTATCCGCGAGCTTCAGAAAGACCGCACCAAGCTCGAACCATGACTTCGCCGGCGTCACCAATCCACGAGTCAACCCGTGATCGGCTGGCCCGGCGCCGGGTGGAACTGACCGCGCAGTCGGCGCAATTGCGCGGCGAGTTGGCCAGGCAATCGGAGGTTCTGGCAACCCCATTGGCGATCGCGGACGGGGTGCGCCTTGCGGGCCTCTGGGTGCGAGACCATCCGCTGGTTGTGGTGGTTGCCGTTTCCGTGCTGGTGATCTGGAGGCCCCGGCGGCTTGTCACCTGGCCGGCTCGGGCCTGGACGGCGTGGCGCTGGTGGAGCCGGTTGCGGCCCACGGTGAGCCGCATGATGATCGTGCTGCGCGGGTGAGCAAGCCCCGCCGAGGCTTCAGCCCAACCGTGCCAGCTGATCGCGAATCTTCGCCAGCGTGGCCGTGAAGTCGGCCAGGCGCTTTCTCTCCTGTTCCAGCACCGCCGCCGGTGCCTTGGCCACAAAGGCCTCGTTGGCCAGTTTGCCGCCGGCCTTGGCAATTTCGCCTTCCAGACGGGCCGCTTCCTTGCCCAGGCGGACTTTTTCTGCCGCCACGTCGATTTCGATGAACAGGCACAGCCGGGTGTCGCCCACCACGGCGACCGGTGCCGTCTGGGCGGCCGCGACCCAGCTCGCTTCGTCGTCGAACACCCGGACTTCGCTGAGTTTGGCCAGTGCCTGCAGCACCGGCCCGGCCATGCGCATGAACGCGGCGTCGCCCACGGCATACAGCGGCAGCCGGGTGGCGGGCGACACGTTCATCTCGCCGCGCAGGTTGCGGCAGGCATCGACCAGGGTCTTGAGCCGGGCCACATGGGCTTCGGCGGCCTCGTCAACGCGTTCGGGCTGGCTCACCGGATAGGCCGCGACGCTCACCGAGGCACCGGCGCGTCCGGCCACCGGGGCCACCTTCTGCCAGAGCTCCTCGGTGATGAAGGGCGTGATCGGGTGGGCGAGCCGCAGGATGGTTTCCAGCGTGCGGATCAGCGTGCGGCGGGTGCCGCGTTTCTGTTCGTCATTGCCGGTGTTGATCTGCACCTTGGCGATTTCCAGGTACCAGTCGCAGAACTCGTTCCAGACGAAGTCGTAGATGGCGTTGGCCACGTTGTCCAGGCGGTACTCGGCAAAGCCCTTGGCCACTTCGGCTTCCACCCGCTGCAGGCGCGAGACGATCCAGCGGTCGGCCTGGGAGAAGTCGAGATAGCCGCCGCCGGGCACACAGGCGTCGGCGCTGTGGTCGGACAGGCCACAGTCCTGGCCTTCGCAGTTCATCAGCACAAAACGCGTGGCGTTCCACAGCTTGTTGCAGAAATTGCGGTAGCCCTCGCAGCGTTTGCTGTCGAAGTTGATGCTGCGCCCCAGCGAGGCCAGCGCCGCAAAGGTGAAGCGCAGTGCGTCCGCGCCATAAGCCGGAATGCCATCGGGGAATTCCTTTTCGGTCTGCTTGCGCACCTTCGGCGCGGTTTCCGGCTTGCGCAGGCCGGTGGTGCGCTTGTCCAGCAGCGGCGGCAGGGCAATGCCGTCGATCAGGTCCACCGGGTCGAGCACGTTGCCTTCCGACTTGCTCATCTTCTGGCCCTGGGCGTCGCGCACCAGGCCGTGGATGTAGACGTCGCGGAACGGCACGCGGCCGGTGAAGTGGGTGGTCATCATGATCATCCGGGCCACCCAGAAGAAGATGATGTCGTAGCCCGTGACCAGCACACTGCTGGGCAGGTAGAGGTTGTAGTCGTCGGTTGCCTTGTCACCCTGGCCAGGCCAGCCCATGGTGCTGAAAGGCACCAGCGCCGACGAGTACCAGGTGTCCAGCACATCCGGGTCACGGGTCAGTGTCTTGCCCGCGCCCGCCAGCACCTGCGCCTCGGCTTCGGTGCGGGCCACATAGACCTGGCCTTGCTCGTCGTACCAGGCCGGAATCTGGTGGCCCCACCACAGCTGGCGGCTGATGCACCAGTCCTGGATGTTGTTCATCCACTGGTTGTAGGTGTTCACCCAGTTTTCCGGCACGAAGCGCACCTGGCCGCTGGCCACGGCGTCGATGGCTTTCTGCGTGATGCTTTTTCCGATCGGGTCCTGGTCGGACACCTTGGTCATCGCCACAAACCACTGGTCGGTCAGCATGGGCTCGATCACCTGGCCGGTGCGGGCGCAGCGCGGCACCATCAGTTTGTGCTTCTTGACCTCGGCCAGCAGACCGGCGGCTTCGAGGTCCGCCACCACCTGCTTGCGGGCGACAAAGCGGTCCAGGCCGCGGTATTTTTGCGGGGCGTTGTCGTTGATGGTCGCATTGAGGTGCAGCACACCGATGATCGGCAGCTGATGCCGCTGGCCCACCGCGTAGTCGTTGGCGTCGTGCGCCGGCGTGACCTTCACCACGCCGGTGCCGAAGGTCCGGTCCACATACTCGTCGGCAATCACCGGGATTTCACGGTCACACAGGGGCAGCCGCACATAGTGGCCGATCAGGTGTGCGTAGCGCTCATCCTCCGGGTGCACCATCACGGCCACGTCGCCCAGCAGCGTTTCCGGGCGGGTGGTGGCCACGGTCAGGTGGCCGGAGCCGTCCACCAGCGGGTACTGGATGTGCCACAGGTGGCCGTCTTCCTCCTCGCTCTCCACCTCGAGGTCGGACACGGCGGACATCAGCACCGGGTCCCAGTTCACCAGGCGTTTGCCGCGGTAGATCAGGCCCTGCTCGTACAGCTTCACGAAGGTGTCGGTGACCACACCCGAGAGCTTCTCGTCCATGGTGAAGTATTCGCGGCTCCAGTCCACGCTGTCGCCCATGCGGCGCATCTGCGAGGTGATGGTGTTGCCCGATTGCTCCTTCCACTCCCACACCTTGGCGACGAAGTTCTTGCGTGCCTCGGCGGGTGTCGGGCCCATGTCGTGGCGGCTGATGCCTTTTTCCTGCAGCTGGCGCTCCACCACGATCTGCGTGGCGATGCCGGCGTGGTCGGTACCGGGAATCCACGCGGTGTTGAAGCCCATCATGCGGTGGTAGCGGGTCAGGCTGTCCATGATGGTCTGGTTGAACGCATGGCCCATGTGCAGCGTGCCGGTCACGTTGGGCGGCGGCAGCTGGATGGCAAAGTTCCGGCCCGCCGCCGCTGCTTCGGCGCTGGGTGCCGAGGTGCCGCGGAAACCCGCGACGCCGTAGCCGCGCTTTTCCCATTCAGGGCCCCAGTGCGCTTCCAGCGCGGCGGGCTCGAACGATTTGGACAGGGATTGCAGGCCGGGCTGCTGGAGGGTGTCGCTCATGGGGTCGCTCAATAGGGATCGCCCGTTGGGGCGGTATCGCGGAATGAACAACGGCATCCGTCGGGATGCCGTTGCCCCGCCGGTCCAGGCGGGGTGGAGATCGGTCAATTTTATGCGATGCCGGGGTGTTTGGCGGACGGCCGCTTCAGGCGCGCGGCGTCGCCCGCGCGATGATGGCCGCGCAGTCCACCCCCCGGGGCAGGCTGCCGTAATTGCGGTGGCCCTCGCCGCCCAGGCGCGAGGCACAGAACGCATCCGCCACGGCCGCCGGCGCGTGCTGCACCAGCAGCGCCGCCTGGATGGCCAGCGCCATGTGGTCCACGACACCGCGGGCGCGGTATTCCAGGTCCGACAGGTCGCGGAACTCCTTCTTCAGCGCCGCCACCCAGCCGTCCAGCGCCGCGTTGGCGCCGCGCGCCTGTCCCACCTCGCGGAAGAAGGCGTCGACCACGGCGGGGGTTTTCTGCATCGCGCGCAGCACGTCCAGGCACTGCACGTTGCCGCTGCCTTCCCAGATGGCGTTGACGGGCGACTCTCGGAACAGCCGCGGGAAGGGGCTGTCTTCCATCACGCCGCTGCCGCCGATGCACTCCATCGCCTCGTAGGCGTGGTTCGGGGTGCGCTTGCAGATCCAGTATTTGCCCACGGCGGTGACCAGGCGCACCAGCAGGTCTTCGTGCGGGTCGTCGCGGTGGTCCATCGCACGGGCCATGCGCAGCGTCAGCGCCAGCGATCCTTCGTGCTCCAGCACCAGGTCGGCCAGCACGTTCTGCATCAGCGGCTGTTCGTTCAGCACCCGGCCGAAGGCCGAGCGGATCGAGCAGTGGTGCAGCGCCTGCGCCACGGCTGCCCGTTGCCCGGCACTGGAGCCGATCATGCAGTCGAAGCGTGTCATGGCCACCATGTCGATGATGGTGCGCACGCCGCGGCCTTCCTCACCCACCATCCAGGCCAGCGCGCCGCGCAGCTCGGTCTCGCTGGACGCGTTCGACACGTTCCCCATCTTGCGTTTCAGGCGCAGCACCTGCAGCGGGTTCTTGGTGCCGTCCGGCCGCCAGCGCGGCAGCAGAAAGCAGGAGAGTCCGCCCGGCGCCTGCGCCAGCACCAGGAAGGCGTCACACATCGGGGCCGAGACGAAATACTTGTGGCCCACCAGCTCGTAGGCCTGGCCCGGGCCTTCCAGGCCCACCGGGTAGGCGCGGGTGCTGTTGGCCCGCACGTCCGAGCCGCCCTGTTTCTCGGTCATCGCCATGCCGATGGTCAGGCCGGCTTTTTGCGCATCGGGCACGTTGCGCGGGTCGTACACCCGGGCGGTGATCTTCGGCTCCCACAGGGCGCCCAGCGCAGGCGTGTGGCGCAGCGCCGGGATGGCCGCAAACGTCATCGTGATCGGGCAGCCGTGGCCGGCCTCCACCTGGGTCTGCAGGTAGGTGCGGGCGGCGCGGGCCACGTGGGCGCCGGGCTTGGGGTCGGTCCAGGGCGAGGCGTGCAGGCCGTGCTCGATGGCGGTCTGCATCAGCCGGTGGTAGCTCGGGTGGAAGCGCACCAGATCGACCCGGTTGCCGAAGCGGTCGTGGGTGTCGAATTCGGGCGGGTGGCGGTTGGCCAGCGCGCCGAGTTCGATGTAGTCGGCCGAGCCGGTGAGCTGCCCGAAGGCGGTGAGCGACTCCTGCGCCCAGCCGGCGCCTTCGCGCGCCACCCCTTCCACCAGGGCGGCGTCCTGCGTGAAGGGGTTGTAGTCCACCAGTTCGCGCGAGACGTTGCTCACCTCGTGGGTCTGGGCCAGATACAGGGTGTCGCGCGGCAGGGTTTCGGGGGCGTTCATGGCAGAGTCTCCAGATCAGCGGGGTGGGGGGTGGCCAGTTGGGCGGCGGCTGGACCGCTCGGCGGCGTGCGCCGCGAGCCGGCCAGAAACTGCTTCCAGATAAGTTGCCCGGCCGCGTCGAAGCGGCGCACGGCGTCGGCAAAGGCGGCGCGGGCGGTGGTGTTCACCATGGGTTCGGGTAGCAGTGGGTCGAACACCAGCGCGTGGATGGCGTCGTGGCCCATGACCAGCGATTCGCGGGCCGCTTCATCGAGCGACAGCGAGCCAGCGCCGGCAAGCCACCGGTCCAGCCGGTCGGTGCGTTCGGCGTAGGCATGGTTCAGGCCGGCGCCATCCCACAGGCCGTGGGCGTCACGCTCGCGGGTGGGGCCCAGATCGCGGGCAACAAATACCGTCAGGTCCGAATTCGGGCACAGGCTGGCCAGGCGCGCGCGCACGCCGGCCACGCCACCGGCCAGGTTGTCCGGGCGCAGGTACAGGCCGCGCTCCAGCTCGGCCAGGCCCAGCAGGTCCAGCGCCCGTTCGCGGCTGCGTAGCGCGGCGCGGTCGCTGCGTCCCAGCGCTCCGGCGTGTACGGCCACCCAGTCGCCAAGCCAGGGGCGCACCCGCTGCTCGCCGGCCCGCCAGGTGGCGACATCGGCCGCCAGGGGTTGCGCGGCGGCGCCCAGTGTGTACAGCCCGCGTCCGCCCGGTTGCAGCATGCCGGCAGCCACCAGGCGCGCCAGCGCCACCCGGGTGCTGCCTTCCTGCACGCCCATCAGCGCGCAGGCGGCCACCGCCTCGCGCGCGCCCAGGGGCGCGCCGCCGGCCCCCAGCAGGAGGTTCAGGATCAGCGCGCGCGGACTGACGTTCATGGCGGAATATTACGTTTGGTCGCGAGCGTTTGCAATATCTGTAATAAAGATTGTCTGACGCTTTACCGCCAGACCGGGGCGCGTGAAAAAGGGCTGGGGCGGTCGAATTTTGGCGAAAAGTGGCGATACCCAGCGTAAAAAGGTCGATTTATGCTATTGAAATCAGAGTATTTCGGACTCTCCCGACAACACCTGGCAAGGGCCACGGCCTGCTGCTGCATTCCCGCATCGCCATAGCTTTATTTCATCGGCGAGATTGACGCCATTCATTGGACTGTGCAGGCGCTGGCGCCTACGCTGGCGGAGCGCCGGGACCAGCCTTCGCCGCTGGCCCCCGTAACGCAACACCCCGTTCCACCCCACGATGAGGAGATCGCCATGCCCACACTCAAAGGCTCCCGCACCGAGCAGCACCTGAAAGACGCCTTCGCCGGCGAATCACAGGCCAACCGCCGTTACCTGTACTTCGCGAACAAGGCCGACGTCGAAGGCCAGAACGATGTGGCGGCGCTGTTCCGCTCGACCGCCGAAGGCGAAACCGGCCACGCGCACGGCCACCTGGAGTTTCTGGAGCAATCCGGCGACCCGGCCACCGGCCTGCCCATCGGCAGCACCCGCCAGAACCTGGCTGCCGCCGTCGCCGGCGAGACGCACGAGTACACCGACATGTACCCCGGCATGGCCAAGACCGCCCGCGAGGAAGGTTTTGACGAAATTGCCGACTGGTTCGAAACCCTGGCCAAGGCCGAGCGTTCCCACGCCAACCGCTACCAGAAGGCCCTGAACGAGCTGGTGGACTGAAGCGTTCGCCCCTCGCCACCGCCCGGCCGCCCGGCCGGGCGTTTGGCCCAGGGCCTGGCCACACGCCGGACCCTGGGCCAAACCCACCAGAGGAGACCGACCCCATGACCCGCGAAGGCAATCTGGAGGCGCCCACGCGCCATCCGCTGGACTGGCAAAACCCCGCCTTCTACGACGAATCCGCCTGCTTTACCGAGCTGGAGCGCATCTTCGACATCTGCCACGGCTGCCGCCGCTGCGTCAGCCTGTGCGGCAGCTTTCCCACCCTGTTCGACCTGGTGGACAACAGCCCCACGCTGGAGATGGACGGGGTCGCCAAGGCCGACTACTGGAAAGTGGTGGACCAGTGTTACCTGTGTGACCTGTGCTACATGACCAAGTGTCCCTACACGCCGCCGCACGCCTGGAACCTGGACTTCCCCCACACCATGCTGCGCGCCAAGGCCATCAAGTTCCGCCAGGGCAAGGTCGGCAAGGCCGAGCAGTTTCTGGCCTCCACCGACGTGCACGGCAGCTTTGCCGGCATCCCCGTGGTGGTGCAGGTGGCCAACGCCGTCAACCGCACCCAGGTGGCCCGCGGCGCGATGGAAAACCTGCTGGGCGTGGACAAAAACGCGTGGCTTCCGTCGCTGGCCACGCGCAAATTCCGGTCTGCCGCGCCCGCTGCCGCCGCCAGCGCCGTGGTCAACGGCGAGCGCACCCCCGGCAAGGTGGCCATCTTCTCCACCTGCTACATCAACTACAACGAGCCCGGCATCGGCCTGGACCTGCTGAAAATCCTCGACCACAACGCCATCCCCTACACCCTGGTCGAGAAAGAGCGCTGCTGCGGCATGCCCAAGCTGGAGCTGGGCGACCTGGAGGCCGTGCGCGCCGCCAAGGAAGCCAACATCCCCGTGCTGGCGAAATACGCCAAAGACGGCTTTGCCATCCTGGCCGCCGTGCCCAGCTGCGCGCTCATGTTCAAGCAGGAAATCCCGCTCATGTTCCCTGACTGCGCCGACACGCAGCTGGTCAAGGAGCATGTCTGGGACCCGTTCGAGTACTTCATGGCCCGCAAACGCGACGGCCTGCTCAAGACCGAGTTTCCCCAGCCGCTGGGCAAGGTCAGCTACCAGGTGCCCTGCCATGGCCGGGTGCAGAACATCGGCCGGAAAACCGAAGAAATGCTCAAGATGATCCCCGGCACCAGCGTGCAGACCACCGAGCGCTGCTCCGGCCATGCCGGAACCTTCGGCGTCAAGAAAGGCAGCCACCAGCAGGCCCTGAAAATCGGCAAACCCGTCTTCAAGGCCATGGCCGCCCACAAGGACGGCGGCGCGCCTGACCACATCAGCTCCGACTGCCCGCTGGGCGGCCACCACATCGCCCAGGGCTTCGAAGTCAACGGCCTGGGCAGCCCGCCGCTGAGCCACCCCCTCACCCTGGTGCGCAAAGCCTACGGGCTGGAATGAACCCCACTTCCCCTCGACACCCCGCAAAGGACCCCGCCATGCTCTGCACCGGCCACATCACCCCCGACAGCCTCATGAGCCTGGAGGCCTACAGCAAATGGCGCAAGCTGCACAAAGCCGAGCTGATCGCCCACCGCAAACAGCGCACCGTGCACCTGGGCGAGCACATCACGCTGCAGTTTGAGAGCGAGCGCACCATGCGCTACCAGATCCAGGAAATGCTGCGCATTGAAAAAATCTTCGAAGAAGAGGGCATCCAGCAGGAGATCGACGCCTACGCCCCGCTGGTGCCCGACGGCAGCAACTGGAAAGCCACGATGATGATCGAGTACCCCGACGTGACCGAGCGCCAGCGCGAACTCGCCCGCCTGATCGGCGTGGAAGACCGCCTGTTCGTCGAGGTGGAAGGGTACGAACGCGTCTACGCCATCGCCGACGAAGACCTGGAGCGCGAAAACGCCACCAAAACCAGCGCCGTGCACTTCGTCCGCTTCGAATTCACCCCGCCCATGCGCGCCGCCATTCAGGCCGGCGCCGCCGTCAAACTGGGTTGCGACCACACCCACTACCCGGCGCACCTGATGATCAACGCGGAAGGGCTGGCGAGCCTGGCGGGGGATTTGAGGGGGTGAGGGGGGCTGTAGCTCGGCAAAGCAGTCAGGGGGAATCAATAAGCGTAGCGGAAAAGAACCTTTCTACGCGGGGTATTGGCCACTTTGGCTTGATATCCTGGCTCCAACGCCCTCTGCCCGCGCCTTCAGCCGAGCCAGCGTCACCGGCAGGCCGCTGTTCAGGCGGCGGGTCATCAGGGGGGCCAGCAGCAGCGACAGCGGGCCGGTGAACGAAACGCGGTGGACGACCTCGGTCTGCGCAGCGGCCAGCGGGGTCAGTTCATGCTCGAACACCATACAAAACAGCGGGATGCGCGATTCGGCCGTGAAGGCGCGGCCCGGCACCACCCGGGTCAGCACCATGGGCACGGTGTTGCCCTGCGTCGGGGTCAGGCGGCCGCGGCTGCCCACGGCAAACGGGCCGTCCAGGCGGGCGCGCTTCGTGTCCGGGTCCCAGGTGTGCCAGTTGGGCACATCGGCGTAGAGGGCAAAAATGGTGTCGGCCGGTGCGGCGACGGTGATGCGGTGTTCGACGGGCATGGGGTAGGGGCCTGTGCCGGGGCGCCGGGGCGGTGTGGGGCGCCTCGGGGCGGCGATTTCATCCGGGTGGTTTCCGCCGGCCATTGTGCGACAAGCCCCTGCGACTTGGAGCAGAACTCCGGCCCGGTTGGACGGGGCACGGGTGCAGTGGCAGCATCGGTGTCCATGCTGAAGGGTTTTTTGATCAGGGCCAGCGGTGATGGTTGCGGGAGGGGGCGCGTGCCGTGGTCCGCAGGCGGGGCCGGTCCCGGGGGGCGCCGCCCATGAGCCGCCGCCCGAGCGACACCGGCTGGAAAGGCAACAAGGCCGCGCTGCCGTCCAAACCCTGCGCCGTCTGCGGCCGGCCGATGAGCTGGCGCAAGGCCTGGGCCAAAAACTGGGACGCCGTGCTCTACTGCAGCGACGCCTGCCGCCGCGCCGCCAAAGGCCGGCACGCGCCGCCCACGGCCACGCCCATGCCGAACGAACCCTCGCCGCCCCCCGGACGCCGCCGCTGATGCACCACCCGTCCAACCGGCCCGTGCCGCCCATTCCCCGGCCGCTGCGCCACCTGGTGCTGGTGCTGGGCGACCAGCTGAACCACGACGCCAGCGCGCTGGACGGCTTTGACCCGGCGCAGGACGCGGTCTGGATGGCCGAGGTGCGCGAAGAGAGCACGCACGTCTGGTCGGCCCAGGCGCGCATCGCGCTGTTTCTGTCGGCCATGCGCCACTTTGCCGACGAGCTGCGCGCGGCCGGGCGGCCGCTGGTCTACACGCCGCTGGACGCACCGGACAACACCGGCACGCTGGCGGGGGAGCTGTCCCGCGCCATCGCCGCGCACCGCCCGCAGGCGTTGGTGATGACGGCTCCCGGCGACTGGCGGGTGCTGCAGGCCCTGCGCGGCGCCGCCCGGGCGGCGGGGATGGCGCTGGCGCTGCGTGACGACCGGCATTTCTACGCCACGGTGCGCGACTTTGCCGCCCACGCGGCCGGGCGCAAACAGCTGCGGCTGGAGTTTTTCTACCGCGCGCTGCGCCAGCGCCACGGCGTGCTGATGGACGGTGACCAGCCCGCCGGCGGGCGCTGGAACTTTGACGCCGACAACCGCGAATCCTTCGGCGCCGCAGGCCCTGGCGCCGTGCCGCCGCCCCCGTTTTTTGCGCCCGACGCCACCACACTGACGGTGCTGGCGCTGGTGCGCGAGCACTTCGGCAGCCACCCGGGCGGCCTGGACGGCTTTGCCTGGCCGGTGACGCGCGCGCAGGCGCTGGCGGCGCTGCACGACTTCATCACCCACCGCCTGCCGGCCTTCGGGCGCTGGCAGGACGCGCTGTGGCCCGGCCAGCCGCTGCTGTGGCATTCGGGCCTGTCGGCGGCGCTGAACCTCAAGCTGCTGTCGGCCCGCGAGGTGGTGGACGCCGCCGTCGTCGCCTGGCAGGCCGGCCGGGTGCCGCCGGCCAGCTGCGAGGGTTTTGTGCGGCAGATCCTGGGCTGGCGCGAATACGTGCGGGGTCTGTACTGGACCCGCATGCCCGACTACGCCGGCGCCAACGCCCTGCAAGCCCAGGCCGACCTGCCCGCCGCCTTCTGGACCGGCGACACCCCCATGGCCTGCCTGCGGGACGCGCTGGGCCAGACGCTGCGGCTGGGCTACGCGCACCACATCCAGCGGCTGATGGTGATCGGCCTGTACACCCTGCTGCTGGGGGTGGACCCGCGCCAGGTGCAGGCCTGGTTTCTGGCGGTGTATGTGGATGCGGTGGAGTGGGTGGAGCTGCCCAACGTGGTGGGCATGAGCCAGTTTGCCGACGGCGGCCTGATGGCCAGCAAACCCTACATCGCCAGCGGCCAGTACATCGAGCGCATGAGCGGCGGGCGCCACTGCCGCGACTGCGCCTTCAACCCGCGCGAGCGCCTGGGCCCCACGGCCTGCCCCTACACCGTGCTGTACTGGGACTTTCTGCAGCGCCACGAAGCGCGGCTGGCCGCCAACCCGCGCACGGTGATGCAGGTGCGCAACCTGGCGCGCCTGGGCGCCGGCGAGCGCGCCGCCATCCGCGCGCAGGCCGAGCGGCTGCGCGCCGGGCCGCAGCCCACATGACGCCCCCGCGGATGCCGGACCTCACGCCCCAGGCGGCTCACGCCCGGCTGGCCGCCGTTGACCCGGCCGCCTACGCCGCCAGCCGCAACCACCTGGACGGCGCCGTCACCGGCCTGTCGCCCTGGATCACGCACGGACAACTCACGTTGGCGGAGGTGGTCGAGACCCTGCGCGCCCGCCACCACCTGCCGCTGACGCACAAGCTGGTGTTGGAGCTGGCCTGGCGCGCGTACTTCCGCCACACCTGGCGCCAGCTGGGCGACGCGATCTTCGACAGCCGCCACCCCGGCCCGCTGCCCGACGGCGCCTACGCCCCCGCGCTGCCGCCCGACCTGCGTGCCGGCGCCACCGGCGTGCCCGCCGTCGACCAGGCGGTGCGCACGCTGTATGCCACCGGCCTGCTGCACAACCACGCCCGGCTGTGGCTGGCGGCCTACACCGTGCACGTGCGCAAGGTGCACTGGCGCGCCGGGGCCGACTGGCTGTACGGCCACCTGCTGGACGGCGACCTGGCCAGCAACCACCTGTCGTGGCAGTGGGTGGCGGGCACCGCCAGCGCCAGGCCGTATCTGGCCAGCGCCGCCAACATCGCCCTGTTCGCGCCGCCCGCCTGGCACAGCCCCGGCACCGTGCTCGACCAGCCGCCCGACGCCCTGCTGGCGCTGGCCACCCGGCCTGAGGACGCCGGCCCCGAGCCGGGCGCGCACCCGGGCGCGCACCCGGTCGTCTGTGAGCCCGCGCTCACCGCTGAGCCCCCGCCCGCGCTGCGGGACCTGTTCCGCCCGCCCGACCCCGCCGCCGTGGCCGGGCAGGACCTGTGGCTGGTTCACCCCTGGAGCCTGGCCGATGCGCCCCCCGGCACGCAGGCGGTGGCCGTGCTGGACAGCGCCTGGCACAGCCGCTGGCACTGGTCACCCGCGCGCTGGCACGTTGTCATCACCCGCATGGCCGCGCTGGCACCCGTGCGCTGGCTGGCGCCCGCCGACACCCTGGCCGCCGCGCTGGGCGCCGCCCGCCGCGTGCGCGGCCGCGCCAACCCGCACCTGGCCCCGGCCCTGGCGCGCGTGTGCACCGAGCCCGACCTGCCGCCCTGGCCCGAACCCGCCGCCGCCTGCCGCTCGTTTTCCGCCTACTGGAGCCGGGTGCTGAAGGCTTCGCGGCCCGCTGCATCCGAGGGGGTGGGTGATTTGCTTCCGAAAAAATAGCAAACGATGACCATTCCACGATGGGAATGGCCACTTTTTGGCCTGAATCCGCGCGTCAGTCCCCGCCACCGCAGGCGGCGGCCTCCCACAGCGCCCATTCCGCCCCTGGGGGCGCTTCGATGCCCAGCGCAGCACCGGTCACCGGGTGGGCCAGGGCCAGGCCGGTGGCGTGCAGCCACAGGCGCTGCTGGCCGATCAACGCCGCCACGGCGCGGTTCAGCGGGCCTTTGCCGTGGGTGGCGTCGCCCAGGATGGGGTGGGCGATGTGCTTCAGGTGCCGGCGCAGCTGGTGGCGGCGGCCGGTCTCGGGGTGCAGGGCCACGCGGGCGACGCGCTGGCTGGCAAAGCGGCCATCGGGCAGCGGCAGCGTCAACCGCTCGATGGTCTGGTAGCGGGTGCGGGCGTCCTGCACCTCTTCGCGGCTGGTGCGCTGGTCGTCCGGCAGGCGGCGCAGCGGGTGGGCGATGGTGCCGGCGTCCGGCGGCCAGCCGCGCACCATGGCGTGGTAGGTTTTGGCCAGGCCGTCGCCGGCCTCGAAGCGCTGGCCCAGCGCGCGGGCGGTGTCGGCGTCCAGGGCAAACAGCAGCACGCCGCTGGTGCCCTTGTCCAGCCGGTGTACCGGCCAGACCGGGCGGCCCAGCTGGTCGCGCAGCAGTTGCAGCGCAAAACGGGTTTCCCCCGCGTCCAGCCCGGTGCGGTGCACCAGCAGGCCGGGGGGTTTGTCCACCGCTGCCAGATAATCGTCGCAGTACAGGATGGTCAGCATGTTGTTTCTATTGTCCCCCGCCAAATCCCTCGACTACGACAGCCCGGTGGCCGATCTGCCGCACACCCGCCCGCTGTTTGTGGACGACGCGGCGGCGCTGATCGCCGTGCTGCGCGAGAAAACGCCGCCCGAGGTGGCCTCTCTGATGGACCTGAGCGACACGCTGGCGGCGCTGAACGTGGCGCGCTACGCCGCCTGGAGCCCGCGCTTCACCGCCACCAACTCGCGCCAGGCGGTGCTGGCCTTTGACGGCGATGTGTACGACGGCCTGCGCGCCCGCGAGCTGCCGGCCGACGACCTGGCCTGGGCGCAGGCGCATCTGGCCATCCTGAGCGGGCTGTATGGTGTGCTGCGCCCGCTGGACCGGCTGCAGCCCTACCGGCTGGAGATGGGCACCCGCCTGGCCACGCCGCGCGGCAAGGATCTCTACGCCTTCTGGGGCGCGCGCATCGCGCAGCACCTGAACACCCGCCTGGCGGCGGACGCCACGCCGGTGGTGGTGAACCTGGCCTCGCAGGAATACTTTCGCGCCGTGGACCGCCGCGTGCTCAAGGCCCGGGTGGTGGAGTGTGTGTTTGAAGACTGGAGCGCCGGCCGCTACAAGATCGTCAGCTTCTTTGCCAAACGCGCCCGCGGCCTGATGGCCCGCTACGCCATCACCCACCGGCTGAGCCTGCCGCGCCAGCTGGAAGCCTTTGACAGCGACGGCTATGCGTTTGCGCCGGCCGCGTCCGAACCCGACCGACTCGTTTTTCGCCGCAAGGAGAAACCGGCATGAGCCAGATCATCACCCGCGAACTGCGCCACTGGATCGTGACCCAGGCCGAAGCCGGCTGCACGCCCGAATCGGTGCTGCAGGCCATGAAGGCGTCCGGCTGGCAGGAAGACATTGCCATCCACGCGCTGGAAACCACCCTGTCCGATCACCTGCGCGGACGAGGCCTGTCACCCGAGGCGATTGTGGCCACGGCCCAATCGACCGAAGGCGGTGGCGGTGGCACGGTGACGACGCAGGCCGCCGTGGGCGCCGGTCGCACCGCAGCGGCCCCCAGCGGGTCGGCGGCGCGCCGGGGGCGTCTGCCCGAGCCCGACGTGGCCGGCGCGCCGCTGACCCTGGACGCCGGCGACCGCCGCGTGGCCGTGCTGGCGGTGATGGAGAAACCGCGGGTGGTGGTGCTGGGCGGCCTGCTGTCCGACGAGGAGTGCGACGCCCTGGTCGCGCTGGCCGCGCCCCGGCTGGCCCGATCGCGCACGGTGCAGCTGGCCACCGGCGGCGAAGAACTCAACGACGACCGCACCAGCGACGGCATGTTTTTCCACCGGGGCGAGCATCCGGTGGTGGCGCGGATCGAGGCGCGGATTGCCCGGCTGGTTCACTGGCCGGTGGAGAACGGGGAAGGCATCCAGGTGCTGCGTTACCGACCGGGGGCGGAGTACAAACCCCATTACGACTATTTCGACCCGGCCGCGCCGGGCACGCCCAGCATCGTGCGCCGGGGTGGCCAGCGTCTGGGCACGGTCGTGATGTATCTGGCCGAGCCCGAGGCCGGCGGTGGTACGGTGTTCCCCGATGTGAACTTCGAAGTGCTGCCCCGCAAGGGCAATGCCGTGTTCTTCAGCTACGACCGGCCCGACCCGTCCACCGGCACGCTGCATGGCGGCTCGCCCGTGCTCGCCGGCGAGAAATGGATCGCTACCAAGTGGCTGCGCGAGCGCGAATTTGTCTGACCGCCGATCCCCCGGCCCGCCGGGCGACCCCGGCGAGTGTGATTGCATGAGAAACTGCCGATAGCCATCGTAAAAAGGTCATGGTTTGCTATGAAAATCAAAGCTAACGGCATCGAGATCGAGCTGGAAGACACCGGCGCCGACGGCGGCCAGGCCGACCGCCCGGTGGTGCTGCTGATCATGGGGCTGGGCATGCAGCTGGTGCACTGGCCGCCGGCGTTCGTGTCGGCGCTGGTGGACGCCGGCTACCGCGTCATCCGGTTCGATAACCGCGACGTGGGTCTGTCCACTCACCTGGACCACCTGGGCGTGCCCAACCTGGTGTGGGCCGGCCTGCAGCACAAGCTGGGCTTCTCGCCGCGCGCACCCTACACCCTGCACGACATGGCGCAGGACGCGCTGGCGGTGCTGGACGCCCGGGGCGTGGCCCGCGCCCACGTGGTGGGCGTGAGCATGGGTGGCATGATTGCCCAGCGGCTGGCGCTGGCCGCACCGCAGCGTGTGGCCAGCCTGACCAGCATCATGAGCTCCAGCGGCGCGCGCGGCCTGCCCAGCGCCGACCCGCGCATCGTCAAGACCCTGCTCAGCCGCCCGGCCAGCGCCGCACCCCAGGACGTGCTGGACCACTACGTGCGCCTGTTCACCGCCATCGGCAGCCCGGACTTTCGCGTGCCCGAGGCCGAAATGCGCGATCGCATCCTGGCCGGCATCAGCCGCAGCTACCGCCCGGTGGGCACCATGCGCCAGCTGCTGGCGGTGGTGGCCGACGACCAGCGCGCCCGCGAGCTGCCGCGCATCGCCTGCCCCACGCTGGTGCTGCACGGCCACGCCGACCTGCTGGTGCCGTTTGCCTGCGGCGAAGACACCGCGCAGCGCATTCCCGGCGCGCGGCTGGTGGGCATCCCCGGCATGGGGCACGACCTGCCGCCCGGCGTGGTCACCCAGCTGCTGAGCCACCTGATTCCCCACCTGGACGGCGCCCGCGCCTGACGCCCACCCCCTTGCCGCCATGACGCAGCCTGAACACTCCCCCTTGGGCAAACCGTCCGCTTACGCCGACCACTACGACCCCACGTTGCTGTTTCCGCTGCCGCGCGCGCCCAAACGCGCCGAAATCGGCCTGACCGGTGCACTGCCCTTCGGCGGCGCCGACCTGTGGACGGCCTACGAGCTGTCGTGGCTGAACCCGCGCGGCAAACCGCAGGTGGCCATCGCGCACATCACCGTGCCGGCCGACAGCACCCACATCGTGGAAAGCAAATCCTTCAAGCTGTACCTGAACAGCTTCAACAACAGCGTGTTCGCCGACGCCGACGCGGTGCGCGCCGCGCTGCGGCGTGACCTGTCCGCCGCCATCTGGCAGGGCGGGCCGATGATGGCCAGCGTGGGCGTGAAGCTGCTGACGCCCGAGCTGTTCGACCGCGAACCCATCCACGAACTCGACGGCCTGAACCTCGACCGGCTGGATGTGGAATGTTCCCGCTACCAGCCTGCGCCGGATCTGCTCACCGCCGCGTTTGACGAACAGCCGGTGCAGGAAACGCTGGTCAGCGGCCTGCTCAAAAGCAATTGCCTGGTCACCGGCCAGCCCGACTGGGGCAGCGTGCAGATCAGCTACGCCGGCCCGCAGATCGAGCAGGGCGGGCTGCTGCAGTACATCGTGAGCTTTCGCAACCACAACGAATTCCACGAGCAGTGTGTGGAGCGCCTCTTCACCGACCTCTGGACCCGCTGCCGCCCGAACAAACTCACCGTCTACGCCCGCTACACCCGCCGCGGCGGCCTGGACATCAACCCCTGGCGCAGCAGCCACCCCGGCCCCCTGCCGGCGAACGTGCGCACGGCGCGGCAATGAAGGCCATCGGCGTTCGCCGGGCGGCGTTCAGCCCAGGTCGTTGAAGCGCACCAGCGGCGCCAGGTCCGGAAAACCGGGGGCGCGCTTGAGTTTCATGGCCATGATCGACTCGCGCACGTTGGCATTGCTCCATACGCCGCTTTGCAACCAGCCCATCTGGCGCAGGCTGTCGTCCACGCTGTGGTCGCGGGCGTAGTTGATGGCCTGTTTGGTGCCCCAGATGGCCACCGGCGGTTTGCTGGCAATCTCGCGCGCGCAGGCCAGGGCGCCCGCCACCAGGGCTTCGTGGTCGTCGAACACCTCGGTGACCAGGCCGTGCGCCAGCGCCTTGTCGGCGCCCAGGCGGCGGCCGGTGTAGGCCAGCTCGCGCACCAGGCCCAACGGCAGCAGCTTGGGCAGGCGTTGCAGGGTGCCCACGTCGGCCACCATGCCGATGTTGATCTCCTGCACGCAGAAGAAGGCGTCGCGGCTGGCGTAGCGGATGCAGGCGGCGGTGACCAGATCCACCGCGCCGCCGATGCAGCCGCCGTGGATGGCGGCAATGGTCGGAATACGCAGTGTCTCCAGTTTGGTGAAGGTGGCCTGCATGGGCGCCAGCAGGTCGAAGATGGCGGCGCGGCCCTCGGCGCTGGTGTCGTCCATGGTGATGGCGCCGCCGAAGGTCTCCAGCGCCATGCCGGCGCTGAAATGTTTGCCGGTGCTGCTGACCACCAGCGCCCGGGCCGCCGGGCTGTGGTGCAGCCAGCTCAATGCCTCGTCCAGTTCGCGCCAGAACGTGGGGTTCATGGTGTTCATCGCGTCCGGGCGGTTGAGCACCAGGTGGGCCACCGCGTCGGTGACCGTGAGGGAGAAGTGGGTGAGGGTGGGGGCAGGGTGTGTCATGACGGCGACTGTAGTGCAGCCGCCGTTGCGCCGTCCGTCACCCACGGGACCAGACGCTCCCCCCGGGGCCGGGGGGGCTCTCCCGGGTCAGAACAGGCTGCCGCTGACCAGTTGCTTTTTTATAGCGGAAGAAGACCTTTTCACGCTGGGTGCCTGCACTTTTCGTTCCAAATCGGCCGCGACAGGTGCCGAGGGCAGGGGCACCCCCGCTTCCACAGGCGTCAGCGAGCCCACGCGCACGCCCAGCAGGCGCAGCCGCCGCGACAGATCCACCCGTTTGAGGCACTGGCCGGCCACGCGGCGCAGCGTGGCGGCGTCCTGTACGGCGTGGTCGATGGTCTGGTCGCGCGTCACGCTCTGGAAGTTGTCGTAGCGCAGCTTGATGCCGATGGTCTTGCCGCGGTAGCCCTTGCGCGCCAGGTCGGCGGCCAGCTGTTCGCACAGCCGGGTAAAGATGGCGCCCAGCTCGGCCTTGTCGCGCACGGCATGCAGGTCGCGCTCGAAGGTGGTTTCGCGGCTGATGCTGACCGGCTCGCTCTCGGTGACCACCGCTCGCTCGTCCCGGCCCCAGGCGGCGTCGTGCAGCCAGGCGCCATAGCTGCGGCCAAAGGTGGACACCAGCCAGTCCCGCTCCCGGGCGGCCAGTTCGCCGATGGTGCGGATGCCGTGGGCGGCGAGCTTTTCCTCCGCTTTCGGGCCCACGCCGTTGATCTTGCGGCAGGCCAGCGGCCAGATCAGGGGCTGCAGGTCATCGGGCTGGACGATGCTGATGCCGTTGGGTTTGTTGAATTCGCTGGCCATCTTGGCCAGCAGCTTGTTGGGCGCCACCCCCACCGAGCAGGTCAGGCCGGTGGCGTCGAAGATGCTTTTCTGGATCAGCCGCGCCAGCACGCGCCCGCCCTCGCGCTGGCCGCCGGGCACGGCGGTGAAGTCGATGTAGACCTCGTCCACCCCGCGGTCCTCCATGACCGGCGCGATGTCGGTGATCACGGCCTTGAAGCGGCGCGAATAACGCCGGTATTCGTCAAAGTCCACCGGCAGCAGGATGGCCTGCGGGCACAGCCGGGCCGCCTTCATCATCCCCATGGCCGAGCCCACGCCGAACTGCCGCGCCGCGTAGGTGGCGGTGGTGATGACACCGCGGCCGGTGTAGTCCTTGAGCACGGGAAAGGCGGCGACGGGAATCTCGTGCAGCGGCAGATCGGCGTGGTGCTCTCGCAGCGCGTCATCCAGGCGCCGCCGCCCGCCGCCGATCACCACCGGCAGGCCCTTGAGCTGCGGGTAGCGCAGCAGCTCCACCGACGCGTAAAACGCGTCCATGTCCAGGTGGGCGATGCGGCGGGGTGGGTTCACCGGGGAAAGCATAGCGTGTGGCGCCGGTGGCGGGGCTTGACAGCACATTCAGGGCAAAAATGCCGCTTACCCAGCGTGAAATGGTGTTTTATTGCTCTGAAAACAGGAATAGTTTTCGCCCCGCCGGCGGTTGTTCCGGTTCAGATGGCGGCGGCCGGCAGGTCGGCCGGGTCCGGGTGCAGGCGTGCGAGTGCGGCCAGCGCCTCGGCGTCGGTGCGGTAGGCGCGCAGCAGCGGGTCGCCGGCTGGCCATTGCCCGGCTTCGCGCAGCACCCGCTCCACCGGCAGCTTGATGCCGCTGATGTGCAGCGTGATGCCGCGGTCGGCCAGCTGGCGGCGCAGCTGGCTGAAGGTTTCCACGCCGGTGGCGTCGATGCGGTTGATCGGCTGGGCGAACAGGCAGACATGCCGCGTGTCCGGGCGCGCTGCCAGGTGTTCGTTGATGGCGCGCTCGAAGCCGCTGGCGGCGGCAAAGTCCAGCTCGGCATCCATGCGCAGCGCCACCAGCTGCGGCGCCAGCGGGGGCAGCTGCCACAGGTGGCGGTCGCGCAGGCTGCCGTCCGGGTGCAGGCCGACTTCGATGATGCGCGGGTGCAGCCGGTGGTGCAGAAAATGCGACAGGCCCATGATCACCCCCGCCAGCACGCCCCAGTAGATGCGCGGCGCCGTCAGCAGCGTGACGCCGAACGTGACGGCCGCCGTCACGGCCTCCACCCGGGCCACCCGCCAGAGCTGGGCAAAAGCCGACGGGCGCACCAGGTTCATCACCGCCACCACCACCACGCCCGCGAGCACCGCGCGGGGCACGTGGTAGAGCACGGGGGTCAGCACCAGCAGCGCCAGCAGCACCAGCGCCACCATCACCACCGAGGCCCAGCCGGTGCGTGCGCCGGCGTACAGAAACACGGCCGAGCGCGAAAACGAGCTGCTCACCGCAAAGGTGCCGCTGAACGCCCCGGCCAGCTTGGCCAGGCCCTGGCCGATCAGGTCCTGGTTGTCGTCCCAGCGCCGTCCTTCGCGCTGGTTCTCCACCCGGGCGCTGGACGCGGTTTCCAGAAAACTCACCAGCGCAATCACCATGGCCGGCACCACCAGCTGGCCCAGCGCCTCCAGCCCCGGCCAGTGCGGCACATACAGCGATGGCAGCCCCGCAGGCAGGGTGCCGATGACCGCGCCCCCGGCCGCCGCAAACCCAAGCAGCGCCGACACCCCCGCCGCACCGCCCACCACGATCACGATCATCGGCAGCCGCGGCCACCAGCGCCGCCCCGCCAGCAGCAGGGCCACGCCGGCCAGGCCGAAGGCGGCCGCGCGCAGATCGGGCATCGGCCCGGTCAGCAGGCTGGTCAGGGGGCCCTTCAGGCCCAGCAGCGCGGGCAGCTGCGAGGCAATGATCAGCAGCGCCGCCGCCTGGGTAAAGCCCATCAGCACCGGGGCGCTGATGACGTTGAGCAGCCAGCCGAAACCGCCGACACCCATCACCAGCTGCAGCAGACCCGACAGCACCGCCAGCCAGACGGCCAGATCCACCCACTGCGCGCTGCCGGGCTCGGCCATGCCGGTGAGTGACGCGGCCACCAGCAGACAGGTCAGCGCCGTCGGGCCCACCGACAGCCGGGACGAGGCGCCCCACAGCACCCCCACCAGCGCCGGCAGCAAGGCCGCGTACAGACCGGTGACCAGCGGCATGCCCGCCAGGGCCGCATAGGCCACCGACTGCGGCACCATCAGCAGCGCCACCGTCAGGCCGGCGTTGAACTCGCCCCGCCACTCGTTCGGGCGCAGGCGGGTCCAGGCAAGAAACGGCAGCCAGCGCTGCCACACGGTTTTGTCCATGGGTCAAGCATAGCCGCGCCGACACGCGCCGTTACCATTGCCGGCATGGCTGAACACGATGGATGGCGGGCCCGCTGGCGGGCCTGGCGGGTGGTGCTGGGGGTCTGGCTCGCGGTGTGCGGGGCGTGGGTGCTCGCCGCCGGGCCCGACATCTCCCGTGGCGCGCTCTACTGGATCGACGCCTCCGCCCGATCGGAGGTGTCCGCCGTGGCGTCGTTGCCCAGACGGATGTTCGAGCCCCTGGCGCCGGGGCAGACCTTTTCGCTCGACGACGCCGCGCTGTGGGTTCGGCTGGAGATTCCCCCGCTGGACGGCGCGCGCCGCTGGTACTTGCAGGTGGATTTCAACGCGCTGGACCGGGTGGAGCTGTACCAGCCACGGGCCGACGGTGGCTGGAATCAGCAGCAGGCTGGCGACCGCCTGCCCCTGTCGCAGTGGTCGCTGCGCGACCGCCTGCCCGTGTTCCGGGTCGACCCCGCCGGGCAGCCGCGCACGGTCTGGCTGCGGGTGATGAACCGGCCGGTGCCCGTCAGCCCCGAGATCACGCTGCTGGACGAAGACAGCCGCGACGCCTGGCGCGTGCGCACCTTTGTCGCGCTGGGGGCGTATTTCGGCTTTGGCGCGCTGGTGCTGTTCATCGGCCTGGTCCACGCCCGGCTGTACGCCGACCGCGCCTTTGTGGCCTACGGCGTGTATGTGGCCAACATGCTGGCGTTGCAGGTCTCGTTCACCGGGCTGGGCGGCCTGCTGCTGTGGCCGGAGTGGCCGGCCGGCAACAACGGCTCGCCCGCGCTGTTCACGCTGTGGCTGACGGCCAGCAGCATCTGGTTCCTGCGCGAGGTCTGCGCGGTGTCGCGGTTTCACCGCGGATTTGACCGCCTGCTCGGGCTGTGGTCGCTCTTCGGCTGGCTGTATCCGGTGGTCTACATCCTCCTGCTGAACCGCCCGGCGCTGGTGACGCTGCACGCTTACGTGTTCCTCTCCGGCCTGCTGGGGCTGGCGGTGTGTTTCTGGGCCTGGCGGCAGGGCGAACGGTATGCCGGATGGGTCGGCCTGGGGCTGCTGCCGGTGGTGCTGACCTTTCCGTTTCCCGCGCTGCGCAACCTGGGGGTGCTGCCGGCGAACGTGCTCACGCAGTACGCGCTGGTGCTGGGCTCTTTGGTCGAAATCCCGCTGCTGCTCTACATCCTGCATCGCCGCGCCCGCGATTTCAGCGAAAACCGTGTGCGCCTGCGCTCCATCGACAGCACCGACCCGCTGACCGGCCTGGTGGCCAGCCCGGTGCTGGGGCTGCGGCTGCGTGACGCGTTGCGCCGGGCGCGCAGGTATGGCCACCGCTGCGGCGTGCTGCTGGTCGAGCTGTCGAACCATGCCGAGCTGGTCGAGGCCGGCGGCCGGGAGCTGGGCGAGCGCGCGCTGGTGGTGGCGGCGTCGCGCCTGAGCCGGGTGGTGCGCGATATCGACACCGTGAGCCGCGTCTCCGAACGGTGCTTTGCCATCCATGTGGAAGGTCCTTCCGATGCGGCATCGCTGGCCGACCTGGCCACGCATGTGGTGGCCAAGGGGCTGGCGCGCACGCCGCTGCTGCCGCCGGATCTGTCCCTGCGCCTGCGGGTGGTGACCCTGCTGGTGCCCGACCCGGCGCTGGCGGGCCTGGAAGGCGAGGAGGGTGACGACGAGCGCTGCCTGGCCGTGCTGCGCAAGGGCCTGGAGCGCATGGCGGCGGACGACCGGCGCGCGATCCGCCACCTGGGCCGGCCCGAGCCCACGGTCTGAGCGGAATGGCCGCGCTTCAGCGCTGCGGCATGTCCTTGGCGCTGTAGCCCAGGCTCACCGTGGCGTCGGCGGGAATGGCGGGCATGGTGTCGTTCCAGGCTTCCCAGGCGGCGCGCAGTTGCGCCAGGCGCGCGGGCTCGCGGGCGGCGAGGTTGGCGCGTTCGCGCTCGTCGGCCGGGATGTTGAACAGGTAGTCGTGGCCGTCGACCCGCAGGTATTTCCAGTCGCCATCGCGCAGCGCGCGCTGGCCGCGGTGGTTCATGCGCCAGTACAGCGGGCGCGGGAATTCGCGGTCGGCCGCCTGCAGCACCGGCAGCAGCGAAAGGCCGTCCAGCGGATAGTCCGGATCCGGTGAGACGCCGGCCGAGCCGTCCAGCACCCCGGCAGCATCCAGCAGCGTGGCGCTCCAGTCCATGGTCAGGCAGGGCTGGGTGGTCTCCCGACCGGGGGCGATCACGGCAGGCCAGTGGGCGATCCAGGGCACACGGATGCCGCCTTCGGTGAGGTCCATCTTGCCGCCCACCAGCGGCCAGTTGTCGGAGAAGCGTTCGCCGCCGTTGTCGCTGGTGAAGACGATCAGGGTGTTGTCCAGCTGGCCGTTGCGGCGCAAGGCCTCCACCAGCCAGCCGATGCCTTCGTCCATGTGGTGGATCATGCGGCGGTAGGTGTGGATGTTGCCGCCGTGCAGGTGGAACAGGTTGTCCTTCACCTCGTGCGCGAGCGCTTCGTCGTCCCGGGTTTCCCAGGGCCAGTGCGGTGCGGTGTAGTGCAGGCTCAGCAGGAAGGGCGCGTCCTGGCCGGCCATGCGGTCCACCCAGTCGACGGCCCGGCGCGAGAGCAGGTCGGTCAGGTAGCCTTCCTCGTGGCGCTCGGCGTCGCCGAAATACAGGTCGTGGCTGCCGTTGTTGCTGCAATGGGTGAAGTAGTCCACGCCGCCGGACATGGGCCCGAAAAATTCGTCGTAGCCGGATTTGAGCGGCCCGAACACCGGCGGGTAGCCCAGGTGCCATTTGCCGATCAGCGCGGTGCGGTAGCCACCGGCGCGCAGCAGCGAGGGCAGGGTCGGGTGCTCGGGCGGCAGGCCCAGCGTCGTGCTGCCTTTGCTTTTGCTGTTGATCGGCTCTTCGGCTGCGCCGCGCAGACGGTATTGCCAGCGGGCGGTGGCCATGGCAAAGCGCGTGGGCGAACACACCGGCGAGTTCGAATAACCCTGCGTGAACCGAAGGCCGTTCGCGGCCAGCCGGTCCAGCACCGGGGACACCGGGCCGAACGCGGCGTCGCGGCCGCCGTAGCAGCCCAGGTCGGCAAAGCCGAGGTCGTCGGCGACGATGAAGACGAAGTTGGGGCGGCGGGCCATTGGAGGCACGGTTCGGTCCGTTCAGGGCTGGAAGCCGGATTTCTGCACCACCGGCGCCCATTGGGCGCGGTAGGCCTTGAGCATGGTGGCCGTTTGTGCCTGTGTGCTGACAACCGGGGTCATCTTGGCGTCGGTGAATTTGCGCTGGGTGTCCGTGTCCTGCATGACGTCACGGATCGCCGTGGCGAGCCGGGCGACGCGGTCGGCGGGCATGGTCGCGGGTGCGAAGAAGGTATTCCAACCGCTGGCGGCCAGCGGCAGACCGGCTTCGCGGAAGGTGGGCACAGCGGCACTCCAGGGGGAACGGCGGTTGCCCGAAGACGCCAGGATGCGCAGCTTTCCGGCCTCGTGCTGGGGCAGCAGGGTGTCCAGGGTGTCAAAAGCCACCGGCACCTGGCCTCCCAGAAGGTCGGTGAGCAGCGGGCCGGAACCGCGGTAGCCCACCACCTGCGCTTGCACTCCTGCCTTTTCGCCGGTCATCAGCGCGAAGAAATGGGGCAGGCTGCCTGTGGCCGGTACACCGAAGTTGGCTTTTTCGGGATTGGCACGAAGCCAGGCCAGCAGGTGCGATAGCTCGCGCACCGGCACAGCGGTGGCGACCGCCAAGCCGAATTCATAGTCATTGACCTGCGAGACCGGCACAAAGTCGCGTTCGGCGTCGTAGCCGTTGTCCTTGAACACGAGCGGCGCGACCACCATCACGGCCGGGTTGGCCAGCATCAGCGTGTTCTGCGCGGTCGTGGCCGTGCGCAGTTGCTGGGCGGCCAGGCGTCCGCCAGCGCCGGGCCGGTTTTCAACGATCACGGGGGTGCCGAGCTTGGTCTGCAGCTTTTCGGCGACGATACGCGCCACCCGGTCGCTGGAGCCGCCGGGGGCGTAGCCCACCACAATCCGCAAGGTGGTGTCGGCGCTCTGGGCTGCAACGGCAAAAGGTGCCAGTGCGGCGAGCATGCCGCCCAATAATGCGCGGCGGTTCTTCAAGGTGGGCATGTTTCTTTCCTCATGGTGGTTCCGGTTACCAATGTCCGGGCAAGGAAAGCACTGTAGATGGATGACAATCGATTGATCTAATCAACCATCCTCCGGAGTTACCCTGATGGCCGGGACGAACCTGATCGAGCCCAAGGCAACCGACGAGCTTTTCCTGTATCGGCTGTCGCGCCTTCGCGCCGCCGGCGGGCGGCGGGTGATCCGGCTGTGCGAGGGGGAATTCGGCATCACTCGGCGCGAGTGGGGCCTGCTGGGCCTGCTGGCGCGCGACGACGGCATCCTGTCCTCGCAGCTGGCCGAGCGCGCCCATCCGGACCGGGCGCGGACATCGCGGGCGGTGTCCGGCCTGGTGGCCAAAGGCCTGGTGCGGCGCACCGTCCGCACGGGCGACCGGCGTGCCGTTGCCCTGCACCTGACCGAGCAGGGGCAAGCGGTCAATGCGGCGCTGCTGCCCCGGGTGGCGGCCATCAACCGCGAGCTGCTGTCCGTGCTGTCGGCGTCCGAGCTCGATCTGCTGGATGACCTGCTGCTGCGCCTGCAGGCGCAGGCCGATGCAATGACACCCGACGCGGACGGGCCCAAGGCGGACCGACGGCGCGGCAGGCGCGCGCGCCGCGCCTAGCCATGCGGAAGCGCGTTGGCGTTGGGCTGCTCGGTCTGGCCGCCGTGGCCTGTGCGTTGGTGACGCCGAGTCACGCCGGTGTATGGACGGGTGTGGCCACGCGTATCTCCGATGGCGACACCCTGTGGGTCCGGCCAGATGACGGCGGCGCACCGCGCCGGGTGCGCCTGCAGGGGATTGATGCGCCCGAACAGTGCCAGAGTGGCGGGACGGCGGCGCGTGCGGCGTTGGCGCGACAGGTACAGGGGCAACGTCTGGTGGTGCAGGTGCTGCGGCGCGACGACTGGGGACGGGCACTGGTACGCATCACCGTGAATGGCAGGGATCTGGGTGCCGACCTGGTACGCCAGGGACATGCCTGGTCGGACGGCTGGCGCCACCATCCCGGGCCGTATGCGGTCGAAGAGGCGCAGGCGCGAGTGGCCCGCCGCGGAGTGTTCGCGCAGGCCGCCGAACGGCCGCGGGACTTTCGGCGCCGTCACGGTCCCTGCGAGCGCAGGGATGGGGGGGCCTGAAGCGCCGGGTCTGCCCGCAATCGGCCCCGGTGGCACGATTTGGCAAGAAAAACAGGCATACCCATTGTAAAAAGGTCGCCTGAAGCTATCAATTAGGTAGCGTTAGGGCGCGGGTCGGAGCGCTCAATGCGGGCCGCAGACCGGACAGGCTGCCTGTCGGGGCAGCCGGATTTCGGTCCATTCCATCGCACGCCCGTCGAGCATCAGCAGCCGACCGGCCAGGGGCGCGCCGATGCCGGCAATCAGCTTGAGCGCCTCGGCCGCCTGGATGGTGCCAATGATGCCCACCAGCGGGGCAAACACGCCCATGGTGGCGCAGCGGACTTCTTCGTGGGCCACCGATTCGGGAAACACGCAGGCGTAACAGGGCGATTCGGCGCTGCGGATATCGTAGACCGTGACCTGGCCATCAAACCGGATGGCGGCCCCGGAGACCAGGGGTTTGCCATGCCGCACGCAGGCACGATTGATGGCGTGGCGGGTGGCGAAATTGTCGGTGCAGTCCAGGACCACGTCCGCTTGCGGCACCAGGCGGTCCAGCAGGGCATCGTCGGCCCGTTCGTGCCGGGTGGTGACAAGGGGGTCGGGGTTGAGCGCGGCGATGGCCGCACGCGCCGAAGCGGCCTTGGGCTGTCCGAGCCGGGACAGGTCATGGGCAATCTGCCGCTGCAGGTTGGTGGCGTCGACGACGTCGGGGTCGACGATGGTGATCCGGCCCACGCCGGCGCTGCCCAGGTACAGCGCGACCGGAGAACCCAGCCCCCCGGCACCAATGACCAGCGCGTGGCTCGCGAGCAGCCGCTCCTGACCCTCGATGCCCAGATCGTCGAGCAGGATGTGCCGCGAGTAACGCAGCAGCTGGTCGTCGTTCATCGTCGGGCGGCTGCGGCGCGCTCCTATTCGGCCTTCTTCTCGGGTTTGCGCTCGGTCTGTGTTTTGCTGACCAGCACCGGTTTGCCCTTGAGGCGGTTGAGCGCCTGCTGCAGCTGGAAATCCTTGTCGCTGCCCAGCTCCGGCAGCTTGCGCTCGGCGGCGGGTTTGCGCGATTCTTCTTCCAGGCGCTTGCGGGCCTCTTCGCGGGCACGCTCGCGGGCGGGATCGGGCTTCTCTTCGGCTTTGCCATCGCCATTGCCGAGGTGTTTTTCCAGGTCGGCTTCCCGGGTGCGCAAGGCGGCAAAGGGGCTGCCCTCCGCGGTGTCGTCGACCAGCAGGTCGGGCATGATGCCCTTGGCCTGGATAGTACGGCCGCTGGGTGTGTAGTACAGCGCGGTGGTCAGTTTCAGGCCGGTGTCCGGTCCGAGGGCACGAACGGTTTGAACGGAACCCTTGCCGAAGGTCTGGCTACCCATGACCGTGGCGCGTTTGTGGTCCTGCAGGGCGCCGGCAACAATTTCACTGGCGGAGGCGGAGCCCTCATTGACCAGCACCACCAGCGGGACCTGGCGCAGCGCGGCGCGCAGCGGCTCGGAAAGCTTGCGCAGCGGATCGGGCCCGCGGCGCACGTAGTGCTCGGGTGCCGTGGTGAAGACGGCTTTGCTGTCCGCGAGCTGGCCATTGGTGCTGACCACCGTGACGTTGTCCGGCAGAAAAATCGCGGAAATGGCAATGGCCACGTCCAGCAGCCCGCCCGGGTCATTGCGCAGATCCAGCACCAGTCCGTTGAGATTGCCGTCCTTGTAGAGTTCTTCGATCCGGCGAATGAAGTCTTCGGTGCTGCGCTCCTGGAACTGGGTGAGGCGAATCCAGCCATAGCCGGGCTCTATCAGCCGTGCCTTGACCGATTGCGTCTTGATCTCCTCGCGGGTGATGGTGACCGGGAAGGTACGGTTCTCGTCCTTGCGGAAGATGGTCAGCGTCACCTGGGTGTTGGGCTCGCCGCGCATGCGCTTGACCGCCTCGTTGATGGACAGACCCCGCACGGCGGTGCTGTCGATGCGGGTGATCAGGTCGCCGGATTTCAGGCCTGCGCGGTGGGCGGGTGAACCTTCGATCGGTGAGACCACCTTGACCAGACCGTCTTCCTGCGTGATTTCAATGCCGACGCCGACGAAGCGGCCGCTGGTGCCTTCGCGGAATTCCTTGTAGCTCCGTTTGTCGAAGTACTGCGAATGCGGGTCCAGGGCCGAGACCATGCCGGAGATGGCGTCGGTGATCAGCTTTTTCTCGTCCACCGGCTCGACGTAGTCGGTCTTGATGATGCCGAAGACCGCTGCAAGCTGCTGCAGTTCTTCTAGGGGCATGGGGGCGACACCCCCGCGGGCCACAGTCTGCAGCGAAACGGTCGTCAGCGCCCCGGCCAGTGCGCCGATCGAGATCCAGCCGGCAATCTTCAGTTTGTGACCCATGATGTCCCTTCCAGGGCGGTCAATATAGCGTGTTGGTGCCTGGGGTGCATCGAGGCGTTCGATTGATTGCAGCGGTGGTGTGGTGAATGCCGTGATGCCAGGGCGGTCAGGCCTTGCCCTGGTTGGCAACCGCAGCGGCAGCCTTCGCTGCAGCCTCGGCATCACCGAGGTAATAGCTGCGGATGGGCCGCAGGTTGTCATCGAGTTCGTACACCAAAGGAATTCCGTTGGGAATGTTCAGGTTCACGATGTCACCCTCCGAAACATTGTCCAGGTACTTGACCATGGCCCGGATGCTGTTGCCGTGTGCCGCGATCACCACGCGCCGGCCACTGCGGATGGTGGGCGCCAATACCTCGTTCCAGAAGGGCATGACCCGCTCTACCGTGTCTTTCAGGCATTCGGTCAGTGGAACCTGCCGATCGGTCAGGGCGGCATACCGCCTGTCGCCCCGCTCACAGCGCGGGTCGGTGGGTTCGAGGGCGGGCGGGGGGGTGTCGTAGCTGCGACGCCAAACCAGCACCTGGGCATCGCCGTATTGACGCGCCATGTCGGCCTTGTTCAGTCCTTGCAGGCCGCCGTAGTGGCGCTCGTTCAGGCGCCAGTCCTTGACGACGGGCAACCAGGTGCAATCCATTTCGTCCAGGCAGTAATTGAGGGTGTGCACCGCGCGCTTGAGCACCGAGGTGAAGGCGATGTCGAACTCGTAACCTTCAGCCTTGAGCAACTTGCCGGCTGACATGGCCTGCGATACACCGGTCGGGGTCAGCTCCACATCGGTCCAGCCGGTGAAGCGGTTTTCCAGATTCCAGGTGGATTCGCCGTGGCGAACAAGGACGAGTTTGTACATGGCAGGGATGCAAAAAATGGGTCAGGTAATGCAGGACAAAGCCTCTCATTCTAGAATGTCAGCCCTGTTGCGTACGCCCTGTGGAAGGTGCTCTGTGGATTTTTTTATCAATAACTGGACGCTGATCGCCATTGCGGTCGGATCGGGTGCGATGCTGATGTGGCCGTCGATTGCCAGCGGCGGTGGCGCCGGCTCGCTCGACCCGACGGGTGTCGTGCAACTGATGAACCGCGAGAAGGCGGTGGTGATCGACGTCTGCCAACCTGCCGAGTATGCGGCGGGGCATGTGGTCGGTGCCCGCAATGTGCCGATGGCCGAACTCAACGCCCGCTTGCCCGAAATGGTGAAGAACAAGGCAACGCCGGTGATTCTGGTCTGCGCGTCGGGCATGCGCTCCCGGGGCGCGGTGGCCATCGCCCGCAAGCTGGGCTATGAGAAGGCCCATTCCCTTGCCGGTGGCATGGGGGCGTGGCGTGCAGCCAGCCTGCCGGTAGAAAAAGCGTGAACATAGAGGCTTGATCGGAGAGTCACTATGCCCACCGTTCGGATGTACACCACCGCCGTTTGCCCGTATTGCGTTCGGGCCAAGCAACTGCTCAAGGCGCGAGGCGTCGAGACCATCGACGAAATTCGTATTGATGTCGACCCGGCGCAGCGCGACCACATGATGGCCGTGACCGGGCGTCGTACCGTGCCGCAGATTTTCATTGGGGCCACCCATGTGGGCGGGTGCGACGACCTGATGGCGCTGGACGCCCGTGGCGAACTGGTTCCCATGCTGGCGACGGCCTGATCGCCGGGGCAGTTCACCGGTCGTGCCCGGTTCCCGGGCGCCCCGGCCGGATGGCCGATAATCCGCGTTGATTGCGCAACCCGCTCCGGGACAGTCCGTGGCGGGTTTTTTCTGATCCTTTATCCCCACTGGTGCTTCTTATGGCCGAACTTGACCCCGTTTTCCAGATTCAGCGCGTTTACCTCAAGGAGGCTTCGCTGGAGCAGCCGAATTCCCCTGCCATCCTGCTGGAGCAGGAGCAACCTTCCGTTGACATCCAGTTGGCCGTCGACGCCACACCGGTGGCCGAAGGCATCTTCGAGGTCGGGGTGACCGCCACCGTGCAGACGAAGATTCAGGATAAGACGGTGTTTCTGGTCGAATGCAAACAGGCCGGGATTTTCGAGATCCGCAACCTGCCGGAAGAGCAGATGGGCCCGATCATGGGAATCGCCTGCCCGCAGATTGTTTACCCCTACCTGCGCGCGAACGTCGCCGACATCATCACGCGTGCCGGCTTTCCTCCGGTTCATCTGGCCGAAATCAACTTCCAGGCCATGTACGAACAGCAACAGGCCGAAGCGGCGCAGAGCGCGCCCCAGATCATTACCCAGTAATTCGAACCGATGCTGCGCGGATCGGTTTGCGGGCCGCATCGGCGGCAGTGGTCATGAAGATTCTGGTGGTCGGTGCCGGGGCCTGGGGTACCGCGCTGGCCATTTCAGCTGCTCGCCACGCTGCCGGGCACGTCGTGCTGCTGGCCGCCCGTGACCCGGACCAGCTCGCGGCGATGCGCGCCCGGCGGGAAAACACGCGGTATCTGCCGGGCCATGTCTTGCCCGAATCGATCGAGCTGCACGACTTCAACTCCCAACCCTGGCGAACGGGCGGCCTGGATCTGATGGTGGTAGGGACGCCCATGGCGGCGTTGCGTGCCATGATCGGACAGTTGGCCCAACCCGCTGTCCCTTTGGCTTGGTTGTGCAAGGGCTTTGAAGCCGGCAACCCGGAGGCCCAGGCTGGCGGTTTGCTGGGCCACGAGATCCTGGAAGACGTGGCGCCGCATCAACCGGCGGGCGTGCTCAGTGGCCCCAGTTTTGCGCAGGAAGTGGCCGCTGGTCAGCCCACCGCGCTGGTTGCCGCCAGCGCCGATGCTTCCGTGCGGGAGAAACTGGTGGCAGCCTTTCACAGCGAGCGCCTGCGCGTCTATGCCAATTCCGACATCGTTGGGGTCGAAGTGGGCGGCGCGGTGAAGAACGTTCTGGCGATTGCTACCGGCCTGTGTGACGGACTGGCGCTGGGCATGAACGCCCGTGCCGCGCTGATCACGCGCGGCCTGGCCGAGATGACCCGGCTGGGTGTTGCGCTGGGCGGTCAGGCCGAGACATTCATGGGCTTGTCCGGCCTTGGCGACCTGGTACTGACGGCCACGGGAGACCTGTCGCGCAACCGGCGCGTCGGGCAACTGCTGGCCCAGGGACTGAGCCTGGAGCAGGCCGTCGCCTCACTGGGCCATGTGGCCGAAGGCGTCTACAGTGCCCGTACGGTTGTGCGGCGCGCGCGCACCCTGGGGGTGGACATGCCGATTTCGGAGTCGGTGGTGGCGTTGCTGGATGGCGCCCTCAGCCCCGCAGCGGTCGTGGCAACGCTGATGGGGCGTCAACCCCGTGACGAACGCGCACCGGGTTGAAGGTAGCAAATTCCCGGCGCAACTTGCCGAGGTCCGGTCGCTGCCCGGTGAATGGGCCGCGATGGGGTCAGATTTCCAGGTTGTCGATCAGGCGCGTCGCACCCAGGCGGGCTGCGCCCAGCACCACCAGTGCCTGTGGTGCGCGGGCGTCTGCCGGCTGCGGAGGCTGCAGGTCGGCGCGGCGGCGCACGGTCAGGTAGTCAGGGTTCCAGCCCCGTGCCGCCAATGCCGCAAGGGCCTGCTGTTCCAGTGCCGGCAGTTGGGTGGCCAGGGCGTCTGCCCGCGCGAGCGCTTCGCGGGCGAGGTCACGCAGTGCAAGGGACAGCTGCAGTGCTTCGGCCCGTTCCACGTCGCTCAGATAGCCATTGCGTGAGCTCAGGGCCAGGCCATCGGCGGCGCGGCAGGTCTCGCCGGCCACGATGTCGATCGGCAGGGCAAACTGATCGACCATGCGACGGATTACCATCCATTGCTGATAGTCCTTCTTGCCGAACACAGCCACGCCGGAAGGTCGGGTCGCAAATACCGCAGAGAACAGTTTCATCACCACGGTGCAGACCCCGGTGAAGAAGCCCGGCCGGAACTGGCCTTCAAGGATTTCGGCCAAGGCCGGGTCCGGTTGTACTTTGTAGGTCTGCGGTTGGGGGTAAAGGTCGGGCTCGCGTGGCGCGAACAACAGGTCGCAGCCGGCCGCCTCCAGCTTGGCGCAATCAGCCTCCCACGTTCGAGGGTAGCGGTCGAAGTCCTCGTGCGGCAGGAACTGGAGGCGGTTGACAAAGATGCTTGCCACGGTGATGTCCCCCAGGGGGCGCGCCTGTCGAACCAGCGCCAGGTGCCCCTCGTGCAGATTACCCATGGTGGGCACAAATGCCGGTCGCTGGTGTTGCGCCAACGCCGCGCGCAGGCCGGGCAGGTCGTGAACGATTTTCATGCCAGTAGTTTGCTGAAGGAAGACGGCTTACCAGGCGTGCCGGCTGTCGTCGGGGAAAGTCCCGTCCTTGACGGCTCGCACATAGGCTTGCATGGCACCGAGCACACTGCCACTGCCCGGCATGAAGTTGTGAACGAAGCGGGGCATTTTGCCCAGGTTCATGCCCAGCATGTCGTGCAGCACCAGCACTTGTCCAGCGGTACCGCGGCCGGCGCCGATGCCTATCGTGTGGCAATGGGCAAGTTCCTGGGTCAGTTCGGAGGCGAGCTGGGCCGGAACCATCTCCAGCACCAGCATCGCCGCGCCGGCGTCCTGCAGTTCGAGGGCGTGTCGGCGGAGTGTCTGGGCGTCTTCGTCGGTTCGCCCTTGAACCCGGTAACCACCCAGGGCGTGAACGGTCTGGGGCGTCAGGCCGAGGTGGGCGCAGACCGGCACGCCCCGTTCCACCAGAAACCGGACCGTCGGCGCCGTCCAGCCGCCACCTTCGAGCTTGACCATGTGGGCACCGGCCTGCATCAGGGAGCAGGCGCTGCGGAGCGCTTGCTCGCGGCTTTCCGCATAGCTGCCATAAGGCAGATCGGCAATCAGCCAGGCTGTTCCTTGTACGCGGTACAGCCCGCGCGCGACCGACTCGGTGTGGTAACACATGGTGTCCAGGGTGACTCCGACGGTGCTGGGCAGGCCCTGACAGACCATTCCCAGGGAGTCGCCGACCAGCAGGCATTCGACACCCGCCGTATCGGCGACGGCGGCAAAGGTGGCGTCGTAGGCCGTCAGCATGGTGATTTTCTCGCCCGCGTCGCGCAGCTGTTGCAATCGGGGAAGGCTGACGGGCCGTCGCTGAGGCAGCGGTGAAGCCGGCGGGATGGTGCCGTAGGGAGTTGCGCTCGCAGAAGGCGACGTATCGGTCATGGTCTGGCCCGGGTTGTTGCAGGCGTAAAAAAGCGGGAGTCTAGACCAAGCGGTGCGCCGGTTTGCGGGCAGGGCAGTGAAATCCGTAGTGGAAATCAGGCCGGGGTGTACGACAGCCGAACGTAGATCGGCGCAAAGGCCTCGGCCTGGGTGATCTCAATGAGGGTTTCCTTGGCCAGTTCCAGCAGGGCAATGAACGTCACCACCAGCACCTGGATGCCGCGAGAAGGGTCAAACAGGTCTTCAAATTCAACAAAACGGCGCCCCTGGAGGGTCCGGAGCACAAAACTCATGTGCTCCCGGACGGACAGCTGCTCTCGGCTGATGCGATGGTGTTCGACCAGTCTGGCCCGTTTGACGATTTCGGCCCATGCGGCGCGGATGTCATCCACGTGGACATCGGGAAAGCGGGGCTGCAGGCTTTGTTCGATCGTGACCTGCGCCCTGAGGATGTCCCGCCCGATCTGCGGCATCGCGTTGAGCTGGATCGACGCCTGCTTGATCTGTTCATATTCGAGCAGCCGCCGAACCAGTTCGGCCCGGGGGTCCTCGGCTTCCTTGCCTTCGACACTCTTGCGCGGCGGCAGCAGCATGCGCGACTTGATTTCGATCAGCATGGCCGCCATCAGCAGGTATTCGGCGGCCAGTTCGAGGTTGCGGCTGCGGACTTCTTCGACGTAACTCAGGTACTGGCGCGTCACCGCAGCCATCGGGATGTCAAGGATGTTGAAGTTTTGCTTGCGAATGAGGTACAGCAGCAAGTCCAGCGGCCCCTCGAAAGCTTCGAGGAATACCTCCAGCGCGTCCGGCGGTATGTACAGGTCGGTCGGCAGGGCAAACAGGGGCTCGCCGTACAGGCGGGCCACCGCCACATGGTCAATGACCTCGGGCAGACCGGTGGGGAGCGGTGGATCGCTTTCGATTGCGGACAGCGGGGTCGGGACGGTCATCCAATCACTTCAAAAAACGGAGCAAAAGATGACCTTTTTACGCTGGGTATCGCCAGTTTTCGCAGATTACGACTCAGTTTGATAAACGTAGGGCTTTTGCGGCACCTGTCCGGCGCGCAAATCCGCCTGGACATCCCGGTCGAGCTGTTTGTCCCACAGCAGTGAGCGGCCGACCTGCTGCTCGCGTTCGAGCTGCGGACGGTCGGTTTTGAGCTGGTCGATGAATTGGGTGGCGTCCGAACGGTATTGGTTCAGACCGAAAAAACTGGCAAGCGACATACACTGATCCCCTTTGGACAGCGATTTTACTTGGGGGCTGGCATGGTGCGACAAATCGGGATGGTGGCGATGGTGATTTGTTCGGTCATGTTGTTGGCCTGCGATCCCCAGCGAATCAGCGAGCTGGAAGAAGGCGTTTCAACCGAGGCCGATGTGCGCACGCGGTTCGGTGAACCGGAAAAAATCTGGGACGGCGCCGGCGGTTCGAGGGTGTTCGAATACAACCGGCAACCCGAAGGCGTGCGCAATTACATGATCACCATCGGGCCGGATGGCAGGATGAGTGCGCTGCGTCAGGTCCTCACACCGGAAAATTTCTCCCGAATCGTTCCCGGCATGATGATGGAAGAGGTGCGTCGCGCGCTGGGCAAGCCGGCACGGATCACCCGTTACGACCGTCAGCGTGAAATCCACTACGACTGGCGGTATCTGGAGCCGCCCAACACCACCATGGCTTTCACCGTGGTGTTCAGCCCGGACTATCGAGTGCTGCGGACGATGCAAGCCCTGGAGCCGGACGAAAAAGGCGGGCCGCGCTGACGAGCCCGCCGCAGCCACTCCCGGGCTTTCCGGCGCCGCTTTCAAGCAGCCGACGGCGTCGGCCCCGGCACTTCTGCGGCAACAGCCCTTGCCAGATCCGGGTGGAACGCATCCGGCGGCAGTGCGGCAACCAGGCCACATCGACCGGCCATGTCGGCCGGCTGGTGGTCGAGCCCGCAGATCACCAGGCGGATCCCGCGTTTGCGGCAGGTCCGCTCCAGCGCCATCAGGGCGTCGGCGCCCGATGAATCGATGTAGATCAGGTTCTTCAGATCGAGAATCACGACCGCTTCCGGCAATTGGTCCTCGATCGCCTCGACAAGCTTTACGGCGCCGAAAAACAAGGCGCCGTAAAGCCGCCAGGCCCGGATGCGGTTGGCCACGGCGGCCAGTTCAGGATAGCTTGCGGCCGTGACGGGTTCGCTGCGGGTCAAACTGGAAATCCGGTAAATGAAGGTCAGGCAAGCGGCGACCAGCCCGACTTCGACGGCCACGGTCAGGTCGAACACCACGGTCAGCACAAATACGGCCACCAGGGTGATGCGATAAGGCATGCGGTATTGGCGCAGGTGCAGGAACTCGCGCCACTCGCCCATGTTCCAGGCGACAAAAAGAAGAATGGCTGCCAGCGTCGCCAGCGGCACGTGGCTGGCCAGCGGCGCCGCGACCAGCACCACGATCAGCAAGGCGACCGCGTGAACCATGCCGGCGACCGGGCTGCTGGCACCGCTCTTGATGTTGGTGACGGTGCGGGCGATGGTGCCGGTCGCGGGCATGCCACCGAACAAGGGCGTGGCGAAGTTGGCGATCCCCTGTGCCATGAGCTCCTGATTGGGGTTGTGGCGGTCATCGATCATGCCGTCGGCGACCCGGGCACACAGCAGCGACTCGATCGCCCCGAGCAAGGCCAGCGTCAAGGCGGGGACGAACAGGAAGCGGGCGGAATCCCAGCTCACTGCCGGCCAGGAAAACCCCGGAAGGCCTGAAGGAATGCCGCCGAAACGGCTGCCGATGGTGTCGACCGGAAGTTGCAGCAGGGCGACGGCCCCGGTTGCCAACACCAAGGCCACGATGGAGCCTGGTATCGGGGTCAGCTTGCCCGTAAATTGGGCCCCACCCAGTCTGGGCATCAGGAATTGCCAGGCGATGATCACGGCCAGCGAGGCCATGGCCAGCCCGAAGGCGATAGGGTCAAAGGTGTGGATCGCCCCGGCCAGAGTACCCAGCATGCCGAAAAAATCGGCGGGCATGGCGGTGATCTTCAGCCCCAGAAGATCCTTCAGTTGCGACAAGGCAATCAGTACGGCAATGCCATTGGTGAAGCCGATGACCACCGCAATCGGAATGAAGCGGATCAAGGTTCCCAGCTTCAGCCAACCCATCAGGAAGAGCAGCACCCCCGACAACATGGTGGCGATGAGCAGGTTCGCCAGGCCATACCGTTCGACGATGCCGTAGACGATAACGATGAACGCGCCGGCGGGGCCGCCGATTTGCACGCGGCTGCCGCCAAGCAGGGAGATCAGGAAGCCACCGATGATGGCAGTGAACAAGCCGGCTTCGGGCTTCAACCCGGAAGCGATGGCAAAAGCCATGGCCAATGGCAAGGCGACCACCCCGACAGTGACGCCGGCGGCGACGTCGCGAACAAAGCGCTCGCGCGAATAAGACGCTAGCGCCGGCCCGAGGGCGGGACGGAAATCAATCCTGAACAAGGACGAGGGGAACATGCAACCTCCGAAGCGAACGACCGGGAAAATGGACGAGGCGGTCGGGAGGGAGGTCCGTGCTGATGGTGGCGCATGTCGAAGCGCCGACGGCGGCTGGGCGCGCTGGTCTGGCCGGGTGCGCGGCGCGTCAGCACGGGCGTCTGCACCCGATGCCGGAGGTACTTGTGGTCAGATTGTCTGACGCGTTCATGTAGCAGCGGCCGCCCTCAGCGCACCCGCATGCCCGGCTGGGCGCCCGGCCAGGGGTTGAGCACGTAGATGCCGGGCTGGGCCTTTTCGTCGGCGTGGCTGGCGGCCAGCACCATGCCTTCGCTGACGCCGAACTTCATCTTGCGCGGCGCCAGGTTGGCCACCATCACCGTGAGTTTCCCGACCAGCTCTTCGGGCTGGTAGGCGCTGGCAATGCCGCTGAAGACGTTGCGCGTTTTGCCTTCGCCCACATCGAGGGTCAGGCGCAGCAGCTTGGTGGAGCCTTCCACCGCCTCGCAGGCCAGGATCTGCGCGATGCGCAGGTCGATCTTCGCGAAGTCTTCGATGCTGATGACCGGGGCGATGTCCTCGCCGCCCGGCACGGCCTTCGGCGCTTCCGGGGCGGGCGGCGGCTCGAACAGGGCGTCCAGCTGCTTCACGTCCACCCGCTGCAGCAGGTGCTGGTAGGCGCTGATGGTGTGGCCGGCGCCCAGCAGGCGCGCGGCATCGGCCGAGGTCAGCGGGGCCACCTGCAGGAAGGCCTCCACCTGGGCGGCGAGCGCCGGCAGCACCGGCTTGAGGTAGAGCGTGAGCAGCCGGAACGCTTCGATGCAGGTGGTGCACACGTCGTGCAGCCGTCCGTCCATGCCGGCCTGTTTGGCCAGCTCCCAGGGCTTGTTCTGGTCCACATAGGCGTTCACGCGGTCGGCCAGCAGCATCACCTCCCGCAGCGCCTTGCCGGTTTCACGCTCGGCGTACAGCTCGGCGATGGTGGGGGCCAGGCTCTGCAGGTGGTCGAGCAGGGCATCGCCGTCGGCGGAGACGGCGCCCAGCCGGCCTTCGAACCGTTTGGTGATGAAGCCGGCCGCGCGTGACGCGATGTTGACGTACTTGCCCACCAGATCGGCGTTCACGCGGGCCATGAAGTCGTCGGGGTTGAAGTCCACGTCTTCGTTGCGGCCGCTGAGCTTGGCCGCCAGGTAGTAGCGCAGCCATTCGGGGTTCATGCCCAGGCTCAGGTACTTCAGCGGGTCCAGGCCGGTGCCCCGGCTCTTGCTCATCTTTTCACCGTTGTTGATGGTCAGGAAACCGTGCACGAACACCGCGTTGGGCACTTTGCGGCCGCTGAACTTCAGCATGGCCGGCCAGAACAGGGTGTGGAAGGTGATGATGTCCTTGCCGATGAAGTGGTACTGCTCGGTGGTCGGGTCGGCCATGAAGGCGTCGTAGTCCCGTCCGGTTTTGCCGAAGTAGTTCTTCAGCGACGCCAGATACCCGATCGGGGCGTCCAGCCACACATAGAAATACTTGCCGGGTGCGTCCGGAATTTCGATGCCGAAGTACGGCGCGTCGCGGGAGATGTCCCAGTCGCCCATCTTGGGTTTGCCGTCCGGGCCGGGCTCGATCCACTCGGCGATCTTGTTCAGCACCTCGGTCTGCACCGCCCCGCTGTTGGTCCATTCGTCCAGGAAAGCCAGGCAGCGCGGGTCGGAGAGGCGGAAGAAAAAGTGCTCCGACGTGCGCAGCACCGGCGTGGCACCGGAGAGCGCCGAATACGGGTTCTTCAGCTCGGTGGGCGAATAGACCGCACCGCAGTTTTCGCAGTTGTCACCGTACTGGTCCTTGGCGCCGCACTTCGGGCATTCGCCCTTGATGAAGCGGTCGGGCAGGAACATGGCCTTTTCCGGGTCGAAAAACTGCTCGATGGTGCGGCTTTCAACCAGGCCGTTGGCCTTCAGGGCCCGGTAGATGGACTGGGCGAGTTCGTGGTTTTCCGGCCCGTCGGTGGAATGCCAGTTGTCGAACGCGATGTGAAAACCGTCCAGGTACGGCTTGCGGCCCGCGGCGATGCCGGCCACGAACGCCTGGGGGGTGACGCCGGCTTTCTCGGCGGCGATCATGATCGGTGCGCCGTGGGCGTCGTCGGCGCAGACGAAGTGCACGGTGTGCCCCTGCATCCGCTGAAACCGGACCCAGATGTCGGCCTGGATGTATTCCATGATGTGGCCGATGTGGAAATTGCCGTTGGCATACGGCAAGGCGGTGGTCACGAAAAGCTGGCGCGGGACGGACGTGGCAGTCATTGGAGGGGTTTTTCCGGGGTAATCGGCAATTTTAAGAGTTGTGGCTACACTGCCGGCACTGCAGAACACCAAACATCTTATGGCACCCACCGAACAGATTCTTCAGGCGCTCCAGACGGTTGTTGACCCCAACACCGGCAAAGACCTGGTGACCACCAAAGCGCTGCGCAACCTGCAGTACGCTGGCGGCGACCTTTCTTTCGACGTCGAGCTGGGGTACCCCGCCAAGACCCAGATTCCAGCGCTTCGCCGCGCGCTGATTGCGGCGGCAAAATCGGTCGCGGGGGTCGAAAACGTCTCCGCCAATGTGAGCTTCAAGGTCGTCGCCCACGCCGCCCAGCGCGGCGTGGCCCTGTTGCCACAGGTCAAGAACATCATTGCGGTTGCATCGGGCAAGGGAGGCGTAGGCAAAAGCACCACAGCGGTCAATCTGGCGCTTGCGCTGGCCGCGGAAGGTGCCAGCGTCGGGCTGCTTGATGCCGATATCTACGGTCCCAGTCAGCCCATGATGATGGGACTGGAAGGGCGGCCCGAAAGTCATGACGGTCAGACCATGGAGCCGCTGGAAAACTACGGTGTGCAGGTCATGTCCATCGGGTTCCTGGTCGACAAGGATGAAGCCATGATCTGGCGCGGCCCTATGGCCACCCAGGCGCTGGAGCAACTTTTGCGCCAGACCAACTGGAAGGACCTTGACTACCTGATCGTCGACATGCCGCCGGGCACGGGCGACATTCAGCTGACGCTGTCCCAGCGGGTACCGATGACCGGCTCTGTGATCGTGACCACACCCCAGGACATTGCTTTGCTGGATGCGCGAAAGGGGATCCGCATGTTCGAAAAGGTCGGCGTGCCGATCCTGGGCATCGTCGAGAACATGGCGGTTTACTGTTGTCCCAACTGCGGTCATACCGAACACATCTTCGGCGCTGACGGAGGGAAGAACATGGCGGCCGAACTGGGTGTCGATTATCTGGGGGCATTGCCGCTGACTTTGCAGATTCGCCAGCAGGCCGACAGCGGACGCCCCACGGTCATTTCGGATCCCGACAGCGAAATCGCTGGTATCTACCGTACGGTTGCCCGGCAAGTTGCAGTCAAAATTGCCGCCAAAGCCAAGGACTACAGCACAAAATTTCCTTCGATCCGCATCTCCAAGGATACATGAGCCATTTCGGCCTATACCCAGCGGGAAATGGTCTTCTGATGCTATGAATAATATAGTGAGTGTTCAGAGGCCGGTGTCAGTCTCCCGCTCCCGCAACCTGAACCGCTGAATCTTTCCGGTCGCGGTCTTCGGCAGTTCGGGCACGAACTCGACGAAACGCGGGTACTTGTACGGTGCCAGATGCTCCTTGCAGAAGGCCTTGACGTCCTCGTCCGTCAGCGACTGCCCGGCCTTGAGCACGACGAAGGCCTTGGTCTTGGTGAGGCCGTCCGTGTCGGTCCGGCCGATCACGGCGGCCTCCAGGATGGCCGGGTGCTGCACCAGCGTGGCTTCCACCTCGAACGGCGAGACGTAGATGCCGCTCACCTTCAGCATGTCGTCGTTGCGGCCGGCGTAGATGTAGTAGCCGTCCGGGTCGCGGGTGTACTTGTCGCCGCTCTTGGTCCAGACGCCCTGGAAGGTGTCGCGCGACTTGTCGCGATTGTTCCAGTACATCAGCGCGGCGCTCGGCCCCTGGATGTACAGGTCGCCGATTTCGTTGTGGTGGGTGATGACCGCACCGTTTTCGTCGCGCAACTGGATGTCGTAGCCGTCCACCGGCTTGCCCGTGGTGCCATAGCGCACATCACCCGGGCGGTTGGACAGGAACACATGCAGCATTTCGGTGGAGCCGATGCCATCGATCACCTCGCAGCCGAAGTGGGCCGACCAGCGTTCGCCGATGTCGCGCGGCAGCGCCTCGCCGGCCGACGAGCACAGCCGCAGCGCCACCTGGCCGCGGGCGGGCAGGTCGGGGCTTGCCAGCATGCCGCCAAAGCCGGTCGGCGCGCCGTAGAACACGGTGGGCTTCTGCGCCACCAGTCGCTTGAACACGGCCTGTGGCGTGGGGCGCTCGGCCATCAGCACGACGCTGGCGCCCACGCTCAGCGGGAAGGTCAGGGCGTTGCCTAGTCCGTAGGCGAAGAACAGCTTGGCGGCGGAGAACACCGTATCGTTCTCGGTAAGGCCCAGCACGCCTTTGCCATACAGCTCGGCGGTCCAGTACAGATTGGCCTGGGTGTGCACGGTGCCCTTGGGCTTGCCGGTGGAACCCGACGAATACAGCCAGAAAGCCGGCTCGTCGGCGTGGGTGTCGGCCACGTCGCCCGGGGCGCGCGCCAGCAGGTCGCTGAAGGCTGTGCAGCCGGCGGGCAGATCGGTGGCGGCGCGTGACACCACCACCGGCTCGACCTCATGGCCGCCCTGCGCCAGCGCCGCCTGCAGCGTGGGCAGCAGCGCCCCCGACACCAGCGCCGCCTGCGCGCGGCTGTCGCGCAGCATGAAGGCGTAGTCGTCGGCGGTGAGCAGGGTGTTCACCGCCACCGGCACCACGCCGGCGTACAGCGCGCCGAGAAACGCCACCGGCCAGTCGGTGCAGTCGTGCATCAGCAGCAGCACGCGGTCCTCGCGGCGCAGGCCCAGCGCACGCAGCCCGGCGGCGCAGCGGCGGATCTGCTGGGCCAGCTCGCCATAGCTCAGTGTGCCTTGGTCGTCAATGAACGCGGTTTTGGCGGGCCGTCCGGCATTGGTGGCCAGCAGGTGGGCCGCGAAATTGAAGCGGGTGGGTGGTGGGGGTGTGTTCACCATGGTTGTGTCTCCTGGGCTTGATGGGCGTTCACGGGGTCGCGGACATGCATTGATCTTTCGCCTTGACCGTGGTGAAATGCATTATTGTGCGTGTTACGATAACCTGCATTAAAATGCATGTCAAGTGGTAACCACGCGACGGTCCCTTGAATCCGTTGGAGTAGAAGAAATGAATGCAGAGGGCGCGACCATGGCAGAGGTGCAGGGCGAGGAGGCCGCGCGCCATCCGTTTCTGGTGGCGTTGGGCGAACGGGTGCGTACCCTGCGCTCGCGCCGGGGAATGACCCGCAAGGCCGTGGCACTGGCCGCCGATGTGTCCGAGCGGCACCTGGCCAACCTGGAATACGGCACCGGCAACGCGTCGATCCTGGTGCTGCTGCAGGTGGCGCAGGCGCTTCACTGCAGCCTGAGCGAACTGCTGGGGGATGTCACGACGTCTTCGCCCGAATGGCTGCTGATCCGCGAACTGCTGGAGCACCGGGCCGAGCCCGAACTGCGACGTGCCCGCATCGCGCTGGGTGCCTTGTTCGACGGCCAGGGCAGCGACCGCAGCCGCGCCGCGCGCATCGCGCTGATCGGCCTGCGCGGCGCCGGCAAATCCACGCTGGGCCAGCGCCTGGCGGACGACCTGGGCTACGCCTTCATCGAACTCAGCCGCGAGATCGAGCAGTTTGCCGGCTGCAGCATCAGCGAAATCCACAACCTGTACGGCACCCATGCCTACCGCCGCTACGAGCGTCGGGCGCTGGAAGAAGCGATCCAGATCTACCCCGAGGTGGTCATCGCCACCCCCGGCGGGCTGGTGTCCGACGCGGCCAACTTCAACCTGATGCTGTCGCACTGCTACACCATCTGGCTGCAGGCCGACCCGGCGGACCACATGGGCCGGGTGGCCGCGCAAGGGGATATGCGCCCGATGGCGGCCAGCCGCGAGGCCATGGAAGACCTCAAGCGCATTCTGTCCGGGCGCTCGGCTTTCTATTCGAAGGCCGACATGGCGTTCAACACCAGCGACTGGCCCGGCGTCGACGACGCCTTTGTGGCCTTGCGCGACCAGGTGCGGGAAGCGTTGGCGCTGCCGTCACGCTGAACATGCATCAAAATGCATTGACACGCCTGAAAAGATGCATTATTATTCCTATTATCGGATCTGAAACAGGCATTCCAATGCTTCAGGCCCGTTGAAAAACCCGACTTCCTCACACCCAGGAGACTCCATGACCCAGACGCCCATCGTTGACTACCGTACCGAACCGTCCCAGTATCGCCACATCAAGCTGGCCTTTGACGGCGCGGTGGCCACCCTGTCCCTCGCCATCGACGAGGACGCCGGCATCCGTCCGGGCTACAAGCTCAAGCTCAACAGCTACGACCTGGGTGTGGACATCGAACTGCACGACGCGCTGCAGCGCATCCGCTTCGAGCACCCGGAGGTGCGCAGCGTGGTGGTCACCAGCCTACGTGACCGCGTGTTCTGCTCCGGCGCCAACATCTTCATGCTGGGCGTCTCCAGCCATGGCTGGAAGGTGAACTTCTGCAAGTTCACCAACGAAACCCGCAACGGCATCGAAGACTCCAGCCAGCATTCCGGCCTGAAGTTCGTCGCCGCCCTGAACGGCGCCTGCGCCGGCGGTGGCTACGAGCTGGCGCTGGCCTGCGACGACATCGTGCTGGTGGACGACCGTTCGTCGTCCGTCTCGCTGCCCGAAGTGCCCCTGCTGGGCGTGCTGCCGGGCACCGGCGGCCTGACCCGTGTCACCGACAAGCGCCATGTGCGCCATGACCTGGCCGACATCTTCTGCACCTCGCAAGAGGGCGTGCGCGGCCAGAAGGCGGTCGACTGGCGCCTGGTGGACGCCATCGCCAAGCCGGCGGTGTTCCAGCAGACGGTGCGCGAGCGCGCCGACAAGCTCGCCGCCGGCAGCACCCGCCCGGCCGGCGCCCAAGGCGTGGCGCTGACCCGCGTGGAACGCACCGAGACCGCCGACAGCCTGACCTATGCCCACGTGACGGTGCAGATTGACCGCGCCCGCCGCAATGCCACCTTCACCGTCCGTGCCCCGCAGGGCGCCCAGCCGGCCGACATCGGCGCCATCGTGGCCGCCGGCGCCGCCTGGTGGCCGCTGCAGATGGCCCGCGAACTCGACGACGCCATCCTGCACATGCGAACCAACGAGCTGGACATCGGTACCTGGATCCTGAAGACCGACGGCGACGCCGCTGCCGTGTTGGCCGCAGACGCCGCGATGACCGCCCACAAGGACCACTGGTTCGTCAACGAGACCATCGGCATGCTGCGCCGCACCTTTGCGCGGCTGGACGTCACCTCGCGCAGCCTGTTCGCCCTGATCGAGCCGGGATCGTGTTTTGTCGGGATGCTGGCCGAGCTGGCCTTCTGCGCCGACCGCGCCTACATGCTGGACACCTCCGACGGCGCGCCCGCCTCGATGCAGCTGGACGAATTCAACTTCGGCCTGTTGCCGATGGTGAACGGCCAGTCGCGCCTGGCGCGCCGCTTCTACGAGGAAGCCGCGCCGCTGGAAGCGGTGCGCGCCGCTGCCGGCAAGCCGCTCAGCCCGGGCGAGGTGCTGGCGCTGGGTCTGGTCACCGCCACCCCGGACGACATCGATTGGGCCGACGAAATCCGCCTGGAGCTGGAGCAGCGCGCGGCCATGTCGCCCGACTCGCTCACCGGCCTCGAAGCCAACCTGCGCTTCGCCCAGCAGGAAAACATGCTCACCCGCATCTTCGGCCGCCTGACCGCCTGGCAGAACTGGATCTTCCAGCGCCCGAACGCCGTCGGCGACAAGGGCGCACTCAAGGTCTACGGCAAGGGTGAGAAAGCCGCGTTTGACCTGAACCGCGTCTGATCCCGATTTTCTGAAACGTTGTGCGGCGGGTGTCCCGGTGGAGCCCGCTGCAACCGAATGCCATTCCACCGCGGCACTGACTCTGGAGACCTCCCCATGACCGGCATCAACTACAGCGAAAAGATTCCCAACAACGTCAACCTGTCCGAAGACCGCACCCTGCAGCGCGCGCTCGAACACTGGCAGCCCAACTACCTGAAGTGGTGGCAGGACATGGGCCCGGACGGCTCGCAGAACTTCGACGTCTACCTGCGCACCGCCGTCAGCGTGGACCCGCAGGGCTGGGCCCAGTTCGGCCACGTCAAGATGCCCGACTACCGCTGGGGCATCTTCCTGAACCCCGCCGAGCAGGACCGCAAGATCCACTTCGGTGACCACATGGGCGAAGCCGCCTGGCAGGACGTGCCCGGCGAACACCGCGCCAACCTGCGCCGCATCATCGTCACCCAGGGCGACACCGAGCCGGCCAGCGTGGAGCAGCAGCGCCACCTGGGCCTGACCTGCCCCAGCCAGTACGACCTGCGCAACCTGTTCCAGGTGAACGTCGAGGAAGGCCGCCACCTGTGGGCCATGGTGTATCTGCTGCACAAGCATTTCGGCAAGGACGGCCGCGAAGAAGCCGAGGCGCTGCTCGAGCGCAACAGCGGCAACGCGGACAACCCCCGCATCCTGCAGGCCTTCAACGAGAAGACGCCCGACTGGTTGAGCTTCTTCATGTTCACCTACTTCACCGACCGCGACGGCAAGTTCCAGCTGTGCGCGCTGGCCGAATCCGCGTTCGATCCGCTGGCCCGCACCACCAAGTTCATGCTGACGGAAGAAGCGCACCACATGTTCGTGGGCGAATCCGGCGTGGGCCGCGTGATCAGCCGCACCGTGCGGGCCATGAACGAGCTCAAGACCGACGACGTGGGCAAGCTGCGTGCCGCCGGCGTGATCGACCTGCCGACCATCCAGCGCTACATCAACTTCCACTTCTCGGTGACGATCGACCTGTTCGGCGCCGACCAGTCGTCCAACGCCGCCACTTTCTACAGCTCGGGCCTGAAGGGGCGCTACGAAGAAGGCAAGCGCACCGACGACCATGTGCTCAAGGGCAACACCTACAAGATCCTGGCGGTGGAAGACGGCAAGCTGCTGGAAAAAGAAGTGCCGATGCTCAACGCGCTCAACGAAGTGCTGCGCGACGACTACATCAAGGACTCGGTCGGTGGCGTGGAGCGCTGGAACCGCATCATCGAAAAAGCCGGCATCGATTTCCGCCTGACCGTGCCGCACAAGGCCTTCCACCGCAACATCGGTTCGCTGGCCGGCGTGAAGGTGTCGCCGGACGGCCGTGTGGTGCACGACCACGAGTGGAACCAGAAGGTCGAGCAGTGGCTGCCCACCGACGAAGACCGCGCCTATGTCGGCTCGCTGATGGGCCGTGTGGTTGAGCCCGGCAAGTTCGCCAACTGGATCGCGCCGCCCGTCATGGGCATCAACCGCCAGCCGGTGGATTTCGAGTACGTGCGTTTCAACTGATGCACCCCGACTGCCGTCGCCGCCCGCGGCGGCAGTCGTCAATGGCCGGGGCGTGCCGCACCGCGCGCCCCGGCCTTTGACGGAGACACCCATCGCACGGGCGCCGGTAGACTGTGCCGGCCAAGAACCCACCGATGACCAGACGACCGAACGTCCCAGGAGACCTGCCATGAGCACCGAAGCGACCCTGATCAAGCAACACCTGATCGACCCCGAGATCTGCATCCGCTGCAACACCTGCGAATCGATCTGCCCCTTGGGTGCGATCACCCACGATTCACGCAACTACGTGGTGGACGTGAACACCTGCAACTGGTGCAACGACTGCATCTCGCCGTGTCCCACCGGCTCCATCGACAACTACCGCAAGATGCCCCGCGCGAAGGCCTACAGCCTGGCGGATCAGTTCAGCTGGGACGTGCTGCCGGCCGAGCTGTCGGCCGCCGAACTGGCCGCGCTGGCGGGTGAGGCAGCAGAAGCGGTGACGGCCGAGCCCGTCGCCGAAGCCCCGGCCCCGGCGTCGGACCCCACCGGCCAGACCGCCTTCAACTCCGCGCAGTACGGCGCCACGCTGCCGCCCTGGTCGGCCGCGCACCCGTACACCAACCTGTACGGCCCGAAGGCCGCCGAGAAGACCATCACCGCCACGGTGGCCGGCAACGTCCGGGTCACCAAAGTGGGCAAGGAATACGACACCCACCACATCGTGCTGGATTTCGGCCACACGCCGTTCCCGGTGCTGGAAGGCCAGTCCATCGGCATCATCCCGCCCGGCACCGATGACCAGGGCCGCGCCCACCACGCGCGCCAGTATTCGGTGGCCAGCCCGCGCAACGGCGAGCGGCCCGGCTACAACAACCTGTCGCTCACCGTCAAACGCGTGCTGGAAGACCACCAGGGCAACCCGGTGCGCGGTGTGGGCTCCAACTACCTGTGCGACCTGAAGGTGGGTGACGCGGTGCAGGTGATCGGCCCGTTCGGCGCCAGCTTCCTGATGCCCAACCATCCGCGCAGCCACATCGTGATGATCTGCACCGGCACCGGCAGCGCACCCATGCGTGCCATGACCGAATGGCGCCGGCGCCTGCGCCAGTCGGGCAAGTTCGAAGGCGGCAAGCTGATGCTGTTCTTCGGCGCCCGCACCAAGGAAGAGCTGCCGTACTTCGGCCCGCTGCAGAACCTGCCCAAGGATTTCATCGACATCCATTTCGCGTTCTCGCGCACCCAGGGCCAGCCGAAACGCTACGTGCAGGACCTGATGCGCGAGCGCGCCGCCGACCTGGTGCCGCTGCTGCAGGACCCGAACGCCTGCTTCTACGTCTGCGGCCTCAAGGCCATGGAGGAAGGCGTGGTGCTGGCGCTGCGCGACATCGCCCAGAACGCCGGCCTGAACTGGGACAGCATCGGCGCCGCGCTCAAGCGCGACGGCCGCCTGCACCTGGAAACCTACTGAGTCCGAGAAACCAGCCGTTCAGCGCGGTTTTGCCGTCCGGGCGATTACAAGGCCTCCGGCCCATCGCGTACAGTGCGGCTTCTCATGCAAACCGCCGAACCGCTTCCCTGTTCCGCCGACGGAAGACCGGCATTGCAGGTCCATGTCGTCATGCGGCGCGAGCCCGTACAGGGGCCTATGGCGCGTTGGCAAACCTGGCGTTGGGTTCTCGCTGACGTAATGCCGGCAGGCGAGCCATTCCTGGCCCCGTTGACCGCCCCTCAATCGATTCCGGGTCTGGCCGAGGAAGTACAGCCCACGTCGGGCATGCCGCCGATCGAAGGCGCCCGATACTGGCTTTTTCCTGACCTGACCGTGACGCTTTATCGTGATGACGCGGAAGGCTATTACCTGAATCTCGAAAGCCCAAACCCCTGCTTCTGGGTGTTCTGGCGCGCCGACGACGGGCAGTTGCTCGATGGCGAGCCCATGGCGGTGCCGCAGATCGCGACCTTGAGCTATCACGACGCAGGCCGCTGGCTGGATGTCCAGGAAAAGGTGGACCAGGTCCCAGCCCCTCCTGAGGTGATTGACTGGTTGCGGGCCTTCGTTTCCCTCCATTACCACCACGAGCCCAAACGACGAAAACGGCCGGAGAGTTTCAAGCCGCTGACCGATCGCTTCGGCCAGCCAGTGCGGATATCGACACAGAAGTTCCAGCGCCAACCCGGGAACCAGGACGGGCAGCAGGGGGGCGGACATGGCGAGTGAGGAAAGCGGCAACTTCTTTTCGCGCTGGTCACGGCGCAAGCTACAGGATCGCGAAGGCAAGCCGAATTCCGAACCCCCGCAAGTAGCGCCTGTACCCGCAGTCCAAGCGTCAACGCCTGCCATGGTCCAGGGCGTCGCGCCGCCGGTTGCCGCACCGCCTGCACCCCCGCCGCCGACTTTGGAAGACACAAAGACCCTCACGCCCGCGTCCGACTTCAGCCGCTTCGTCGCCAAAGACGTCTCGTCGGAAGTGCGTAATGCTGCGGTCAAGAAACTCTTTGCCGATCCGCACTTCAACATCATGGACGGATTGGACATCTACATCGACGATTACTCCCAGCCCAGCCCGCTGTCGGCCGCGGATATGGCGAAGATGGTCAGTGCACAGTTTCTGAAACTGGTCGATGACCCAGACGAGCTGAAAAAGGCAAAGGCCGAAGGCGCCAGCCGTGAAAACCCCCCAGCAATTGCTGCGGAGCCCGGCGCCGAACTCCAGACCGAGCCCGAAGAAGCCCGCGCGCATGACGCGGCAGATTCCCGAGAGACCCACGATGACCACGCTGATCTGCAACTGCAACCGGACCATGCCTCTGGACCCCAAGGCCCTGGGGCAGGCCCTGGACGAAGAACTGACACTCCACACGACGTTATGCCGCCGTGACGCGCCCGCCTTCCAGAAGGCGTGCCGAAGTCCCGATGACCTGGTCGTGGCCTGCACGCAGGAAATTCGTCTGTTCAACGAACTTTCGACCCAGACCGAAGCTGCGGTGGACCTGGAGGTTCGGCCCATCCGTTTCGTCAACATCCGCGAGACCGGTGGCTGGGGTCGTGAGGCGTCCAAGGCTACGCCCAAGCTGGCCGCGTTGCTCGCCGTCGCCCGCATGCCCGAGGCCGAGCCGGTTCCGACGGTCACCTACCGCAGCGAGGGGCGACTGTTGATCATCGGCCCGCTGGAGCGCGCCGAGGCCATGGCCTCGCTGGTCAACGACGCGCTCGACGTGACCCTGCTGGCAACCGGCGGCAGTGGCATGCAAGGCCGACAGTATCCGGTCCTGGCGGGCGAGCTGCAGAGCCTGCGCGGCTGGCTTGGCGCGTTCCACGTGGTGGTCCGCAGCGGCAACCCCATCGACCTCGACCTCTGCACCCGCTGCAACGCTTGCGTGGCGGTCTGCCCGGAAGGTGCCATCGGGCTCGACTACCAGGTGGACCTGTCGAAGTGTCGATCGCATCGCGCCTGCGTCAAGGCCTGCGAAGCGGTGGGTGCCATCAACTTCCAGCGCGACGCACCGGTACGTGAAGACCAGTTCGACCTTGTGCTCGATCTGCGCGCCGCCCCGGCGTTCACGCAGCACGCGCTGCCGCAGGGCTATGTGCACCTGCCAGACGCAAGCGATGCCATGGCGCAGCTGCGCGCGGTCACTCGGTTGCGTGACCTGGTGGGTGAATTCGAGAAGCCGAAGTTCTTCACCTACAAGCAGAAGATTTGCGCCCATGGCCGCAACCAGAGCGTAGGCTGCAACGCCTGCGTGGACGTGTGTTCGGCTTCGGCCATCAGCAGTGATCTGAAGCGCAACCAGATCGTTGTCAATCCCAACCTCTGCGTCGGCTGCGGTACCTGCACCACGGTCTGCCCCACGGGCGCGCTCAGTTACGCCTACCCGCGCGCCAGCGAGCAGGGCGTCAAGCTGCGTACCGTCCTGGCCACCTACGGAAAGGCCGGTGGCAAAGAAGCCGCCTTGCTGCTGCACAGCCAGGAAGCCGGTGCCGCGCTGGTCAGCGACCTGGGACGCATGGCCCAGCTCGACCCGGCGGTGTGTGGTATGCCTGCCCGTGTCATACCCCTGCCGCTGTGGCATGCGGCCTCCACCGGCATCGATCTCTGGCTTACGGCCTTCGCCTACGGCGCCTCGCAGGTCTGGGTGCTGATGACCGGCGAAGAAGCACCGCAGTACCACGAGGCCCTGCGTGACCAGATGGCCGTCGCCGAATCCATCGTCCAGGCGCTGGGCTACAGCGGCCGACACTTCAAGGTCATCGAAATCCGTGATGCGCGCGACCTGCCAAGGCTGGACGCTGAACTGGGGGAAGAACCCGCGCAAGGTGTCACCAAATCGGCCAGCTACGCGGTGCAGCCGGAAAAGCGCGCCACACTGGACCTTGCCTTGGACCACCTGTTGCAAGACAGCGCCAGCCGCGCCATGCGAACGAAGGAAGCTGCCATCGCGCTGCCCGCCGCGTCCCCGTTTGGCAGCTTGAATGTCGATCGGGACGCGTGCACGCTGTGCCTGAGCTGCGTCAGCGCGTGCCCGGCGGGCGCGCTACAGGACAACGCGGATCGCCCCCAATTGCGCTTCATCGAGAAAAACTGCGTGCAATGCGGCCTGTGCGCCACCACCTGTCCCGAAAGCGCCATCACGCTGCAGCCGCGCCTGCTGCTCAGTGACGAACGCCGCCAGCCACGCGTGCTCAATGAGGCCCAGCCCTACCAGTGCATCCGCTGCAGCAAACCCTTTGGGACGCTCAAAGGTATCGAGCTCATGCTGGCCAAACTGAGCGGCCATGCCATGTTTCAGGGCGAAGCACTGGAGCGTCTGAAAATGTGCAGCGACTGCCGCGTGGTCGACATCTATTCCAACCCGGGCGAAACCCGGATTTCCGACCTGTGAACGCCATGACCGAACGCCTTTCCGTGTCGTCTGCTCTTGACGAAGAAACCGCCCGTGCCGAGGTTTACGGGCTGCTGGCCGCGCTGTATTACGCTCCGCCCAGCGCCGAACTGCTGGCCCAGCTGCGGGTGGCCGTGACCGAAGCGCCCGCGGCCGGGGGCTTTCTGGAAGAGCCGTGGCGCCAGTTCGTGGGTGTCGTGCGGTCGCTGAGCGACGAGCAGGTCGCCAATGAATACGATGCCCTGTTCGGTGGGGTGGGCAAGCCCGAGGTCTATCTCTTCGGCTCCTACTACCTCAGCGGTTTCCTCAATGAGAAGCCGCTCGCCGCCCTGCGCGCGGACCTGTCGGCCTTGGGTCTGGCGCGAGACGAGACCATCCCTGAAACCGAAGACCACTTTGCCTGTGTCTGCGAAGTCATGCGCTATCTGATCGCCGGTGACGATGCGGCGATTGCAAACCTCACGCAGCAGCAGAAGTTCTTCAGCGCGCATGTGCAGTCCTGGGTGACTCCGCTGTGTGATGCCATCACCGCGCACCCCAAGGCGAACTTTTACGCGGCACTGGCGGCCTTCACCGCGGCGTTCGCCAACGTCGAAACGCAAGGATTCGACCTGATGGCCTGATCGGCAGGTCTCGCTGGGGGGTGCTTACGGCTTGAACCTCTGGATTCAAGCCGTTTTGGTTCATACCCAGCAGAAAAAGGTCACTTTACGCTATCGTAATAATATCGATCCAGCGATCCAGCGATCCAGCGATCCAGCGCTTGGGCGTGCGCAGAGGCTGCACTGCGTCAAATCTCAGGCGACGCCGGGGCGCCCATCGCGCGTTTTCAGCGATTCAGGGGCCTGTGGTTCGGTCAGGAGTCGCACGCTGAAAACGGCGCCACGATTTCCGTCCTCGCGGTTGCCGGCGCTGATGCTGCCGCCGTAGCGTTCGACCAGCCCCAGGCTGATCCACAGGCCCAGTCCGTTGCCATCATTTTTGGTGGTGAAGAACGGGCGAAACAGGTGCTCGGCCGCGTCGGGCGCCAGCCCCGGACCCGAGTCCTGGATCTGTAGTTGTGCGCCGGGCTCGCCATGACCGTTGGCCCAGTTCCCGGTCCTCAGGTGCAGCTGGCCGCCTCGGGGCATCGCCTGGATGGCATTGATGAGCAGATTGATGATGACCTGCTGCAGTTCCTGCCGGTTGAAGCCCACGTGTTGTGTAGCCCGCATATCCCGCATCACCTCAATGCGGGTCTGCGCCAAAAGGTGCGCGACCAGCACCAGGCTGTCGTGCACCGTCTGGTTGAGGTCCAGCGTTTCGACGTAGCCTGCATATTCGGTGGGTCGGGCGTACTGCAGAAGCTGGGTGACGATCAGGCGCATGCGCTCGACCTGCTCATCGAGCAGGCTGAGTTCGGCCTTTACCGGGTGGGCCTGGCTGCCCAAAGTGTCGCGGATCAGGTCAAGGTTGCCCTGCATCACCGCGATCGGGTTGTTGATCTCGTGGGCTATGCTGGCCGTGAGCTGGCCGATGGCGGCGAGTTTTTCGCTCTTGACCAGGTGCTGTTGGGCCAGTTGCAGGGACGCATTGCTGGCTTCCAGCTCGCGCGTGCGCTCAGCGACCTTGCGGTCCAGTTCTTCGCCCCAGCGGCGCAGCGCGTTGGTCTTGTCATCGATCACGTCGAGCATCTGGTCCAGGTGATTGGCCAACGCGCCCAGTTCGTCGCGGGCCGCGATCGGGCCCACGCGCGCCGCGGCATTGCCGTCTTGCGCCTGCTGCATCGTGCGGTTCATCTGTTCCACCGGCCGAAAAATGCTGCGTGCCCAACGGATCGACAGCAGGGCTGCCACCGCCATGACGCCCAGAAAAATCAGTCCCATGACGACGAGCATGGCGTGACGTACCCAGCGAAAAGGGGATTCGAGGTAGCCTACGTAAAGCATTCCCACGCGTTGGCCCCGCGCATCCATCAGGGGCTCATAGGCGGAAACATACCAGTCGTTGACGACAAACGCCCGATCCAGCCAGATCTGCCCTTCGCCCAGCACATGGTCGCGTACGGTGCGCGACACCCGGGTCCCGATCGCTCGCTGATCCTGGAACAAGCGCACATTGGTGGTGATACGCACGTCGTCCAGAAACAGCGTCGCCGTACCCTCGCTTCCGAACGGCAAGGCGCCTTCGGGATACACGATGCGGTTGATGTGATCGATGAAGTTCAAGTTCTGGTTGAGCAGCAGGCCGCCGACCAGCACCGCCACGGGCTGGCCTTCGGCGCCCAGTACCGGCTGCAACGCGAGAAGGACCATGGCGCGGTCCTCCACGATCCGTGAATCGGGTGCGGCATTGCGGGTATCCATCAGCGGAATGTGCAATCGCGGCAGGAGCGGAGGTGCCAGGGAGGCCAGTTCGTCGCGGGTCAGGCGCACGATCTGCGCGGCGCCGGTCTCTGAAAGCGGCTGTGCGAAGGGTTCCAGCATCGGCCCCAGCGCCAGGGGCAGGGGGTTTTCGGGGTCGTTGTGGCGATAGAGAACCAGGAAGTCGAGGCCAAGTTCGGCGCGGTCGTTGGCAAGCTGTTCGGCGAGCTTGCCATTGTTCATAGCTTCGCGAATTTTCTGCGACCGGGCAACTCCCCGCGTGCCACTGCCGATTTCAATCAGAGTCTGGTCGAAATAGCCTCGCGCAACCGAGAGGTCGCTGCGTACCTTGGTGATGAGCAAACGGTCGTAGGTGATGCTGCTCCAGATCGCGATCGCCAGCACCAGGAGCGGGAAGACCACCAGCAAAGGCAGGAGCGCCATCGCCAGCAGCTTGTTTCGGACCGACCCGATCAGCCATTGGGGCTTGGGCAGGATCATCGGCGTTCGGGGTGTGCAGCATCGGTTGCAGCCCACTCGGTGACGCGGCGCTCCAGTGTGCGGCGCGAAACGCCCAGGATTTCTGCGGCGCGGCTCTTGTCCCCCTGAACCGATTCGAGCACGGAAAGAATATGGTGCTTTTCCAGGGTGGCGAGGTCCAGTGAATCTCGGCTTTTCAACGCGGTGCCGTATGCCGAATTGCCCGGGTAAAGGGCCGAAACATTCAGGGCTCCAAGAATCAGGGAGCGCTCGAGCAGGTTGCGCAGTTCCCGGACGTTGCCGGGCCAGCTGTACTGCGCCAGATAGCTCAACTCCTGCTCGCTGATGGAGAGCGGTTCGACACGCAAAGTCGGGGCAAGTCGCTCCATGAAATGCCTGACCAGCGCCGGTATGTCTTCCTTGTGCTCGCGCAAAGGTGGCAGGGTCAGTTCAACCACCTGGAGGCGAAAGTACAAATCCTTTCTGAAGCGCGCAGCAGAAACCTCTTCTTTCAGATTCCGATTGCTCGCCGCGATGATGCGCAAGTTCAACGGCACCGTTTGGCTGCTGCCCAGTGGGCGGATGGCCAGCTCTTCAATGGCGCGCAGCAGGGCCGCCTGCACCGGGGCTGCCAGTTCGGCGATTTCATCAAGAAACAGGGTGCCGCCTTGGGCATAGTGGAAGAGGCCTTCGCGGGCGCGCGTGGCGCCGGCAAACGCCCCCCGTGCATGTCCGAAAAGTTCGATCTCCAGGCTTTCAGGAGAGACAGCCGCGCAATTGATCGGAACAAACGGACCCGCACTGCGGCTACTGAGCGCATGAATTTCTCGGGCAACCAGTTCCTTGCCCGTGCCGGACTCCCCTTGCAACAAAATCGTGCTGTCAACGGATGCGACCCTCTCGATGGCGGCCCGAAGCGCTTTCATGACAGGTGTCTCGCCGACCAGTCCGGCCCGGTGCCTGCGACCGCTGGCGTCGGCTCGCCGCAGAACATAGTTCTCTTTTCGCAAGCGTGCCCGCTCGTGGCATTGTTTTACCGCGTTGAGGATCTGGGGCACCCGAAATGGCTTGAGTATGAAATCCGAGGCGCCGGCTCGCAGCGACTCGATCGCGGTATCCAGATCAGCAAAGGCAGTAATCAGCACCACCTCGCCGGCAAACCCTTGTTCCCGCAGTTCCTTGAGCCATGAAACGCCGCTTTGTCCGGGTAGCGAGATATCCAGGATGATCAGGTCGAAATGGTGACTGCGCAGCCATTCCGAACCCTCTTCTGCGCTACCGGCGCTCATGACGAAATGGCACCGAGGCGCCAAGGTTTTGACCAGAAAGTTCAGCATCCCCCGCTCGTCATCGACGATCAGGATGGACCAATCAGGCCAGCCCCCCAGGCTTTGTCCGGGTGTTCGATTGAAAAGCGGTGTCTCCACGCGGCGGGATTCTACGGATGTACCCCACTGAAATACTCGGGAAAAGACGGAAAAACCACGTGCCCGAGTCGGGGAAGACCGCCTTTGGCGCGCGACAAAATGTCGTGGCGCCCCAGGACAGCTTGACGCGATTGCGGCAAATCGTTTCCGGCTTGCGGCGTGACACGGGTAGCCTGAGGTCGGACTTGGCCTGATAAATCGGCGGTCGCTTATGGCACGTTTCTGGCTAGAAGGATTTCATCGACGCGTCCCCGGGTCGTCGCGGAGGTCCCTGATCCCGCGTCGCGCAACCACGAATTCGCGCAGACGGGTAACTGCGCTTGTCAGTCCGGTTTGAGCGGGCTAGAGTTCACCTATGAAAAAAGGGCCATAGCTGCAGGTCGGTCTGCGGTGTGGTCCCGATTCGCGAGGAGACGCCCATGAGCCAAGCCCCCAACGAGAAACAGCCGTCACTACGTCGGCGCAGCCTGTTCGCAGGTGCCGGAGTGGTCGGTGCCGCCGCCGCTGCAACCGCGGTGTTGCCGTCGATTCGGCCTGAAGAGCTGCCAAGCCAGCCCAAGGTGGCGCCCGCTCGCGGCGGCGGCTACAGCCTCTCGGAACACGTCAAGCATTACTACAAGACCACCCGCATCTGACCTTGAGGAGCCCTACGATGTTGCTGACAAAAAAATCAACCAGCCAGGTGTCCGGGCGTCGGTCGCAGCCGGCCTTTGTTCAGAGCTTGCAGCGCGGTCTTGTCGCAGCGTTGCCGACGCTGGACCGCAGGTCCTTCCTGCGCCGTTCGGGACTGGGGGTCGGTGTCGGGCTGGCCGCGTCGCAGTTGATGCTGGTCAAAAAGGCCCGGGCTGCGTCTGGCGGTTCGATTGATGGCACCGGGAAGATTGAGGTCCGTCGTACCGTCTGTACCCATTGTTCGGTTGGATGCGCGACCGACGCAATCGTCGAGAACGGTGTTTGGGTCCGTCAGGAGCCGGTGTTCGATTCCCCGATCAATCTTGGCGCGCATTGTGCCAAGGGCGCTGCGTTGCGTGAACACGGCCACGGCGAGTTCCGTCTGCGTTCGCCCATGAAACTGGTGAACGGCAAGTATCAGCGCATCAGCTGGGACCAGGCTCTCAACGAAATCACCGAGAAAATGAAGGCGTTGAAGGCGGCCAGTGGACCGGACTCCGTCTACTTTGTCGGTTCTTCCAAACACAACAACGAGCAGGCATACCTGTTGCGAAAGTTCGTGAGTTTCTGGGGTACCAACAATTGCGACCATCAGGCGCGTATCTGCCACTCCACCACAGTGGCCGGTGTTGCCAATACCTGGGGTTATGGGGCAATGACCAACTCGTACAACGACATGCAAAACAGCAAGTGCGCGTTGTACATCGGCTCGAACGCTGCAGAAGCCCATCCGGTGTCCATGCTGCACATGCTGCATGCCAAGGAAAACGGCTGCAAGATGATTGTGGTCGATCCCCGGTTCACCCGCACAGCAGCACGTGCCGACGAATACGTTCGGATTCGTTCGGGCACCGATATTCCGTTCCTGTTCGGCCTGCTGCATCACATTTTCAAGAACGGGTGGGAAGACAAGAAATACATCAACGACCGTGTCTACGGCATGGACAAGGTGCGCGACGAAGTGTTGACCAAGTGGACTCCGGCCGCCGTTGAGGAAGCCTGTGGTGTCGGTGAAGCCCAGATGGTGAAAGTCGCAAAGATGCTCGCGGAGGCCAAGCCGGCGACCGTGGTCTGGTGCATGGGGCAAACCCAGCACACCATCGGCAATGCGATGGTCCGCGCATCATGCATTTTGCAATTGGCACTTGGCAATATTGGCAAGAGCGGTGGCGGCACCAACATCTTCCGTGGTCACGACAACGTTCAAGGGGCAACCGACGTCGGGCCGAACCCCGACTCCTTGCCGGGCTACTATGGACTGGCCGCCGGATCGTGGAAGCACTACGCGGCCGTATGGGGCGTCGACTACGAATGGATCAAGAAGCAGTATGCCGATGGCATGATGGAAAAGCCCGGCATCACCGTGTCCCGCTGGATCGATGGCGTTCTGGAAAAGAACGAGTTGATTGACCAGGGACCGAACCTGCGCGGTGTTTTCTTCTGGGGCCATGCGCCCAACTCGCAGACGCGAGGGCTCGAAATGAAACGGGCCATGGACAAGCTGGATTTGCTGGTGGTGGTCGATCCTTACCCATCGGCGACTGCATCGATGGCGGCAATGCCGGGCAAGCCCGAGGACCTCAACCCCAATCGGGCGGTGTACCTGTTGCCAGCGGCGACCCAATTCGAGACCAGCGGGTCTTGCACCGCGTCCAACCGGTCAATCCAATGGCGCGAAAAGGTGATCGAGCCGTTGTGGGAAAGCCGAAGCGACCACATGATCATGTACCAGTTCGCGCAGAAGCTCGGTTTCGAGAAAGAGCTGTGCAAGAACTACAAGATGCAAAAGGTCAAGGGCATGGACGAGCCCGTGGTTGAGGATATCCTGCGTGAAATCAACCGGAGCGTCTGGACCATCGGCTACACGGGGCAGAGCCCCGAACGCCTGAAAGCGCACATGCGCAACATGGGTGCTTTTGATGTCAAGACGCTCAAATGCAAAGGCAAGGTGGTTGACAAGGCCACTGGCTATGACATGTCGGGCGATTATTTCGGACTGCCATGGCCCTGTTATGGCACTGCGGAGATCAAACACCCGGGATCGCCCAATTTGTACGACACGTCGAAGCACGTCATGGAAGGCGGCGGCAACTTCCGCGCCAATTTCGGTGTGGAGCGCGAAGGCGTGAGCTTGCTGGCGGAAGACGGGTCCTATTCTGTCGGGTCCGAAATCACGACCGGCTACCCCGAGTTCGACCATGTGCTTTTGAAGAAACTCGGCTGGTGGGATGATCTCAGCGAGGCCGAGAAGGCCAAAGCCGAAGGCAAGAACTGGAAGACCGACCCGACCGGCGCCATCATCCGGGTTGCCATGGCCCACGGATGTCATCCGTTCGGTAACGCCAAGGCCCGGGCCATCGTCTGGAACTTCCCGGACGCGATCCCGCAGCACCGCGAACCCGTGTACGGGACGCGCCCGGACCTGATTGCCAAGTATCCCAGTCATGCCGACCAGAAGACGCGCTGGCGTCTGCCGATCCTCTACAAGTCCTTGCAGGACAAGAACGTGGCCGACAAGGTCCACGAAAAGTACCCGCTCATCATGACATCGGGGCGACTGGTCGAATACGAAGGTGGCGGAGAAGAGACCCGGTCCAACCCGTGGCTCGCCGAACTGCAGCAGGAAATGTTTGTGGAGATCAACCCTGCCGTGGCGGCGGCTCGTGGCATTCGCAATGGCGAGAGAGCCTGGGTCACCACGCCAACAGGGGCCCGGATCAACGTTCAGGCGCTGGTAACCGAGCGCGTGGACAAGAACACCGTGTTCCTGCCGTTCCACTTTTCGGGGCATTGGCAGGGTCAGGATCTGCGGGCCCACTATCCGGCGGGGGCGGCGCCCGTGGTCCGTGGCGAAGCAGTCAACACGGCCACGACCTATGGTTATGACATCGTGACCATGATGCAGGAAACCAAAACCACCGTTTGCAACGTCGAACGCGCATAAGGAGACGGCACCATGGCACGAATGAAATTCATCTGCGACGCAGAGCGCTGCATCGAATGCAACGGCTGCGTCACCGCCTGCAAGAACGAGCACGAAGTCCCCTGGGGTGTGAACCGCCGCCGTGTGGTCACGCTCAATGACGGCGTACCCGGAGAAAAGTCGATCTCTGTCGCATGCATGCACTGCAGCGATGCACCCTGTATGGCGGTCTGCCCGGTGAACTGTTTCTACCGGACGGACGAAGGCGTCGTGTTGCACGACAAGGACGTCTGCATCGGTTGCGGTTACTGCAGCTATGCGTGTCCTTTTGGCGCGCCCCAATTCCCGTCCGCCGGAGCCTTCGGCGTGCGCGGCAAGATGGACAAATGCACATTCTGTGCAGGTGGTCCGGAAGAGCATGGCAGCCAGGCCGAGTTCGAAAAATACGGACGCAACCGCCTCGCGGAAGGCAAGCTGCCGGCTTGTGCCGAACAATGCTCCACAAAGGCCTTGCTGGCCGGCGATGGCGACGTGGTCGCCGATATTTTCCGCAGCCGCGTCTTGCGCCGGGGCAAAGGCGCCGAAGTCTGGGGCTGGGGAACCGCCTACGGCACGGCACAGGGAGGAGCGAAATCGTGAAATATCTGATCATCAGGACGGCAGGGGCCATGGCGATTGGGATGGCCCTGGGTGCCTGTGGCGACAAACCCCAGGGAATGGGCGGGGTTCGCTCCGACAGTGCGCCCTACACGGGCGTTGGCAAGAGCCAGTATCAGCAACCCGGCTGGAAAGCGGGCGACAAGAACAGCTGGGAACAGCAGCTCAAGGTTCGTGCCCAATACGGTCAAAACGACTATTCCCGCGTTGCCAGCCAGTAAGGAGCCGCTGATGAGCCCATCTTGTTATGCCCGCCTGCGTGGCTGGGGGCTTGCGTTGTGCCTCATCGGCAGCGCAGGCGTGGCGACGGCCCAGGCCACCAAAGGCCAGCTTCCGCCCGATGACCCGCCCCCTCAGGCTGGCCAGGCGGCGCCGGCGATGGGGGGCATTCAAAGTGCGAACATCTTCCAGATCGCTCCCGGTGCCGACACCGACCCCAACTACGCCAAACAATCCAACGCACAACGTGGCCAGGTTCAGCCCGGTAACAACGCTCCCGTGTGGCGCGATGTGGCCAAGGGGGTTACGGGCTACAGCAGCCTGCCGGTGGCGCAAGCTCCCGAAGCGGGGAATCTGATCCAGCCATTTGTCCAGTACCCCGGCTCGCGGCTGACAACGGCTGGTGAGGCCTGGCGTCAGGTGCGCAATCAGTGGCTGATTCCCTATGGAGGATCATTGTTGCTGATCGTCCTGCTGGCGATTGCAATTTTCTACAAGACCAAAGGGACGCTGGGTGGCCATCTGCCGGATACCGGGCGCAAGATCGAGCGTTTTACGCCCTTTGAACGGGCAGCCCACTGGAGCAATGCCGGTGCCTTCATCGTTCTTGCAGTCTCCGGAATCGTGATGGCGTTCGGCAAGTTTTTCCTATTGCCCGTGATCGGTACGGCCTTGTTCGGATGGCTGACCTACGTGCTCAAGAATGTGCACAACTTTGTCGGCCCTTTGTTTGCCGTGTCGCTGGTCATCATCATCGTCACGTTCATCAAGGACAACATCGCCAATGCTGCGGATTTCGTCTGGCTGAGCAAAGCCGGCGGAATGCTCGGCGAACATGAAGTTCCTTCACATCGCTTCAATGCCGGCGAAAAGGGTCTGTTCTGGTGGGGGGTGACCATTCCCGGCATCGTGGTCGTAGGCTCGGGCCTGTTCCTGGACAAGTTGATACCCGGCTTGCTTTACCTGCGTGGCGACATGCAGATTGCGCACATGTTGCATCTGGCATGCGCGCTGGTCATGATGGCGCTGATCATGGGCCACATTTACATGGGTACGGTGGGTGTCAAGGGTGCTTTCGGTGCCATGCGGACCGGTTACGTCGATGAAGCCTGGGCCAAGGAGCACCATGAACTGTGGTACGACGATGTCAAGTCCGGAAAGATTCCGGCACAGCGCAGCAAGCCGGCTCCCGAGGCCCCGCTGAATGCGCCCGCCAATGCCTGAGCGAAGGAACAAAACATGAAACAACTGCTCTTGATTGCCGGCCTGCTGTCCGCGATGACGGCGGCCCATGCCAAACTCCCGGCCCCCGTCCTGGACGACGCGGCAAAAGCCAAGGCGGAAGAGGCCAAGGCCAAGACGGCACACGCCGGCAAGGTGGAAAGTTACCTGCTTTGCAAGTCGATGGACCGAACGGCCGCGCACTACTTCAAGTCGTCGAAAGCGGCCGGGAAAAGCGTGCCGGCGGCTCAGGCGTCTCCCGCCTGTGTCGACCCCGGTCCGTTTGGCTCGCCAGCGCCGGCGGTGGCTGCTGCCGGAAGCGCAGCGCCTGCCAAGGCGACCGGTCCCGCCGCCGCAGCCCCCAAAGCCAAAAAATCCTGAAATCGGGCGCGCCAGGTTTTCTGGCCGCTGAATTCCTCAACGCATGAATCTGGCCGATCTCAGCTGCCTGACGCCTGCGGGCTCTATGCCCTTGTCTGTAAATCCCCGTCTGACGCAGGCCCAGGCGGAGCTGACGCGCCCGCTGTCCGTTATCGACGAAACCGGACAATCCCGCACCATCCGTATCCCGGCGGAACGGGGCCTGACCCTGTATGTCGACAAGCGGGAACTGGTCACCCTCATGACCCTCGGCGCCCACCCGGAATGGCTGGTGCTGGGCTACCTGCTCAACCAGCGATTGATCGGTTCGGTGCGGGAGGTTGAGTCCGTCACCGTGGACTGGGATGTGGGCGCCGCCGCAGTCCGTACCCGCGACGGCATTGCCCGGATCGAAGAACGCACCGCGCGCCGGGTCGTTACGACCGGATGTGGTCAGGGCAGCGTATTCGGCGCCCTGATGGACGACGTCGACCGCATTGCACTGCCGCCCGAGGCCCGGCTGCGCCAGTCGCAACTCTACGATATCGTCAACACCATACGCGTGCACGACAGCACCTACAAGGCAGCCGGCTCGGTTCACGCCTGCGCACTGTTTGTGGACAACCGCTTGTTGTTGTTTGTGGAAGACGTCGGTCGTCACAATGCCGTCGACACCATCGCTGGCTGGATGGCGTTGCAGGCTGACCTGCCCCGCGGCGAAAGGGTGTTCTACACCACCGGTCGATTGACCAGCGAGATGGTCATCAAGTCGGCCCAGATGGGCGTGCCGGTTGTCATTTCCCGCAGCGGCATCACGGAAATGGGCTTGCATGTCGCACAACGGGTCGGGCTCTGTGCAGTCGGGCGCGCCACCAATCGGCGTTTTCTTTGTTTTGCCAACGCCCATCGCATTGTTTTCGACGAATTGCCGGGCACTGAACCCGTGGCGACCGCCTGACGCGTTCGCCTTTTGCGCTCTGGGGTCTGCGGCCCCGTCGCCATCCCAATCCCTACGGACTGACTCGGATTCTTGACCTGACATGGCATTGCGCTAGTCTCGCAGGATGAATGCCTCTGTCTCCCTGACTGAACACCCTTTGCATCCCCGGGGGCGCGCGCGCGACCGTCTCAAAGGCCGCCAGCCTGATCCCCAAGCCTTGCGCGAAGTGAGGTCGCTGATCGGCGACCCTCCGGCCTGCGGCCATCCCCGTGACCGCCTGATCGAAAACCTGCACCTGCTCAACGACCACTTTCGCGCCTTGTTTGAACGGCACCTGGTCGCGCTGGCGCATGAAATGCGACTGCCGATGGTCGAGGTCTTCGAGGTCGCCAGCTTCTACCATCACTTTGACATCCTCAAAGACGACGCCATGGCACCCGCGCTGACCGTGCGCGTGTGTGGCGGCCTCAGTTGTGAAATGGCCGGTGGGCGCGATCTGCTGGCCCGACTGCCGGCCTTGCTGGGAAGGACCGTGCGAATTGTCGAAGCACCGTGCATAGGCCGTTGCGCGCAGGCACCCGCGGTACTGGCGGGTCCGGTTGCCGTCCCAGAGGCCACGGCCCAGACCGTCACGGACACCGTCCACGGACTGGTGAACACGGTGTCCGGTGTGCCCGATGCCCTCGCTGTCACTCCCCAAGACTCCGCAGGCCGCGATTTGACGCAAAACCAGCCAATACCCATCGTAAAAAGGTCGCTGTATGCTATGAAAACAATAGTATACGACGCCTACCGCGCTGCCGGCGGCTACGGCCTCGCAGCCGCCGTGGTCAACGGGGAACACGATGCCGAGGCAGTGCTCCAGGCGCTGGAACATGCCGGTCTGCGCGGTCTGGGCGGCGCCGGATTCCCGGCCGGGCGCAAGTGGCGCATCGTGCGCGCCGAGCCGACACCTCGCCTCATGGCCGTCAACATCGACGAAGGGGAGCCTGGCACGTTCAAGGACCGCCACTACCTGGAGCGCGATCCACACCGTTTCCTGGAAGGGGTGCTGATCGCTGCGCAGGTGGTCGGGACCGAAGCGGTCTACATCTACCTGCGCGACGAATATCACGAATGCCGGCATCTGCTGCAACGTGAAATTGCCGCGCTGCAGGCCAATCCGCCCTGTCCGCTGCCCCGTATCGAACTGCGGCGCGGCGCCGGTTCGTATGTCTGTGGCGAAGAGTCCGCGATGATTGAAAGCATCGAGGGCAAACGTGGCGAGCCGCGCATGCGCCCGCCCTACATCGCCCAGACAGGCCTGTTCGGCCGGCCCACGCTGGAACACAACTTCGAGACCCTGTACTGGGTGCGTGACATCGTCGAAAAAGGCCCCGGGTGGTTTGCCAGCCACGGCCGTCACGGGCGCAAGGGCCTGCGGTCCTTCAGTGTCAGCGGGCGGGTCAAAGAGCCCGGAGTCAAGCTCGCCCCGGCCGGAATCACCCTGCGCGAGCTGATCGCCGAGTACTGTGGCGGCATGGCCGAAGGCCATGAGCTGTATGCCTACCTGCCCGGGGGGGCCAGTGGGGGCATCCTGCCCGCCACGCTGGCCGATGTGCCGCTGGACTTCGACACCTTGCAGCCCTATGGCTGCTTCATTGGCTCGGCCGCGGTCATCGTGCTCAGCCAGCACGACCGCGCCCGCGATGCCGCATTGAACGTGATGCGTTTCCTGGCCGACGAAAGTTGCGGCCAGTGCACACCGTGCCGTGTCGGCACGGCCAAGGCCGCGCGGCTCATGGAAGCCGACCAGTGGGATGCCGACACGCTGGACGACCTGGCCCTGGTCATGGGCGACGCATCGATCTGCGGCCTGGGGCAGGCCGCGCCGAACCCGATCCGTTGCATGCACAAGTTCTTCCGCCATGAGGTGGGTGAGGCCCCCTGGCCCGGTGACTTGCCCAAACCCCGTGGCAAAGGCGCCCACACCGAGCCGGCACGCCCTTCCAACGATCCGGAGCCCCGCGCATGACCACAACAGACCAGGACAAGGCCATCCGCTTCGAGCTCGATACCGAACTCGTGAGCGCGCTTCCAGGCGAAACCATCTGGTCCGCCGCGCGCCGCCATGGCGTGCTGATTCCGCACCTGTGCCACAGCGACGGCCTGCGCCCCGATGGAAATTGCAGAGCTTGTGTGGTCGAAATCGAAGGTGAGCGCACACTCGCACCCAGCTGCTGCCGGTCCCCGTCACCCGGACAGAAGGTTTTCGCGAACAGCCCGCGGGCCCGAAAAAGCCAGCAGATAGTGCTGGAGCTCTTGCTGGCCGATATGCCGGACAGCGGCTACAAATGGAACGACGCCACGCATGGATCGGGGGCATCGTCCGTCCCACACGACGCCGGCCCCCACGGCGAGTTGAGCGCGTGGGCTGCCCGCATGGGGGTCAAACCGCGCCCCGCGCTGTCGGCGCTGCGTGGCGGGCCCACCGCCGGCGAAACCGCCGGCCCGCAACGGCATGACCTGTCGCACCCGGCGATGGCCGTCAACCTGGACGCCTGCATTCAGTGCAACCGTTGCCAGCGTGCCTGCCGCGAGGTGCAAGTCAACGACGTCATCGGGCTCGCGTTTCGCGGTGCGCACACCCAGGTGGTGTTCGATCTGGGTGACCCCATGGGCGAAAGCAGCTGTGTCGGCTGCGGTGAATGTGTGCAAGCGTGCCCGACTGGTGCGCTCAGTGCCAAAACGCTGATCGGGTCGCAGCGGGTGGATCGCACCGTGGACACCGTCTGCCCCTATTGCGGTGTGGGCTGCCAGATGCGTTACCTGCTGCGTGACGGGCGCATCGTTGGCGTCGAAGGCCGCCCCGGGCCGGCCAACGAAGGCCGCCTGTGCATCAAGGGCCGTTTCGGTTTTGACTACGCGCACCACCCGGCCCGCCTGACCCGGCCGCTGATCCGCAAGCCCGGCGTGTCCAAGGATCCCGACCATCTGCACCGCGACCTGCACTGGAGCGAAGTTTTCCGTGAAGCCAGCTGGGACGAAGCGCTGGACCTCGCTGCCGGCAAGCTCAAAGCCCTGCGTGATACCCACGGCAAGAAAGCACTCGCCGGCTTCGGTTCGGCGAAGGGCAGCAACGAAGAAGCCTACCTGTTCCAGAAGCTGGTGCGCACGGGCTTTGGCAGCAACAACGTCGACCACTGCACCCGCCTGTGCCATGCTTCCAGTGTGGCGGCGCTGCTGGAGGGCGTGGGGTCGGGGGCGGTGAGCAACCCGATCAAGGATGTGGAACACGCCCAATTCATCCTGGTCATCGGCTCCAACCCCACCAGCAATCACCCGGTGGGTGCCACCTGGATCAAGAACGCCGTCGCCCGCGGGGCCAAACTGGTGCTGGCCGACCCGCGGCGGACCGATCTGGCCCGCCACGCCTGGCGTGTGCTGCAGTTCCGCGCCGATACCGATGTGGCGCTGCTCAATGCCATGTTGCACGTCATCGTGACCGAGGGGCTGATCGATGAGGTCTTCATTCGCAACCGGGTGGACGAATATGACGCGCTCAAGGCCAACGTGCTGGACTACAGCCCCGAACGCATGGCCCCCGTCTGCGGCATCCCGGCGGAAACGATTCGCGAAGTGGCGCGCGCCTACGCCACCAGCCAGGCGTCCATGATCCTGTGGGGCATGGGCGTGAGCCAGCATGTGCACGGCACCGACAACGTGCGGTGTCTGATCGCGCTGGCCAGCATCACCGGCCAGATCGGCCGCCCCGGCACCGGCCTGCACCCCTTGCGCGGCCAGAACAATGTGCAAGGCGCCAGCGATGCCGGGCTCATTCCCATGATGTACCCCAACTACCAGCGGGTCATCAACGCCGAGGCCCACGACTGGTTCGAAGCATTCTGGAACACCGAACTCGATCGCCAGCCCGGCTACACCGTGGTCGAAATCATGGGCAAGGCGCTAGCCCCGGACAGCGACCCGCACAAAGTGCGCGGGATGTACATCATGGGCGAGAACCCCGCCATGAGCGACCCCAACCTGAACCACGCGCGCCACGCGCTGGCCAGCCTGCAGCACCTGGTGGTGCAGGACATCTTCCTGACCGAGACCGCCTGGCTGGCCGACGTGGTGCTGCCCGCCAGCGCCTGGCCCGAAAAAACCGGCACCGTCAGCAACACCGACCGCACCGTGCAACTCAGCCACCAGGCGTTGCAACCACCGGGCGAAGCCCGCGCCGACCTGTGGATCATCCAGCAGATGGCGCGCCGCTTCGGCCTCGGCTGGAACTATGAAAACGAGAGCGAAAACGCACCAGATGGCGCTGGCTATCATGGTGTGGAGCGTGTATTTGAAGAAATGCGCCAGGCCATGCACACCGCCATCGAAGGCGTTACCTGGTCGCGCCTGCAACGCGAAGGCGCCGTGACCTACCCCTGCCTCAGTGCCGACGACCCCGGGCAGCCCATCGTCTTTCACGACCATTTCCCCACACCCGACGGCCGCGTGAAGCTGGTGCCGGCCGATCTCATCCCCGCCAACGAGCGGCCCGACGCCGACTACCCCATGGTGCTGATCACCGGCCGCCAGCTGGAACACTGGCACACCGGCAGCATGACCCGGCGCAGCGGCGTGCTCGACGCCATCGAGCCGTCTCCCACCGCCAGCCTGCACGGCGACGACCTCGCCCGCCTGGGCCTGGCGCCCGGCGATGCGGTGCGGGTAGCCTCGCGCCGCGGCGACGTGGTGTTGACCGCCCGCCAGGACGACGGCACGCCGCCGGGCACGGTGTTCATTCCGTTTGCCTACGTCGAGGCTGCGGCCAACCTGCTCACCAACGCCGCACTCGACCCGTTCGGGAAGATTCCGGAGCTGAAGTACTGCGCGGTGCGGGTGACAGGGGTGTAGGGCGGGTCAGCAAGCGGAAAACGGGACGAAGCCCCAGCGCTTGATGGCCAGCGTGGCCTGCCTTTGGAGCTTCGCTTGAGCGAGGGGTTCGGCCTCACTGCGCAGAGACTGCCAGCACCGCCTTCGGATTCGTGCGAGCGATTGCAAGGAGGGTGCGTGCAGCGCCACTCGGCTGTTTGCGCCCTTGCTCCCAGCCCTGCAGCGTGCGCACCGAGACCCCTAACAGACTGGCAAACTGAGATTGGGACAGGCCTGTGGCTTCCCTTGCTTCGGTGGCCGACGAGACAACGACCTTTCCCTTTCCAGCCTTCATCTCCTTGATGGACTGCAGGATCTCCGCGCCGATGTCGCGCTTTGCTTCAAACGCGCTGATTTCAGTGGGGTTGAGCTTCTTGGTTTTCAAGGGCACGACGGATCTCCTTATGTGTGCTGAGGGAGATGTTCCCTGACTCTGACTTGGCATATAGCGTCAGCAGATAAACCTCGACTGCTTCGTTGCGTGCACGGTAGATGATCCTTACACCGCCAGACTTGCCCGTTCCTTCTCGCGCCCAGCGGACCTTGCGGATGCCACCAGAGCCTCGGATGACGGCGCCACATCTGGATTCAATGCGATGAACGATGCGAACTCGGCGCGCTCATCTTCGTCCCAGTACCGAGGCCAGAGCCTCTGAAAGATAGGACTCTCGACAACGGAGAGCATGTTTAAGCGATACGCCCAAGGCGCATGGTGGTCAACCGCGGGTGTTCTGTGAGGCCGAACGTCAAAGTCAAGCCGCGACACGCTTGCGCGTTGTCGCACTTGGACGACCAGTTAAATTTCGCGCCACTGCCGCGCGCAGCACCGCATTGATCCGTGACTGGTAGCCAGCACCTTGCGACTTGAAGAACTCCAAAACATCCGCATCCAAACGCACTGAGGTGAGCACCTTCGTCGGAGTGGCTTGCGGCCCACGTCCACGCTTCAGAACGGGCGCACCCAGCATGTCCTCAGTCCATGCAGGATTGTCGGGGTCGTTGACCTTAGCCGAGGTTTTCTTTGGCAGCTTGGCGGTAGTAGCGAGCTTCATGTTTTTCTGCCTTTCGCAGTGAAATGACGTGAGGCCCCTTCGGGCGCTCGGTGTAAACCATCACAACCACATTGGCCTCAAGAAGACCGAAGCAAACCAAGCGCTCTTCGCCATAGTCTTGCCGCTTGTCTTCGCGAGTCACCGTGAAGTGGTCCCAGATTGCATCGCATCCAACGAAGTCAAGCCCGTGATTCTTGATGTTCAGCTTGCGCTTTGATTCGTCCCATGTGAATATGGTTAATTGTATTTACAAAATACTGGAATGCAACGTGAAATTTGACGTAGAGGTGACCGGCACGATGCGGCAAGGGGCCGCACGGTGCACGATTTTCCACGGCACTGTGCGGCCCCTTGCCGCATCGTGTCCGCGTCGACCGACCAGTTAGATCGCTCTACCTCCATTGCCACCACCTCTTCTTCGGTTGTTCTGAGCGCCAGCCTATGCGCCCGTGCGAAAAGAGCTGACTCTCAAAGTCCGCCAACGAAGCACCGGTGGGAAGCACCTTTAGTAGCAAAGCGTCGGGGTCCGTCTGGTCATAACGGTCCCTGCCTGGAGGCGCACCCACAGAACGCCTGGCATCGACCTCGCCAGCTTGTTCGAAATGGCCGTAAGTGAGCTTCCCATCTTCGAACACTTGCGCCGAAATCTCGCGATTAGTGTCCTCCAGCGCGAAGTACGCCAATCTGGAAATTGACGACAGCGTCGCGGCCACCTCGGAAGCGTCTGCCCCGCGCGTCGTGCCAACGCCGTACCCAAGAATCAAGGCCGTCCATTCGAAGCGTGATAAGAACCATGCCTCGTCAGTGGGCACACCACCAACTGGAACCGGCGCGGGCGCCTCTCCAAGCGGTTCCCAGCCAATCGCTCCAACCGCGTTTAGCCAAGCATCCCGGCTCACTTCGCCTGAGGCCAGAAGAACGGAGTAACGCGAGCCCATTGGAGTTGACCCACTTCAGTGGACGGATATTGGTTTGATTCTCAAACCGTTTCGGGTGTCGTTTTGACATGGATGTTGGCATCTTTGACAACATCAAACTGGGCTTCGTGGTTCCTTTCGAAATTCAGGGGTGAGAGGTAGCCCAGGCCGCTGTGACGGCGCCGCGGGTTGTACCAGCCTTCAATCCAGGTGAAGACCGCCATTCGGGCTTGAGCCTTGCTCCGGAAGGTATTGCGCTCGATGAGTTCGCCTTCCAGGCTGGCGAAGAAGCTTTCTGCCATTGCGTTGTCGTAGGCATCGCCCACCGTGCCCATGGAGGGGCGAACCTGCATCTGCCGGCATCGTTCGCCAAAGGCCAGGCTCGTGTACTGGCTGCCCTGGTCGCTGTGGTGGATGACACCCTTGGGTTGGCGCTGCTCCAACGCCATGTTCAAGGCTGTCAGCACCAGCTCGCTCGTCATGCGCTCTCCCATGGCCCAGCCCACCACGCGCCGGCTCCAGACATCGATGACCACAGCCAGATAGAGGAAGCCCATCCAGGTCGGCACGTACGTCATGTCAGCCACCCACAGCTGGTTCGGACCTGTGGCGTGGAAACGCCGGTTGACCAGGTCGTTGGCCGGTGACTGACGCTTATCGCGACAGGTGGTGACGGTGAAGCCTCTGCGCTTGCTGATGCCATGGATACCGGCTTGCCGCATGAGGCGGGCCACACGCTGACGGCTGATGCACACGCCTTGCTCGATGAGCTCGGCTCGCACCCGAGGCATGCCGTAGGACTCGTAGGAGTCCTGGTGAATCTGGCGGATGTGCTCGGTCATGACCGCGTTGGCGATGCTGCGCTGGGACGGGGCACGGTCGCGCCAGGCATAGAAACCGCTGGCTGAGACACCGAGCACGCGGCACATGGTGCGCACAGGAAGGTCGGCCTGGTTCGCCATCACGAGTCCGAAGACTTCGTTGAAGTCGCATCGCTGCGACCGGCAAACCAGGCCGTAGCCTTTGCCAATATGTCGCGCTCCATCTGTACCTGGCGCAATTGCCGGCGTAAGCGCACCAGCTCTTCACGTTCGGCGGTGGTCAGACCTTCCTTTCCAGGCAAAGGCTTGCCGTCGTCGATGGCGGCTTGGCCAACCCAGTTGGTGATGGACTGAGCAGTGACACCGAACTCACGCGAGAGCTGCGCGGGTGAGCGGCCGGCTCGAACGAGCTCGACCATCTGCTGACGGAATTCCGCCGGGTACGGCGGTCGTACTTTGGACATTTGCGACTCCTTGAACACAAAGAATGAGGTGTCCACGGAACCGGGTCAACTCCACATGCGATCTAACGTTCGAGCTAACCTGGAGCCAACGGCGTGGGGGGGGGGGAGGGGGGGAAGGGGGGGGGGGGGGGGGGGGGGGGGGGGGGGGGGGGGGGAAANGCCAACGGCGTGGCGCAAAGCCCGCGCCACAGATAATGCACACTTGCACTGTGGCGCGGGCTTTGCGCCACGCCGTTGGCTCTCAGGTTGAGCGAGGGGTTAGGCCTCACAGCGGCGTGTAGGCTGGAAGTCGAATGCTGTTGGCTTTTGCGACTGCGATTACCTCGGCGTGGAGTTCATCGAACTCGGCGGCGGTTCTTGTGGCAAAGAATCTAGACCGATACTTTGTGTACTGAAGCTCTCCGACATAAGGGCGGACGATCTCAAAGGTACCTAGACTGTATGTAATGGTCTCGTTTATGTGCCGTTGCCTAAGGGCGCCAAAACCGACGCCGACGAATACGGCCATGGTAACTGCGTAGATAACCCAATATCCTTTCCTAGAGCGGATGAACTCGCGGAAAGGAGACCTCGTTCCTTCGGGACGCCGTTCGGTTGGGTGACGCTGAAGCAAGAAGAGATATGCGATGGGAAGCAGGCCGAGAAAGGTCGTGTAGAGCGCCAAAGAGTGCGCCTCGTGGAAACCTTTGGCTGCGTTCTCGTAGATTGAGTCGCGGTATGAAGTGTGCCCCCACGCAACCGCACCGACTGTCTGGCGCGTTAGCCAATCAAGGAAGGGCCCTAAGAAGCGTTCCCACAGGCCGCTTCCGATGGCGCCTAGAACGATCGTCGCCGCGACACCGGCGACGATCTTTAGTGCTTTTTTAAGTGTTTCGGACATGTGAGGAAGGGAAGCGAGTTTTGTGAGGCCTAACGTGCGAGTTAACCGGAACAGTGGGGCATGACGACGGCTGGGCGATAATGAAATGAAAGCCCAGACGGCGGCATGCCCCACTGTTTCCGGTTGAACGAATGGTTAGGCCTCATAGCGCACAGCCGCTAAGCGGGACCATAATTCTGCCAGGCCCATGTTCCAAGTTGCCAGATTGCCGCTGCGACGATTGAGGCAACAACGCCAAGAATGAAGCCAATGAAACGCTCTTTAGCAACTTGCTTCTGAGAAGGAATTCCCGCGAGTTGTTTAAACACCTCAATGTCGGATCTTGCGATATCTCTCACTGCAGTAAGTTCACGCTCAGCGGACTCTTGCTGGCTTCTTGCGGTGTTTAGCCGTTCTAGTGCGAGCGCAAGTTCTGCCTTGTTTTCTTCTGCAGCAGCCTTTAGTTCGTCGATTGCTCCAAGCGCCTCGCTTAGATTTCTGCGGGCTGCATCAATCTTCTGGATCCGTTGATCTACGCTTACGCGTTCGACTCTCTCTGGAAATAGTTCGACAGTTGGCTTTCCGTCTGTTATTCCGAATCGAAGCACGGGCTTCGTCCAAAGATCCAGTGCTTTGGACAAAACGGCTGCAAGCAGAGATGGTTCAATCATGAGGCCTAACGTCTGAATTAACCGGCTGGCGCGGCCTTATCGCGCCAGTCCGTGTTGAATGATGGGTTAGCCGTTTTTTGAGATGAATAACTCCCAAGCAGGCTCTCAATTATTTTGAGCAGTTCGTTGAAGCAGGCAACAGTTTCCTCCCAACTGAACTCGGGAAATTTGTTGTCGATGTGACTGACCTGTAACTGTATGGTGCGCTCCTGATCGCTGCCGACGGAATGAATCGAATCAAAAAACTGCCGTTCAGAGAAGTGGACGTAACCAGAGGTGAAGTCATAGACTTTGCGCGCCCACGGATGGGCTTTGGTCATTTGATCAATCAAATATCCGTCTACCAGAGCCTTGCCGTCGCGACTCTTGAACTTCTTAATCGGTGTGCCACCAATCAAGGCTTTAGCCATTGCTTCAGGTTCCTTAACGTAGGTATACGCAAGTAGGCGACTGACGGTGTCGAGTTGCATTCGAAGGATTGCACGAGAGCAAACCATATTCTGTGCTTGCACCATACTCAGCAAACCGCTCGCCAAACTCAAGGATCGCTTAACCGCCCCAATCATGACGAAGTCGAGGGTATACATGGGCGCGCTGGCACTACCCAGTGTCTGCATCCCAATAGATGGTAGGCGCTTTACCCAGGTCGTGAGCTCATCAAGTTCTGCGGCGAGTGGCATAAGACGGCTAACTGTGATTTACCTGACCAAACACCGGATACCCACAACCGTGGTCGTTAAACAAAGTCGCATGGCACCCCCAAAAATGTTTTGAAATCAACGGCATACGAGCGCAAACTGTATGCATGAACAGGTATAACAGATCCGACAAACCTGACTGGGTTCCTCCCCGGGCCGGCGAGCTGCTCGATCAGGTGCACGAACGGGTTCGCACCCTGCATGACAGCCTACAACCCGAGAAGGCTGTTGTCTACCGGGCCAGGGCATTTGTGTGGTGGGTGGCCCGCAGCCAGGGTGGGTTTTGACACCTGCGCGAAATGGAACGATGCCTGACCCGCCTGCGCGCGTACCGGTAGCGCTACAGTCCGCCCCATGACCCCCGCCCACTTCACCCCCGTCCCCCTCGACAAATCCTGGCGCCTGATGAACCACGGCCCCACGGTGCTGGTGTCGGCGCGGCATGGCGGCATCACCAATGTCATGGCCGCCGCCTGGGCCTGCGTGCTGGACTACGGGCAGACGCCCAAGGTGACGGTGGTGCTGGACAAGGCCACTTTCACGCGCGGGCTGATCGAGGCCAGTGGGTTCTTTGCCCTGCAGTTGCCGACGCGGGCGATGGCGACCTTGACCGTCGGCGTGGGCACGGACAGCGCCCGCGATGTGCCCGACAAGCTCGCCAGACACGGGGTGCGGATCTTCACCGCACCCGGCAGCGATCTGCCGCTGGTGGAAGGCTGCGTCGGCTGGCTGGCCTGCCGGCTGGTGCCGGAGCCGCACAACCAGCAGGCCTACGACCTGTTCATCGGCGAGGTGGTTGGGGCCTGGGCGGATGCGCGCGTGTTCCGTGACGGGCGCTGGCACTTCGAAGACGCGCCGGATGAGCTGCGCACCATCCACCATGTGGCCGGCGGGCAGTTCCTGGTGACGGGGGCGCCGGTGCAGGGCTGAACCTGCTGTGGCGGGCGCCGGGGCCCGGTCGGTACAAGTGCTCATTCGCCGGTGGCGACACAGGCGCAGAATCGGGCCCTTCATGCACAGGAGACCCGAAGTGAAGTTCAAAAAAATCACCCTTGGCGCGCTTGCCGCCGCGGTCATCGCCGGCTCGACCGGCTGCGCCAGCCTCGACAAGGAAACGCTGGGCCTGCTGGCCGCGTTGCCCACCAACCGCGACGTGCTGTTCTGGAGCCAGCCGCAGCGCGACGCCGCGTTCCGCGCCATGGACCGCCTCTCCCTGCTGGCCAAGTGGAACGACGTGCCCGCCGGCGGCACGCCCTCGGCCTTGCCACCCGGCCCGCCGCTGAAGTTGCCGATGGATATGGACGCCTACATGGCCGCGCAACGCAGCGCCGCCGTGCTGATCGTGCACAAGGGCGCGCTGCGGCTGGAGCGTTACGGGCTGGACTTTGATGCCAAGGGCCGGTGGACGAGTTTCTCGGTGGCCAAGTCGGTCACCTCCACCCTGGTGGGCGCGGCCGTGCGCGACGGCCACATCAAGAGCCTGGACGACAAGGTCAGCCAGTACATCCCGGAAATGAAAGGCTCGGCGTATGACGACGTCAGCATCCGCCAGTTGCTGACCATGACCTCTGGCGTGAAGTGGAACGAAGACTATGGCAACCCCAACTCCGATGTCGCCCGCTTCAACAACCACCAGCCCGAGCCCGGCGTGGACGCGCTGGTGAGCTACCTGCGCAAACTGCCGCGCGAGGCGCCCGCCGGCACCCGCTGGCTCTACAGCACCGGCGAGACCAACCTGGTCGGCATCCTGCTGGCCCGGGCCACCGGCAAACCCCTGGCCCAGTACCTCTCCGAAAAAATCTGGCAGCCCGCCGGCATGGAACAGAAAGCGACCTGGATCCTGAGCAAGACCGGCCAGGAAATCAGCGGCTGCTGCATCCAGGCCGCGCCGCGCGACTGGGCCCGCTTTGGCCAGTTCATCCTGAACGGCGCCGCCGTCAAGGGCCAGCCGATCGTGCCCGCCGACTGGCTGGCCGCCGCCACCAGCAGCCGCACACCCATCGGACAACCCGGCCGTGGTTACGGCTACCAATGGTGGACCTACGACAGCGGCGACTTTGCGGCGCGCGGCATCTTCGGCCAGGGCATCTTTGTCGACCCGCGGCGGCAGCTGGTCATCGTGACCAACGGCAACTGGGCCGGTGGCGCCACCGACCCGGCCGCCAGCCCTGCCCGCGAAGCCTTCTACCGGGCGGTTCAAAAAGCCGTGGACGACGAGGTTGCCGGGCGCTGACGGGCGGGGGCCGGCGGGTCACGCCGGTCCCGCGCTCCCAACGGCGGCTTCCGCGCATTTTTCAAGCCTTTCCGGCCAATACCCAGCGTAAAAAGGTCATTGGATGCTATGAATCCAGGACCGAACGGGTGCCCTCAGAACTTCCCCGGCCGCAGCACTTCCACCTCGGACAGGGTGGCCACCATCGCGTAGTTGGCGAAATAGCGCGCCTGCAGGTGCGCCAGCAGGGTTTCGGCCTGGGCGCGGGCGCAGATCACCTCCACGCGGATGTTGCGGGCCTCGTCCCAGGCAGCGTCGCGCACGCCGCGGCTGCCTTTGCCCCGCGCGTCCGAAATGGTGTAGCCGCCGATGCCCAGGCGGTCCATGTCACGCACCAGCAGGGGCTCCACCGCGGCTTCGCTGAACAGGGTCAGCAGGGTGCGGCGCTCGGTGTGCAGTGGGGCGGCGTTGGTCATGGCGTTGCTCCGGCCAGGCGGCTGGCCATCCAGTGGTACAGCGGGATGCCCGCGACGATGTTGAACGGAAAGGTCACGCCCAGCGCGCCGGCCAGCGACACGGCCGGGTTGGCCTGCGGCACCGCAATGCGCATGGCCGCCGGCACCGCGATGTACGAGGCCGAGGCCGCCAGCGTGGCCAGCATGGCCGTTCCGCCCACCGACAGGCCCAGCAGCCAGCCGGTGCCCAGCCCCAGGCCGGCCGACACCAGCGGCATGCCAATGCCGAACGCGATCAGCGACAGGCCGCGGCGGCGCAACTCGCCCACCTGGCGGCTCACAATCAGGCCCATTTCCAGCAAAAACAGGGCCAGAATGCCCTTGAACAGGTCAAAGTACAGGCCGCTGATGGGCTCCAGCCCTGAGGGCCCGGCCGCCCAGCCGATGGCCATGCCCCCCAGCAGCAGCGTCACGCCCTTGCCCAGAAAGGCTTCGTGGCCCAGCGCCTTCCAGTCGGTGTCCTTGTCCACGCCACGCGCGAGCACGATGCCCACCAGAATCGCCGGCACCTCCATCACCGCCAGAATCACCGCCATCTGCGGCTCCACCGGGATGGCCCGCGCGGCAAACCAGGCCGCGGCCACGGCAAAGGTGGCCACGCTGACCGAGCCATAGTGCGCGGCGGTGGCGGCGGCGTTCGGGCGGTCAAAGCGGAACAGCCAGCGCAGCACGGCAAAAGCGATCAGCGTCTGCACACAACCCAGCACGATCACGGCCCCGATCTGCGGCACCAGCGGCGCCAGCGGCTGGGTCGCCAGGCCCTGGCCGCCCTTGAGGCCGATGGCCAGCAGCAGAAAAATGGTCAGCGAGTCGTACAGCGCGCCGGGCAGCTTGAGCTCCGAGCGCAGCAGCCCGGCGGTCAGGCCGAACAGGAAGAAGAGGATGACGGGGTCCATGGCGGGTGTTGCTGCCTGTCGGGCCGAAACGGCCCAGGCATTGCGAATCGGCCCCGATTGTGCCGCCGTCCGGCGGGCCGCGATGGCAAGCCCCGCGGCGCGGACGGGAAAACGGCGACGCCGGTCATGCCCCGGCGGGCGGCGCGGGCGGTGGCACCTGGGCCTGCAACACGGCCCGCGTGGCGGCATCCGCCGCAAACAGATGTTCCACCTTCAGGGACGCCAGGGTGATGTCCTGCGGCGTGCCAAACGTGGTGAACATGCGGAAAAAGGCCAATTCCCCCCACGGTGAGGCAAAGCGCAGCGTGAGCAGCGGCGGCGGGCGTCCGGCGTCGGCGCCCGGCGGCACCGGGCCTTCAAGGCGCTGTCGCAGCAAAGCCTCGAACGCCTCGGCACGGCTGGCCAGCTCGGGCTGCCAGGTCGCCTCGGCGCGCAACTGGGCCAGAAAGGCCGGGCCGGCCTCGCGCAGGTTGACCAGCGGCCGCGTCAGCCCCATCGGGTGGATCAGCATGTCCACCAGGTTGGCAGGCCCGCCGTTGGCAGACTCCAGCACCTCGGGCGGCATCAGGGTGGCGGCCAGCCACTGGCCGCCCCGATTGAGCTGCAGCAGGTTCCACTGCGCATCGAGAATCAGTGCGGGCATGGGCTCGTGGGCCATCAGCAGTTGCTGCAGTGCCCCGCGGGCGGCGGCCAGGTCGGGGTCGTCCCAGCGTGTCGCGCGATAGGGCGGCGCAAAACCGGCTTGCAACAGCGCCGTATTGCGAAGCGCCAGCGGGGCCTCCAGTTCGCCCAGCCAGCGGGTCAGCAGTTCGCGGCTCGGGCGGGCGCGTCCGGTCTCGACAAAACTCACATGGCGCTGCGACACGCCCAGCCGCAGCGCGAGCTCCAGCTGGCTGATGCGACGCGCCCGGCGGGCTTGCTGCAAGGTGTCCGGCAGGGCGGCGGGTTTCCAATCCATCACCGCATTCCATCACAAAGTGACGGCGTCCTGACTACCTTCTTGGTAATTGCAGGAATTACCTCCTGTCCGGAAACTGGCCGCTTTTGACTTTCAACGGAGATTCCATGCCCCGTCTGCTTGTGGCGACCATCCTGGTGCTGTTCGGTGCGTTGACCGCTGTGGCGCTCTGGCATCACGGTTATTGGGGGATTTTTGACACCATGCTGCAAAGCTGGGCGGGCATTCAGGTGCTGACGGACCTGACGATCGCATTGGGACTGGTGCTGGTCTGGATGTGGCGCGACGCCAGGTCCAGCGGACGCACCGTCTGGCCCTACATCGCCATCACCCTGGCGGCCGGGGTGTTCGGGCCGCTGCTGTACCTCGTGACCCGCAAGCCCCCGGCGCCCTGAAGCGCGGCCCCCGCGCCTTGCGCAAACCGGCTGCCATGCGTCGGTCGATTATTGTGCTGGACGCAATAGTCATTGTGAAAATTGCACTTCACTGACAACCGGCCACGGGCCATCATGGCGGCCGTGGTGCAGCGTCCGGTTCCAGCCGGACGGCACACGAACCGACCGGAGACACCATGGCAAACCAATCGAAACACTTCTTCTCCTGGCTGGCAGCCGCCGCCGCGCTGGCCTGTGCCGGCACCGCAGCCGCCCAGTCGGCGGTCACGGTCTACGGCGTTGCCGACGTGGCCGTCGGCAAGGTCACCGGCCAGTCGACCCGCCTGTTCAGCAGCGCGACCCAGAACAACGGAACCAGCCGCTGGGGTCTGCGCGGCACCGAAGACCTGGGAGGCGGCCTGAAGGCCTCGTTCAACCTCGAAGCCGAGATTGGCATGCTCAACGGCGCCGCAGCGGCCAACCTGTTTGCCCGCGCCGCCAACCTTGGCCTCAGTGGCGGCTTCGGCACCGTGAGGGCCGGGCGGGCGCTCACCCCAAGCTGGACCGGCGTCATGGCCTGGGAGCTGACGGCGTCGGCGAACTATGCCGTCGTCAACAGCCAGTTCGGCTACGGCGGCGCCGGATCGCGGGACAACGCCATCCTGAGCTACACCACACCCACCTGGGGCGGCCTGAGCATCACGGCCGGCCACATTCTGGCGGGCAACAACAACAACCTGTCCAAGACCGACCTGAACCTGATCTATCGCAGTGGCCCGCTGTCGGCCTCATTGGTCTACAACAAGGTGGAGAAGGCGAAAAGGAACTGGGCCGCCGGCGCGCGGTACCAGTTTGACGGGTTTGCGCTGGCCGGCAGCGTGCAGGATGCACGCGGAGGCGCCCGGGGCAAGGGCTTCACCATCGGCGGGTCCATGCCCCTGGGCGCAAGCACCGTGACGCTGGACCTCGCCCGGGACACGGTGGCCAAGGATACCGACGCGGTTCTGGAGCTCAAGTACCCGCTGTCCAAACGCACCATGGTCTATGGTGTGCTGTTGCGCAACGGCGCCGGCAAGGCCGCCACCGATGTCAACTCCACGGTGCTGGGCGTGCGTCACAACTTCTGAGTGTCGGCGGCGCAGCGCGTCGGCGCTGCGGCACGCGGGTTCGTTCTCCAAGCTTGATGCCGCCAGTCCGGCCGACGGACCGGCGGCACTTTTTTTGCGCGGCGCCGGGGCGGTTCTACCGGTAAAACGCTTCCACCGCGCCCTTGAGCGTGATCAGCAGCGGGCGGCCCTTGCGATCGACCGTCTTGCCCGCGGGCACCTTGATCCAGCCACCGCTGATGCAGTATTCCTCCACGTCGAAGCGCTCCTTGCCGTTGAAGCGGATACCGATGTCATGGTCAAACACCGCGGCCACATGGTGCGGGCTGCGCGGGTCCACACACAGGCGGTCAGGCAGGGCGGGGCGGTCGTTTGGGGCGGGTGCGTCGGTCATGGTGCGCAAGCGGGAGCAGAAAAGGGCTCGATTGTCGCCGATGGGGACGGCCTTTCCGGTGCGGCAGGAACTATTGAACCGATAGCATCATCCGACCATTTATCGCTGGGTATGGGCCAAAAACACCCGAAATTTGCCTGCCAGACGCTGCCAGACGCTGCCAGCGTGCCATCGGCGCCGTGGCGCCCAACGTTCGAGGTGAGGCGGGACCGACGGCTTGCCGTTGGGCCTCTCCTCAACCGAGGGGTTAAGCATCACTGCGGAACCTCCACGACCTGGCCGAATGGCGGCTTGTAGAGAAGTATCTTGTCGAACGGACCCTTGCCGAGACGAAAATCAGCGGGCAGCACGAGTTCCTGGTCCTGAGCTGGATCCATAAAGTCAACGATTAGCAGAAGCCAGTACTCGTCACAAGGCATGTAGTTGCAAACCTTTCCGGACTTCTCGGTGACGACGGCTCTGAGGCGGCTAGTGTCGAGGTTTGGAACAGTGAAAACCTGTTGCGCGCGCCATTGCGCATCGGGGTACTCAAGTCCGTTGCAGTAGACGTACCTCAGCCCTTCTGCGTTGCCTGAAAGTTCACCAACCAACTGCACCGGGCCGGGTGGGAACTCTTTGGCAAGTGTGGCTAAGCGTTGAGCAGAGGTCTCCACATCTACGATAGGCTTTGCAGGATCAAAGTCGACCCACAGTTCGATGGGCCTTCCCCCATGGACCGTATGCAAGGCCTGCGCTCGCGCGAGAACCTGAGTTCTCCGTGCTGTCTGCACTTGTTCGCTGCTGCTGTCGGTTCCGTCCTTGAGGTACAGACGCGCGAGTTCAATGCCTAAGAGACGCTCTCCTTTGAGTCGTACATCCGGCTTATCGTCGTACTCGACGCTTGACTCGGGCAATGAATAGTGTTTTCGAAACTGCTCGAAGTAAAAGTATTCAATCTGACGCGGAGTCGCGCGAATCATGTATGGGACGCCTGACTTGTGATTTACCCGACCGAACACCGGATACCCACAGCTGAGGTCGCTAAACGAAGTCGCATGGCATCCCTGAAATATGTACCCTGCCCGCAAGCCTACCGACCCCGAACGCCGCTGTCTACCCGCCGGGTGCTGTTCCATTGCGTGCGTGCTTCGCCAGGGCACGCGAAGGTTGCCATGGTTTCACTCCTGCGGCGATAGCAAAAAGCGACCTTTTCCCGCTGGGTATGGGCCCAAAACGCCCTGAAACACCCCTAGCGCACCCCCAACCCTCCCCCAAGACGCCACTAACCCCGCCGAGTCATCCTCGGGCGGGGTGTTTGGGTGAGGCCGGCGCGGCCGGCCTGGGGTGTCGGAGGCTTTGGGGCGGCTTACTTGGCCTTGATCACCAGGTTGACGATGTCGGAGTAGACGCCGGCAATCGCCTGCGCATCGCCGGCAAAGCTCACCGTCAGCTTGCCCTGGCGGTC